>NZ_JACSZV010000002.1 GCF_014472415.1 Pseudomonas sp. N40(2020)
ATATACACCCAACCCCAACCCCAACCCCAACCAAAAAAAACGCCGGCAGATGCCGGCGTTTCAGTGAGCGCAGAGCGTATTACCAGTTGTAGGTCACGTCAGCAGTCATGGTGCGGCCTTCACCGTAGTAGCAGTCGAGGGTGCTGTTGCACGCGGCAACGTATTTCTCGTCGGTGAGGTTCTGCAGGTTGGCTTGCAGCTTCACGCCTTTGATGTGCAGCGGCGATTTTTCCAGGTCGTAGGAGACCATCGCGTCATACACGGTGTAGGACGGGATCTGGAAGGAGTCCGACTCGTAGTCCGAACCGTAGCTGCTGCGCACGTAGCGTGCACCCAGACCCATACCGAAACCGGCCAGGGCAGTGGAGACGTCGAAGTCGTAGTTGACCCAGGCGGACGCGGTCAGTGGTGGACGCATCGCCAGGGTGCGACCTTCGCGACCGTCGTTGTCTTTTTCCCACTTGGTCTGGTTACGCGACACCGAAGCCAGTACGCGCAGGTTCTGGGTGACATTGACCTTGCCTTCCAGCTCGACACCACGGGAGCGCACGGTGCCGCTCTGGGTGCTGAAACCCGGATTGTCGAGGTCGGAGGTGAGCATGTTGTCCTGATCGATCTGGTAGGCCGACAACTGGATAAAGCCATCAATGAACGTCGGCTCGTACTTGATACCGACTTCGTACTGTTTGCCGGTGGTCGGTTCGAATGCGCCGCCGCTCATGTCGGTACCGGTTTGCGGCAGGAACGATTCGGCGTAGCTCACGTAAGGCGTGATGCCATTTTCGAACTCGTAGCCAAGGCCGGCACGACCGGTGAACTTCTCGTCCTTCTGGTTGCTGTGACCGCCGGTCAGTGGTTGCTTGTTGTCGGTCTCGGCGAAGTCATAACGACCGCCGAGGGTCAGGAACCACTGGTTCCAGCGCAGTTGATCCTGAGCGTACAGGCCGGTCTGGGTAATGGTGTTATCCCACTTGTACGGCTGGCGGAAGTTGATCTGGCTGCCATACACCGGGTTGTACAGGTCGATACCCGGCGCGGTGCGGTCATAGAGACCGAGGAACTTTGAGTTGGAGTGGTAGTAGTCCACGCCCAGCAGCACCGTGTGCTCGATATCGGCAGTCTTGAACTTGGCCTGGGCAATGTTATCGATGCCGTAAACCTTGTTGTGCTGCGACCAGTCCACCGCGTAACGGCTCTGGAAACTGTTGTCGTTGAGACCGGTGACCGGGTTGGTCGGGAACGAATAACCGTGCAGCGGCGCCACGTACTGGTCGTTGACGTCGGCGTAACGAGCGTTCTGTTTCAGGGTCCAGACGTCGTTGAGTTCGTGGGCGATTTCGTAACCGACGACGAACTGTTCACGGTGGTACTTGTTCACGTCCGGTTCGCCGATGAAGCGGCTGCGGCTGATGCGCCCGTTAGAGGTGTTTTTGACCGTGCCAAAGGCTGGCAGACCTTGAGCTTCCGGTACGTCGTGATCTTTCTGGTACTGACCGAATACGGTGATGGTGGTGCGGTCGTTCGGCAGCCAGGTCAGGCTTGGCGCCAGCAACATGCGGTTCTGGTTGGCGTAGTCGATGGCCGAACTGCTGTCGTTGAACACGCCGGTCAGGCGATAGAGGAATTCGCCCTGATCGTCGATCGGGCCACCGAAGTCGAAGGCGCCGTATTTACGGTCATAGCTGCCGCCACCGATTTTCACTTCATGCAGCGGGGTAGCCGTCGGACGCTTGCTGACCATGTTGACGATGCCGCCTGGCTGGTTCTGCCCGTAAAGTACCGATGCCGGGCCCTTGAGCACTTCGACGCGCTCCAGGGTGTACGGGTCGATTTGCAGCGAACCGCCGGTGCTGCCGCCGCCGTATGGCATGTGCAGACCATCGAGGTACAGCGGAGTAGGGGAGAAACCACGGGAGGTCGGTTCGTCGAAAATCTTCACCCGGTCCGAGAAACCGCCGCCGGTCATGCCTGGTGTGTAAAGCAGGGCTTCGGTGACCGACTTCGAACCGCGCATCTTGATTTCGTCTTGTGTCACGACGTTGATGGTCTGCGGGATTTCCTTGAGCGACGAATCGGTCTTGGACCCGGAGGCGCTGCGCTTGGCGACGATTCCGTCAACCGGGCCCCAGGCCGATTCCGCGGTGGCGGAAATACTGGTCGGTGCCAGATCCAGGCTTGCACCGCTGCTGCGGCCGCGCAACGCGACGTTGTTGCCCTGAACGCTGTAGGCGATGTCGGTGCCTTTGAGCAATTGTGCGATGGCGGCAGTTGGTTCCAGGTTACCGCTGACGGCGGTGCTGCGCAGACCACTCACTTCATCCGGGCTGTAAAGCACCTGAAGGTTGGTCTGGCGACCGAATTCCTGCAAGGCGCTCCCCAGCGACTGTGCAGGAATATTGATCGCCACGGCGGCGGCCTGAGCCTGACCTGCGATTGGCAAGGTCAGGGCCATGGCGCAAAGCGCTGGCAACGTGGAACGCAAGGAGCGGCGGATCAGCAGAGCCTTGGCGAGCGGGTGGAGTCCGTGCGGTGCGGGCATTGTTCTTCTACTCTTCAAAGTGTTGACTGAGAACTATTTCTATTAACTGTAAGTAAGACGTTGAGCCTTCCGAAAACCGGAAAGGCTCAACGCATTTTTTTTACAAATTTTTCACAATCAGGCGGGTTGAAGCTCAGTGACCACTTTGCCGGCGTTCATGCGCACCAGTTGGTCGGCGACATCGAAGTAACGATCGTCGTGGGAAATGACGATGATGGTCTTGCCCAGACGCTTGAGGTCAGGCAGCAGCTCGGTATAGAAAATGCGGCGGAAGGTCGGGTCCTGGTCGGCGGCCCACTCGTCGAACACAAGCACCGGCCGTTCTTCCAGCCAGGCATTGATCAGCGCCAGGCGTTTGCGTTGGCCGGTCGAAAGGTCGGTGGTGGTGAATGAGCCGTCGCGCACGCTGACCTTGTGGGCGATCTCCAGACGCTGCAGATATTGGTTGGCATCTTCCGGAATATGCGTGTCGCCCTGAACCACGTCGTCGAACAGGTAGTAGTCGGCGAAGATCGTGGTGAACAACTGGCGATAGTCGTCGCGGGTCAGGGCGGTGACCACTTGATCGTTGAGGCGGATTTCACCTTGCTGCGGCGCGTACAGGCCCAGCAGCAATTTGATCAGGGTGGTCTTGCCACAACCGTTTTCGCCGACGATGAAGACGATGTCGCCTTGTTCGATTTTCAGGTTCACCGGCCCGAGACGGAACGGCGTCGCGCCTTGTACGGTCGGGAAACTGTACGAGACGTCGGTCAGTTCCAGGCTGTGCACCGGTGTCTTTTCATTGCCTTGGTCGTTGAGCAGCAGGTGCGGTTCGGGCGAGGAAAACTGCTCGGACAACTCGGCGATACGACGGAACGCGATCTGCGCGCGACTGACAATCGGCAGCGCGGCAATGATGTGTTCCAGCGGACCTTTCATATACAGCAGCACCAGCACAAAACCGCTCATCACCGCTTTATCGGCGTTCGGCCACAGCGATTGCAGGCCCAGCGCCAGGCCGATCACGACGAAGAACAGCATCGAACCGAGCGTCTTGGCGATCACGAAAATATTCACCGAGCGCACCTGGGTATCGCAGATCTTGTCCGCCGTGCCTTCAATGCCCGAGACAAACATTCGGTGCCGGCGCGGCCGATGGATGCGCAGCTCCTTGGCGCCCTCAGCGACGGCGTGGTAGCTCTTTTGCAGTTCGTCTTCGTAGTCGCGAGCCTTCATGAAGCCCTGCATGCCACGCCCGCGAGCAATGTATTGAACGACCGTACCGATCAGGATAGCGATGACTGTCAGCAGAAACATCGGCCATGACAACATCGCCAGATAGCCCATGCAGCCGAGGGCAACGGTCATCGAAATCGCTAGCGGGGCGAAGGCGAACGCAAAGTCGCTGATGGTATCGACGTCGTGGGTCAGCACCGGAATCAGACGATGACTGCGATAGCGTTCGATCTGTTCGATGGGTGCCGAGAGGACTTTCTCGCCCAGCTCTTTACGCAGTTTGGCAATGATGTGTTGGCCGACATAATTGGTGCCAATGTCGGAAAAAATCGAAGTGGTCAGGGCCAGCAGGCACAGGCCGGCGAAGATCGCGACCATGGTGCCGGTCAGATCGCCTTCGCTGTGCAGCACACTGTTGATGGTCGCCAGCAATGCGGTGACGCTCAGACCACCGACCATGCCGAGCAGGACGGAGACGGTGACGATCAGCCGAAAGGGTTTGAGCAGGGCGAACAATTCATTGATCACCCCGCGTGTTGGTTTGCTCATGGAGGTTCCCTGCTTGAAAGAGCGGCGAAGGCCGGCATCGGCTGCGGACTTCGCCTGGGTGACGTAGAAGGCGGTGGCGCGCCTTGACGGTTCGCGCCCACCTGTAAAACGACTGGCAGGACGGCTAATTTAGCCGGGCGAGGGGCTTACAGATCGCGGGCTACGCGAAACCCGATCCAGTCGCCGCGGGTATCGGTGAACGTCGCGTTACGATTGCCCGAGCGAGAGAACACCGGTGCTTCACCCCAGTCGTTGCCACGGATGCGGCGAACTTCGCATTTGCCGCTCGACCAGGCACTGCCATCACTCGGTGCGCCGACGTAGTTTTCGTTGTAGCAGTCGGCCGTCCACTCATAGATGTTGCCGTGCATGTCGTAGACGCCAAAGGCGTTGGCCGGGAAGCTGCCGGCCGGTGCGGTGAAGTTGTAGCCGTCGCCGGCACCGTAGGTGTTGGCGTGTTTGGCGATGCTGTATTCCTTGCCTTCGTCGAACGGGAAGGGGAACGGGCCGGTGCTGCCACCACGGGCGGCGTATTCACGCAGGGATTCGCTGACCAGCCGATATTGCTGGCCGGTTTTTTTCGACAGCCACGCCACGTAGGCCTCGACTTCGGGAAAGTCCATGCACACCGCTGGATGTTTGTCGGTGTACTGCTTGTGCGGGTCACTGCCCTGATAATCAGGGATGCCCGCCTTGCAGGCGCGGCCGGGGCGAGTGTCGCCGTCGGGCATCTTGTAGCCGGTGTCCTTGAGGTACGCATCCCACTCGCCACGCAGCACCTGAAAGCGGCTGATCGCCAACGGTTTGGCAAACGTCACCGGGTGCATCGGGCCTTCGTCAGGCTCGCGGCCGACTTCGTCATCCGGGGTGCCCATGGTGAAAGTGCCGGTGGGCAGTACGACCATTTCCGGGCAGTCCTTGCAATCTTTGAACACCTTGCCCGGCGCAGGCGGGGTGGCGGCGAAGGCGGCGCCTGGCAGCAGGCCTGAGGCTAGCGCCGTCAGCACCAACGCTGGCAGGGCCTTCATGGAAAATCGACGCAGTTCACGGTTCATTGCGAGTCTCACTAAAAAGGAAAAAGGGATCGCGCGGGCTCAAAGGGCTGGGTCGAGCACGGCCAGCAATCGATCGATCTGTTCTTCGTCGTTAAGCAACCCCGGTGCGGTGCGGATGACCGGACCCACGTCGCGGTTGACCGCATCGGCCACCACGCGGTTGGCCATCAGGTACGCAGCGATCTTGTCGCTGTCCTTGCCCTTGACCCGGAAGAAGGTAAATCCGGCGGACAGTTCAGGGCTCAGTGGCGTGACGAGTTCGATCTGTGGGCGCTGTTGCAGGTGTGTTTTCAGGTAGCTGTTGAGGGCGTGAATGCGCGCTTCAACTTCGGCCTTGCCCAGTTGCAGGTGCAATTTGAAGGCTTCGTCGAGCGCCCAACGGTGCTCGAACGAGTGGTAGCCGCCGGGCGTCATGGTGGTGGAAAACGCCGTTGCTTCAGAGAACGTCGGAATGATCGGGGTGACGTATCTGACCTCTTCGAAGCGACTGCAAACGATGCCGGTGCCGCGCGGGCCGAACATCCATTTATGGGTACCGGCGATGAAGAAGTCGCAGTTCATCTGCGCAAAACTGAGGTCGTCGACGCCGAAACCGTGCACGCCATCGACGACGTAGATGATTCGGTCGGCATCGCTGCGGCCACGGTTGTGCTTGTCGACGATGGCGCCGATTTCGCCGATGGGCAATTTCAGGCCGCTGCCCGAATGCACCCAGCACATCCCCAGCACACGGGTTTCGGGGCGAATGGCGCTGTCGATGGCGGCCAGGATTTCAGCTTTGCTGGCGCTGTACACATTCTTGAACAAAGGGATTTTGCGCACCCGCGTGCCGTCGCGTTCGGTGCGCAAGGCGAGGATGGTGTGGGTGGCGTAATGCTCGTGGACGGTGGTGAGGATTTCCTGATCGGCGCGCACATGCACACCGCCATAAATCGTCGCCAGCCCCTCAGTGGTGCTGCCGGTCAGGGCGATCTGCTTGGCATTGGCCTGCAAGTAGCGACCGGCCCAGACCCGCACGTTTTCTTCGCGCTGTTCGATCACGCCCAGATCCCAGTCCATCGCCAGGCCGGGGTTCTTGTCGAGGGCGGCGCGGTGTATTTCGATGGCGTCGCGCACGGGTTTGGGGTGCGAGGTGACCAAAAAATTGGAGAAGTGCAGGTAGTCCGGATCCTGATCGAACAGTTGCTGCAACTGTGCCCACTTGTTGCGCGGCTGCGGCGCTACGGCTGAGGCGCTGGCGAGATTCGGCAGACCCGCACCCAGCGGCAGCGCCGCCGCCAGAAGCCCGGCCTGCTTCAAGAAGTCACGACGATTGCTCATGGCTTGGCGGTTCCCTGCGCAGCGGCCAGCGAAGGTTTCGCCGCTTTCTCGACCTGATCCCAAACGCGCAGGAAGTTGCCGCCCCACAGCTTGGCAATGTCGGCTTCGGAATAGCCGCGCGAGATCAATTCGGCGGTGACGTTGCGGATTTCGCCGACGTTCTCGAAGCCTTTGACGCCGCCGCCTTCGTTGAAGTCGGAACTGATGCCGACATGGTCGATGCCGATCTTGCGCACCGCGTAATCGATGGCGTCGCCCAAATCCTTGAGGCTGGCTTTCGGCTCTTCTTCGAGGATGCCGTAGAGACGGCCGGCGTACTGGCCGAACTTCTGTTCGGACCAGGCGGCAATGATCGGGTCGCCGGGCATCAGTGCCATGGCCAGGTTCGGCAGTGGCGGCAGGTCGAACTCCTTGCGCATTTCGTTGAGCTTGTTCTGGGTTTCCTGGGTCAGCGGACGCAGGTACTGCGAGAACGCGACGATCTGTACGACGCCGCCGCTGTTCTTGATCAGCTGCATTTCCTTGTCGCTGAGGTTGCGCGGGATGTCGACCATCGCGCGCGGCGCCGAATGCGAAGCCACCAGCGGGGTGCGGCTCAGTTGCGCGACCTGCTCGAGGGCCTTGGTCGACATTTGCGACACGTCGATGATCACGCCCAGATCGTTCAGACGCTTGACCGCTTGCTTGCCCAGATCCGAGAGACCGTCGAGGGCATCCGGCGAATCATTGAGGAACGGCAGCGGACGCGACGAGTCCGCCCAGTCGTTGTTGCCGATGTAGCTGAAGCCGAACATGCGCATGCCACGCGCCGTCCACATGTCCAGCAGGTTCAGGTCGTGACCCAGTGGATAGGCGTTGAGCATGCTGATGAAAATCGCGAATTTGCCTTCGCCGTGCAGGCGTCGGAAGTCGTCCGCGGTATAGGCGATGGCGACCTGATTGGGATAGTCGCGGACCATGCCGGAGATGATCTTGAAGCGGATTTCCTGCTGGTTGCGCGCCTCGTCGACGAAACCGGGCGTCGGTTTGTGCGGGGCGTTCGGGCCGTTCCACATTTCCGGCCAGCCGAAGATGGTCAGTGCGGCGCCCGATAGGCGTCCACGGCTGGCCTTGGCCAGATCGAACTGGCCGTCGCCGTCCTTGTCGGCTTCGTGGCCGTCGGTGCCGAAGTTTTGCGTCATGCTGACATGGCTGTCGAAGGAGAGCATGCGTTCGTGCAGTTCATCGGCCTGTTTCATGACTTTGACCGGGTAGCCGAGGTCGTCCTTGAACCAGTGTTGCCAAGCGGCAAAGCCTGCGCCGGCACTGATTGCCAGGGCCAGTGGCAGGCCGATGAATAGAGCCTTTTTCGAACGTGGTTTTGTCATTGCCATCTCTGTCAGGTTCGCCATCGAGGTGCAGGCGCGGGGGCCTTTGCTATCTGGGAAGAACGATTAGTCGGCAGGGAAATTTAGGCGGGCGCGCCTCAAGCAAAAGCGGCGGCTTAAATTTGCCGGCGCAACAAACGTTCTAGCTTGGATAAAGCCTGCTTCATGGCTGACACAGGTAGGGCAATGAAGATTTCTCGACGATGGTTCATGGCGGGCCTGGCGCTGACGGGCGCTGCCGTGCCTGCGGCTTATTTTGGGCATCGTGAATGGACGAAGCCGGACCCGACGATCACGCCGGGTGAAGCGTCATTCGACGTCGCCGACAGGGCCGGGCAACGCCTGGCGAATGCATTGCGCGGGGTTTGGGATATCCGTTTCGAAGGCCCAGATGCCGGCCTCGAAGGTCTACCGCTTGAGGGCCTGCAAGTGTTTCTCGACATCGGCCAGAAGGGTCGTGGTGTCTGCGGTTTTCTCGACACGCCAGAACGTCTGCGCTCTGGCGAGACACCTCGTTACCGAATTATTGGCGATCTCGCCGGGGCCGATGCGGCGAAACTCAGCTGGCGGCTGATCGGCGCTGATGGCCAGATTGGCTATGAACTGGAAATGATCCTCGATGAGGTCTGGGCCGATTTCGGTAATGCCGGCAGCGGCACCCTCAGCGGCAAAGCGCTGCGACTTGACCGGCCGTTGAGCCTGCCGGCGCAGGACAACCGCTTCGTGGCCGTCAAACGCCTGTTTCCCGAAGCGCGCGAGCGCACACCGTTGAACGCGACTCTGCTGGCATGGCTGATCTCTCCCGAGCATCGCCTGTTCCACCAGTTGTGGCATGCGACCCGGGACAAGTGGCACAAGCTTCCCGAGGACAAGCGCGAGGCGCTGCGCGGCATTGGCTGGCAGCCCGGCCCGCGCGACAAGGAGCGTGATGCCCGTGGCCCGCGCAAGGATCGCAACGGTTCGGGCGTGGACTTTTTCTTCATGCACCGACACATGCTCGGGACGGCGCGATCGATGCAGGATCTACCGTCCTGGGAATACTTCCCGCTGCCGCAACCGGAGTTGATCCGCGACCGCATCGGTTTCGCCCGGTATTTCGATAATCACGACGGCACGGCCTTGCCGCCGACGTGGACGGCCGCAGGTGACGACGAGTTCAGTCAGTGGGTCAGCGACATCAAGACCGCCGAGACTTACGAAAGCAACTTCCAGGTCTGGGAGTCGCAGTACCGTGATCCGGCGTATCTGGCCAAACTCACGCTGGGTCAGTTTGGCTCGGAAGTCGAGTTGGGCTTGCATGACTGGTTGCACATGCGCTGGGCGTCAGTACCGCGCGATCCATCCAATGGCCAACCGGTGCCGTTTGCTCGCGATCCGGCGGACTTCGCTGCACGCTGGTACAACGCCGAAAACGACTTCCTCGGCGATCCGTTCTCATCCCACGTCAATCCGGCGTTCTGGCACTTCCATGGCTGGATCGATGACCGGATCGAAGACTGGTTTCGCGCCCACGAGCGTTTCCATCCGGGTGAAGTCACGCGCCTGCAGGTCAATGGCGTGCACTGGTTCGCACCGGGGCGGTGGGTCGAGGTCGATGATCCGTGGCTGGGGCCGAGCACCCATGGTTGCAGCACCACGCCGGGATTACAGATGGGAAAAACCGTGGAAATGGACCCGGAAACCATGAAGCTGGCGCTGCGCATCACCTTCATCACCGACGAGGACAAACTCGCCGGTCTGTTCCGCCGCGTTCCGCAACGGCCGTGGTATGCGCGCAATCTGAAAGCCAAGGCATAAAAGCCAAAGATCGCAGCCTTCGGCAGCTTCTACAGAGGATTCATTTCATGTAGGAACTGCCGAAGGCTGCGATCTTTTGATCTTCAAAGACTCTGCCATCCACCCCCAAGCGCCTTGTACAGCGCGATGCTCGCCTGTACCCGCGACAGTCGCAATTGCGCATTCTGATCTTGCGCCGCATACAACGTGCGCTGGGTTTCCAGCACCGTCAGCAAGTCTTCGGCGCCGGCCTGATAGCGGCTCTGGGCGATGTTGAACGCGGTCTGCGCCTGGCTCAATTCCTCGTTCTGCCACAACCGCTGCTCATCAAGGCGCCGAATGCTGTTGAGGGCTTTTTCCACATCGGCGAAGCCGTTGATGATCGCGCCACGATAGTTCTCCAGCAGTTCTTGCTGGCGCGCCGTGGCCTTGTCGCGTTCAGCGCCGAGGCGCCCGTTATTGAAGATCGGCGCGACCAATCCGGCGGTGAGGTTGTAGAAAGGGCTGCGGATCAAATCGTCGAACTGGTTGGCGCCGGAGCCGAGCTGGGCTGTCAGGTTCAGCGCCGGCAGCATGGCCGCACGGGCGACTTTGACGTCGGCCTCGGCGGCGGACAGTTGTGCTTCGGCACGAGCGATGTCTGGGCGGTGGCTGAGCAACTCGCTGGGTACACCGGCAGCGATATCTGGCCATTGCAGGTGATCGAAGGGCTCTTTTGGCGACAGTTGTTGCACCGGTTGGCCGAGCAGCGCAGCCAGGCTGATCAGCGCGTCTTGCGCTTGCTGCTGCACACGCGGCAATTGCCATTGCTGAGCGGCCACCAGACTTTTTTGCTGGGCCAGTTCCAATGCCGTCGCCGAGCCTGACTCATAACGCGTCTGCACCAGCTTCAGCACGCTTTGGGCGTTGGCCAGATTCAGTTCGGCAATCCGGCTTTGCTCGCGCAGCGACAGGGTTTGCGCATAGGTATTGGCAACGCCGCTGAGCAGTGTCAGTTCCACGGTGGCACGATCGAACTCACTGGCTTGCAGGGTGAATTGCGCACTGTCGCGGGAAGCGCGTTTGCCGCCCCAGAAGTCGATTTCGTAAGTGGCACTCAGATTGGTATCGAAGTAGTCCACAGCCTTGTTGCTGCTGTTGGCGTCCAGTTGGCTGTAGCCGGTGCCGCGCAGCAGTTTTTGCCGGTTGGCATTGAATCCGGCTTTGACCTCCGGCAGCAATGAACCGCCGGCGATCACCGTGCCGGCCTGCGCCTGACGCACCCGGGCAACAGCGGCCGCGAGGTCGAAACTGCCGGCTCGCGCCTGTTCGATCAGGCTGTCGAGTTCCGGGCTGCCGAACTGCGTCCACCACTGTGCATTGTTGCGGGCGGCGCTGGCAGCTTGTGGCGATTGCCACGTCGTCGGTGGCAGCAGGCCGCTGTCCGGACGCTGGACGGGATTGGCGCAGGCACTGAGCAACAGGCAGACGGTCAACAGGCTAAGGCACGGTTTCATAGATCGATCATTCACTGGTAAGGGCCGTGACCGGGTCGAGCCGGGCAGCTTTGCGGGCCGGCATGAAGCCGAAGACAACACCGGTGACCAGTGCGCAGCCGAAGGCGCCGAGCACGGCCATCAGGGAAAACGCCACGGCGACTTCACTGAGCACCAGCACGCCGCCGACGATCAGCGCCAACGCGATCCCGGCAATGCCGCCGACCACCGAGAGCATCACGGCCTCGGTGAGGAACTGGCGCAGGATGTCCCGTTGTCGCGCACCTGTGGCCATGCGGATACCGATCTCACGGGTGCGTTCGCGCACGGTCATGAGCATGATATTCATCACGCCGATACCGCCCACCAGCAGCGAGATCGCGGCAATCGAACCGAGCATCAGCGACAGGGTGTTTTGCGTGCGCGCCTCGGCCTGGATCATCGCGGCGTTGTTGGTCAGTTCGAAATCCTTTTTGCCGTTGTGCAGGCGCAGCATCAGTTGTTCGATGGCCTGTTCGGCTTCCTTGACCTTGCGTGCGTCGGCGGCGGCAATGGCCACGTATTCCGGATCGCGGGTGCCGAACAGCCGCACGCTGGCTGCCGAGTAGGGCACGGCGATACGGTCATCGCTGTCGGAGTCGCCGGAGCTGGCGCCTTTTTCCGCCAGTACGCCGACCACCTGAAATGGCACGTTCTCGATCAGGATGTAATGGCCGATCGGGTTGATCACATCCTTAAGCAATTTGCTGCGGACCTTGTGGCCGATCACCGCAACGGCTGCGGCATTCTGCTCATCGGCGTCGGTGAAATAACTGCCTTGCACCACCGGCCAGTTGAAGATCGCCGGGAAGTTTGTGTCGTTACCGCCGACATAACTCATGTGGTCGATATTGCCGTAACGCACCCCGGCCTCGGCGCCGTTGACCGGCATGATCCGCTGCACTTGCGGCAGGCTCGCCAGGGCACGGACATCGTCCAGAGTGATGATGCCCGGCGGCGTGCGCGGGTTGGGCGCCGAACCGCTGAGGTAAATGATGTTCGAGCCGAACGCGCCCATCTGCGCCATGACCTGGCGCTTGCTGCCTTCGCCGACAGCGAGCATCACCACCACCGACGCCACGCCGATGATGATCCCGAGCAGGGTCAGGGCAGTGCGGAAGCGGTTGATCCACATCACCCGCCACGCCGCGTGCAAGGCGTCCACCAGTTCGCCTTTCCAGGCGCCAGTGGCCTCGGCGCCCTCGGCCAGACGCTTGCGCAGATCCACCGCTTGCAAGGCACCGGGGTTGGCCGTGGTTTGCGCCTCGGGATTGTCCTTGGCGCTGTCGCTGATGATCAGGCCGTCGCGTATTTCGATGATGCGCTTGGCCCGCGCCGCCACTTCGCGGTCGTGGGTAATGAGAATTACCACATGGCCCTGGCTCGCCAGCTCATCGAGCAGCGCCATGACCTCTTTGCCGCTGTGGCTGTCGAGGGCACCGGTAGGTTCGTCGGCCAGAATGATGTGGCCGCCGTTCATCAAGGCGCGGGCAATCGACACCCGCTGTTGCTGGCCGCCGGAGAGCTGGTGCGGACGGTTGCCGGTGCGCGAGGCGAGGCCTAGACGGTCGAGCAGGGCGGCGGCGCGGGCATGACGTTCGGCTGCCGGCGTGCCGGCGTAGATCGCCGGCATCTCGACGTTTTCCTGCGCCGAGCCGGACGGGATCAGGTGATAACCCTGGAACACAAAACCGAACGCTTCGCGGCGCAGCCAGGCCAGTTCGTCGCTGTTCAGGCCGGCGACGTTTTCCCCGGCGAAGCGGTATTCGCCGGACGTTGGCCGGTCGAGGCAGCCGAGAATATTCATCAGCGTCGACTTGCCAGAGCCGGAAGCGCCGACGATCGCGACGAACTCGCCGGCATGGATCGACAGGTCGATACCACGCAAGACGTGAACTTCAGGGGCGTCGCCACCGCCGTAGGATTTGCGGATGTCCTGCAGGTCGATCAGGGGCGTCTGCATTCAACCACCACTGCCATCGGCCGGACCGATCAGCAAGTGATCGCCTTCCTTCAGACCATCGAGAATCTGCACCTTGAGGCGGTCACTGATGCCAGTGTGCACCTCTCGCGATTCGATGTTGCCGTTGGCGGCGACCACTCGAGCCGTTTGCCGATCGGCCTTGTTGCTGCCATTCAGGGCTGCCACCGGTGCGGTCAGGATGTCTTTGGCCTGGTTGGCGACGAAAAACACTTGGGTGGTCATTTCGGCCATCAAGGCGTTGTCGGCGTTATCAACGTCGAGCAGCACGGTGTAAAGCACGACGCGGGCGCTGCCGCTTTTACTGCTGCTGGCCGGGCTGCCGCCGCCCTGGCTGGTTTGATCCAGCGGTTTGGGCGGCACCGGCAGGATCTGCCGCACGGTGCTGCTCCAGCGCCGGTTACCGCCGCTGAGGGTGGTGAAGTAAGCGGTCATGCCCGGTTTGACGTGGCCGATGTCGGCTTCCGACACCTCGGCCCACACCGTCATCGGTGAGAGTTTGGCGATGCGCAGGATCAGCGGTGTCTGTTGCTGGGCGTTGAGGGTCTGGCCTTCGCGGGCATCGAGGGCGACCACGGTGCCGGCCATCGGCGCATAGATCCGGGTGTAGCCGAGTTCGGCCTGATCGCTGCGCAGGCTGGCTTCGGCCTGACGAATCTGCGCCTGGAACATGTCGACGCGGGCCTGCGTGGCTTTCAGTTCGGCGCGGGCGGTTTGCACGTCTTCTTCACGGGTCGCACCGCCGGCGGCGAGATTCTGTTGGCGCTGGTACTTCTGTTGTGCCAGTTCGTGCTGGGCTCGTTGTTCCTGCAATTGCGCCTTTAGATTCTCGACGGAGAAGCGCCCGGCATCGAGCTTGGCCCGCTGCGTCGACGGGTCGATCTCCACCAGCAACTGGCCTTCCTTGACCACGTCGCCGACTTCCACGTGGATCTTCTGAATCTGTCCTGAAGCCTGTGCGCCCACGTCCACATAACGGCGCGGTTGCAGGGTGCCGAGCGCGGTGACGCTGCTTTCGATATCGCCGCGTGTGACTTGCACGGTGGCAAATTTATCCCGGCCCGGCGGCATGATCTGCCACGCGGCGTAAGCGACAACGGGGATCAGACAAAGGACTGCGAGCAGGGCGCGTCGGGCGGGGCGGGGACGTTTCATGCAGGGTTCCGGCCAGTGGAAATCGGCCCGTCGTTCGGCTGGCACACAGATTCGGGCAGCGCTGAACGCTGTCGCAGGGCACGACAGACACGGGAAGCTGTCCTGTAAACGAGGAAAGTGCAGGGGAATTTAAGCGCTGACACACGATGTAACAGCAATAGCGCAGGACTATTTATCGGGCAAAGACAAACGCTACTTTAAATCTATATGAGAATTACTATAAATTACGCACCTCACGTTGCCACTATCTTGCTACCGCTCATCGCGTGTTCATCGATCAGTGTGCTCAAGGACAGAAACCGCACCTTTTTGCGGCCGGGAGTCATGTTGGAAAACTACTATCGCGAGCTGGTGTGTTTCCTGAACGCCAAGCTGGGCAACCGTCAGGTTGCCGAGGATGTGGTGCATGACGCCTATCTGCGGGTGCTGGAACGTTCCAGCGACACGCCGATCGAGCAACCCCGGGCGTTTCTTTATCGCACGGCGTTGAATCTGGTCATCGACGATCATCGGCGCAATGCCCTGCGCCAGGTCGAGCCGTTGGAAGTGCTCGACAATGAAGAGCGCTATTTCACGCCGTCCCCCCACGGCACCCTCGATCACGGCCAGCGCCTGGAGATGATCCAGCGTGCCCTGGCCGAACTGTCATCCGCCTGCCGTGAAAGTTTTCTGCTGCGCAAGATCGACGGCCTGTCGCATCCGGAAATTGCTGAACAGCTCGGCATTTCCAAGGCTCTGGTGGAAAAGCATATCGTCAATGCCATGAAACATTGCCGCCTGCGGATCAAGCAATGGGATGCCCATTGAGCCATCGCCGGTAAATTTTATTTCACTGTCCTCGTTCCTACTCAACAGACGACCTGCTGTCCTGCTCAAGGCCGGTCAGGTCACTTAGGCTCTCCTTCCCCTTGTTGAGGGGTTCATCCAGAGGACACTGGAAATGACACAGGCAATTGCATCGCCCATCGTTCACGACCTGATCGGCGTCGGTTTCGGCCCTTCGAACCTGGCACTGGCCATCGCTCTGCAAGAGCGCGGCCCGACGCACGGCGAACTGGATGTACTGTTCCTCGACAAGCAGGCCGACTACAGCTGGCACGGAAATACCCTGTCGACCCAGAGCGAATTGCAGATTTCCTTCCTGAAGGATCTGGTGACCCTGCGCAATCCGACCAGCCCTTACTCGTTCGTCAATTACCTCAAGTACCACGGCCGTCTGGTCGACTTCATCAACCTCGGCACCTTCTACCCGTGCCGCATGGAGTACAACGACTACCTGCGCTGGGTCGCCGGGCAGTTCACCGAGCAGAGCCGTTACGGCGAAGAAGTGCTGACCATCGAGCCGGTGCTGCACAACCATCAGGTTGAAGCGCTACGAGTGATTTCCCGCGACAGCCAGGGGCTGCAACATGTGCGCACAACCCGTTCGGTGGTGGTGAGTGCCGGTGGCACGCCACGAATTCCCGAGGCGTTCAAGGCGTTGAAAGGCAACTCACGCGTGTTCCACCACTCGCAATACCTGTCGCAGATGGCCAAGCAGCCTTGCGTGAACAATCAGCCGATGAGCATCGCGATCATCGGCGGCGGGCAGAGCGCGGCGGAGGCCTTTATCGATCTGAACGATTCGTTCCCGTCGGTGCAAGTCGACATGATTTTGCGTGGCTCGGCCCTCAAGCCTGCGGACGACAGCCCGTTCGTCAACGAAGTGTTCTCGCCTGAGTTCACCGATCTGGTGTTCCAGCAGAACAGCGCCGAGCGTGAACGTCTGGTCAACGAGTACCACAACACCAACTATTCAGTGGTGGACATCGACCTGATCGAACGCATCTACGGCATCTTCTACCGCCAGAAAGTCTCCGGGATTGCCCGTCATGCGTTCCGCACTTTGACCACCGTCGAGAGCGCCACCGCTACTGAAAACGGTATCGAACTGGCCGTGCGCAACAACGCCACTGGCGAAGTCACCGTGCGCCTTTACGACGCCGTGGTGCTGGCCACCGGCTACGAGCGGCAGATGCACCGCAAACTGCTCGCGCCGCTGGAAGAATACCTGGGCGACTTCGAGGTTGATCGCAACTACAAGGTGCTCACCGACGAACGCTGCAAGGCCGGCATCTACATGCAGGGCTTCTGTCAGGCCAGTCATGGTTTGAGCGACACGTTGTTGTCGGTGTTGCCAATCCGTGCCGATGAAATTGCCGGCTCGCTGTATGAGCATGGCAAGAATCGTGGGCACAGCCGTTCGATGGCGGATCTGTTGTTGGCGACTGCGAGCTAAATCTGCTGCGTCTGAACCAGATCGTTCCCACGCTCTGCGTGGGAATGCCTCAACGGACGCTCCGCGTTCGGCTTCTGGAAGGGACGCGGAGCGTCCCAGGCTGCATTCCCACGCAGAGCGTGGGAACGATCATCCTGAACCCTTCCTGAACGCCCCCCACATTCCCCGACACACCTCCTTTCACGGGTTTACTCTCCAGACATCGAGGCGTAAGCTTCGCGCGTTTTCATCAATAGCGGAGACCCACAGTGGGTACTTGTTCGAGTGACAGTTGTCGGCCGGTCTCGGTAACCGGCAGATTCTCGGCAAGATAACGCGCCTCCTTTGTGCCGTTGTCTCGCCGTAACAGCGAGCAGCGGCATCCCGTACATGGCCAGTCCTTGGTCGTGCCTCGACGTCCTTCTCATCGACACTGAAAGAGCGTGATTCCGACTTTTTAAAGTCGCCATCGCAGCCCTATCGACACGCCTGTCTTTTCTGACCGGCGCGCCAAACCTTGCCGTGCCGGTTTACCCGGCGGACGAGGCGCGGCCGTACCTGCTTGACGGTTTCCCGGCTGACCACAGGGGCAACAGCCATGAAACTTACGCTCAAGGAATTTTTCGCAGGCTTTCTGCGGACCCGCCACTTCGCCCGGCACTTCCGTCGCCTGGCGTTGCTGGAAACCATCAACGACACCACGGTCAGCCGTGAAGTCCCGCCCACTCTGGCCAACACGCTGGTCGATGCTGCGCATGGCGACAGCGCTGTGTTGCTGTCTTCAATGGGGACCCACGCCGAAGGCCTGACTGATTTTGAAGTCGATGCCCTGCGTGCGCAGTACGGCCTCAATGAAGTCGAGCACGAGCAGCCGCTGCCGTGGTGGACACACCTGTGGCACTGCTACAAAAACCCGTTCAACCTGCTGCTGACCTTGCTGGCGGTCATCTCGTGGCTGACCGAAGACCTCAAAGCCGCCGTGGTGATTTTCTCCATGGTGGTGCTGTCGACGCTGCTGCGCTTTTGGCAGGAAAGCAAATCCAACCAGGCCGCCGACGCACTCAAGGCCATGGTCAGCAACACCGCCACGGTGATGCGCCGTGACGCACCGCGCGCCGAGTTGCCGATCAAGCAATTGGTGCCGGGCGATCTGATCGTGCTGTCGGCTGGCGACATGATTCCCGCCGATTGCCGGGTGCTCAGCGCCAAAGACCTGTTCGTCAGTCAGGCGGCAATGACTGGCGAATCGATGCCGGTGGAGAAGTTCCCGCGTCAGGCTGATCGCGACACACGCAATCCGCTGGAGCTGGAAAATATCCTGTTCATGGGCACCAACGTGGTGTCCGGCACGGCGGTGGCAGTGGTTCTCACCACCGGCAACAGCACCTATTTCGGTGCCCTGGCGCAACGTGTCGGTGCGACTGATCGTGCGGTCACGTCGTTCCAGCTGGGCGTCAACAAAGTCAGCTGGCTGTTGATCCGTTTCATGTTCGTCATGGCGCCGCTGGTGCTGTTTATCAACGGTTTCACCAAGGGTGACTGGACCGAAGCGCTGCTGTTCGCGCTGTCGATTGCGGTCGGGCTGACCCCGGAAATGCTGCCAATGATCGTCACCTCGACGTTGGCCAAAGGCGCGGTGTTTCTGTCGCGCAAGAAAGTCATCGTCAAACGCCTCGATGCCATTCAGAACTTCGGCGCCATGGACGTGCTGTGCACCGACAAGACCGGCACCCTGACCCAGGACAAGATTTTCCTCGCGCGCAATGTCGACGTCTGGGGCGAAGACTCCGACGATGTGCTGGAAATGGCCTACCTCAACAGTTACTACCAGACCGGCCTGAAAAACCTGCTCGACGTGGCCGTACTGGAACACGTGGAAGTTCACCGTGAACTGAAAGTCGGCACCGCGTTTCGCAAGGTCGATGAGATCCCGTTCGACTTCAACCGTCGCCGTATGTCGGTGGTTGTCGAGGGGCGCGGTCAGCCGCATCAACTGATCTGCAAAGGCGCGGTGGAAGAAGTGCTGGCAGTGTGCAGCCGCGTGCGTCACGGCGGCGTCGATGAAGCCTTGAGCGATGAATTGCTGACCCGGATTCGTCAGGTCACCGCAGCATTCAACGCTGAAGGCTTGCGCGTAGTGGCGGTGGCGGCCCGCTCGATGCCTGAAGGTCGCGACGTCTATAGCCTGGCCGATGAACAGGATCTGACGCTGATTGGTTACGTGGCATTCCTTGATCCACCGAAAGAAAGCACCGCGCCGGCGCTCAAGGCTTTGGCCGAGCATGGCGTAGCCGTGAAGGTGCTGACCGGTGACAACGAATTGGTGACCGCGAAAATCTGCCGCGAAGTCGGCCTCGCGCAACAGGGCTTGTTATTGGGCAACGATATCGAGCGCATGAGCGATGCCGAGCTGGCCGAGGCGGTAGAGAAAACCAACGTCTTCGCCAAACTGACGCCGTCGCACAAGGAACGCATCGTGCGCATCCTCAAGGGCAACGGTCATGTGGTCGGTTTCATGGGCGACGGCATCAACGATGCGCCGGCGCTGCGCACGGCCGACATCGGTATCTCGGTGGATAGCGCGGTGGACATCGCCAAAGAGGCCGCGGACATCATCCTTCTGGAAAAAAGCCTGATGGTGCTGGAGGAGGGCGTGCTCGAAGGGCGGCGCACCTTCGCCAACATGCTCAAGTACATCAAAATGACCGCCAGTTCCAACTTCGGCAACGTGTTCTCGGTGCTGGTTGCCAGTGCATTCATTCCGTTCCTGCCGATGCTGCCCATGCATCTGTTGGTGCAGAACCTGCTCTACGACATTTCGCAGATCGCCATCCCGTTCGACAACGTCGATGAAGAGATGCTGAAAAAGCCGCAGCGCTGGCAGCCGGGCGACGTTGGGCGCTTCATGCTGTTCTTCGGCCCGATCAGTTCGATCTTCGACATCACCACGTTCGCTTTGATGTGGTACGTGTTTGATGCCAACACCCCGGATCACCAGACGCTGTTCCAGTCGGGCTGGTTCGTGGTGGGGTTGCTGACCCAGACGCTGATCGTGCACATGATCCGCACGCCGAAGATTCCGTTCCTGCAAAGCCGCGCAGCTCTGCCGCTGCTGGTAATGACCGGGATCATCATGGCGGTCGGCATCTTCCTGCCGATGGGGCCGCTGGCGCACTACTTCAAATTGCAGGCGCTGCCATCGCTGTACTTCGTGTTCTTGCCGGTGATTCTGCTGGCGTACATGGCGTTGACCCAAGCGGTTAAAGGTTTCTACATCCGCCGGTTCGGCTGGCAGTAATGCTGCACCTGTAGGAGTGAGCCTGCTCGCGATAGCAATCTGTCTGTCAAGATTTCCAGCGACTGACACACCGCTATCGCGAGCAGGCTCACTCCTACAGAGATCGCGTGTTTTTCAAGGATTTCATCATGCAAGCCATCAACAACCTCAACCTCACTTCGCTGCTCGACACCCTGATCAGCCTCAGCGCCGCGTTCATCCTCGGCGGCTTGATCGGCTTCGAACGCCAGTATCGGCAACGCACTGCCGGCCTGCGCACCAATGTGCTGGTGGCGGTCGGCGCAGCGATTTTCGTCGACATGGCCAACCGTCTCGCGGGCGCTGAAGGCGCGGTGCGGGTGGTTGCCTATGTGGTCTCCGGCATCGGTTTTCTCGGTGCCGGGGTGATCATGCGCGAAGAAGGCAACGTGCGTGGCCTCAACACTGCCGCAACCCTGTGGACCTCGGCAGCAGTCGGCGCCTGCGCGGGTGCCGACCTGCTCGCCGAAGCAGTGCTCGGCACACTGTTTATCCTCGCCGCCAACACCTTGCTGCGGCCTATCGTCAACAACATCAACCGTCAGCCACTGGACGTGGTCTCGGCCGAAGTCACCAACATCGTCTACGTCATCGCCCGGCGCTCGCAGCAGAAAGCCGTGTTCGCCTTGCTCGAAGCGGAACTGGAACGCAGTAATTACCCGGCCAGCGATGTCGACGTGCATGCCTTCGGTGCCGATGAAATTGAAATCGAGGCGACGCTGGCGACCACCTCGGTCGATGGGGATGAACTGGATGCTCTGGTAGCGCGGATCTCGACTTCATCGCTGGTGGTGCAGGCGTTCTGGAGTCCGAGTACCACCGATTAGCGCTGAGAAATGTCCTACATGTCGGAGAGAAAGAACTTACATTTTCACTAGGGGGCATCACTCATTATTTTCCTCGGAGCAGAGATGCCCGGCGTCCTGAATAATCAGTGAGGCATCACTTTTTTCACAACTGTTGGGCCAGGAAAATACCGGCGGCGATGGCCAAAAGTATGGGGGGCTTCAGTTGTCGGAATAAGCCATGGTTTATTTGTTACAGCGATAAACCAGGTTGCCGCTCGTGAGTTGTTTGGGAAGCCAGGCCGCTGGGCCTGATAAATAACTATCCCTAGAGATGCCTACGATGAATAAGTTTTTCGCTGTGACTACCGCTGCTGTTGCCATGAGCCTTGCTTCTTTCGCCAATGCTGCGCCAGCAACCGGCAACCCAGGCACCGTGCGCTTTATCGGTGAAATCGTTTCCGGCGCGTGCGGTATCGACGCCAACTCCCTTGATCAAACTGTTTCGCTGGGTCAGGTGCCGTCGAACCGTTTCAAGGCTACGGGTGATCGCTCCGACCCGGTCAAGTTCGACATCGTCCTGACCGACTGCGACACCACCACCCAGAAGAACGCCCGCTTCACCTTCAGCGGCGTGCAGGATCCATCGGTTCCGGCACTGTTCGCTACTACTGGCCTGGCCCAGAACGTCGGCATCCGCCTGCAGGCCAGCGCTGGTGAAATGCTCGATAACGGCAAGGAGCAGGTCGCGCCGGTCGTTCTGCAAGACGGCAACAACACCGTGACCTTCGCGGCGATGTACGAAGCCACCGCTGCTTCCGTTACTACCGGTGAAGCGGACAGCGTTGCCAACTTCACCGTTGCCTACAACTGATACGCCCGTATCGATTGTTTTAAGAAAAAGGGGCGATAGCCCCTTTTTTCTTATCCGTCAGAGCACTGTTTAAAGGGTATTGCCCGTGTACTGCCGCACACTTTTTGTGTCTTGCGTATTGATCACCTCTGCGCGTTATTCCAATGCTGTGGAGTTCAATTCGGAGTTTCTGAATATTGATCGTAAAGACAATATCAGCCTCGGACAGTTTACCCATGCCCAATACACCGTGCCCGGCAGTTACTTACTGGATATCACGGTCAATCAGCGTTACTTCGGTAACCGTTCCATTGAATTCAAAAGTGCTGACGATCCGCAGGAAAGTTACGCCTGCCTGCCGGAAGAACTGGTGGCGATGTTCGGTTTGAAACCGGACGTCTTGAAGGGCCTGCCAAGATTAGCTGGCGGCCAGTGCGTTGATTTGCGCGGGATCGACAACGCCAGCATCAAGTACATCAAAAGTCTGGGCCGACTCTCGATCAGTCTGCCGCAGGCGACGTTTCAATATGACGATCCCAATTACATTCCCCCGGCTGCCTGGAGCGAGGGGCTGGACGGCGCATTGCTTGATTACCGAGTGATCGCCAACAGCCGCCAGTCCACGGCGTCCGGAGACTCCCGTTCGTTGCAAAGTTACGGCACCGCCGGGTTGAACATTGACGCCTGGCGGATTCGTGCCGATTACCAGGCCCGGCAAGAGTCCGGTAACCAGAGCGGCGACATCAACAGCAAAGCGTTCCAGTTGAACCGTCTCTATGCCTATCGCGCCTTGCCGGCCATTCGCTCGAAACTATCGGTGGGCGAAGATTATTTGAACTCCGATGTGTTCGATACGTTTGCGCTGCGTGGTGCGACGCTGAGCAGTGACGACCGCATGCTGCCGCCCAGTTTGCGCGGTTATGCGCCGTTGATCAGTGGTTTGGCGCGGACCAACGCGACCGTGACCGTGTCGCAGCAGGGGCGGGTGTTGTACTCGACCACGGTGACTCCCGGCGCATTCAGTATTCAGGATTTGAACAGCAGCGCCCAAGGCACGCTGGACGTCACCGTGCGCGAAGAGGACGGCACCGAGCAGACCTTCACGGTCACCACTGCGGCGGTACCGTTTTTGTCCCGCGAGGGCGAGTTGCGCTACAAGGTCTCGGCCGGGCAGCCGCGACTCAACGGCGCCGGCGGCACCGAGCCGGGGTTTATTGCTTCAGAGATCGCCTACGGTTTGCCTCGGGACTGGACGGTATATGGCGGCGTGCTTGCCGCTTCGGATTACCTGTCGGATGCCATCGGCGTCGGTAAGGATCTCGGGGTGTTCGGCGCCTTATCGGCAGACGTCACCACGTCGCGGGCCAAGCTGCGCTGGAGTGGCGAAACGGTGGTGGGTAATTCGTACCGGATCAACTATTCCAAGCGTTTCGATGACATTGGCACAGACCTGCGGTTTCTCGGCTACCGCTTTTCTGACAAGACGTTTACCAACTTCTCGCAGTTTGTCGGCGACCCTGATTCCTATTCACTGAACTCGGGCAAGCAGCGTTATTCGGTGACGCTGGCCAAGCATTTTTCCTGGCTGTCGACGAGTGTCTCCTACGACCATTCCACCTATTGGGATGCGGCGCCTTCCGAGCGTTTCGGTTTGTCGCTGGCACGCAGTTTTTCCATCGGCAACGTCAAGAACATCAACGCCAACCTGTCGGCCTATCAAACCCGCAATACGCGGCAGAACGATTCGCAGATCTATCTTGGGGTTTCCATTCCGCTGGGCGGTAACTCGATGCTGTCGAGCAATATGCAGCGCTCGGGCGCCGGAGCGTCGTCGGGCAACGTCGGTTATAGCCATGACGACGGCGATGGCCTGAATTATCAGGTGTATGGCGGGATCGGTGACAACCGCTACGTCAACGCTTATGTCGGCAAGCGTGCTTCTACCTATCGGGCCAACGCTTCTGCTACCACCGATGGCAGCACCTACCGTTCGCTGACCGGCGAGTTCGACAGTTCGCTGGTCGCCACCCGTTATGGCGTGTCGGCCCATGGCAACGGTTCGAATGGCGATACCCGGTTGCTGGTGTCGACCGAGGGTGTGCCGGACGTGGCGTTCAGTGGTCAGACCCGCTCCAACCAGGCCGGGTACGCGGTGATGGACGGTTTGCCATCGTTCCAGGCCTATGAGGCGCGGATCAACATGGAAAAGTTGCCGCTCAACACCGAAGTTTCCAACCCGGTGCAGCGTCTGGCACTGACCGAGGGTGCTATCGGCTATGTCAATTTTTCCACTGCCCGTGGGCATAACGCCTACGTGACGTTAACCCGAGCGGATGGCAAACCGGTGCCGTTCGGTGCGTCGGTGCAGGACAAACACACAAACAAGGAAGTAGGCATCGTCGGTGAAGCCGGGGTGACTTATCTGCTGGGCGTCAAAACGCAGGCTGAGTTGGTCGCGGTGTGGGACGACGTCAATCGTTGTGCCCTGGCCGCACTGCCTGAGGAAGACGTCGTGACCAACATCGCCAAACCCGTGCGCTGCCTTTAATCCGGGCCCGAAGTTGACTCGGCCCTTATCCTTGTGGAGAAACCTCATGCAATCTCTTTCATTGTTCACAACCCGTGGCCTGTTCAATCGATTGGGCCTCATTGCAGGCCTGTGTGTGCCGTTGTTGGCGAACGCGGCCGTGGTGCCGGATCGAACGCGAATCGTGTTCGAGGAGAGCGCGCCGTCGGTAAGCGTCACGCTCAGCAACAAGAACGCGCAGTTGCCTTTTGTCGTGCAGTCGTGGATCGAAAACGAAGCTGGCCAAAAGGTCACGACGCCGTTCATGGTGCTGCCGCCATTGCAGCGCATTGAACCCAGTGAAAGCAGCGTGCTGCGCATCGTGAAACTGCCTGAGCTGGCCTTGCCCAAAGATCGCGAGTCGGTGTTTTACCTTAACGTGCGCGAGATTCCACCCAAGACCCAGGCCGTCAATTCGATGCAGATCGCCTTGCAGTCGAAAATCAAGCTGTTCTATCGCCCGGCCTCGGTCAAACGCGAACGTGGCGACGATCTGGCATTGGGCCTGAAGCTGAAAATCGATCCGGGCAGCAAACAGCTTTTGGTGGACAACCCGACGCCGTTCCACATCACCGTTGTCGGGTTGCTGGCCGGTGAGCAAAAGACTCGGATGCCGATCGACACCATCATGATCGCGCCCTACGCCAACGCACGCTTTCCATTGACCAGCACCGCGCTTACCTCGCTGCGGGTATCGAACATGAACGACTTCGGTGGGCAGACCGATACGCTGTTCAATTGCGTGGCAAACGTCTGCACGGGCGTCAAACCATGAAGCGCACGCAGCTCAGGCTTTGTCTGGCAATGCTGTTGCTGATGTTTTCTCAGGCGTCCTGGGCGATGTTGTGTAAATCGTTGAATGACGGTTCCTACCTGAGCGAATACATCGGCCCGGTGTCGGTGCCCGATACAGTGCCGGACGGCACGATCATCTGGCGCTCGAAAACGCATGTGGTGCCCGCCAAGTGCTTTAAGGTTCACGACATCCATTTTGCCGAAGACGACCCGATTTATTTCTACGGCAACCCGGCCGGACTGAACGCGACGCCCTGGGGTATCGAATTTGGTCTGGTGTACAAGGGGGTGACAGCCTGGGACGGTGACTGGAGCGCCAATCCCACCCAAGGGGTGAATACCGGTTTTGTTTCACGGGGCTGCCCCGCTGCCTCCAATGATGCAGAGATGCTGCCGTGTTCGTTGGTCAGTCCGAGCATTGCTTTTCAGGTGGTGATCCGCAAACGCGGGCTGTTACCGCTGCAGCGCCCCTCACAAGATACGTACGACGTATTCCAGTTCGACGGGTTGTATGGACTCAATGGCGGGCCGGGCAACCCATTCGGCAATTTCCGTTTTCAACTCAGCGGCCTGCAAAATATTGTCGGGACGGCTTGCAGTGTTGATGTAACGGTAACTCCGGAGCCTGGAATCGTCGATTTCGGGATCATCCAGAAAACCGCCACCGGCCTCTCTCCGCCCAATCCGACTCGGCCGTTCAGCCTGGCGCTGGAGAAAAGATGCAGCACGGCGATCAACCTGGGCGCCACATTGGTCACGACTCAGCAGCAGGGTGACTACACGATTGTGCCGGCCAGTGATAGCCAGTTCGGCATTCAGGTGCGGGACTCACGCAATCAATTGGTGCCGATCAACGAACCTTTTCCGCTGGTCAATTTTCCGCCGGACGTGACTCATATCGACTTGCCGTTCAGTGCTTCAGTCGTATCGTTGGGCGATCCGAAGGTCGGGCCTTTCGAAGCGATCATGGTGGTGCAGATCATCTATTACTGAGGCAGGCGGCCGGCGCCAACGCCGCCATTTTTTTGCAGGCGCTATCTCTGGGAAATTTCCTACATGACTGTCGGATAAGTCCTTCGCAACCTGCTCTCGGCTGTCGCCAATATGCCTGCTCTCAGGTCGATTAAGCGATGAATTGACGATGGCCTCCCCACGTATTCTGGTGTTGGAAAATCAAGGTTTTGCGCGCAGCGTGCTGGTGAAGATGTTGCAGCGTCTTGGCGTACGCGACGTGGTACAAGCCACGGATGGCGAACATGCGATGGTGCAGATGCACCTGTATGGCGGCGTCGACATCGTGCTATGCGACCTGACCGATCGCGGGCTCGATTGCCTTGAGTTTCTGAGGCGCGCCAGTCAAAGCGGCATGGTACGCGCGGTGGTGCTATGCAGCGAATTGCAACCGGAGTTGCATCGTGCGCTGGGGCAAATGCATTCGCTGGCCGGGCTGCAACTGCTCGGGATACTCCGTCGGCCGATTCAACTGCGCTCGCTCCATCGTCTCTTGCACCGCTTCAGTCTCGCTCGTGCAATGCCAGTGCCGAACGTGCTACGCAAAGAACTGCCCACTGAAGAAGAGGTGCGTCGCGGGCTTGCGTTGGGGGAGTTTCGTGCCTGGTTTCAGCCGCAGATAAAACTCCAGACCGGCACCGCCGTCGGGTTCGAGGCGCTTGCTCGATGGCAACATCCGTCGCGGGGTGTGTTGCTGCCCAGTGAGTTCCTGGCGGCAGTGCTGGCGTATGACTTGATTGATCAGATGTTCAAAAGTCTGCTGGAGCAGGGCTTGAGCCTGATGGGGATCTTGCGTCGCCAAGGCGTCAACCTGACGCTGGCGTTCAACCTGCATGCCTCGCAACTGGCAAGCGGTGAACTGATCGAGCACATCAAACGGGCACTCGAGCGACATGCCTTCAAGGGTTCGACGCTGATGTTCGAACTGGCGGAAAACGGCTTGCTCGACAGCGCCCCCGGCATCCATGAAAACCTGCTGCGATTGAGACTGTTGGGCTGCGGTTTGTCGGTCGATGACTTCGGCGTGGGCTTCTCTTCGCTCAAGCTGCTTTGCCGGCTACCCTTCAATCAGATCAAGCTCGATGGACGCTTTGTTCAGCGCCTGGATCGTCAACGCAATCGCGCCATGGTGACCTGCACACAGGGGCTGGCGCAGTCGCTGGACATGAGGCTGGTGATTGAGGGCGTCAGCAGTTCGCGGATTCGTGAGGGCCTGCTTGAACTGGGTTGTGACACTGGTCAGGGCTTTCACTTGGCCCGGCCCATGACTGGGCACGATCTGCTGCAATGGCTGGAAGCAATGGAGAATGCACGGTGAATACTTCAGGGTTTACTCCGATGTATTTGCAGAAATTTCCTACACTTCATTCGCGCTCGTGTATTTTTGCTGCACGCACCGAATGGCTTGCTGTAACACTCACACTCATGGCCTTGACGATGTCGGTTGCCGGCGTGCTTTCCAGAGGTTTTTATGCTTAAAGCGATAGTTGTGGACGATCATCCGTTCATTCGCTCTTCGGTCAAGATGCTGCTCAAGCAGGAACAGTTCGAGGTCGTGGCCGAGGCAGACAACGGCGCCGATGCTGTGCAACTGGCCCGTGAATACGCCCCGGATCTGATTGTTCTGGATATCGCCATGCCCAAGCTCGATGGGCTGGAAGTGATTTCGCGCATCAGTGCACTGGGGCTGTCGAGCAAGATTCTGGTACTGACCTCGCAGTCGGCGCTGTTCTATTCCATGCGCTGCATGAAGGCCGGCGCCGCTGGCTATATCTCCAAGACCAACGACCTCGATGAGCTGATCAAAGCCATCAAGGCCGTGATGGACGGCTATACCTTCTTTCCCAATCTGGCCACCAGTTCGGTGCGGCGCAGCGATGTCGATACCTCTGATCTGGAACTGATCCAGAGCTTGTCCGATCGTGAGTTGGCGATCCTGCAACAGTTGTCCAACGGCCTGAGCAACAAAGAAATCGGTGAAGCGATGCTGCTGAGCAACAAAACCGTCAGCACTTACAAGACCCGGCTGATCGAGAAGCTCAAGGTCAAATCGGTGGTGTACCTCGCCGATTTCGCCAAGCGCAATAACCTTGTCTAGATGAATATTTCTTTCAAAAAGTACCTGGCGGGCCTGCTGCTGTCTGGCTTGCTGGTAGCTGGCAGTGCCTTTGCAGCTGCGCCTGAAACAATGCAGTTGCTTGGGCGTTCGACGGTCGATGAATACTCGGTTTCACTCGACGAGGCGGACTGGAGCTGGTTGCGGCACCGCAAAACTCTGTTGCTGGGTGCTTCGGCTCCCGATTACTCACCGTTTGGCATTACCACCAATGACAATGACTACGAAGGTCTGACGGCCGACTATGCGCAATTGATCGCTCAGTTGCTGCATATCAAGGTCGAGGTGCGTCGTTTTGAATCGCGTACCGAGGTGCTGGCTGCGCTCAAAAGCGGTGAGATTGATTTGCTTGGCACCGCTAATGGCTACGAGGCGGTGGATCCCGACCTGGCGATTTCCCATTCGTACGCCGACGATCAGCCGACGTTGCTGACCCGTATCGGCGACAACCAGAACCTGCCGGTGGATCTGGCTGGCAAGCGCGTGGCGATGCTCTATCACTATTTGCCGCCAGAAGTGGTGAAGGCGTTCTATCCCAAGGCCATCATCCAGTTGTACCCCTCGACCTTGAGCGCTATCGGTGCGGTGGCGTTCAGCCAGGCGGACGTGTACTTGGGTGACTCGATCAGCTCCAATTACCTGATCAGCAAGAATTACCTCAATAACGTACAGCTCAGTGATTTCTCGCGGATGGAAGTGCAGCCATTCGGCTTTGCCGTGAGTCGTGGGAATGACCGACTGTTGCGTATCCTCAATACGGCGCTGGACACGATTCCGACCAGTGAGCGCATGAGCATTTTGCGCCGTTGGAGTTCGGGGGGCGCGACCATGCCCGGGCGACAGACCCTGCACTTCAGCGTCAGCGAGCAACGCTGGCTGGAGCGTCATCCCAGGATAAAAGTGGCGATCAACGAGAATTTTCTACCGCTGACGTTCTTCGACAGTGAAGGTAATTTTCGTGGCATCAGTGCCGATGTCCTGGCCAAGGTCAGCCTGCGCACCGGCCTGAAATTCGACGTGCAACGGGCCGAGTCGGTCAGTGACCTTGTCGATCGGGTGACCAGTGGCAAGGCTGACATGCTTGCAGCGTTTACTCCCAGTACCGAGCGTGAAGGCGATTTACGTTTTACCCGGCCTTACCTGACCAACCCGTTCGTATTGGTCACTGCCAGCGGCGACGCCACTCCCCAGACCCTGGATCAAATGGCCGGGAAGCGCTTGGCATTGATTCGCGGCAACGTACTGCGCGAATACCTGGTGGAGCAGTTCCCTCAGGTGCACCTGGTGACGGCGCAGAATGCTGCCGACGCGATGAACATGGTTGCGCAGGGCGAAGTCGACGGTGCGATCAATTCCCTGCTCAATGCCCGCTACTTGATCTCCCGCCAGTATCGCGGCCGGTTGCAAGTCACCAGCACCGTAGGGACTCAACAGGCGCGCATAGCGCTGGCCACCGATCGTGGTGCACTGGAGTTGTACTCGATTCTCGACAAGGCGCTGTTGAGCATTTCCCCTGAAGAAATGGATGAACTGACCAACCGCTGGCGTACTGACGTCGTGGTCGACGACAGCTATTGGTTACGCCACCGCAGTACGATCATTCAAGGGTTCGTCATTGCCGGTGTCTTGCTGCTGGTGGCGTTCGGCTGGATTGCTTACCTGCGCATGCTGATGCGCAAGCGGCGCCAGGCTGAAATCGCCCTCAACGACCAGATGGAGTTCATGCGCGTGTTGATCGACGGCACGCCGCACCCGATCTATGTGCGCGACCGCGACGGACGGCTGGTGACCTGTAACAGCGGTTACCTGCAAGTGTTTGGCGTTGAACGCGAGGCGGTGATCGGCAAAACCGTGACCGACGGTGTGCTGAGTGACCCTGTCGAAGCGCAGGGCTTTGCAAGCGATTACCGGCAAGTCATGGATGAAGGCGTGCCGCGGATTGAGGATCGAAAACTCAGTCTGGGAGACGGTCGTGTCCTGACTATTTATCACTGGATGCTGCCTTACCGTGGCAGTGATGGCGAAGTCAGCGGTATGATTTCCGGCTGGATCGACGTCAGCGAACGCCAGCAACTGTTGCACGAACTGCGCATCGCCAAAGACGGCGCCGACGATGCCAACCGCGCCAAGACGACGTTCCTGGCGACCATGAGTCATGAGATCCGCACACCGATGAATGCCATGATCGGGATGCTGGAACTGGCCATGAAAAAAGCCGATCAGGGCGTCATGGATCGTTTCGCCATCGAGGTGGCCTCGGGCGCGGCGCGGGGTTTGCTCGATCTTATCGGCGACATTCTCGACATTGCACGGATCGAATCCGGCCGTTTGTCGCTGGCGCCGGAGCGGGCCAACCTGCGTGAGCTGATTGAGTCAGTGGTGCGGATATTCGAAGGGTTGGCGCGACAGAAACAACTACGCCTGCAATTGGATCTGGATGCGTTGGCCAACGTAGACGTATTGATCGATCCGCTGCGCTTCAAGCAAGTGCTGTCGAACCTGTTGAGCAATGCGATCAAGTTCACCGAGGTGGGCCACGTCGTTCTGCGCATGCGGGTAGAACGTGCTGCTGACCAGGATCGATTGGCACTATGCCTGCGGGTCGAAGACAGCGGCCGCGGGATATCCGTCGAAGATCAGCAACGGCTGTTCACGCCGTTCACGCAGGCCGGCAACCATGGCCAGTCTGCGCAGGGCGGTTCCGGGCTGGGTCTGGTGATCAGCCGCACCTTGTGCGAAATGATGGGGGGCACGCTGACGATGGACAGCGTGCTGGGGCAGGGCACGCAGATTGAGGTGCGCCTCAGTTTACCTACCCTCCAGCCACAGGCACGCGTGGTGGCGGCCGAGATTGAACCGGTAACGGTCAGTCGGGCGCTGAATATCCTGGTGATCGACGATTATCCGGCCAACCGTTTGTTGTTGTCTCAACAGCTGACTTATCTGGGGCACCGGGTCACGGACGCTGAAGACGGCGCCCATGGTTTGCGGGCCTGGCGCAACGAGACTTTCGATGTAGTCATCACCGATTGCAACATGCCGATCATGAACGGCTACGAGTTGGCGCGGGCGATACGCGACGAAGAGGGTGCACGAGCGTTACCGCGCAGCCTGGTACTGGGTTTCACCGCCAATGCACTGGCTGAAGAAAAGGTGCGTTGCGCGGAAGCGGGCATGGACGATTGCCTGTTCAAGCCCATCAGCCTCAAGGATCTGAATGCGCGTCTGGCCTCTGTCACGCCTCACGCCCGGCCTGCAACCGAAGGTGAGGATAGCGGCGTGGCGGACGGCGGCGCTGATTTTGACCTGAGCAGTCTTGAGCAACTGACCCGCGGTGACCGGGCGTCAATCAAGAGCCTGCTGACGGATCTGGCCACCAGTAATAACGACGACATGGCCAAACTCATGCGTCTGTTTACGCAGCATGATTTGCCAGGATTGGCGGATCTTGCACACCGGGTCAAAGGTGGCGCACGGATTATCAAGGTGCAGTCACTGATCGAGGCCTGTGAGGCCTTGGAAGCCGCCAGTGAAGGTCTGGATTCGGCGGTGTTGATCGAGGCGGTGGACGCCCTGCAGCAGGCCATGGAACACCTTGCCGCGCAATTGGAAACCTACTTGGCGAACTGATCGCGGTTCGCTGGATTTTTTACGATTTGAACGTCGATATTTGCGAATTTTCCTACATTCGCCAATGACCCTCACTCGCTAACGTGCCGTGGTGTCAGCCGAAGGCTGATTCAGACAACGGGCGATCGATATGGACTGTCAGCGCAACGCTGACGGCCCCTATCGAAGCGCCGCACGCAACGAGCAGGGTCACTGATTCTCGGCAACGCCGACCCCCTTCACGCTGCGTGTCATCCCACTTTTTATTGTTTGGAGCAGTTGATGAACTTTCAACATCTGTCTTCCCGTGCGCGACTTTCGGTCAGCGTGCTGGTTGTCGCGGCAGCTTTGAGTGCCTGTGCCAGTGCACCGATTCCGGAGCAACAGATTTCGCTGTCCAAAGATGCGGTCAATCGTGCCGTTTCGGCAGATGCGACCCAATATGCCCCGCTGGAAATGAAGGCAGCGCAGGACAAGATGTTCCCGATGGAGCGCGCCTTGGGCGAAAAAAATTACCCACAAGCCAAAGTGCTGGCTGAGCAGATCGAAGCTGACGCCAACCTGGCCGAACGCAAGTCGCGGGCTGTGAAGTGGCAGAAGCAATTGTCAGACGCCCGCAGCGGCATCCAGGTGCTCAAGCAGGAAATGCTGCAAGACCCGGTCACCGGTTTCAATCCGCCTGCCAGTGCTCAATAAGGAAAACCCCATGCAGACTTTCAAATTACTGCCAGCCGTTTCCCTGTTTGCCCTGATGCTCGGCGGTTGCGCCACACCGCCGGAAAACCCGCAATTGCTGCAAGCCCGTGCGCAATTTGTCGCGCTGCAACAAAAAGCCGAGTCAAACACCCTCGCGGCGATCGAAACCAAGGACGCGTTCACTGCGCTGAACAAGGCCGATCAGGCTTCCCTCAAGGATCGTCAGGCGCCGGACGTTGATCAGTTGGCCTATCTGGCCAGCCAGAAAATTGCTCTGGCCGAGCAGACCATTGTCGGTCGCCAGGCAGAAGCCGACCTGAAGAAAATCGACGCCGAACGCACTCAGGTGCAGCTTGATGTCCGTACCCAGCAGCTCAAGGCCCTGCAAGCACTGAAAGCCAAAAAGACTGATCGGGGTGAGGTAGTGACCTTCGGTGACGTGCTGTTCGATACCGGCAAGGCTGATTTGAAATACGGCAGTCAGCGTCAGTTTCAGCAACTGGCCGATTTTCTGGCCAGCAACCCGGAGCGCAAGGTGCGGGTGGAAGGCTTCACCGACAACGTCGGTAACGAAGCCGCCAATCAGGTGTTGTCCGAGCGCCGCGCGGACTCTGTCGCCAGTGCGCTGTCGCAATTGGGAGTGGATCGTCGGCGTATCGTGACCCAGGGATTCGGCGAGGAATTCTCGGTGGCCGATAACGGTAGCGCGGCAGGCCGCCAGCAAAATCGGCGGGTCGAAGTGATCCTGTCGAATGGGGCCGAGGAGGTGGGCGAGCGTCACTGATCGCGCCAATGAAGCCTGTTACCCGCTCTCCTTTGAGGAGCGCGGGTTTGCTGCAAACGGTGCATTTTCGCTAGACGAATGCTTTTAATACCGCTCATGCGCTTCGGAAATTTCCTACAAACGTAGGGAAATTTCCTACTCAGAAAGTTCTCTTCGATCTCTAAATTACAGACCTCAACTGAGCCGCCGGCCTTCCGTCAGTCGTTGCTCAGCCCCATGCCATTGGCATTTCCACTGCCGACTCGGCAGTACGAATGAGGTACTGAACATGAAGACGATCAACTCCAAACAGAATCCCGCACTGACGCTTTCGCCCCTTGCCCTGGCCATCTTCCTGTTGCTGCCGGCACACGCGAATGCGTTCACTTCATCCGTTAACAGTGGTGCTGTAGTCGATGGTGAAACCGTGGTCGGTGGCACGCAGAATATCGGCACCAACGGTACGGCAAACAATACGTTGATCGAAGTCACCGGGACGCAGACGGTTTTTCAGAACGGTGTGTCGAATGACGCTACTGTCAACGGAGTCCAGGATGTTCAGAGTGGCATCGCCAACCGCAGCATCGTCAATGCCGGCGGCTCACAGATGGTGGGCATCGCCAGTGTGGCCAACGACACAATTCTGAACGGTGGCGCGCAGACGGTGCAAAACCCGACAGGGCGGGCCAACCGTACAGTGATCAATCAGAATGGCGTGCAGACCGTCACGCTCATGGGCACTGCTGCTGACACGGTCATCAACAACGGCGGCCTGCAGGTAGTGACCAATAAGGGTGTTGCGAACGACACCCAGGTCAACAGCGGCGCAGAGCAGAGCCTGCAAAGGGGCATGCTCGGCGGCGTGGTGGCAACCAATACACGCATCGACGGTGGCTTACAGAGTGTCTATGACACCGCCACGGCCAACAACAGCACCGTGAGCAATGGCGGGCGGATCAACCTGTACCAGGGCGCACAGGCCAATGGGTTGGTAGCGGAGGCAGGGGGCACCGTCAATATCATGGAGGACGGTGTAAAAACCGTTGATTCCCTGACCCTCAATGGCGGCAGCCTGGCCTTCGTACCGAGCGCTGATGGCAGCTTCAAGACGTTCACGGTCAACGCTTTGTCCGGCAGCGGCAGCATCTTGATGAACACCGATATTGCCAGTCAGCATGACGACTTGCTGGTGGTGCAGGGCGCGGGAATGGCCAGTGGCGATCACACGCTGATCGTAGGGGACTCGGGCCGCGAACCGACATCTATGGATGGACGTCTGGTGTTAGTGGACACCAATGGCGGCAGTGCGAAGTTTGGACTCCATGGTGGTCATGTCGATGCCGGCGCGTTCCGCTACACCTTGCAGCAACAGGGTGATGACTGGGTGCTGGCCAGTGGCGGCAGCCTTCCTGTGGATCCTGTAACGCCTGTCGATCCCGAAAAGCCTGTGGATCCGGTGACGCCTGTCGATCCAGCAAACCCGCTGGATCCGGTGACGCCACCGACTCCGGTCAACCCACGACCCGAAAATCTCTCCAAGGGCACTAACGCCGCCATCGCCGCGCACACGGCAGGCGCCAGTCTGTGGAGTGCGCAAATGAATGCGCTGGTCAAACGTCTGGGCGAATTGCGCATGGGGCAAGACGATGGTGGTCTCTGGACGCGTGCTATCGGTAAGCGCTTCGATGTCAGCGAACACTCCAGTCGTGCTTACACTCAGGACGTCAGTGGTCTGGAAATCGGTGCCGACAAAGCGTTTGCTGTCGAGAGTGGCAAAGTCTATGTCGGTGCAATGGTCGGCACGGCTCGTTCGGATCTGGACTTCGGCGAAGGCGCCTCGGGTGAAATCGACAGCCGCATGTTCGGCATCTATGCCACCTACCTGAACGATAACGGCGTCTATGTCGACAGCGTTTTGAAGTACAGCCGCTTCGATAACGACATCAAAACCCCGAGCAATCTGGGCGAGTCGGTAAAAGGTTCCTACAGCACCAACGGTGTCGGTGCAAACATCGAGATCGGTAAACGCATCGCGCTCAAAGATGGCTGGTTCGTTGAGCCGCAGGTCGAACTCACGGCCACCCAGACCCAGGGGGCGAGCTATACCGCCAGCAACGGTCTGCGGGTCAAGACCGATAATCTGGACTCGTTGCAAAGTCGCGTCGGTTCGCTCTTTGGTCGCAGTCTGGAACTGAGTAACGGTATGAAAGCTCAGCCATACGTCAAAGCGTCCTACATTACCGAGCACGCGGGCAGCGGCAAGGTCACCGTCAACGGCAATAAATTTGATGCCGAATTGCCAGGTAGCCGTGTGGAAGTCGGATTCGGTGGCGTGTTGCAAGTCACGGAGAAAAGCAAGATTTCCCTGGATGCCGAGTACGCCAAGGGCAATGGTATCGAGCAGCCATTCGGTGTGAGCCTGGGTTATCGCTATCTTTGGTAAGAAAAAAGGCCGCGTCGGGTAGTCCCGGCGCGGCTTTGTTGTGGGATTCAGGATGTATTCGGATCGCTTTTCAGAAACTTCTTACATAGATCGTCGAGCCTTTTGGTTAGCGTGACCTGACCCGAGCCTCATGCTCTGATCTTCACGCCATTGTTGAAATCTCATGCCTTACAAATGCTGGCGAATCCTGATCGCCGAAGACCAGCCTTATCTGCGTGTCAGAATCGAGAAGTCTCTCAAGGAACTGGGTTGCCGCAGGCTCACAACCGCGCAGTCCTTTCGGGAGCTGCTTGGCCTGACTCATTACTCGCACGATCCTTTCGAAGGCTTTGAACTGATGATCATCAACGGCGAACTGTTGGCGGCTACGGGGATTGATCCGGTGCGATTTTTCCTCAGCAATCCGCAGATCCGCCACGGTTTGATCCATGACGCACGTCGAGGGCAGCCGAAGGCGGAGACGATTTATGCCAGCCAGCAACGTCAATTGAACCTGATTCGCACGCCCGACCGGCAGTCCCTGGACGCCGTGCTGGTGTCTCTTAATGCTTAGGAAAACTCCTACACATTTTTGGATCTTTCCTAGAGTGTTTAGTCCTCTGATTTTTGAAAATTGTCTTGCCCCTCAAGAGATGAGTCGATCGCCATGCCTACTTTGCCGCTCCGTGTCCTGGTTCTAGAAGATCATACTTTCCAGCGTTCCGTCGCGGTGAGCATGCTCCAGGCGTTGGGCTGCCAAGAGGTGTTCGAGGCCAGTGACGGCGCCCAGGCACTGGCGGTGCTGGAAGCAGTCGGGCAGGTGGATATTGCCCTGTGCGACTTGCAAATGGAGGGCATGGACGGTCTCGAGTTTTTGCAGCGGGTGGGCGCGTCGGGGCAGGTCAAGTCGGTCATCATCAGCAGCTCGTTGTCGGCGGATCTGTGTCGGGCGGTGCATCAAATGGTGACGCTGCTCGGACTGGAGTTGTTGGGCGATGTGGGTAAACCGCTGGATGCGCAGGTGTTGCATGATTTGTTGAAAAAGGCCCTTGCCAAACCGGTCAGCCAGCAGCCACCGATCAGCGCAAGCCCACTGGCCAGCGAAGACGCGGTGCGTGAGGCACTGGCGCAGCGGCAGTTAAAGGCCTGGTATCAACCCAAATTCAATCTGCAGACCGGCGAGGTCTGTGGTGTCGAAGTCCTGTGCCGCTGGCAGCACCCGACGAGGGGGATCATTCCGCCTGCGGTGTTCATGCCTGTGCTGGAGCGATGCGGCTTGCTCGACGAGTTGCTGTTTTGCCAAATAGATGAAGCGTTGACTTTGCAGACCAGTGCCAGGGCGCAAGGCTTTGTGTTGAACATCGCGTTCAATTTGCAGGCTTCTCAACTCGCCAACAGTGATCTGACGGCTGCCATCAGGCACATTCTGGTCAGTCATGCGGCACCCGGTTCAAGTCTGACCTTCGAACTGACTGAAAGCGGCCTGCTGGAAGCGCCGGCTACCAGCCTGGAAAGTCTGGTGCGCTTGCGCATGATGGGCTGCCGCTTGTCCATTGATGATTTCGGTGCCGGGTTTTCCTCGTTGCAACGCTTGTGTCAACTGCCGTTCAACGAAATCAAACTCGATGCCGATTTCGTGCGCAACCTTGAGCACGAACCGCGCTGCCGTGCGGCAATCAGCAGCACCCTGGCGCTCGGCGAAACTCTCGGCATGGCCGTGGTGATCGAAGGAATTGAAACCGATGCACAGCGCCTTCAATTGCTGGGGTTGGGCTGTACGCAGGGGCAGGGGTACTGGTACGCGCGACCGATGGCCGGGGACGATTTTCTCGCCTGGCTGCATCGGCGCAATGATCGCGAGGTCTCGGATCAATGAGCTTTTTTTTAGGAATAGTCCTACAGAGTCCGTTACGAAGCTTGCGTAGTCTTGCCGCTTCTCGAAATCGTAACCACCAGGAGATCGAGCATGATCAATAAAGCCCTGCGTATCCTGATCGCCGACCCACAGCATTTCCACCGGCTGAAAATCGAGCGTCTGCTAAACGGCCTCGACTACTTTCGCGTGGCGCCGGTGCAGAGCCTCGCCGAGCTGCTGACGCTGGTGGACTATGGGTGTGAACCGTTCGATGTCGTGATCATCAACGCCGAACTGGCAGCAGGCACGCTGGATTTGTTGGGTTTTCTTCTCGATAACCCACAGGTGCGTCATGCGTTGATCTACAACGAACCCTCGGCGCCGCTGCAAGTGGTTTCAGGCTTCGCGCAGGAAAACGTTCAGATCAATCATGCGGAGTTGCCCAGTGCGCAGGCGATCTGGCACTTGATGTCGATCGTCGACGTTCCCCAGTTGCAGCAGCAACAGCCCGTGCAGCGCCGGGCTTACGCATAGAAAAACGTTTATCGCAACTGTCAGACCTGACAGGTGCTTCATTTGCCGTTCCGTGTAACAGTCTCTGCGCAGCCACTGAGTCTGGATCAACCCATACCAGCGGTCATCGTTAACTGTTGCACCGGGAGTGCTCATGAAGTCAGCGCTGATCGTCGACGATCATCCAGTGGTGCGCGCCGCCATCCGCATCGTGCTGCAAGCCGAAGGGTTCAAGGAAATCTACGAAGCCGCCAATGGTAATGAGGTGCTGGCGTTGATCCGCGAGCACAAACCCCGTCTGGTGATACTCGACCTGCATTTGCCGGCACCTGATGGGCTGGATGTGCTGATGCGGGTAAGGGCCAACGACCTTGACTGCCGAGTCCTGGTGTTCAGTTCCCATGACCCCTTGTTTTACCAGGAGCGCTGTTTGCGCGCCGGGGCAATGGGCTACGTGACCAAAACCAATCAGTTGCAACAACTGCATAAGGCCATTCAAGCGGTGATGTCGGGTTACACCTATTTTTGCGCGCTGCCGGATAATGTCAGCGTGTTGAACGCAGTGCAGTCCACGGAAAAACAGATGATCGATCAACTCTCTGATCGCGAGCTGAGCATTTTCGTACAACTGGGGCAGGGCAAGGCCAACAAGGCGATTGCCGAGGACATGCACCTTAGCCACAAGACCATCAGTACCTACAAAACCCGGTTGATGAAGAAGCTTGGGGTCTGTTCAGCGGTGCACTTGCGCGATTTCGCCAAGCGCAATCATTTGATCTGAGCGAGCAAACATGAGCCTCGCAGGGCGGGTGTGCTGGGTGTGGCTGAGCCTTGTGGCCACCTGCGGGGCAACGGATGCGTCGCAAGTGCTGCAAGTGCTGACCCGCGCCGGGCCGGAGGATATTCAGGTTCGCCTGGACGAACCGGACCGCCAATGGTTGCGTCAACACGCAGTGTTGCGCATGGGCATTTCCGGGCCGGATTACCCACCGTTCGAAATCACCCGCAATCAGCATGAGCTGGAAGGGCTCACGGCCGACTACGCTGATCTGCTCGCCCAGTTGCTCGGTCTCCGTATCGAAGTCCGGCGCTTTGCCGACCGTGATGCAGTCATGGCTGCGCTGAAACGCGGCGAGGTAGATTTGCTGGGCACGTCCAACAGTTTTGAGGCGGCCGACCCGGCATTCATTCTGTCCCGTGCCTATGCCGAGGATCAGCCGATGCTGGTGAGCCGCCTCGACGAAGCCTTGCCGTTGGACCTGGCAGGCAAGCGCGTCGCCATGGTCGAGGACTATCTGCCGCTGGCGAGTGTGCAGGCGTTCTACCCCGAGGCGAGCGTGCAACTTTACTCTTCGGCGATGGATGCGCTCGGCGCAGTGGCGTTCGGCACTGATGATTTTTATCTGGGCGACTTCATCAGTGCCAATTACTTGATCAACACCAATTATCGCAACGACCTGCAATTGGCCGGGCCGTCAGGGCTGGATGCCAATCCATTCGGCTTTGCGTTGTTGCGCAGCGATGTGCGCCTCAAGCGCATCATCGACAAGGCGTTGCTGGCCATTCCCATGGAGCGTCGACAACGTATCGAGCAGCGCTGGAGTGCCGGTGTTGCCGATATGGCCGAACAGTCCCGGGTGCAACTCAGTGCCGCCGAGTTGCAATGGCTGGATCAACATCCTGTGGTGCGGGTCGGCGGCATTGGAGATTTCGCGCCACTGACTTTTTTTGATGCCGACGGCCGCTTCAGCGGACTTTCGGCGCAACTGCTGACCTTGATCAGCCAACGCAGCGGGCTGAATTTCGAGATCGTGCGCGGGGATTCGCTGGATCGTCAGATCGAGCAACTGAAGGCGGGTGAACTGGACGTGCTGCCGGTGGTGACGCCCAGCAGCGAACGTGAAACCGAACTGCAATTCACCCGGGCTTACCTGAACAATCCGTTTGTGCTGGTCAGTGCGTTAACGTCGCAGAGTCCGCGCAATCTGGATGATTTGGAGGGTAGACGCCTGGCGATTTATCGCGGCCATCCGTTGCGTGGTTATCTGCAGGAGCGCGTACCTCGATTGCGCTTCATCGAAGTCAAGAGCCCCGCCGAAGGTATGGAGTTGGTCGCCATGGGGCAGGCTGATGCCGCTGTGAGTTCGTTGGTGGTGGCCCGTTACCTGCTTGCCCGGCATTACCGCGAGCGTCTGCGCATCGCCAGCACCGTCGGCGATCAACCGGCCCGTATCGCGCTGGCCACAGCGCCGCAGGCGCTCATGCTGCATTCGATCCTGAACAAGGCACTGCTGAGCATTGCCCCGCAACAGATGGACGAACTGGTTGAGCGCTGGAGTCATGATGTGGTGGTGGAGGACAGCTACTGGCTGCGTCATCGTCGCGAGATTTTCTTTGGCTTCGCCGGTGCGGCGGGCTTGCTGGTGCTGGCGCTGGGGTGGATCGGTTTTCAGCGTCGGCAGATCCGCCAGCGGCAGCAATGGTTGCAGCAATTGCAGCAGGCCAAAGAGGCTGCGGACGACGCCAATCGCGCCAAGACCACGTTTCTGGCAACCATGAGCCATGAAATCCGCACACCGATGAACGCGCTGATCGGCATGCTCGAACTGGCCCTGAAACGAGCAGAAGAGGGGGTGACTGATCGCCTGGCGATTCAGGTCGCGTCCAACGCCGGGCAACAACTGCTCGCCCTGATCGGCGACATTCTCGACATCGCGCGTATTGAAACCGGGCATTTGTCCCTCGCCCCGGAACGGGCGAACCTGCGTGAACTGGTGGTATCGGTCTGCCGGGTGTTCGAGGGGCTGGCGCGGCAGAAACGCTTGCTGTGGCACATCGAACTCGATGCGTACAGCGACGTCGATGTGTTGATTGACCCGACGCGCTTCAAGCAGGTGCTGTCGAATCTGCTGAGCAACGCGATCAAGTTCACCGAAAACGGCGAAGTGAGTCTGCGCCTTGGTGTGACGCCATTGTCGGCCGAGCGACTGGCCGTGAAAGTGGTTATCGAAGACAGCGGAATCGGCATCAGTGCGCAGGATCGGCAACGGCTGTTCAGTCCGTTCGTGCAGGCGAGCAATCACGCGCAATCGGTGCGCAGCGGTTCCGGACTGGGCCTGGTGATCAGTCGCAGTCTGTGCGAAATGATGGGCGGCGCGGTGCGCCTCGACAGTGAGCCTGGCCGCGGGACGCAAGTTACAGTCAGTCTTGAGTTGCCTCTGCTGGACGCACTCGCACAAAAGCCTCCCACCGCTGAAACGTCGGGTGCGACTGCGTGCTCACTGAGCGTTCTGGTGGTGGACGATCATCCGGTCAACCGTTTGTTGCTGTGCTGGCAGTTGAGTGAACTCGGGCATCGTACGGTCGACACCGAGGACGGCCATTCAGGGCTGGAGCATTGGCGTGCGCAGCTGTTCGATGTGGTGATCACCGACTGCAACATGCCGCGACGCAATGGATATGAACTGGCACGGACCATCCGTGACGAAGAGGTCGCGAGCGGCCGGCCACCCTGCCTGATCCTCGGGTTTACCGCCAATGCGCAGATCGAGGAGAAACGTCGCTGCCTCGACGCCGGCATGGATGAATGTCTGTTCAAACCGATTCGCCTGCATGATCTGCAGCAGGCATTGAATGGCGTGAGCCACTGCGAGAGTGATGTCGACTCGAATGAACAAATTGCTCTGACAGAAATCGACCTGGGTACGCTAGAGCAGATGGCCGGCAATGATCAATCGATGATCGAGCGCTTGCGCGGAGAAGTGCTGAACAGCCTGCATCTCGATCTGCAACGACTGGACAATCTGGGGCATGAGCATGACCGTGGAGGGCTGCGCGAGCTGGCTCATCACATCAAGGGTGGTGCGCAGATGGTCGGTGCCGCGCGCGTGGTTTCGGCATGCGCAGACCTTGAACAGGCTTGCCGCGAGGCCGAAGCCGTCGCGGTGATCATGGCACTCAATCAATTGCGCGAGGCCATGCAAAGCCTCGCGCAACGTCTTCGAGCCTGAGCCTTCAATCCCAGACGGGCGCAATGCCTTTCGGGCTGGTCAGACGATGGCCGCGATCCAGCGTGGCGATTTGCGCCATGTCGGCTTCGCTCAGCGTCAGTGCCGTGGCACCGAGGTTGCTTTGCAGGTTGGCGCGTTTGGTCGACGACGGGATCACCGCGTAACCCGATTGCACGGCCCAGGCGAGGGTGACTTGCGCCGGGGTGGCGTGCAGGCGTTGGGCGATCTGCTGGATCAGCGGATCCTTCAGCACTTCGCCGTAAGCCAGGGTCATGTACGAAGTGATCTGGATGCCCTGACTCTGGGCGAACTCGACCACTTTGCGATTTTGCAGGTACGGATGCAGCTCGATCTGGTTGGTCGCGATGTTGTCGGCGCCGACCGCAGCAATCGCTTGTTTCATCAGGTCGATGGTGAAATTGGAAACACCGATCTGTCGGGTCAGGCCCAGGCGTTTGGCTTCCAGCAGCGCGCCCATGAATATTTCGACCGGCACTTGGTCTTCCGGCGATGGCCAGTGGATGAGCGTCAGGTCGAGGTAGTCGGTCTGCAGTTTTTCCAGGCTTTCCCGGAGGCTGGCGATCAGGCGATCTTTGGCGAAGTTGGCGACCCAGATCTTGCTGGTGATGAACAGTTCTTCGCGAGGAATACCGCTGGCGGCGATGGCCGCGCCGACATCGGCTTCGTTTTCGTAAATCTGTGCGGTGTCGATGACCCGGTAGCCGAGCTCAAGGGCGGTGCTTACCGAATCGATGACCACCTGGCCTTGCAAGCGAAACGTACCAAGACCGAAAGCGGGGACAGACATTGAGGACTCCAGGGTTGCAGTGGGAATGGGCAGGAGTATCCGCGTCTGCATCCGTGAGAAAAACCGTTGGTGTGGCAAAGCACTTTTGATCACAAGTCATGAATCTTTTGCGGGAATTGTGTTGTCTGGCCTGGCCTCTTCGCGGGCAAACCCGCTCCCACAGGTTTCTCTGGTGTTCGCAAAATCTGAGTTCACTGGAGACCCCTGTGGGAGCCGGGCTTGCCCGCGATGGCGGCGCCTCGGTTTTGACTCTGTCCGCGGGCTCACTGTTCTTCAGATAGAACAATGAGGCCGGTTTTTGCCGTCTAGTGCATTAATCGTCATGGATTTAAGCTCAATCCATTGCGTGACTTACCCAATTGGAGCCAACCATGAAAAACATCATCGGTATCTACACCAGCCCGCGCGGCCATTGGGTCGGCGATGGTTTCCCGGTGCGGACGCTGTTTTCCTACGACAACCTGGGCAAACACATCAGCCCGTTCCTGCTGCTCGATCACGCAGGGCCTGCCGAATTCACCCCGACCACCGAGCGACGTGGCGTTGGTCAGCATCCACACCGTGGTTTCGAAACCGTGACGATTGTTTACGACGGTGAAGTGCAGCATCGCGACTCCACCGGCAGTGGCGGCACTATCGGCCCGGGCGATGTGCAATGGATGACGGCGGCTTCCGGGATCCTGCATGAGGAGTTCCACTCGGAAAACTTCGCCAAAACCGGCGGCAAACTGGAAATGGTTCAGCTGTGGGTCAACCTGCCGGCCAAGGACAAGATGGCCGAGCCGGGCTACCAGACCATTCTGGACAGCGACATCCCGAGCATCGCGCTCAAGAACGACGCCGGCAGCTTGCGTCTGATCGCCGGTGAGTTCGACGGTCACACGGGGCCGTCGCGCACCTTCACGCCAATCGATGTGTGGGATCTGCGCCTGAACGCTGGCAAGTTGCTGACGCTGGATCTGCACGATGGCCGCAATACGGCGCTGGTAGTGCTTAAAGGCTCGGTGCAGATCAATGGACAGGAATCAGCGGAGCAAGGGCAACTGGTGTTGTTCGAACGCGATGGCCAGCAACTCACCCTCGAAGCTAGCCAGGATTCGGTGGTGTTGCTGCTCAGCGGCGAGCCGATCGACGAGCCAATCGTCGGTCACGGCCCGTTCGTGATGAACACCGAGCAGGAAATCCATCAGGCCTTCGCCGACTTCCAGTCCGGGCGCTTTGGCCGGATGCACGGCTGACACTCACCCTGTAGGAGCTGCCGCAGGCTCGGGCCGCGATCGGACGATCCTTTGATCTTGACCTTTAAAAATCAACGTCAAAAGATCGCAGCCTGCGGCAGCTCCTACATTGGATATTGCGGTGTTTTTTGGCGGGTGTTCGTTCTCTGAAATCAATTACTCCTACACTGTCCCCAATCTGTGCGATCTTCTCGCGATTGGCCCCCGTCGGAGTTGTTTGATGCTGTCTCTGCTGAGCGAACACCCGTTGTTTTGCGCGTTGATCCTGATCCTGCTCGATCTCGGTCTGTGGCGTCTGATCAGTTCCCATGGCAGCGAGTGGAAACTGCTGGTGCGAGTACTGATATTCACGTTGTTCAGCGTTCTGCTGTTCAACGAAGGCCTCAACCCGATGGAGCCCGCGCCATGGGTCGATAACGTGCCGCTGCATCTGGCGGCGACCGGTTTGCAGATTGGTTGGTGGCTGTTCGGCGCACGCACGCTGACGGTGTTGATCGGCGCAGTGATGATGCAGCGTGTCGGGCACACCGGGCGGTTGCTGCAGGATTTGCTGGGTGCGGTGATTTTCCTGATCGCAATCATTGCGGCGCTGGCCTACGTGCTGGATCTGCCGGTCAAAGGCGTGCTGGCGACGTCCGGCGCTTTGGCGATCATCGTCGGTCTGGCCTTGCAGAGCACATTGAGTGACGTGTTTTCCGGGATCGTGCTCAATACCACCAAGCCTTATCAACTGGATGACTGGATCTCCATCGACGGCACCGAAGGGCGGGTCACTGACATCGATTGGCGCGCCACGCGTCTGCAAACCAGCCAGGGCAGCATGGCGGTCATTCCCAACTCGCTGGCGGCCAAGGCCAAGATCATCAACTTCAGTCGGCCGAGCAACATGTTCGGCGTCTCGGTCAGCGTGCAAGTCAGCCCGCATGCGCGACCCAGTTCGGTGATCGATGCGCTGGAGCGGGCGATGCAAGGCTGCCGTCAATTACTGGAAACACCGGCGCCGAGTGTGGCGTTGAAAAGTTCTGGCAGCAGCGGTTCGGAGTACGAGATCAGTGGTTTCGTCGCGTCGATGGGCGAAAAGCGTGTGGTGCGCAATCAGTTGTTCGATCTGGCGTATCGGCACTTGCAGGCATCCGGGGTCAATCTGCTGTCGAGCGTCGAACCTGTCGTGGCGGGCAATCTCTCGCGGCCACGGGCATTGCTCGACAGCTCGCCGATTTTCTCGACCCTGCGTCAGGAAGAGAAAGACACCTTCAGCCAGAACATGACCCTGCAAACCTTCCGCGCCGGCGAGCAGATTCTGGGGGCAGGGGAGGTCAGCGACCACCTGTTCATCATTGAGTCCGGCGTGGTTACGGTGGCACTGATGCGCCATGGCGCACCGTTCGAGTCCGGACGCATGGGGCCGGGCGAAGTGATCGGCGAGGCAGGCATTCTTTCCGATTCGTCGGTGCCCGCCACGTTTACCGCAAAGACCTTCTGCGCTTTGTACCGCATCGAAAAAACCTATCTGAAACCGTGCCTGGATGCCCGTCACGATATCAGCGATGCCATGAAAACCTTGCTTGATTACCGGCTGCACAAAGCCCAGGCCCTGACTCAGGACGAGCCGGTGGTCGTGCCGAAGAAAGGCTTTTTGCAGTGGCTGCGCAATCGCGCCTGAGTGATCCTGCGTTACTTGTAGCTGGCGAGTTTCTGCTCCAGGTGCAGGCGCACTTGCGGCCACTCGTCGTCGATGATGCTGAAACGCACCGAGTTGCGCTTGCGCCCGTCCGGCATGATCCGTTCGTGGCGGACGATGCCTTCCTGCTGCGCACCGAGGCGCAGGATCGCATGGCGTGATTTCTGGTTGTTCTCGTCGGTGGTGAACTGCACGCGCACGCAGTTCAGCACTTCGAAGGCGTGACGCAACAGCAGGTATTTGGCTTCGGTGTTGACGAAGGATTTCTGCCAGCTCGCCGAGATCCAGCTGCTGCCGATTTCCAGTTTGCGGTTGAGCGCGTCGATCTTCCAGAAACGGGTAGAACCGATCACCTCGCCGCTGTCCTTCAGCACGATGACAAACGGCATCACCGTCCCGGCCTCGCGGCCATCAAGGGCTTTTTTCAGGTAGCTATCGACGGTGGTCGCCGAGGGCACGACGGTGACGGTGAGGTTCCACAACTCGCCGTCGGCGGCGGCTTGGAGCAGGTCGGCGGCGTCGCTGTACTGAAGCGGGCGCAGAAGGATGCGCTGGCCTTCAAGCTTGGTTTGCATGGAATTCTGGTCTCGGCAGTGCGGGCGAATGACGAACGCCTATTACGCCGCAGCGAGACGATCCGATGCAACCAGTGCGGTGGCCGCAGGGTCACTATTTCTATCCCTACCGGCAGGAGCCCGGACGATGAAAAACCTGCGGATCGCCACGTTCAACGTCAACGGCCTGCGCGCACGGTTGCCCAACCTGCTTGATTGGCTCAAGCGCGAGCAACCGGACATCGTTTGCCTGCAAGAGCTGAAATCGCTCGATAGCGCGTTTCCCGCCGGCGAGCTGGAAGCGGCCGGTTATGGCGCAATCTGGCAGGGACAGGCCGCTTGGAACGGTGTGGCGATTCTCGCCCGTGATGCGCAACCGCTGGAAAGTCGCCGAGGCTTGCCGGGCGATCCCGAAGACAAGCACAGCCGTTATCTGGAAGCCGCCGTACATGGCGTGCTGGTCGGTTGTCTGTATCTGCCCAACGGCAACCCGCAACCGGGGCCGAAGTTCGATTACAAACTGGCCTGGTTCGAGCGGCTGATCAGTTACGCGAAGGATCTTCAAGGCAGCGATCACCCCGTGGTGCTGGCCGGCGACTACAACGTCGTGCCCACGGACATGGACATCTACAACACCCGCTCATGGCTCAAGGATGCGTTGCTGCAACCCGAGAGTCGCGAGTGTTATCAGCGCTTGCTTGACCAGGGCTGGACCGATTCGCTGCGACATCTCTACCCGGACGATCGCCTCTACACCTTCTGGGATTATTTTCGTAACCACTGGCAAACCAACTCGGGTTTGCGCATCGACCATCTGCTGCTCAACCCGGCGCTGAGTCCTTATCTGCACGAGGCCGGTGTAGACGCCTGGGTGCGCAACGAACCGCATGCCAGTGACCATGCGCCGACGTGGATTCGTATTGGTTCACGCAAGAAACGCTAGAGGCGATTGGTGAAATCAATTGTCGAAATCAGTGCCCGATCCCGTATACATGGCGACCATCAACGCAGTGACCTGCGGCCCCATGCAAAAGGACTGAGCAATGAGTGAGCCACGCCTGACGAGTTTGACGCTTTATCTGCAACGCCTGGGTTTCGATGCACCGCCGGCGCCGACGCTGGAAACCTTGCGTCAGCTGCAGTTGCGTCACACCGGCGTCTTCCCCTTCGAAAACCTCGCGACGATTACCGGTGCATCGGTAATGATCGATCTTGCGTCAATTGAACAGAAAGTCCTGCACGATGGCCGAGGCGGTTACTGCTACGAGCTCAATCACCTGTTTTTTGCGCTGTTGTCTGAATTGGGCTTCGACGTTCGGGCGATCAGTGGGCGAGTAGTGATGAATCAGCCCGAGGGCACCTGGACCGCGCGCACGCACCGCTTGAGTCTGGTGACACTCGACGGCGTGCGTTACATCACTGATGTCGGTTTCGGTGGCATGGTGCCGACTGCACCGCTGATCCTCGACACCGAGGCTGAGCAAGCCACTCCACACGAACCGTATCGCATCGAAAAACAGAACGATGGTTACATGCTGCGCGCCAACGTCGCGGGAGAATGGCGGTCGATGTACCTGTTCGATCTACAGCGCCAGGAGGACATCGATTTCACCATCGGCAACTGGTACGTCTCGACCCATCCGGAATCACCGTTCGCCAATCGGCTGATGGTCGCGCGCACGGGTAATGGCTGGCGCAAGACGTTGAACAACGGCAGTTTCGCGATCCATCGCATCGGCGGCGAGAGCGAGCGGCGTGATGTCGCGGATGTAGAGGATCTACTCGATCTGCTTGAGGTTGAGTTCGGGATAAGGGTCGCGAGCCCACAGTTGTTGAGGCCGGTGCTCAGACGCCTTATCGAGCCTGGTCAGGGATCTTCAGCGTAGGCATCGACCTGGATCGTGAAGAGATTGATCTTGGCCCATGACTCTCGTTGCCTGACCTCTGTTTCCTCTGAGCCAATGCTGATCAGGTAGTTGATGCCTGTTGCTGGATCTCTGAAACCATTTTGGGTCGAGTCCCAGACACAACAGGCGCGCGTGATCGGCGATATCCCGAAGTGCTGCTCAAGGTACTGTTCGGCTTTAGAAGCATTGGCCCCGGATACTTCATAGCTGGCTGAAAATGGCTGGCCCATGCGGTCAAGCGCCTGCTTGCAGCCTTTGAATTCAACAAACGATGGCTTGTCTGCGAGCTTCGACAGAAAGTCATCACAGCCAAAGTCGGCACTGGCGCTGTTGGCAATTACCAGCAACAGCGCGGGTATCAATCGGATAAGTAGCAGCCGTTTCAATTATTTCTCCACCAGCAGTTCGCCGACATATTTTCCGCCTTCACCTTTGACTCGCCGGCAGATCAGGTAGTCGTAGATATCATTCCATTTGGCCAGCTCATAGAAGGTTACGCAGCCCTCGGAAATGTGGCCAACGTGTATGTAACGGCTGCTGTTGCCCTTCTTGCCCTGCAGTTCGATTGGAAACCAGACGTCTGTGCAATGCAGATTGGCTTTTACCTTGTAGCCGCCCGTGGAAACGTTGGCATGGGAGCGGTCGGGGGCCATGATCCGATGGCGGCCAGGAGGTATCGGCGTGTAGTTCTCATCCCAGATCGTGTTGAGTGTCACCTTGGCCGTCTGGCCGTTGAAGCTGACTTGCGCCCATTGTTGCAGGCGCCGGCCTTTGAACTCTGACACGGCATATGCCGGAGCACCCACATATTTGACTTTCACGGTTGCTTGGCCGGAGGTCGGAGCGTCCGTCAAAAATTGCATCGCGTTTTCGCTTTTCAGGCTGGCAGTCTCTCCGGCGAACTCCGAATTGCCATCGGCAATCCGGAAATACGTCCGACCTCCGGACTCTTTGATGAGGGTGACTTTGGTGAACTCGCACAAGGCTACCAGCAAGCCGGTCGAATCCAGTTTTACCGCCAGCCAACCGTCGTCGTTCGCGCGCTTGGTGTACTTGGTGATGACGGCTGCAGTGTGAGTGCTGCCGGACTGGGCGTTCGAGGTTGCCCGGTTATTGTTCAAGATTGCCTGCGCCATGCGAGTTACAGCTCCTTTGTGTTTTCAGCTGATCGACGTTGAATACTCAAGCCAGGTCGTCAGGTTCAAGATGAAGTTGCTCGCTGGCGCGGGTGGATACCCGCTTGGTCAGTCCGAGTTCATTTGTCACTCCGCGAAATACGACGCCCGATGCTGTCGTGATTTTGTAAGCGAAGTCCGGAACCGGTTCGCCGTCGGCGTCCAGCAAAGTGAACTGTTCGTCGAAGCCCAAATTGATCGGCGCAACGGGAGTGATCGGTGCGCCACCGCCGCTATGGCCAATGATGACGGTTCCGGAACCACCGACGATAACGTCACCGTGGGAACCCAAGCTGCCTTGAATGGCTGCATTTTTCCATTGATAAATACAGTGGCGGAAGTATTGCTTTTGATGGCGCTGCCGCAGGAGGCGGGGTCACCCAATCGGGCGGCTGGCAAGCCGTCGAAGAATACGTCCGGGGAACCGGCGGTGATTTTCTGTCCGGCGTGTGCCGGGCAAGAGGTGGCGTCGGTTACGCGTGCGGCTGGTTTTCCACTCATGCTGAAGTCCTTTTTCAGGCCCTTGGGGGCGGGATCTGCCGTTAGTCCATACGGCGTCTCGGCTGGATCCTGCCACGCGCGGGGCGTGGACTCAACCCTGTTCGTAGGTTGCGGATTAGATGACGCACGGTTGGAAAGTTGTATACAAAGATATAGACACTTGTCGCGAGTTTTGAATACAGTGTGCGCATAACAAAAACCAGGGAACCCCCCAACCATGAAAACGCCCCATGTTTCACACCAACGGCCCGAGGACGAAAATCTCGGGGTCGGCGCGAATATGGCTTACGGCCTGCAACATGTTCTGACCATGTATGGCGGTATCGTCGCGGTACCACTGATCATCGGTCAGGCGGCCGGGCTGTCGCCGGCGGACATTGGTTTGTTGATTGCTGCTTCATTGTTTGCGGGGGGGCTGGCGACGTTGCTGCAAACCCTGGGTCTGCCGTTTTTTGGCTGTCAGTTGCCGCTGGTGCAGGGCGTGTCGTTCTCCGGCGTTGCGACCATGGTGGCGATCGTCAGCAGTGGCGGGGAGGGCGGCTTCCAGTCGGTGCTTGGCGCGGTGATAGCGGCCTCGCTGATCGGGCTGTTGATTACCCCGGTGTTTTCGCGAATTACCAAGTTCTTCCCACCGTTGGTGACCGGCATCGTCATCACGACCATCGGTTTGACGCTGATGCCGGTGGCCGCGCGTTGGGCCATGGGCGGTAACAGCCATGCGCCGGACTTCGGCAGCATGCAGAACATCGGTCTGGCGGCAGTTACGCTGGTACTGGTGTTGCTGCTGAGCAAGGTCGGCAGCTCGACCATCTCACGTCTGTCGATCCTGTTAGCCATGGTGATCGGTACCGTGCTGGCGGTGTTCCTCGGCATGGCGGATTTTTCCAGCGTCACCACCGGCCCGATGTTCGGCTTCCCGACGCCGTTTCACTTCGGCATGCCGACGTTCCACTTCGCCGCGATCCTGTCGATGTGCATCGTGGTCATGGTGACGCTGGTGGAAACCTCGGCGGACATTTTGGCCGTCGGCGAAATCATCGGCACCAAGGTTGACTCAAAACGGCTGGGCAATGGTCTGCGTGCGGACATGCTGTCGAGTATGTTTGCGCCGATCTTTGGCTCGTTCACCCAAAGCGCCTTCGCCCAGAACGTCGGGCTGGTAGCGGTAACCGGGATCAAGAGCCGTTTTGTGGTGGCCACTGGCGGTCTGTTTCTGGTGATTCTCGGCCTGCTGCCGTTCATGGGCCGGGTGATCGCGGCGGTGCCGACTTCGGTACTCGGCGGCGCCGGTATCGTGCTGTTCGGCACGGTGGCAGCGAGCGGTATTCGTACCCTGTCGAAGGTTGATTACCGCAACAACGTCAACCTGATCATCGTCGCCACTTCGATCGGTTTCGGCATGATCCCGATTGCTGCGCCGAACTTCTACGATCACTTCCCGAGCTGGTTCGCGACCATTTTCCATTCGGGCATCAGTTCGTCGGCGATCATGGCGATCCTGCTCAACCTGGCGTTCAACCACTTCACCACCGGTAACTCGCACCAGCAATCGGTGTTTGCGGCAGCGGAAGAGCGAACTCTGCGTTTTCGCGATCTGGCGGCGCTGCGTGAAGGCGATTACTTCAGCGACGGCAAACTGCATGACTGCGATGGCAAAGAAGTGCCGGTGATTGAACCTGATGCGGAGCATGATCATGGGCACGGTGCGCCGAAGGTGCAGACTAAAAGCAGCGAGCATGTCTGACCGCTGTGTCTGAATAGAAAAGGGCCGATCAGTCGCGAGACTGATCGGCCCTCTTTATTGCGCCGGTTTTTCGACCGTCCACAAAAAAGCCCCTGAATCTTTCGATTCAGGGGCTTTGCTATTTGGCTCCACAACCTGGACTCGAACCAGGGACCCAATGATTAACAGTCATTTGCTCTACCAACTGAGCTATTGCGGAATTGGTGCGTATGTTACTGATTCAAAAAGAGAAGTCAAGCATCGGTTGTGAAAATAGGCGATTCGACGAGACGGACGGTGGTTTGTCAGCGATTGACGGTTACCAGAACCGCGCCGGAGGTCTACCATGGCCGCCCGGAAGTGGTAACACGCGCTGCCGGTCATTCGCCGAAAAGGTACGCGCCATGAATCGCCCAGCTATCAAATCTCGCAACAGCGGGGTGCTCGCATGAGCATCGCTCAGATCAGCCTGCCCAAAGGGGTTGGCCCGCACGCCGAAAAGCTCTTCGATGCAATCACTCAAGCCAGCACCGCTGAAGAGTTGAACCGCGCCGGCGGCAAAGCCGAAGGTTTTGTCCTGGGCCTGGAAAGCACCAAGGCGATCAAAAGCCAGATCGCCGAATCGCTCTACGTCGCCTATGACGATGCCGCCAGCCAGCGCGCGACTGAACTGGTTTAACTGCCGAAGGTAATGGTGCCGAGCATCAGTTTGGCGTAAGCCGCGGTGGCTGCAAGTTGCACCAGCCACAGCACCAGACCGCCAAGGAAGACCCCGGCCGCGACTTGCAGTACCAGGCTTTTTTCGCGTTTGGCCGAGGCGCGGGGGATGAAGTCATCCAGGTCGTCACGGTCGGCACGCAGGTTGTCGTTTTTCATTTGGGTTCTCTTCAAAAATCTCGGGTGTACACAAATCTGTAGGAGTGTGTGCAGTCTAGAGGGTGTGGACACGTTTCCGGGACAAATAAAAAACGGGAAGCCCAAGGCTTCCCGTTTTTCATCACGCTGCGAAATCAGATGACTTGAACAATCGCATCCGTCACAGCCTTGATGTTGCTCTGGTTCAGCGCCGCCACGCAGATGCGGCCGGTGTCCAGGGCGTAGATGCCAAACTCGTTGCGCAGGCGGTGAACCTGTTCCGTGGTCAGGCCGGAGTAGGAGAACATGCCGCGCTGACGGCCGACGAAGCTGAAGTCACGCTGTGGCGCTTTCTCTGCCAGCATCGTCACCATTTGCTCGCGCATGCCGCGAATGCGCAGACGCATTTCCGCCAGCTCCGCTTCCCACTGAGCGCGCAGTTCCGGGCTGTTCAGCACGGCAGCGACGATGCTTGCACCGTGGGTCGGCGGGTTGGAGTAGTTGGTGCGGATCACGCGTTTGACTTGCGACAGCACGCGCGCGCTTTCTTCTTTCGATTCGCTGATGATCGACAGAGCACCGACGCGCTCGCCGTACAGCGAGAACGACTTGGAGAACGAACTCGACACGAAGAAAGTCAGGCCGGACTCAGCGAACAGGCGCACAGCAGCGGCGTCTTCGTCGATGCCGTCACCGAAACCCTGGTAAGCCATGTCGAGGAACGGCACGTGCCCTTTGGTCTTGACCACTTGCAGCACGTTGTTCCAGTCCGCCGGGCTCAGGTCGACACCAGTCGGATTGTGGCAGCACGCGTGCAGGACAACGATCGAGCCGTTCGGCAGGGCGTTGAGGTCTTCGAGCAGGCCGGCACGGTTCACATCGTGGGTGGCGGCGTCGTAGTAACGGTAGTTCTGCACCGCAAAGCCGGCGGTTTCGAACAGCGCGCGGTGGTTTTCCCAGCTCGGGTCGCTGATCGCCACGACAGCGTTCGGCAGCAGTTGCTTGAGGAAATCGGCACCGATTTTCAGTGCGCCAGTCCCGCCGACGGCCTGAGTGGTGATGACGCGACCGGCGCTGATCAGCGGCGAGTCGTTGCCGAACAACAGCTTTTGCACGGCCTGGTCGTAGGCAGCGATGCCATCGATCGGCAGGTAACCGCGCGAAGCGTGTTGAGCAGCGCGAACGGTTTCGGCTTCGATCACGGCGCGCAGAAGTGGAATTCGCCCCTCTTCGTTGCAGTAAACACCTACACCCAGGTTGACCTTGGTGGTCCGGGTATCGGCGTTGAATGCTTCGTTGAGGCCCAGGATTGGATCGCGGGGTGCCATTTCGACAGCGGAGAACAGGCTCATTATTACGGCGGCTCTGAATGGAGTGTGGAGGGACGTGTCGCGCTCCAGCCGGATGCACTAGAGCGGTGCACAAACGGGGAGCTAGTATAGAGGCCATCACTGAGCAATGGCGACAGGCGAATCGGCTTTTAGGGCAAGTTTTTCCGATTATTTCTCGACCGTTAGTCGATTGGTCGTGTCAGAGTCTTTCCCGGATGTAGGACGTTTACCTTGAAAGCTGAGGCAATCGACACCACATTGAGCACAATCCAGGTTTTTTCTTGCGCGACATCGGTCGTTTGCGGTGTTTCTCGTGGTGATCCGCTTTGCTTGGATCTCCGCGACCCCAGAGGTGTTTATGTCCGAATTCCAGCTAGTCACCCGCTTCGAGCCCGCCGGCGATCAGCCGGAAGCCATTCGCCAATTGGTGGAGGGCATCGAAGCCGGGCTGGCGCACCAGACGCTGCTCGGTGTGACCGGCTCGGGCAAGACCTTCAGCATCGCCAATGTCATCGCGCAAATTCAGCGCCCGACTCTGGTGCTGGCGCCGAACAAGACTCTGGCCGCGCAGCTGTACGGCGAGTTCAAGGCGTTTTTCCCGAACAACTCGGTCGAGTATTTTGTTTCCTACTACGACTACTACCAGCCCGAAGCGTATGTGCCATCGTCCGACACCTTCATCGAGAAGGATGCGTCGATCAACGATCACATTGAACAGATGCGCCTTTCCGCGACCAAAGCGCTGCTGGAGCGCAAGGACGCGATCATCGTTACCACGGTGTCGTGCATCTACGGTCTCGGTAGCCCGGAAACCTATTTGAAGATGGTGCTGCACGTCGATCGCGGCGACAAACTCGATCAGCGTGCGCTGCTGCGGCGTCTGGCCGATCTGCAATACACCCGCAATGATATGGATTTTTCCCGCGCGACCTTTCGCGTACGCGGCGATGTGATCGACATCTACCCGGCGGAATCGGATCTGGAAGCCATCCGCATCGAGCTGTTCGATGACGAGGTCGAGAGTATTTCCGCGTTCGATCCGCTGACCGGCGAAGTCATCCGCAAGATGCCGCGCTTCACTTTTTACCCGAAAAGCCACTACGTCACGCCGCGCGAAACCCTGCTGGGCGCCATCGAGGGGATCAAGGTCGAGTTGCAGGAGCGTCTCGAATACTTGCGCAGCAACAACAAACTGGTGGAAGCCCAGCGCCTGGAACAGCGCACCCGTTTCGATCTGGAGATGATTCTCGAACTGGGCTACTGCAACGGCATCGAAAACTACTCGCGTTACCTCTCGGGTCGCGACTCCGGTCAGGCGCCGCCGACCTTGTTCGACTATCTTCCGGCCGATGCCTTGCTGGTGATCGACGAATCCCACGTTAGCGTGCCGCAGGTCGGTGCGATGTATAAAGGTGACCGCTCGCGTAAAGAAACCTTGGTGGAATACGGTTTTCGTCTGCCATCGGCGCTGGACAACCGGCCTATGCGTTTCGACGAATTTGAAGGCATCAGCCCGCAAACGATTTTTGTCTCTGCCACGCCGGGCAATTACGAGGCGGAACACGCCGGTCGCGTTGTCGAGCAACTGGTGCGTCCGACCGGTCTGGTGGACCCGCAAATCGAAATCCGTCCGGCGTTGACTCAGGTGGATGATCTGCTCTCGGAAATCACCAAGCGTGTGGCGCTGGAAGAACGCGTATTGGTCACCACGCTGACCAAGCGCATGTCGGAGGATTTGACCGATTACCTCGCCGATCACGGCGTGCGTGTGCGTTATCTGCACTCGGATATCGACACCGTCGAGCGGGTTGAAATCATCCGTGACCTGCGCCTCGGCACCTTCGATGTGCTGGTCGGGATCAACTTGCTGCGCGAAGGTCTGGACATGCCTGAAGTGTCGTTGGTGGCGATTCTCGATGCCGACAAGGAAGGCTTCCTGCGCTCCGAGCGCTCGCTGATCCAGACCATCGGCCGTGCCGCGCGTAACCTCAATGGCCGGGCGATTCTGTACGCCGATCGCATCACCGGTTCAATGGAACGGGCGATTGGCGAAACCGAGCGCCGCCGTGACAAGCAGATCGCCTTCAACCTCGAAAACGGCATCACCCCGAAAGGTGTGTTCAAGGACGTCGCCGACATCATGGAAGGCGCCACCGTGCCCGGCTCGCGCAGCAAGAAGCGCAAGGGCATGGCCAAGGCTGCCGAGGAAAACGCCAAGTACGAAGCCGAATTGCGCTCGCCGAGCGAGATCACCAAGCGTATTCGGGCATTGGAAGAGAAGATGTATCAGTTGGCGCGGGATCTGGAGTTTGAAGCCGCGGCGCAGATGCGCGACGAGATTGCCAAGTTGCGCGAGCGGCTTTTGGCTGTGTGATTGTGCGGTGAATTGTCCGGCCTCATCGCGGCCAGCGGAACTGACAGACACAAACCTGGCTTAAATGCCCTGCCTGCTGGAGCGGGGCGGGTATCGCCTGTTACCATTCGCCGCTTGATTGTTTTGCTTTTCATTCTTTTCGAGACATGCCATGACCACCGTCCGCACTCGCATCGCGCCATCGCCTACCGGGGACCCCCACGTAGGTACCGCTTACATCGCATTGTTCAACTACTGCTTTGCCAAGCAGCATGGCGGTGAGTTCATCCTGCGTATCGAAGACACCGACCAGTTGCGTTCGACCCGCGAGTCCGAACAGCAGATATTCGACGCCCTGCGCTGGCTGGGTATCGACTGGAGCGAAGGCCCGGATGTCGGCGGCCCGCACGGTCCATACCGTCAGAGCGAGCGCGGCGAGATCTATCAGAAGTATTGCCAGCAACTGGTCGACATGGGCCATGCTTTCCCGTGCTTCTGCACCGCTGAAGAGCTGGATCAGATGCGCGCCGAGCAAATGGCTCGCGGCGAAACCCCACGCTACGACGGCCGCGCGCTGCTGCTGTCCAAGGAAGAAGTGGCAGCACGCCTGGCCGCCGGCGAACCTCATGTGATCCGCATGAAAGTGCCGAGCGAAGGCGTCTGCGTCGTGCCGGACATGCTGCGTGGCGACGTCGAGATCCCGTGGGATCGCATGGACATGCAAGTGCTGATGAAGACCGACGGCCTGCCGACGTACTTCCTCGCCAACGTTGTCGACGATCACCTGATGGGCATCACTCACGTACTGCGCGGCGAAGAATGGCTGCCGTCGGCGCCGAAACTGATCCTGCTCTACGAATACTTCGGCTGGGAACAACCGGAGCTGTGCTACATGCCGCTGCTGCGTAACCCGGACAAGAGCAAGCTGTCCAAGCGCAAGAACCCGACATCGGTAACGTTCTACGAGCGCATGGGCTTTATGCCGGAAGCGATGCTCAACTACCTGGGGCGCATGGGCTGGTCGATGCCGGACGAGCGCGAGAAGTTCTCGCTGCAGGAAATGGTCGACAACTTCGACCTCAAGCGTGTGTCCCTCGGCGGACCGATCTTCGACATCGAGAAGCTGTCGTGGCTCAACGGCCAGTGGTTGCGCGATCTGCCGGTGGAAGAGTTCGCCGCCCGCGTGCAGAAGTGGGCATTCAACTCCGAATACATGATGAAGATCGCGCCGCACGTTCAGGGCCGCGTCGAAACCTTCAGCCAGGTTGCACCGCTGGGCGGGTTCTTCTTTGCTGGCGGCGTCAACCCGGATGCCAAGTTGTTCGAATCGAAAAAGCTCTCGGGTGACCAGGTTCGCCAGTTGATGCAACTGATCCTTTGGAAGCTCGAAAGCCTGCGTCAGTGGGAAAAGGACAACATTACCGCGACGATTCAAGCGGTGGTCGAATCCCTGGAGCTGAAACTGCGTGATGCGATGCCGCTGATGTTTGCGGCGATCACCGGGCAGGCCAGTTCGGTGTCGGTACTCGATGCGATGGAAATCCTCGGGCCGGACCTGACCCGTTACCGTCTGCGCCAGGCGATTGACCTGCTGGGCGGCGTGTCGAAGAAAGAAAACAAAGAGTGGGAAAAGCTGCTGGGCGCTATCGCTTAATAGCGTCTGACTCTGCAGGAACCGCCGAAGGCCGGGATCGTTTGATTTCGGCCTTCGGCGTTTTTCCCCCGGACTTTCGGGGGGAGGGCGGTAAGTGATTGTTATGCCGACAAAAAACTTTGAAATATTTTAAAAATAAGTTTGACAGCCCTCCGATACGCCCTTAAGATTCGCCCCGTCCTCAGCGATGACATCAACGATGAGGGGCTATAGCTCAGCTGGGAGAGCGCTTGCATGGCATGCAAGAGGTCGACGGTTCGATCCCGTCTAGCTCCACCAATTTACACTTCGATGCCTGGCCACACCGGCTTCGAAGCGATCAACACTCAGCGTTGATCAGTTGTATAGAAGGGTTTGCGTCCCCTTCGTCTAGTGGCCTAGGACACCGCCCTTTCACGGCGGTAACAGGGGTTCGAGTCCCCTAGGGGACGCCAGTTTTACAGAAGTGATGTTGAAAAATATCGCTCCGCCGCGAGGCGAAAAATCCGGGGCTTTAGCTCAGCTGGGAGAGCGCCTGCATGGCATGCAGGAGGTCAGCGGTTCGATCCCGCTAAGCTCCACCAATTTTACAATTTCAAGGTCTGGCCACACCGGCCTTGAATCGATCAGCTCTCAGCACTGATCAGTTGTATAGAAGGGTTTGTGTCCCCTTCGTCTAGTGGCCTAGGACACCGCCCTTTCACGGCGGTAACAGGGGTTCGAGTCCCCTAGGGGACGCCACGATTACCCGCTCTGCGGGATTTATAAGGGTCATTCAATTATTGAATGGCCCTTTTGTTTGTCTGGCGTTTGGCCAATTCTCCTTTTTCCTTACACTGTGCTTCAGACCAGCGGTCATATCCTCGACTTGCAGAATATTATTATGCGAATAATATTCTAGTCGTAATATTCGGAGGCAACGATGAACGATAAAAAAGCTCAAACCCGCGAACGCATCCTCAAGGCTGCCAGCGCCGCACTGATCCAGCGTGGCCCGGCAGACCCAAGCGTGGGCGAAGTGATGGGCGCGGCCGGCCTGACCGTCGGCGGTTTTTATGCGCACTTCGAAAGCAAGGACGCAATGATGCTTGAGGCGTTCAAGCAATTGCTCGGCCGCCGTCGCGACCTGATTGCCGACATGGATGCCGAACTGACCGGCGAAGAGCGCCGCGCACTGGTCGCAGCTTTTTACCTGTCGCGCAAACATCGCGATTCCAGCGAGTCAGCATGCCCAATTCCGGCCTCGATCGGCGAACTGGGGCGTTTGCCGGAGTCGTTCCGCATCGCGCTCAACGAACATCTGGAATTGATGCTTGCGCAGTTGGCGTCCAGCCCTGAGGACACCGACAAAGCCTTGGCCGACGTGGCCTTGATGGTGGGAGGTCTGGCACTCGCAAGAGCGCTCGGCCCTGGCGATTTATCTGATCGATTGCTGCGCGCGGCCAAGTCGGCGGTGCGTTGACCTGAAGGCAACACGCCTGAGGAGAGAGCGATGAACACGTTGAAGTGGGTTCGTGGCGTTAATGGCACCTTGGGCTGGATTGCACCGAAACGGGTAGCGAGCAAAATGCGCCTGGCGTTCATGACGCCGCGTGCGCTACCACTGCGGGATTGGGAGTTACCGTTGCTGGCCAATTCCGAACGGATCACGTTGCGCTTTGGTCTGTCAGCCCTGCGCTGGGGTCAAGGTCCGACCGTTTTGCTGATGCACGGCTGGGAAGGGCGGCCAACCCAATTCGCCGCGCTGATCACCGCGCTGGTCGAGGCCGGTTACACGGTCGTCGCACTCGATGGCCCGGCTCACGGCAGATCGCCGGGGCGCGAGGCCAATGTCGTATTGTTTGCCCGAGCGATGCTCGAAGCCGCCGCCGAGCTGCCGCCATTGCAAGCCGTGATTGGTCACTCCATGGGCGGCGCCAGTGCGATGCTGGCCGTGCAACTGGGCTTGCGCACCGAAACTCTCGTCAGCATTGCTGCTCCCGCGCGAATTCTCGGAGTGCTGCGCGGTTTCGCACGCTATGTCGGGATGCCACCCAGAGCACGTTCCGCGTTCATTCGTCAGGTCGAGCAGGATGTGGGCATGCGTGCCGCCACGCTGGACGTCGCCCACTACCAACTGGATATGCCTGGCCTGATCGTGCATGCCGAGGACGACAACTTCGTCTCGGTCAAAGAATCGCAACTGATCCACGAAGCCTGGTTCGACAGCCGACTACTGCGCCTGGAAGCCGGCGGCCATCAGCGTGTGCTGGCCGACCCTCGGGTGATTGATGGCGTGTTATCACTGTTGGCCGGTCGCAGCCTTCAGGCCCGGCAATCGGCGTAAGCATCCGTTACACTGCCCCGGTTGAATAATCTGACCGGGAGTGGGGCATGGGCTGGGATCGGGCAACGCCGTTTACCATTGATCTGCAAGTGGGCGCCGAGGACATCGACGGACTGGGCCACGCGAACAACGCGGTTTACGTCACCTGGCTCGAACGCTGCGCCTGGCGCCACTCGCAGCGACTGGGGCTGGATCTGGTCGAGTACCGGCGCCTGGATCGGGCGATGGCGGTGGTGCGTCACGAGATTGATTATCTGGCGGCGGCCTATGAAGGCGACGAGTTGCAGTTGGCGACGTGGATTGTCGATTGGGATCAGCGCCTGAAAATGACCCGGCATTTCCAGCTGATTCGCCCGAGCGACAACGCCACGCTGCTGCGCGCTCAAACCACGTTCGTGTGCATCGAACTGTCCACCGGCAAGCCCAAGCGCATGCCGGCCGAGTTCATCGAAGGCTACGGGCCGGCGATCCAGACGCCAGAGTCAGCGTAAATCACCCCCTACAGGTGGTCGTGGGTTTACCTCGCACAATCCAGTAAACTGCCGCACGTTTTTCCTTTAAGTAGTGTTTCCCATGCAAATTGCTCTGGCGCCCATGGAGGGGTTGGTCGACGACATCCTTCGCGACGTGCTGACCCGCGTTGGCGGCATCGACTGGTGCGTGACCGAATTCATTCGCGTCAACGATCAGTTGCTCACTCCGGCCTATTTCCACAAGTTCGGCCCGGAGCTGCTCAACGGTGCCCGCACGGCGTCCGGCGTGCCGCTGCGTGTTCAGCTGTTGGGTTCCGACCCGGTGTGCCTGGCGGAAAACGCTGCGCTGGCCTGTGAACTGGGTTCCGAAGTGATCGACCTCAACTTCGGTTGCCCGGCCAAAACCGTCAACAAGTCCCGTGGCGGTGCGGTGCTGCTCAAAGAGCCGGAACTGCTCAACCAGATCGTCGAGCACGTGCGTCGCGCCGTGCCGGCACACATTCCCGTAACCGCCAAGATGCGCCTGGGCTTCGACAGCCCGGACGGCTCGCTGGTCTGCGCCACCGCGTTGGCTGAGGGTGGGGCGGAGCACATCGTGGTCCATGCCCGGACCAAAATGGACGGCTACAAACCGCCGGCGCACTGGGAGTGGATTCCGCGCGTGCAGGACGTGGTCAAAGTGCCAGTGTTCGCCAACGGTGATATCTGGAGCGTCGAAGACTGGCGTCGTTGCCGCGAAATCAGCGGCGTGGAAGACATCATGCTCGGTCGCGGCCTGGTGTCGCGCCCGGATCTGGCCAAACAGATCGCCGCTGCACGGGCCGGCGAAGAAGTGGTCGAAATGACCTGGGCCGAGCTGATGCCGTTGATCCAGGACTTCTGGTTGCAGGCCAAGGCGCAGATGACTGCACGTCAATCCCCGGGTCGTTTGAAGCAATGGCTGGCCATGCTGACGCGCAATTATCCTGAAGCCACCGAGCTGTTTACCGTCCTGCGCCGTGAGACCGAACCGGATCATGTCTCGCGTTTGCTCGGTCTGCCGGTGGCTGAAGCCGCCTGAAAAAAATCTGCAAATAATCTCTTGAAATCAAATCAGCGGTCCCTATTTAAGGGGTACGCGATGCCGAATTCGGGTCGCGGAATCAAAAAACCTTGCTGATTGTTTTCAGGAGATTTGAACTATGAGTACTGCATTTTCCCTCGCGCCACTGTTCCGTTCCTCGGTGGGTTTCGACCGTTTCAACGACCTTTTCGAAACCGCTCTGCGCAACGAGCCAGGCAGCACCTATCCTCCCTACAACGTTGAAAAACACGGCGACGACCAATACCGCATCGTCGTAGCGGCAGCCGGCTTCCAGGAAGAAGACCTGGAGCTGCAAGTCGAGAAGGGTGTGCTGACCATCAGTGGCGGCAAACGTGATGCCAACGAAGGCGTGACCTTCCTGCATCAGGGCATTGCCCAGCGTGCCTTCAAGTTGTCCTTCCGCCTGGCCGATCACATCGAGATCAAGGCTGCCGGCTTGAGCAACGGTTTGTTGAGCATCGACCTGTTGCGGGTGATCCCGGAAGAAGCGAAAGCCAAACGCATCCCGATCAACGGGGAGCAAAAACCGGCTCTGCAGCACTGAGTCATAAGCAGCAACACACTCGTCTGAACAGGCGATGAGTCGCTGAACGAAGGCCCCGATACGTCGGGGCCTTTTTTGTGCGCGCAGTAAACGCGCTCACAATATTTGCCGCTCCTGCCACGGCTCTTTACAATCCGCGCCAACAAGGCCGGCACTCCCTCATTCCCGCTGGCTCCGGAGCCTTTCTTCATGGACGAAATGGAACAGCGCTGGCTCTATGCGCTTTCTGCGCCTTTGGTCGCCCTCAATCCCGATGCGGACTACGCCGCACCCACATACTGCTTTGACCTCAAGCATGTCGACGTCGAAGGCGGCTGGGGCATTACAACGCGTCCGCAATTGCTCGACATGCTGAGCACGGCCGACGATGGGCACGCGACCTATTTGAATGAAGCCTATCGACAGTGGGAGCGTTGCCTGCCGTCCGAATGGCAAGCCTTGCTCGGCTCGCTGGATACCCGTCAACGCGCCTTTTATGAGTTGGCCAGTCGCACGTTCGGCGAGTGCGGCTCGGGTGGTATTCGCGCCTGGGACATTGGCCGAATGGGCTTTCTGTTGCGCTCGGCGGTACTGCATGGCTGGATCGATCTCACCGAAAGTCTCTGGCTGCACGGTCGCATGGCGGCGCGTGCGCGGTACTACTACGACAGTTGGACGAGTTACCTGAATGGCTTCGTCCTCGGCAAAGCCTTCTGGCATTGTCTGGGGAATAAAGATGAGGAACTTGCCCATGAATACGATCGGCAAGGCGACTACATCGGCACTACGGTGGTCATCAGAAAGCTTGATCGCGATGCCCGCGAATTCTTTGCCCAATTGCCCTGGGATATGCCCCTGCATCTGCCTGAGCGGCCGGACTCACTAGGGGAGTTCGACTGGTCATGAGCTGCTGGATTCGCTTGGGTATCGAGCCCACCAAAGACAATGACGCCATTCGCGGTGCCTATCGTGCGCGTTTGCCGCAACACCACCCGGAAACCGATCCGGAAGGTTTTCAGGCCCTGCGCGAGGCCTATGAACTGGCACTGCGATTCGCCCGCGAGGAAGTATCTGAAGCGCACGTGCCGACCGACGATGAGGTGAGTCCTGCTGACCAGATGTTGGCGGACTTCGAAGCGCTACTGCTCGATTCGACGCGTCGATTCACTCCGACGGCCTGGCAGGCATTCAACCTTGAGCTTGATCGACTGCCGCTAGAGGTGCTGGACGAAGTCTGCTGGCCGCTGTTGCGCGCGTTGCTCGACGCCGGCCCGATTTCCCACGTCTGTGCGCGTTTGCTCGCGCAGCGCATGGGCTGGGCGAGTCGGATGCTCGATCTGGCTTTCGACAACGCCCGCACTGTCGATGAGTTTTTGAAGGCTATCGACGCGCCGGATCCGTTCGACACCTCGTTGATGAGCCATTGGCCAGCCACCGCGCAACTGGAGACCCTCTGGTACGTGCGCACGTTGAATCATCTTCACCGTAACGCATCGCTGGACGATTTCCGCTACTTCGCCAGCCTGCATACCTGCATTGCGCTGCCTGGGGATGACGCGATGTTACAACGTCTGGCAATACAGTTCAGTCAGGCCGGCATTGCCAGTAAAGACTTTCTCGACATCATCAGCGAGCAGCATCGGCTCGCGCCGCAGGATGTTGACTGGCTTTATCTGCTGGCATGTCAGCGCAGTGCGCTGGGCATGGAAGAGTTGGCGCTTCAGGCCTGGGTGCAACTCTGGCGAGAGCATCAACACCCAAAAGCCGCCACCTGGTTGCTGGATCTGTGCGCGCGCCATCAACCACAGCGCTTGCCATTGCTGATCCAGGCGTTTGATCGTCTGGAAAACTTCCGCGGCTGGTCCGCTGACCTCAGTGATTTCACCCAGGAATACGGCAGTCCATCGCAGCGCCCGGAAACGTTGGGGCGCTGGTTCCGCGCACGGCAGCTCGACTTGCAGGGCATCGCCGATGCCTTTGTTGAATGGCGCGTCAGCGGTGATGAATTACCCCTGCTGGCGTGGTTGATCATTGAAAGCGACGACCCGTCACTCCAAACCCTGTACCAACATGCCTGGGCCTTGCATCGTGGTGATGTGACCTTGTTGCAACGAATCATGGATGCGCCAGAGACTCCGGAGATTCTTGACCAGTTGGTGCTAGAGGGCTTCAAGTATCAAGCCGATCAGCAGATCTGCTGGCTGTCCCAGGCACCCATTCCGCGTGCGCTGCATGCGTTTCTGGCCAGCGATGCAGCGGCGCAACTGCCGCCGGAACTGCAAAATGGCGAGCCGCTAGAGCTCAGTCTGCTGTGGATGCGCCGCTTGCGAGCCTATGACGCGCGTTCGCTGGCGCGGCTGGACGAAGCATTCAGTCTGAACAAGCGCGATGTCGTGCTCGACGGCCTGAAACTGCAAGCACAGTTGGCGGAACAGGGCATGTTGCTCCCGGCCATCAATACCCATGGTGATGTATGGGAATGGCATCGTCAGGCGTTGTATTTGCTGGCGACTCTCGATGAGCCAGCACGTTGGCTAGGTGCTCAATCGGCGCACTGCGTTGATTCGATGAACGTTGCGCGTGAGCATCCATTGGCGCGTTTGCAGCCTCTGCTGTGCCGATTGAATCGCGAGCAGGGCAGCGCCAGTGGTCTGCTGGGCTGGCTGCAAGCGAAGGATCCAGTGCATGCCTTGCTCGCGCGTAAATTGTTCAGCGTCCAGGAAGCGCTCGACAGCACACGGCTGTTGAGCAATGACCGCTTGTACGAGTGCATGCGCAGCGAGATCAGCCGTTTCAATGAGGATTTGCTCGGTCGCATGTTGTTGGGTGGGGTGCTTTATCACGATCCGCTGCTGAATGCGCAGCAGCGCAAATACCTGCTTGAGAGCATCACCGAAGTCGTCAATCCTCAGGACTGGTTCGACGGATTCCGCCACAGTCTGATCAAAGGTGAACCCATACGCCCGCCGCGTGAGGTGCTGGAGGATGACGGCGTTGATTACACCGACTCGTTTTACCTGGCGCTGGATGTGCTCAAGGATCTGGCGCGTTACGGTAGCGCCGGGGTGCCGCGACAGAAAATTCTGATGCGCATGCAGCAGGCCAAGGACAACACGCACAATGGCCTCGGCTTACGCTTTGCCTTCAGTGCATTGCTGTCGTGGTCAGAGCGTTTGCTGTTGGCCAAGGCTGACACTCGGCCAACGCCTGCAACCGCGTTCTGGCGCCTTGGCACACGACTGGGGCGCGAGGCATTTATCGGTCAGGTGATCGGCATCGTGCTGCTTACGCCATTGCTGGCCTTGTTCAGTGGCTCGATGTTTTCCGCTTTCGTGGTGTTGGCAGCGGCGCTGGTGCTGATGCTCAGCGCCATTCTGAGGCGCCTGCATGATATGGGCCGAGGTGTTGCCAGCTTTCTGATTCTGGCCGGCCTGACCCCGGTCTTGCCATTTCTGCCGCTGGTGCTGTTCGGCTTTCCCGGCGAGAAGTTGCCCAACCGCTACGGTGTACCACCGGACAGTGATCGTGAGGACACGTTATCCGGTGGTTTGCAGGCCGCGTTGCGGCGACTCAACGGTTAGAGACGCAGCTCATCCAGCACTTTGTTGAGTTGTGAGCGATGGCTGGCGATTTCTTCTGATCGCTGGCCACTCAGCACCGTGGTGAAACTGTCCAGCCATTCAGCGATGCGCTGACGCTCCTCGCCAAGGCTTTGCATCCAGGCACGTTCCAGTCGCGCCAGCAGGGTTCGGTTGGGCAGAGCATCGCGAGGATGAATTTTCAGGCTGGACAAGCGTTCCTGGCTGGCCTGACGCGATTGCTCATCGAGCCCGGTCGGGCTGCGATCGATGCTATGGCTGTGGCGCTCGCCGGTTTCCAGCAACGTGACGTCGACTTCGAGCAAGCCATTGATGTCGTAACTGAAGCGCACGTCCAGCGCCTGGATGTGATCGCTGGGTGTCAGCGTGACATCGAAGGCATCGATGAAGATGTTGTCGCGCACCCACGGCCGTTCACCCTGATAGACCGCAATGCGGATGACGTCCTGCCTGGGCGAAGTGGTGTGGAAGCGCTCCACCCGTGACGTCGGAATGATGGTGTTGCGTTCGATAATGGGTGAGAACGCGCCTTTGACGTCATCGCCGCGCATGGTCGAAATCCCCAGCGTGTACGGACAGACATCGGTCAGGATCAACTCTTCAACCGCTCCATCCCGCGCCTTGCAGGCCGCTTGCGTGGCCGCGCCGAGCGCGACAATGGTGTCCGGATCAAGATGCCGATAGGGCAGGCGCCCGAACAGCGTGGCGACCATCTGCTGCACCGCCGGCATCCGCGTGGCACCCCCCACCAGCACCAGACTGTCGAGGTCACGCGGCTTGAGCCGGGCATCGCGCAGGGCTTGTTCGATGGGTGCGCGCAGGCGGCCGAGCAGTGGCTCCCAAATCTTCACGGCACCCGCTTCGTCCAGCGACCATTCGAATGTCTTGTCGGCATGCCGCCAGCTCAATGTCTGGATACCTTCGCCGAGTTTGCATTTGAGCTGCTCCAGCGCATCACCGAGGCTCGCCATGCCTTGCGCATCGATCATTGACGGGGTCAGTTGCCAGTCTTTCAGGCAGGCCTGCAACAGCGCAGCGGTGAAGTCTTCGCCACCGAGAAAGTTGTCACCGGTCGACGCATGCACCTCGATCAGTGGCAGCGCATATTCCAGCACCGTGACATCGAAGGTGCCGCCGCCCAGATCGAAAATCAGCGTGCGTTCGAATTTCTGCTCATGCAGCCCATAGGCCATGGCGGCGGCAGTCGGCTCGTTGATCAGGCGCGTGACGGACAGGCCGGCCAACTCCGCAGCAAACAGCGTGCGTTTGCGTTGTTCGTCGCTGAAATAAGCCGGCACGGAAATCACTGCTTCGGATACCGGATGGCCAAGAAAGGCTTCGGCGTCCTGCTTGAGTGAGCCAAGCACCAGCGCTGATAACTCCTCCGGTCTGAACTGGCGACTACCGAGTTCTATTTGTTTGTCGCTGCCCATGAACCGCTTGAACGCAGCGGCGGTGCGCTCCGGGTGCGTGGTCAGTCGGGCGCGGGCGGCTTTGCCGACCAGAATCGTGTCGTCTTCATCGAGACTGACCACCGATGGGGTCAGCACGTCGCCGAGGGCGTTGGGAATCAATCGGGCCTGGCCGTCCTGCCAGACGGCGATCAGACTGTTGGTGGTGCCAAGGTCAATGCCCAGCAGGGCCGGGCGGGGGAGGGTTGCATCCTGCATGATTGATCTCGAAACGGCGCAAAAAACGCGACCCTACAGGTTGCCGTCAGCACTGGCAATTGCCGGTCTGTTGCAACCTGCGCGCATCAGGGCAGCAGCTTTTTCAGACCCTCCAGCGGCAATGGCCGGCTGTGCAGATAGCCCTGATACAAGTGGCAGCCCAGACCTTGCAGGAATGCCAGTTGCTCAGGGGTTTCCACGCCTTCGGCAATCACTTCGAGTTCCAGGCTGCGGGCCATGGCAACGATGGCGCGGATGATCTCCGCGTCGTTCGGATCGGTGGTTGCGTCGCGAATGAACGACTGGTCGATTTTCAGCGTGTCCACCGGCAAACGCTTGAGGTAAGTCAGCGACGAATAGCCGGTGCCGAAATCGTCCATGGCGAAGCTCACGCCGAGTTTTTTCAGACGACGCATTTTACTGATGGTGTCTTCCAGGTTCTGAATGACGATGCCTTCGGTGATTTCCAGTTTCAGCAGCGAGCAAGGCAGGCCGTGGCTGGTCATGCTGTGTTCGATGCGCTCGACGAAGTCATTCTGACGGAACTGTCGTGGGCTGATGTTCACGCACAGGCTGAAATTCAGCGGATCGACCAGCTTCAGGGCGATTAGTTGTTTGAAGGCTTCGCAGGCTTCGTCGAGGATCCACGTGCCGACCTCCAGAATCAGGCCGCTGTCTTCCAGTACCTTGATGAACTCGGTCGGCGACTGCGCACCGAGTTCCGGATGATTCCAGCGCACCAAAGCTTCGGCGCCAATGATGCGGTTGTCGCGCGCGTCGATCTGCGGTTGAAAATGCACATTGAATTCGCCGCGAGACAGCGCCAGGCGCAAGTCGGTCTCCATGCGCAGCCGTTCGCTGGCCGCCTTCTGCATGGTGTTGTGGTACATCGTCGTGGTGTTGCGCCCGGAATCCTTGGCCCGGTACAAGGCGATGTCGGCGCGTTTGAGCAGATCAGTCGGGGTCGAGCCGTGGTCTGGAATCAACGCCACGCCGATGCTCGGCGTCACTTGCAGGCGCTGGCCATCGAGGAACATCGGTTCCGAGAGCAGTTCGCGAATGGTGTCGGCCAGATTGCGCACCTGCGCGCTGACTTCGTTGCGCGAGCCTTCCAGGCCGCTGAGCAACACCACGAATTCATCACCGCCCAGGCGCGCCACGGTATCTTCCATGCGCACGCTGGCTTCGAGCCGTGCGGTGATGATCTTCAGCACGGTGTCGCCGACCGGGTGGCCGAGGGAGTCGTTGATGTGCTTGAAGTGATCCAGATCGAGAAACAGCAGCGCACCGCGCAGGTTGTGGCGTTTGAGCAGGGCGATCTGCTGGCTCAGACGATCCATCAGCAGGGCGCGGTTGGGCAGGTTGGTTAGCGGGTCGTGGTAAGCCAGATGACGGATCTGTGCTTCGGCGTTTTTCAGCAGGCTGACGTCCCGGGCAGTCAGCAGCAGGCACGCCGTTTCGTTCAGTGTGATCGGTTCGACCGAGACCTCAACCGTGAGCATTTCCCCGCGTTTGTTGCGCCCGAGCATTTCCTGATGATGCACGCGGCCCTTGATCTGCAACTCGGCCAACAATGCCGAACGTTGTTTCTCCTCGGCCCAGATGCCCACCTGATACACGGTTTTACCGACCACTTCATCGGCGCGATAGCCGGTGAGGCGACAGAAACCATCGTTGACCTCCAGATAGCGCCCGGTGTCGCGCTCGGTGATGGTGATCGCGTCGGGGCTGGAGTGAAAAGCCTTGGCGAATTTCTCTTCGCTGGCCTTGAGTGCGGCTTCCGAGCGTTGCTGTTGGGTGATATCCCGCAGCGTGGTGACGATGCACGGTTGGTCGCCGACGCTGATCTGCCGGCTGGAAATCACGCAAGTCAGCGACTGTCCGTCCTTGTGCTGGACGATGATCGCGACATTGCTCAGGCCCTGTTCACGGATGACCCGTTCGATGCGTTGCAGGCTTTTTGCCGAGGCGTCCCACAGGCCGATATCTTCGGCGGTGCGACCGATCACGTCAGCAGCGCTCCAGCCGAATGTTTGGGTGAAGCTGGAATTGATTTCGATGAAATCGCCGCTGTCCTGGCGGGTAACGCAGATCGGGTCGGGGCTGACCTGGAACAGCGTGGCGAATTTTTCTTCCGACGCCACCAGCCGCTGCTCGCGCTCGACCTGATCGGTGATGTCCAGCAGTGTGCCGGCCATGCGCAGTGGCGCGCCGTTGTCGTCGCGATAGAGGCGCGCGCGGCTTTCCAGATAACGTGAGCTGCCATCCGGCAGTTGCACGCGATACGTCAGTTGATAGTTTCCTGCCGGGCCTTCGCGCAGGCTGCGATACGCATCGCGCATGCTGTCGCGTTCTTCGCCGGGCACGCCTTCGAAAAACTCGTCGAACGATTCATGAAACGGAATCGGTTCCAGGCCATGCAGTTGCGCAGCACGGGCCGAGCCGTAGAGCATGCCACTGGGAATGTGCCAGTCCCAGGTACCGAGCTGCGCCGAGTCCAGCGCCAGATCGAGGCGTTCCTGGCTGTCTTTAAGGGCGTGTTCGGCAACTTTGCGATCGGTGGTGTCGAGGAAGGTGCTGAGCAGATAGGGCTGGCCTTCGAGTTCGACCTTTTGCGCACTGAGGATGCCGTCGTGGACCTGGCCGTTACTGGCGCGAAATTGCACTTCCATGCTGATCAGTTCGCCCTTGGCCTTGGTTTTCTTGACAAGCTCGGCGCGTTGCTCGGGGTGAACCCACAGGCCCAATTCCAGGGTGGTGCGGCCAATGGCGCTCTGTACCGGCCAGCCGAAGAGGCTTTCGAAATACTGGTTGGCTTCGCTGATCAAGCCGTCTTCCTGGCGGGTCAGCAGAACCATGTTCGGGCACAGGTGAAACAACGTGGCGAAACGTTTCTCCGAGCTGCTCAGGGCCTGTTCGCGTTGGCGCTGGTGGGTGATTTCGCGAATCACCCCGATCATTCGGGGGCGGCCGTTTTTGTCCGGGAGCAAACTGCCGTTGATCTCCAGCCAGTGCAGGCTGCCGTCGGGCCAGCGGATGCGGTGGTGCATCGCCTGTTCCAGCGGTGCGCCGGCAATCACCGCGTGGAAGGCACGGACGGTTTTCGCCCGATCTTCCGGCGGCAGCAAATCGAGGTACTCGAGATCTTCCGGCAGCGGCTGGCGCGGATCGAAGCCGAACAATGCCTGGGTGCCCCGTGACCAACTGATCTGCCCACGCTCGATATCCCAATACCAGGCGCCGAGCCGCGCGCCGTTGAGCGCCGCGAGCAATTGCGGCGCGCTCTCCCAGCTCTGCTCGGAGTGTCGCGGGTCAATGGCTTGAATGCGCGGCATCGGCGGAATTCGGTCAACAGATTTCGGCATCGTTAACAGGCCTTGAGCGGGTGGTGGCGTTAGGCACAGAGACAGCAGCTCTATAGGAGTAGCACAAGTTAGCCGTGAGTCCCTGGCAGATCGATTTGTGCATCCAGCAAGGCCATAAACGCCCTTGCCGCATTCGATAGCGTCCGTTCGGTGTGCACGATATAGCCTAGCTGGCGAGTGAGCTGTATGCCCGGCAATGCGATGCTCGCCACCTGATCGTCGAGCATGGTGCGCGGCAGAACGCTCCAGGCCAGGCCGATCGAGACCATCATTTTGATGGTTTCCAGATAGTTGGTGCTCATGGCGATGTTCGGCGTCAGGCCCTGCGCCTCGAATAACCGCTGAACAATATGGTGTGTAAATGTGTTGCCGCCGGGGAAAACCGCCGGATGACCGGCGATGTCCGCGAGGCTGACGGCGCCATTGCTGATCAGCGAATGCTCGGGAGCGACCACGAAATCCAGCGGATCGTCCCAAACTGGCGTGGCTTTGACCAGTGTGTGGGGCTCCGGGGCGAGGGTGATGACTGCCAGTTCCGCACGGCCATGGAGAATTTCTTCGTAGGCCACTTCCGAATCGAGAAACTGAATATCCAGCGCGACTTGTGGGAAGCGGCGGGTGAACTCCCTTAATAGAGCCGGCAAACGATGCAGACCGATGTGGTGACTGGTGGCCAGCGTCAGGCGACCGCTGACTTCACCGGTCAGATTAGTCAGTGCGCGACGGGTGTCGTCCAGCACGTTGAGAATCTGATAAGCCCGGGGCAGCAGGGCGCGGCCGGCCTCGGTCAGGCCGACTTCGCGACCCAGTCGATCAAACAGGCGCACCTTCAGTTGCTGCTCCAGCCCGGCGATACGCTTGCTGATCGCCGGTTGTGTCAGATGCAAGCGTTCGCCGGCGCCGGAGAAGCTACCGGTCTCGGCGATCGCAATAAAAGCGTTGAGGTTGGCCAGGTCCATGTTGGTATTCCAGTTGGTTATCCAAAGCATAAAAAATATGAATTTGAGTTATTTAATCTAACCCCATAGGATCGGCCTCACAAGCCAAAGGGTTATTGAGAAGCCCAAGGCATAGAAACAAGCTGATGAGGAACCGTCTGATGGCCGGCAAAACGCTCTACGACAAGCTCTGGGATTCGCATTTGGTCAAACAGCGCGACGATGGCTCGGCGCTGATCTACATCGACCGTCACATCATTCACGAAGTGACTTCGCCGCAAGCCTTTGAAGGCCTGCGTCTGGCCGGGCGCAAGCCTTGGCGTATCGATGCCAACATCGCGACCCCGGATCACAACGTACCGACCACGCCAGAGCGCAAGGGCGGCATCGCCGCGATTGCCGATCAGGTCTCGCGTTTGCAGGTTCAGACCCTCGACGACAACTGCGATGAATACGGCATCGTCGAATTCAAGATGAACGACGTACGCCAAGGCATCGTCCACGTGATCAGCCCGGAGCAGGGCGCGACCTTGCCGGGCATGACCGTGGTCTGCGGCGACTCCCACACCTCGACCCACGGCGCATTCGGCGCCTTGGCTCACGGTATCGGCACTTCCGAAGTCGAGCACGTGCTCGCCACCCAGTGTCTGGTCGCCAAAAAAATGAAGAACATGCTGGTGCGCGTCGAAGGCCAATTGCCGTTCGGCGTGACCGCCAAGGACATCGTCCTCGCCGTTATCGGCAAGATCGGCACTGCTGGCGGTAACGGCCACGCCATCGAATTCGCCGGCAGCGCGATCCGCGACTTGTCCGTCGAAGGCCGCATGACCATCTGCAACATGTCCATCGAAGCCGGCGCCCGTGTGGGTCTGGTGGCAGCGGATCAAAAGACGGTCGATTACGTGAAAGGTCGCCCATTCGCACCAAAAGGCGCGCAGTGGGACATGGCAGTCGAAGCCTGGAAAGAGCTGGTGTCCGACGCCGACGCCAAGTTCGACACCGTGGTTGAACTCGACGCCGCGCAGATCAAGCCGCAAGTCAGCTGGGGCACTTCGCCGGAGATGGTTTTGGCCGTTGACCAGAACGTGCCGGACCCGGCCAAAGAGATGGATCTGGTCAAACGCGACTCGATCGTCCGCGCCTTGAAATACATGGGTTTGACCGCCAATCAGGCGATCACCGACATTCAGCTCGATCGCGTGTTTATCGGCTCCTGCACCAACTCGCGAATTGAAGACTTGCGCGCTGCCGCCGTGATCGCCAAGGGCCGCAAGGTGGCTTCGACTATCAAGCAAGCGATCGTGGTGCCGGGTTCGGGTCTGGTGAAGGCGCAGGCTGAATCCGAAGGTCTGGACAAGATTTTCCTCGAAGCCGGTTTCGAATGGCGCGAGCCGGGTTGCTCGATGTGCCTGGCGATGAACCCGGACCGCTTGGAGTCCGGCGAGCATTGCGCCTCGACCTCCAACCGTAACTTCGAAGGCCGTCAGGGCGCCGGTGGCCGTACCCACCTCGTCAGCCCGGCCATGGCTGCTGCTGCAGCGGTGAACGGTCGTTTCATCGACGTTCGTGAATTGATTTAAGGAGCGCAGCATGAAAGCTTTTACCCAGCACACTGGCCTTGTCGCGCCCTTGGATCGTGCCAACGTCGACACCGATCAGATCATTCCGAAGCAATTCTTGAAGTCGATCAAGCGCACCGGTTTCGGCCCTAACCTGTTCGACGAATGGCGTTACCTGGATGTCGGTCAGCCGTACCAGGACAACTCCAAGCGCCCGCTGAACAAGGACTTCGTCCTCAACGCCGAGCGTTATCAAGGTGCCAGCGTGTTGTTGGCCCGCGAGAACTTCGGTTGCGGCTCCAGCCGTGAACACGCGCCGTGGGCGCTGGAAGAATACGGTTTCCGCAGCATCATCGCGCCGAGCTACGCCGACATCTTCTTCAACAACAGCTTCAAGAACGGCTTGCTTCCGATCATCCTCAGCGACGCTGAAGTCGACGAACTGTTCAAACAGGTCGAAGCCGAGCCGGGCTATCAATTGCAGGTTGATCTGCAAGCACAGACCGTGACCCGCCCGGATGGCAAGGTTTACAGCTTTGAGATCGATGCGTTCCGTAAGCATTGCTTGCTCAACGGTCTGGACGATATTGGCCTGACCTTGCAAGACCACGAAGCGATTGCGACGTTTGAGGCCAAGCATCGGGTTAGCCAGCCGTGGTTGTTCCGCGACGCGTGAGATTGATGTAGTCATCAGCGATGAGGCCCTAAAAGCAGCACAAGTCTCACCCAAAAAGGAAGCCACCATGACCAGCACCGCCCAGCACACTCAAGTCGTCCAAAAGCAATTCGGTGACCAGGCCGCCGCCTACCTGAGCAGCGCCGCTCACGCTCAAGGCACTGAATTTGCGCTGCTACAGGCTGAGCTAGCAGGGCAGGGCGAGGCTCGGGTGCTGGATCTGGGGTGTGGCGCCGGTCACGTGAGTTTTCACGCGGCGCCGCTGGTCAAGGAAGTGGTCGCCTATGACCTGTCGCAGCAGATGCTCGACGTGGTGGCTACCGCTGCCGTTGATCGCGGTCTGAACAATATTTCCACGGTCAACGGTGCCGCCGAGCGTCTGCCGTTTGCCGATGGCGAGTTCGACTTCGTGTTCAGCCGTTATTCGGCGCATCACTGGAGCGATCTCGGTCTGGCCCTGCGCGAAGTGCGTCGGGTGCTGAAGCCGGGCGGCGTGGCGGCGTTTGTTGACGTGTTGTCACCGGGCAGCCCGTTGTTCGACACTTACCTGCAAAGCGTCGAAGTGCTGCGCGACACCAGCCATGTGCGCGATTATTCCGCCGGCGAGTGGTTGCGTCAGGTCAGCGAAGCCGGCCTGCATACCCGCAGCACCACGCGTCAACGCCTGCGTCTGGAATACAGCAGTTGGGTCGAGCGCATGCGCACACCCGAAGTGATGCGCGCGGCGATCCGCCAGTTGCAGCAGTCGATGGGCAACGAAGTGCGCGAATATTTTGAGATTGATGCCGACGGCTCGTTCAGTACAGATGTGATTGTGTTGATGGCTGAACGCTAAGAATTTTTCCGGGAGTGCCAGTAAACGGCGCACCGATTGAAGACACGAGGAAAGCATGAGCAAGCAGATTCTGATTCTCCCAGGTGACGGTATTGGTCCGGAAATCATGGCCGAAGCGGTCAAGGTGCTGGAGCTGGCCAACGACAAATACAGCCTGGGCTTCGAGCTGAGTCATGACGTGATCGGTGGCGCGGCCATCGACAAGCACGGCGTGCCGCTGGCTGACGAAACCCTCGACCGTGCCCGCGCTGCCGATGCTGTGCTGCTGGGGGCCGTGGGTGGGCCGAAATGGGACACCATCGAGCGCGACATTCGTCCTGAGCGCGGTCTGCTGAAAATTCGTGCGCAACTGGGCCTGTTCGGCAACCTGCGTCCGGCGATTCTCTATCCGCAATTGGCCGACGCTTCCAGCCTGAAGCCGGAAATCGTTGCCGGTCTGGACATCCTGATCGTTCGTGAGCTGACCGGTGGCATCTACTTCGGCGCGCCGCGTGGCACCCGCGAGCTGGAAAACGGCGAGCGTCAGGCCTACGACACCCTGCCGTACAGCGAAAGCGAAATCCGCCGCATTGCCCGCGTTGGTTTCGACATGGCCATGGTGCGTGGCAAGAAGCTGTGTTCGGTGGACAAGGCCAACGTGCTGGCGTCCAGCCAACTGTGGCGTGAAGTGGTTGAGCAGGTGGCCAAGGATTACCCGGAAGTCGAACTCAGCCACATGTACGTCGACAACGCGGCCATGCAACTGGTGCGCGCGCCGAAGCAGTTCGACGTGATCGTCACCGACAACCTGTTCGGCGACATCTTGTCCGACGAAGCGTCGATGCTCACCGGCTCCATCGGCATGCTGCCGTCGGCCTCACTGGATGCCAACAACAAGGGCATGTACGAGCCTTGCCACGGTTCGGCGCCAGACATCGCCGGAAAGGGCATTGCCAACCCGTTGGCGACGATTCTGTCGGTGTCGATGATGCTGCGTTATAGCTTCAATCTGCAGGATGCGGCCGATGCCATCGAGAAAGCCGTCAGCGTCGTGCTTGATCAAGGGCTGCGCACCGGCGACATCTATTCGGCCGGTTGTACTAAAGTCGGTACGCAGGAAATGGGCGACGCAGTAGTCGCCGCGCTGCGGAATCTGTAATCTCTCGGGCCCGCTGCGAAATTCAATACAAAGCAGCGGCCCACTTTTCAAGAAGGTGTAGTTGCGATGAAACGTGTAGGTCTGATCGGTTGGCGCGGTATGGTCGGTTCCGTGCTCATGCAGCGGATGCTGGAAGAGCAGGATTTCGATCTTATCGAGCCGGTGTTTTTCACCACTTCCAATGTCGGTGGCCAAGGCCCGTCCGTGGGCAAGGATATTGCTCCGCTCAAGGACGCTTACAGCATTGAAGAGCTGAAAACCCTCGACGTGATCCTGACGTGCCAGGGCGGCGACTACACCAGCGAAGTGTTCCCCAAGCTGCGCGAAGCCGGCTGGCAGGGTTACTGGATCGACGCGGCTTCCAGCCTGCGCATGAACGATGACGCGGTCATCATTCTCGATCCGGTCAACCGCAAGGTTATCGACCAGCAACTGGATGCGGGCACCAAGAACTACATCGGCGGCAACTGCACCGTCAGCCTGATGCTGATGGGCCTGGGCGGTCTGTTCGAGGCCGGTCTGGTCGAGTGGATGAGCGCCATGACCTATCAGGCGGCCTCCGGTGCCGGCGCGCAGAACATGCGTGAACTGATCAAGCAGATGGGCGCGACTCACGCCGCTGTTGCCGATCAACTGGCCGATCCCGCCAGCGCGATCCTCGACATCGATCGTCGCGTGGCTGAAGCCATGCGCAGCGAAGCGTACCCGACCGAGAACTTCGGCGTGCCGCTGGCCGGCAGCCTGATCCCGTGGATCGACAAGGAATTGCCGAACGGCCAGAGCCGCGAAGAGTGGAAGGCCCAGGCCGAGACCAACAAGATTCTGGGTCGCTTCAAGAGCCCGATCCCGGTCGACGGCATCTGCGTGCGCATCGGCGCCATGCGTTGCCACAGCCAGGCGCTGACCATCAAGCTGAACAAAGACGTACCGATCGCCGACATCGAAGGGCTGATCAGCCAGCACAATCCTTGGGTCAAACTGGTGCCGAACCAGCGCGAGATCAGCATGCAGGAGCTGAGCCCTACCAAGGTCACCGGCACTCTGAATGTTCCGGTCGGCCGTTTGCGCAAGCTGAACATGGGTTCGCAGTTCGTCGGTGCGTTCACCGTCGGCGACCAACTGCTGTGGGGCGCGGCCGAACCGCTGCGTCGCATGCTGCGGATCCTGCTGGAACGTTGATCGCTTGAAGCCATGAAAGAACCCGTGCCTTGTGAGATGTGCGGGTTTTTTTATGTCCTAAGTTTCTCGGGCGACTGTGCCAGCCTCTTCGCGAGCAGGCTCGCTCCCACAGGGGAATGCATTTCAAGGTCGGAGCGAGCCTGCTCGCGAAGGGGCCGGTCGAGGCACCGCAAATCCCGGACAGAAATTGCCTGTGCGGCACTCACCCGGTAAAGTGCCGCTCCCCCCGTTTCGCCAGAGGCCGCACCATGACCCAGACCCTAGATATTGCCGTGATCGGCGCCACCGGTACTGTCGGCGAAACCCTCGTACAGATTCTCCAAGAACGCGACTTCCCGGTCGGCAACCTGCACCTGCTGGCCAGCAGTGAATCCGCTGGCAGTTCGGTACTGTTCCGTAACAAAAACGTGCGCGTGCGTGAAGTCGACGAGTTCGATTTCAGCAAGGTCAAACTGGTGTTCTTTGCCGCCGGTGCTGCCGTCTCGCTAAGCTACGCCGCTCGCGCTCATGCTGCCGGTTGCTCGCTGATCGATCTGTCCGGCGCCTTGCCGGCCGATCAGGCGCCGCAAGTGGTGCCGGAAGCCAACGCCGCTGTACTCGCCGGTTTGAAAGCGCCGTTCCAGGTCAGCAGTCCAAGCCCGTCGGCCACCACGCTCGCCGTGGTGCTGGCGCCGCTGCTTGATCTGATCGACCTGCAATACGTCAATGTTACCGCCAATCTGGCCGTTTCCGCTCAAGGTCGCGAAGCCGTGACCGAACTGGCGAGACAGACCGCCGAACTGCTGAACATGCGCCCGCTGGAGCCAGCATTTTTCGATCGTCAAATGGCGTTCAACCTGCTGGCGCAGGTCGGCACCCCCGACGCACAAGGCCATACGCTGCTGGAAAAACGCCTGGTGCGTGAGTTGCGTCAGGTGCTGGCGCAGCCTTTATTAAAGATTTCCGCAACTTGCGTTCAAGCCCCGGTGTTTTTTGGCGATAGCTTTAGCGTGACCTTGCAGTCAACGAAGGCCGTGGACCTGGAAAAGGTCAATGCCGCGCTCGAAGCTGCGTCGGGTATCGAACTGGTCGAAGCGGGTGATTACCCGACAGCAGTCGGTGACGCGGTCGGGCAGGACGTTGTCTATGTCGGGCGCGTGCGCAGTGGTGTCGACGACCCGGCGGAACTAAATCTGTGGCTGACGTCAGATAACGTACGCAAAGGCGCCGCCCTCAATGCTGTGCAGGTGGCTGAATTGTTGATAAAAGACCTGCTGTAAAAGATACTTGGCAACAATTTGTCGACTGAATCTAGGTGAGCGCTATGCTTGGCCGGAGCATTCGATAACGTTTCACCCTCCGGGACTTTCCGGGGCATCAAAGAAATGATCGCGCGCGACACCTGTCGTCGTCGCGCGCAATGCCTTACGGCAGCGGCAATCAACATCTTCTCGCTGGCCGAGGAACGTTCAAACAAAGGATGAGGCTATGGTTCAAGTTCGCAAACTGGTGTTAGCAATAGCGGCCGCCTCGGCGCTGTCCTCCGGTATGGCGCATGCCCTCGGGCTCGGGGAGCTGACCCTGAAGTCGACCCTGAACCAGCCGCTGGTGGCCGAGATCGAGCTGCTCGACGTCAAGGATCTCACCGCTGCCGAAGTGGTGCCGAGCCTGGCCTCGCCGGAAGATTTCGCCAAGGCCGGTGTTGATCGCCAGGCCTTCCTTAACGATCTGACGTTTACCCCGGTGCTCAACGCCAGCGGCAAGAGCGTGTTGCGCGTGACCTCGAGCAAGCCACTGTCTGAACCGATGGTGAAATTCCTCGTTCAGGTGATGTGGCCGAACGGCCGTCTGCTGCGCGATTACAGCGTGCTGCTGGATCCGTCGAAGTTCTCGCCGCAGACCGCAGATGCTGCCGCTCAGCCAGCACCGTCGCAAACCGTCACTGCGCCGACCACTGGCGCCACTCATTCGAATCAATACACCACCACGCCGCGAGATACCCTGTGGGAAATCGCCGCGAAGGCGCGCACCGGCGGTTCGGTACAGCAGACCATGCTGGCCATTCAAGCGCTGAACCCGGATGCGTTCATTGGCGGCAATATCAATCGATTGAAAACCGGCCAGGTGCTGCGTCTGCCTGACTCGGTACAAAGTACTTCGCTGCCACAGTCGAAAGCTATTGCTGAAGTCGCTGCACAAAACGAAGCATGGCGTCAGGGGCGTCGTTACGTGGCCAAGCCTGGCACTGGCCAGCAGCAACTCGATGCGACCAATCGTGGTCGCGGCAATGCTGGCGCTGCGCCCAATGCCCAGGACAACCTGAGCCTGGTCTCCGCCGAAAGCGCCAAGGCGCGCGGCAACGGCCCGGCCGGCGATGCCAAGGCCCTGAGCAACAAGCTCGCCGTGACCCAGGAAAGCCTCGACACGACCCGTCGTGACAACGAGGAACTGAAAAGCCGCATGTCCGATCTGCAAAGTCAGCTGGACAAGCTGCAAAAGCTGATCGAACTGAAGAACAATCAACTCGCGAAGATGCAGGCTGAAGGGTCGGGTGCCGCGCCAGCCGCCAATCCTGCCGTTGCACCGGTTCCAGCGATCACTGCCGAACTGGCCGCCACTCCGCCAGCCACACCAGCAGAAGCGGCAGCGGCAGCGGCATCGCCTACGCCGGAATCGGCTATTGCGCCGCCGGCTGAGACACCGACTGAAACTCCGGTGGTCGAGCCGAAACCGGTTGTCGATGACGAGAAGACATTCAACGAGCTGCTGACCAATCCGATCCTGCTGGGTCTGATCGGTGGCGGTGCTGTGGTTCTGCTGCTCCTGCTGTTGCTTTTGGCGCGTCGCCGCAAAGCTCAGCAGGAAGCCGAGAAACATGTGCGGATGGCTCGCGCCCTGGCTGAAGAACAAGAGTTCTCCGCCGAACAGGATCTGCCGGAAAGCAGCTTTGAAGGTCTGGAAACACCGGCCGCCAGTGTCAAACTGAACACGCCAACCCCTGCGCCATCTCCAATCCCGGCAGCAGTAGTCGCGCCGGTGGTCATGGCTGAACCGATTGCCGCGCCACTGGTTGCCCCGGCAGCCGAGCGCTCCGACGACGTGCTGGACAAGGCGCAGTCGCACATCAATGCCGGTCGCTTGAATCAGGCAGCCGCGTTGCTGGAAGAGGGCGTCAGCTTTGAGCCACAGCGCAGCGACCTGCGTCTGAAGCTGATGGAAGTTTACGGTCAGCAAGGTGATCGTGATGCGTTCGTTGCTCAGGAGCGTCAGCTGGTGGCCAATGGCGACAACTTCGCCAAGGTCGAAGAGCTGAAAAGCCGCTTCCCGGCCATGGCCGTGGCGGTCGCCGGCGGTCTGGCGGCAGCGGCTATTGCTGCCGAGCTGGATGCGCAGTACGTCAAGGATCTGCTGCTGGATGAGCCGCAAGCGCCGGAATCGACTCCTGTTGAAGACAATCTCGACAGCGCGTTTGATCTGAGCCTGGACGATCTCGACAACATCACCCCGGTTGAGCCTGCGCCAGTGGTCGAGCCAGAGGCTCCGATCGAGCTCGACGAGTTCCCGTCGGACGATGACCTGAGCTTCGAGTCGGTGCTGCAACAGCAGACCGAAATCAAAGAGAATCTGGACGATCTCTCGGACTTCGACCTGGACATGGACCTTGGCGCTGAGCCTGCGCCCGTGGCATTGGCCGATGACGACTTCCTGCTGGATCTGGACGAAGGTGTGAAGGATCTGCCAGCTGTCGAGGCGCCGGTCGTTGCCGACGTGCCGCAGGATGACCTGGAGCTGCCAGCCGATTTCGATCTGTCGCTGGCTGACGAAATGGACAGCAACCCGGCCGAGCCTGATGCGTTTGCTGCCGAACTGGACGATGTCAACGCCGAGCTGGATCGCCTGTCGCAAAGCATCGCCGAACCGACCTTCACCGAAGCCGATGCGGCAATGGGTGATGATCTGGGCGAAGATGATTTCGACTTCCTTGCCGGTACTGACGAAGCGGCCACCAAACTCGATCTGGCCCAGGCCTACATCGATATGGGCGACAGCGACGGTGCACGCGACATCCTCAACGAAGTGTTGACCGAAGGTGACGAGAAACAGCGCGGCGAAGCGAAGGAAATGCTTTCCAACCTGGCCTGAGTCAGCGTTCAGCAGTCAATAAAACGGCAGTCCATCGAGGCTGCCGTTTTTGTTTGTTTTTCCAGAAGCAAAAGATCGCAGCCTTCGGCAGCTCCTACATCGTGATCCGCATTTTTATGTAGGAGCTGTCGAAGGCTGCGATCTTTTGATCTTGAGGCCCTATAATGCCCGCCTTTGCAAAAACAGCAGGCTGTCCCACCTTGGCAAACATAGATAACCCGGTCGCCGAACTGGCCCCCGACGGCTTTTACCGCGTCGCGCTCGGCGTTGAATACAAAGGCTCGCGCTACAGCGGCTGGCAGCGTCAGTTAACGGGTGTGGCGACGGTGCAGGAAGAGCTTGAGAAAGCCCTGTCGAAAGTCGCCAATGCGCCGGTTTCCCTGCAGTGTGCTGGCCGTACCGACGCAGGCGTGCACGCCTGCGGACAAGTGGTGCATTTCGACACTCAGGTCAATCGTTCGCTGAAAGCCTGGGTGATGGGCGCCAATATCAATCTGCCCCACGACATCAGCGTCAGTTGGGCGCGGGTCATGCCGGCGCATTTTCATGCGCGGTTCAAAGCCATCGCCCGGCGTTATCGTTACGTTATCTACAACGACCAGATTCGTCCGGCGCATCTCAACGAAGAAATCACCTGGAACCACCGCCCGCTGGATGTCGAGCGCATGGCCGAGGCCGCTCAGTATCTGATCGGCAGCCATGATTTCAGCGCCTTCCGTGCCGGCCAGTGCCAGGCCAAGTCGCCGATCAAGAAGATGCATCACCTGCGCGTGACCCGTCACGGCAAGATGATCGTACTCGACATCCGCGCCAACGCCTTCCTGCACCACATGGTGCGCAATATCGCCGGCGTACTGATGACCATCGGTGCTGGCGAGCGGCCAGTTGAGTGGATGAAGGAAGTGCTGGAAAGCCGCGAACGCCGTTCCGGTGGTGTCACGGCGCATCCGTATGGGTTGTATCTGGTGCAGGTCGAGTACCACGACGAATTCCCGTTGCCCGAGCGTTTTATCGGGCCACACTTCCTTACGGGTTTCTCGGAACTTGACGGCTGACGCCCTCGAACGCTTTTGTTACCATCCGGGACTTTCCCGTATTTGCCTCGGAGTTTTTCTCGACATGTCAGCCGTTCGCAGCAAGATCTGCGGGATTACCCGCATAGAAGATGCGCTGGCCGCCGTTGAGGCTGGGGCGGATGCGATCGGATTCGTGTTTTACCCCAAGAGCCCGCGCGCGGTAACCGTGCAGCAGGCTCGGGCAATTATCAAAGCGCTGCCGCCGTTTGTGACTACGGTAGGGCTGTTCGTTAATGCCAGCCGCTGCGAGTTGGGGGAAATCCTCGATGCCGTGCCGCTGGATCTGTTGCAGTTTCACGGTGACGAGACCGCTGACGAGTGTGAAGGCTGGCATCGTCCGTACATCAAGGCGCTGCGAGTCAAGGCTGGCGATGATATTGCTGCCGCCTGCAACGCTTATCCGAGTGCCAGCGGCGTATTGCTTGATACCTACGTTGAAGGTGTGCCCGGCGGAACCGGCGAGGCGTTTGACTGGTCATTGATTCCTCGGGAGTTGAGTAAGCCGCTGATTCTGGCGGGCGGGCTCACTCCAGAGAGCGTCGCAGATGCGGTGGCGCGGGTTCACCCGTATGCAGTCGATGTCAGCGGCGGGGTAGAGGCGAGCAAGGGCATCAAGGATCACGCAAAGATTCGCGCGTTTATCAACGCTGTACGCGGGATATGAATGTGACGGCTGGCGAACTGCCGCCGTCCATCAATGCACCTGCATAAAGCAGGCGAGGCTGAGGGTTTCCGGATGGCACGCAGGTCATGTTTCGCACTGACCGTGGCTGTCCAGCAATCATCGCCACACACATGAATTTAGCTGAAGGGCATACGCGGGGCTGCGAACCAGAGCGTTCGGGCCGCCGGTACTGGAGAAAGAAAGCATGAGCAACTGGTTAGTAGACAAACTGATCCCTTCGATCATGCGTTCGGAGGTCAAGAAGAGCTCGGTGCCTGAAGGTCTGTGGCACAAATGCCCGTCCTGCGAGGCTGTGCTGTATCGTCCGGAGCTGGAAAAGACCCTGGACGTTTGCCCCAAGTGCAACCACCACATGCGCATCGGCGCACGTGCGCGTATCGACATCTTCCTCGATGCCGAAGGTCGCAACGAACTGGGCGCCGATCTGGAGCCGGTTGACCGTCTGAAATTCCGCGACGGCAAGAAGTACAAGGATCGCCTGACCGCTGCGCAGAAGCAGACTGGCGAAAAAGACGCATTGATCTCCGTAAGTGGCACCCTGCTGGGCATGCCGGTGGTGGTTTCGGCGTTTGAATTCAGCTTCATGGGCGGCTCCATGGGCGCCATCGTTGGTGAGCGTTTCGTACGCGCTGCCAACTACGCACTGGAAAACCGTTGCCCGATGATTTGCTTCGCCGCCTCCGGTGGTGCGCGTATGCAGGAAGCCCTGATCTCGCTGATGCAGATGGCCAAGACTTCGGCCGTGCTGGCGCGTCTGCGTGAAGAAGGCATTCCGTTCATCTCCGTGCTGACTGATCCGGTCTACGGCGGTGTTTCCGCCAGTCTGGCGATGCTCGGCGACGTGATCGTCGGCGAACCTAAGGCCCTGATCGGTTTCGCCGGTCCGCGTGTCATCGAGCAGACCGTGCGTGAAAAACTCCCGGAAGGCTTCCAGCGCAGTGAATTCCTGCTGGAGCACGGTGCGATCGACATGATCATCCACCGTCAGGAACTTCGCCCACGTCTGGGTAACCTGCTGGCCCAAATGACCGGCAAGCCGACGCCAAAATTCGTCGCGGCGCCAATCGAGCCGATCGTGGTTCCGCCGGTGCCTGCTGGCCTATGACCGAGCGCACCCTTGGCGAGTGGCTCGCCTACCTTGAGCAGTTGCATCCGTCGGCCATCGACATGGGCCTGGAGCGTTCGCAACAGGTAGCGTCCCGCATGGGGCTGGGCCAGCCGGCGCCTCGGGTGATTACGGTCACCGGCACCAACGGCAAGGGGTCGACCTGCGCATTCGTGGCTTCGTTGCTGCGGGCGCAGGGCCTGAGCGTTGGTGTCTACAATTCTCCGCACCTGCTGCGTTACAACGAGCGGGTGCAGCTCAATGGTGTCGAAGCCACTGACGCACAGCTGTGCGAAGCCTTTGCAGCGGTCGAGGCCGGGCGCGGCGAAACTTCCCTGACTTACTTCGAAATGGGCACCCTGGCGGCGTTCTGGCTGTTTCAACAGGCCGGGCTCGATGCGGTGGTGCTGGAAGTCGGTCTGGGCGGGCGTCTGGACACGGTCAACGTGGTAGACGCCGATATCGCGCTGGTCACCAGCATTGGCGTCGATCACGCCGATTATCTGGGCGACACCCGTGAGTCCGTGGCCTTCGAGAAGGCCGGTATCTTCCGCCAGGGCAAGCCTGCCTTGTGTGGCGACCTGAATCCTCCACAACCGTTGCTCGATAAAGCGCGCGAACTGGCATGCCCGTTCTTTCTGCGTGGACGCGACTTTGACCTTGGCATCACTGACCAGAACTGGCAGTGGCGCGGCACCGATGCGCAGGGGCAGGTTGTCGAATTGCACGATTTGCCGCTGCTCGATCTGCCGATGGAAAACGCCGCGCTGGCGTTGCAGGCTTATCTGCTGCTCGGTTTGCCATGGAATGCCCGGCAAATTGTGGCCGCCTTGCAGGCGACTCGCGTTGTCGGTCGGCTTGATCGTCGTTCGTTCGAATGGAACGGCAAGCGCCTGAATCTGTTACTGGATGTGGGGCATAACCCGCACGCGGCCGAGTATTTAGCCCGTCGTCTGGCCTCGCGACCTCCGGTCGGCAAGCGTCTGGCGGTGTTCGGCTTGCTGGCGGACAAGGATCTGGATGGTGTTGTCAGCGAATTGAATGCTAGTGTCCAGCACTGGGCTGTGGCACCGCTGGATTCGCCGCGCGCGCGTCCGGTAGCAGAATTGCACGCGACCTTGCAGAACCTTGGCGCATCGGTCACGTCTTACGACAGTGTTGCCGCCGCTTTGGAAGGGCAGTGCGCAGTCGCAACCCGCGACGACGAGATTCTGTTGTTCGGATCATTTTATTGTGTCGCCGAGGCCCTTGAATGGCTGGCCCGGCGCTCCACGGAGGAAGCGGCAAATGGCTTTGCTGGATAAAGCGTACAAGCAGCGCATGGTTGGCGCGCTGGTGCTGGTGGCGCTGGCGGTGATCTTCCTGCCGATGCTGTTTTCCCGTCAGGACGAGCAACGGCAAGTGACTGTCGAGGCGCCGGCTGCTCCGCAAGCGCCCGCTTTACCGCAAGTGCAAATCGAGCCGGTCGCCGTGCCTGAACCGCAAGCCTTGCCGCAAGAGCCTGTGCCAACGGATGAAGAAGTCGCGCAAGACACTGCACCTGCTGCACCGATCGCGTCTGCTCCGGCGCAGACAGCTCCCATAGCAATCGCCAAACCGACTGCGCCGCCTGCGGTGGCCAAGCCGATTCCGGCGCCTGCTCAGCCGATCGCTGCTGCGTCGACCAAGCCTGACACCACGCAAAGCCGCGTCGATGCCAATGGTCTGTCGGTGAGCTGGTCGGTTCAGCTGGCGAGCCTGTCGAGTCGCGCCAGCGCCGAAAGCTTGCAAAAAAACCTGCGCAGCCAGGGGTATAACGCTTACATCCGCTCTGCCGATGGCAAGAATCGGGTGTTCGTCGGGCCGCTGATCGAGCGTGCCGAGGCCGATCGTCTGCGTGATCTGTTGAGCCGTCAGCAGAACCTCAAGGGCTTTGTCGTGCGCTTCCAGCCCGAGCGTGGCTAAGATCTATCGATTCGATTGAAATGCACTGAAAATCGCAGCTTACCGACAGCCATGCGCTCTGCTAAAATGCGCCGCCTTATCCGTATGTAGGCTGCACTGTGCCATTTACCTGGGTTGACTGGGCGATCGTTGCAATCATCGCCATCTCCGCTTTGATCAGTTTGAGCCGCGGCTTCGTCAAGGAAGCATTATCGCTGGTGACCTGGATCATCGCAGGAGTCGTCGCCTGGATGTTCGGTGGCTCACTGTCCGAGTACCTCGCCGGATACATCGAAACCCCATCGGCTCGCGTGATCGCGGGCTGTGCCATCATGTTTGTCGCCACACTGATCGTGGGCGCAATGATCAATTATCTTATCGGCGAGTTGGTTCGCGTCACCGGGTTGTCCGGGACCGACCGATTCCTGGGCATGGCCTTCGGCGCTGCGCGTGGCGTGTTGCTGGTGGTCGTGGCAGTCGGGCTGTTGAGCCTGGGGCCGGTACAGCAGGACGGGTGGTGGAAAGATTCACAGCTCGTGCCAAAGTTTCTATTGGTCGCCGACTGGTCCAAAAACCTGATTCTCGGGTGGAGCAGTCAGTGGCTTGCCAGCGGAATCAGCGTACCCGCTGATATTCCGTTCAAGGAACAGCTCTTGCCGTCGGCGAAAACGCCACAGTGAGTGTTGTTCAGTTCAGATCCATTAAGTAGAGGTTGCGTCGCATGTGTGGCATCGTCGGTATCGTCGGTAAGTCGAACGTCAATCAGGCGCTGTATGACGCGCTAACCGTGCTCCAGCACCGCGGCCAGGACGCTGCCGGTATCGTGACCAGCCATGATGGCCGGTTGTTCTTGCGCAAGGACAATGGCCTGGTGCGTGACGTGTTTCATCAGCGTCATATGCAGCGTCTGGTCGGCCATATGGGTATCGGCCACGTCCGCTACCCGACAGCGGGCAGCTCGACTTCGGCCGAAGCCCAGCCGTTTTACGTCAACTCGCCTTACGGCATCACTCTGGCGCATAACGGTAACCTGACCAACGTTGAGCAGTTGGCCAAAGAAATCTACGAATCCGATCTGCGTCACGTCAACACCAGTTCCGACTCGGAAGTGCTGCTCAACGTGTTCGCTCACGAGCTGGCCCAGCGCGGCAAGCTGCAACCGACCGAAGAAGACGTGTTTGCTGCGGTGACCGATGTGCACAACCGTTGCGTCGGCGGTTACGCGGTAGTAGCGATGATCACCGGTTACGGCATCGTCGGTTTCCGCGACCCGCACGGCATCCGCCCGATCGTGTTCGGCCAGCGTCATACCGACGAAGGCGTCGAGTACATGATCGCCTCGGAAAGCGTTTCGCTGGACGTGCTCGGTTTCACCCTGATTCGCGACCTGGCGCCGGGCGAAGCGGTCTACATCACTGAAGACGGCAAGCTGCATACCCGTCAGTGCGCGACCAACCCGTCCCTGACCCCGTGCATCTTCGAGCACGTCTATCTGGCGCGTCCGGACTCGATCATCGACGGTGTGTCGGTGTACAAGGCTCGTCTGCGCATGGGTGAGAAGCTTGCCGAGAAGATCCTGCGCGAGCGTCCCGAGCACGACATCGACGTGGTCATCCCGATTCCGGACACCAGCCGCACCGCAGCGCTGGAGCTGGCCAATCATCTGGGCGTGAAATTCCGCGAAGGTTTCGTCAAGAACCGTTACATCGGCCGTACCTTCATCATGCCGGGCCAGGCTGCCCGCAAGAAATCGGTGCGCCAGAAGCTCAACGCCATCGAGCTGGAATTCCGCGGCAAGAACGTGATGCTGGTGGATGACTCCATCGTGCGCGGCACCACGTGCAAGCAGATCATTCAGATGGCCCGCGAAGCCGGCGCGAAAAACGTCTACTTCTGCTCGGCTGCTCCGGCAGTGCGCTTCCCGAACGTCTACGGCATCGACATGCCGAGCGCTCACGAGCTGATCGCCCACAACCGTTCGACTCAGGACGTGGCTGATCTGATCGGCGCAGACTGGCTGATCTATCAGGACTTGCCTGACTTGATCGAAGCGGTCGGTGGCGGCAAGATCAAGATCGAGAACTTCGATTGCGCGGTGTTCGACGGCAAGTACGTCACCGGCGACGTCGACGAGGCTTATCTGGACAAGATCGAACAGGCACGCAACGATGCCTCGAAGGTCAAGACCCAGGCGGTCAGTGCGATCATCGATCTGTACAACAACTGAGTTTCTACCGGCCCTGAGGGGCCGGTTTTGTATCTGGCAAAAGACTTTTATTTATTTAGAACAGGGCGAGGAGTGACAGCATGAGTCAGGAATGGGATGCCGGTCGGCTGGACAGCGATCTCGAAGGCGTAGCGTTCGATACCCTGGCCGTACGTGCCGGTCAGCACCGTACGCCGGAAGGCGAGCACGGTGATCCGATGTTCTTCACCTCCAGCTATGTGTTCCGCACCGCTGCTGACGCGGCCGCGCGGTTTGCCGGGGAAGTGCCGGGCAACGTTTACTCGCGTTACACCAATCCGACCGTGCGCGCGTTCGAAGAGCGCATCGCCGCGCTGGAAAGTGCCGAGCAGGCAGTTGCGACTGCGACCGGTATGGCCGCGATCATGGCTGTGGTCATGAGCCTGTGCAGTGCCGGCGATCACGTGCTGGTATCGCGCAGCGTGTTCGGTTCGACCATCAGTCTGTTCGAGAAGTACTTCAAGCGTTTCGGCGTGGAAGTCGATTACGTACCGTTGGCCGAGCTGTCGGCCTGGGATGCGGCGATCAAGTCCAACACCAAATTGCTGTTCGTCGAGTCGCCGTCCAATCCGCTGGCTGAGCTGGTGGACATCGCTGCGCTGGCGCAAATCGCTCACTCTAAAGGCGCAATGCTGGTGGTCGACAACTGCTTCTGCACGCCAGCGTTGCAGCAGCCGCTGAAGCTCGGCGCCGATATCGTCGTGCATTCTGCGACCAAGTTCATCGACGGTCAGGGTCGTTGCATGGGCGGCGTGGTTGCCGGTCGCGGCGAGCAGATGAAAGAGGTAGTCGGCTTCCTGCGTACCGCCGGGCCGACCCTGAGTCCGTTCAACGCGTGGATCTTCCTCAAAGGTCTGGAAACCCTGAACCTGCGGATGAAGGCCCACTGTGCCAATGCCCAGCAACTGGCCGAATGGCTGGAGCAGCAGGATGGCATCGAGAAAGTCCATTACGCCGGTCTCAAGAGTCATCCGCAGCATGAGCTGGCGCAGCGTCAGCAGAAGGGCTTCGGTGCGGTGGTGAGTTTTGAGGTCAAGGGCGGCAAAGAGGGTGCCTGGCGCTTTATCGACGCGACGCGGTTGATTTCGATCACCGCCAACCTCGGCGACAGCAAAACCACCATCACCCACCCGAGCACCACGTCCCACGGTCGTCTGGCGCCGCAGGAGCGTGAAGCGGCGGGTATTCGTGACAGTCTGATTCGCGTTGCGGTCGGTCTGGAAGACGTCGCTGATCTGCAAGCCGATCTGGCGCGCGGTCTGGCGGCATTGTGATCGAGTTGTCCACTCCGAAAGCCGGCACCCATGGCCGCGTTGCGCTGGTCACGGGTGCTGCGCGCGGCATCGGTCTTGGTATCGCGGCATGGCTGATCAGTGAAGGCTGGCAAGTGGTGCTGACTGACCTGGATCGTGCGCGTGGTTCGAAAGTGGCGAAAGTGCTGGGCGAAAACGCCTGGTTCATTGCCATGGACGTTGCCGATGAAAGTCAGGTGGCTCTCGGTGTGGCCGAAGTGCTGGGGCAGTTTGGCCGTCTCGATGCGCTGGTGTGCAACGCGGCGGTGGCCGATCCGCACAACATCACCCTGGAGAGCCTTGATCTGGCTTACTGGAACCGGGTGTTGGCGGTGAATCTCAGTGGGCCGATGCTGTTGGCCAAGCACTGCGCGCCGTATCTGCGGGCGCATAACGGCTCGATCGTCAATCTGGCATCGACGCGTGCCGGGCAGTCTGAGCCGGATACTGAGGCCTATGCAGCGAGCAAGGGTGGATTGCTGGCACTGACGCATGCGCTGGCCATCAGCCTTGGGCCGGAGATTCGCGTCAATGCGGTCAGCCCGGGCTGGATCGATGCGCGGGATCCGTCTGCGCGTCGGGCTGAGCCTCTGGCTGATGCCGATCATGCCCAGCATCCGGCGGGCAGGGTAGGGACGGTCGAGGATGTGGCGGCGATGGTTGCCTGGCTGCTGTCGCGCAATGCAGGGTTTGTTACCGGGCAGGAATTTGTGGTCGATGGCGGTATGACCAAGAAGATGATCTATACGGAATGACTCAATTTCGTCTTTTTTAGAAAAACTTCAATCCTGCTATTGACTTAGGTTCGCTACCTGCGTAGATTTCGCGGCCTCGGAGATGCAAACGGGTGATTAGCTCAGCTGGGAGAGCGTCTGCCTTACAAGCAGAATGTCGGCGGTTCGATCCCGTCATCACCCACCACTTCCGAGTAACTTGCTAAAGCAAGAGCGTAGGCTGAAAGTGCCTGCACCGACGCGCAGCGGTAGTTCAGTCGGTTAGAATACCGGCCTGTCACGCCGGGGGTCGCGGGTTCGAGTCCCGTCCGCTGCGCCATATTTAACGAATCAGACATGTCTGGTTCGCGATTGCAAAGCACCGAAGCTTTCAGTCAAAACGAGTTACTTGAGCGCAAGCTCAAAGCGATACGCAGCGGTAGTTCAGTCGGTTAGAATACCGGCCTGTCACGCCGGGGGTCGCGGGTTCGAGTCCCGTCCGCTGCGCCATATCTGCTTCAAGGACCCACTGAACGCCTTGAAGCACCGAAAGCAACCATTGGTTGATTCGGAATCGATAGCAAAGACCCTGGTCGAAAGACCGGGGTTTTTTGTGTCTGAAATTTGACCCTCCACTCTCTTTCTTCCTGTTCCCCCCCCATCCACTATCCAATACAGATCCCACATAGGCATGCCTGGTTATCTCTACGGAACTGCTGCGGTGCCACGTCGCATTGATTTTTTGATTCTTTAGTCAAATTTTTGTAACTGGTTGTCTGCCGCGGCCGAAGAAACCTTTAAAGTTAACCTTTCGGTCAGCTTTGCACTGTCAACACAGCTCTTTGCTTCGCCAGAAAGAGCTTCTGCAAGACTCGAGATTCCCAGTAGATAACCAGAAGGGCGGACACATAACCGCCCAGAGGATGATCCATGTCCAACCGTGAAATATCCCGGCGCTCGTTCCTCCAGGGCGGGCTGGTGGCGGGTGTGAGCGTCACGCTCACGCCGCTCAGCAGTCAGGCGCTGGCTGCCTTGATGGAAAACAGCGTGACCGTGCCGTCCGAGAAGTGGCTCGGCAACAACGGCAAGGCGCGCCAGCGTAACGATGCCTTGTCTAAAGTCTGCGGCAGCAAAGTGTTTGCCCGCGACATCCGCTCCAAGGACATGCCGGGCTGGCCTGAGCAACAAGGCCACGCCATGCTGCTGAAAACCATCAAGGCCGACCGTATCTACGAAGGTTACGATCTGTCGTGGCTCGGCGCCGACTTGCAGCCTGATCGCATCGTCACCGCTGCCGACTTGGTCAAGGACGGCATCGTGTTTCCGGAAGAGCACGCGCCGGACCCTTTGCTGCCGGAAGGCAAGGTGCCGATGTTCATCGGTCAACCGGTGGCTATCCTTATCTGGAACGACTTCGAGCGTTTCCGTCAGGCTAAGAACAAACTCAAATTCAATGACAAGGCGATTCGTTACGGTGCTCAAGTGCCGTTCTACGAAGGCGATCCCTACGGCAGCTTCCGCTACGTGCGCGTCGGCGGCCCAACCTCTGCCGATGAAGACGAGTTCGCCAGCCTCAAGGACTCGATCCTGTTCCCGATGCTGAAAAACCGTCGCCCGGTGTGGAATTCACAGCCGAACCTGCACGGTAACCTGACCGAGCGGGGTCTGTTCTACGCCGAGCGAATGAAGAAAGAGATCGACACACCACCGGACAACTGGCTGGTGTTCGACGAACGCTACAAGACCCCGTCGATCGAGCCTGCCGCCATGGAGCCGGATAACGGCAACGGTTGGTACGATCCGAAAACCAAGACTTTGCACTTCGTCGTGGCCACCCAGTGTCCACTGGAAACTGCGACCGAGACCGCGAAAATGATCGGGCCGTCGCGATTCGGGCTGACCAATCTGAACATGCACCCCGGTTACACCGTGGGTTACGGTTCCAAAGACCACAACATCTTCGTCTACTACGCAGCCCTCGCTGCGCTGTATGGCGCCGGTGTGCCGGTGCGCTTGGCCAACGACCGTTACGAGCAGTTCCAGAGCGGCATCAAGCGTCACCCGTTCGACATCCGCTACCAGTTGGCCGTGGACAAGAATGACTACAGCTTCAAGATCTTCCGCGCCGAAATGAGCGTCGACGGTGGCGGTCGCATCAACTACAGCCCATCGGTAGCTGCGGTTGGCGCTACGGCGGCGCAGTCGATCTACTACATGCCGCAGAACGACTTGCAAGTCACCGCTTACCACTCCCGTGCTGTTGAGGCGGGTTCGATGCGCGGTTACGGCACGCTGCAGAGCATGGCCTCGACCGAAATGATGGTCGACGAAATCGCCAATCGCCTCGGTGTCGACGCGATTGATCTGCGTCGCAAGAATGCTCTGCGTTCCGGCATGAAAAACACCCAGGGTGCGATCCCGGCCGGTGCCTTGCGCCTGCACGAAATTCTCGACAAGGCCTCGGTGCATGAAGTCTGGAAAAACCGCGACGCGATCAAGAAGCAGCGCGAAGCGGTCGATCCGGATAACTGGTACGGCGTTGGTTTCGCCATTTGCCAGAAAGACTTCGGCACCGGTTCCGAAGCGCCGATGGCCAGCATCGAATTCACCGCTGACGGTCGCATCACCTTGCGCCACATCGGCATCGAAATCGGCACCGGCATGTCTACTTCGCAAGCCCTGGTGGTCGCCGACTTCCTTGGCAGTCCCGCCCACGAAGTAAAGACGGGCGAAACCGAATGGAAGGAAATGCAGCTGATCACCAGCGGCAACCCATACATCATGAGCCAGGCCGAGCAGGATAATCTGCTGCGCAATCCGCGTTGGGTTGGCAAGTTGGCTTCGGCGTCGTCGGCGACCAACTCGGCTTACTACTTCAGCCACGCCACCCGCGAAGCGGCGCGTGTGTTGTTCAACCACGGCTTGTGGCCAGCGGCGCTGGATATCTGGCGTCAGGGCCCTTATGGCGGTCAGGCCAATCCTTATGTGGTGCGTCGCGAAGATGCGCATTGGGTTGACGGCAAACTCACCGCCAACGGCATGCAGCCGCTGAGCTTCGAGGAGCTGGCAAAGCGTGCTCACGAACGCGGTCTGGTCACGGGCGCCACGGTGCATGGTTTCAACCGTTGGAGCTGGGCCGAGGCCGAATACAGCATCGACGGCGTGAAAGAGCGTCTGCCGCTCGACGGTCTTGCGGTCAAATACGGCGACGGCGCACCGAAAGCCAAGCAGGCGCTGATGAGCACTGCCGGTTTCCACCTGCTGGATCGCCAGAACATCAACTATCCGGTAACTCAACTGAACAACGCGGCGGTGACTTACTACAGCCCTGTGGCCACGTTGGTCGAGTTGAAGGTCAACAAAGGCTCGGCGGAAGTCGAAGTGCTCAACCACCATTCGTGGGTCGAATGCGGTCGTGTGCTGGTCGAAGAACTGGTCAAGGGTCAGCTCGAAGGCGGCATCGCCATGGGTATCGGTCACGCGCTGATGGAAGAAATGCCGCTGTACGAAGGTGGGCCAGGGGAGGGTGACTGGAACTTCAACCGTTACCGTCTGCCGATGGCGCGCCACGTCGCGGTGTGGAAGCAGACGGCGGAAATTCTGCCGCCGCTGTCGCCAAGCGACCCGTCCAAAGGCATTGCCGAAGTGGTGATGATCCCGGTGGTCGGTGCCATCGGTAATGCCGTGGCACACGCCATTGGTAAACGTGTTCGCGATCTGCCTATCACTGCTGCGCGCATCAAGGAGGCCCTCAATGGCTAACCGTCCGCTTCAACTGACCCTTAATGGTCAATCCGTCGGCCCGGTGGACATCCCTGATGACCTGCCGATGATCGACTACTTGCACGAATACAAAAATCTCACCGGTTCGCGTCTGGGTTGTGGCCAGGGTATTTGCCACGCCTGCGTGGTGATCGTCGACAACCCGGACGGCACCAGCGAAGAAGTGCGCACCTGCATCACTGGCGCGCATTACTTCGAAGGCAAAAAAGTCCGCACCATCGAAGGCCATGCGACCCGCGATGAGCAGGGACAGGTCACTGAGCTGAATCCGATCCAGCAACGCTTCGTCGATGAATTCGCCTTCCAGTGCAGCTACTGCGCGCCGGGCTTCGTCAACGCCGCGACCGTTTTGGTTGAAAAGCTGCAACGCCAGCCGATCGTCAAAAGCAAACTGGAACAAGTCATTGAGGACAGCCTCGGTCACCACGTCTGCCGTTGTACCGGGTACGTGCGTTACTACAACGCCACCCGCAACGTGTTAACCGATCTCGGCCTGGTCAAGGAGGGTTAAGCATGAAGCTTTTAATCACCCGCCTGACCCTGGCGGTCGGGCTGGCTGCGCCGGTACTTTTTGCCCATGCCGATGATCAGGTCAAGCGCGGCGAGTACCTTGCCCGCGCCGCCGACTGCATGGCCTGCCATACCGCGCCAGGTGGCGCGCCGTATGCTGGCGGCCTGCCGATTGTGTCGCCGTTTGGCACGATTTACGGCACCAACATCACTCCGAGCAAAGAGCACGGCATCGGTTTGTATACCGATGACGAGTTCTTCGCTGCGCTGACCGTAGGCAAGCGTCGCGATGGTGCGAACCTGTATCCGGCAATGCCGTATACCTCGTATCACTTGGTGCCGCGTGAAGATTCGGACGCGATTCATGCGTACCTGAAAACCGTCGAGCCAATCGAGAGAGCGGCTCCGGTCACCAGCCTCAGCTTTCCGTTCAACGTGCGTCTGGGCCTGATGGGCTGGAACATGATGTACGGCAAAGACGTGAAACTTGAGTCTGGCGAAGGCAAAAGTGAAGCCTGGAAGCGCGGGCAATACATGGTCGACGTCCTCGGCCACTGCGGCGAGTGCCATACGCCACGCGGCCTGCCGGGCGCGATGCAGATGGACAAACGCATGACTGGCGGCATCCTCAATGGCTATCTGGCGCCGAGCCTGCTGGCCACTGATCTGGCGGCGCGCGGCTGGAATCATCAGGACCTGAGCACGTTTCTCAAGCACGGCATGAGTGCGCAAGGGACGATGTTCAACGAGATGTTCCCGGTGTTCCACAACAGCACCCAGGGGCTGAACGACACCGATCTGGCAGCGATGGCCACCTTCCTGCTTGGCGATAAACCGCCGGCAGCCAAAGCACTGGTCGAAGTGCCAGTGGACAAGCTCAGCCCAAGCGCCCAGCGCGGCCGTCAGGACTACTTGAACGTCTGCGCCGGTTGCCACGCCGCTGGTGGCGAAGGCAAGCCGCACATTGCGGTGGCCATGCGTGGCAACACCACGCTGCGACTGGAAGATCCACGCAATCTGTTGCGCGTGATCGAAGATGGTATCGGCGAACAGAAGTTCGCCGGATTCGAGCACATGCAGCCGATGCCGGGTTTTGCCGATAAGTTGAGCCCCGAACAGCTGACTGATCTGCTGAACTACCTGCGACAAGGCTGGGGCGGTCAGTCCGGTGAACTGGCGGTGACCGAGGTGCAGAAGCTGCAAGCCGAAGCGCCGTCCATTGAGCACAAGGCGCACTGACATGCAGCATCTTGATCTACAAGTGGTGCGACGGGCACTGGAGTGGTCGGTGGCGGGGCGGCGAATCTGGCTCTGCACCGTGCTGACCACTTATGGCTCGGCACCGCGTGCGCCGGGTTCGCTGCTGGCAGTGAATGATGGCGGACTGTGGATCGGGTCGCTGTCCGGCGGTTGCGTCGAGGAGGATTTTCTCGAGCGCGTCGCCGAAGGTGCGTTTCTCGATTCGGTCAACGTGGTGCGCTACGGCGAAGGCGACGATCCGCGTTCGCGGGTCAGCCTGCCCTGTGGCGGCATTCTCGATGTGCTGGTAGAGAAATTTGACGCTGACTGTGTTGTGCAGGCGCATTTGCGTGAACTGGAGTCGGCGCTGCTTGGTCAGCGTCGGCTGATTCGTGAGGTCGATCTGGCCAGTGGTGCGCGCAGTCTGTTTGCTGACCGTGAGCAGGGTGCGCGGATCGAGCGTGAGATCGATCGGGTGCGTATCCGTGTCGGCGCGGCGCAGCGCTTGTTGCTCGCCGGGTATTCCAGCGTGGCGCAGGCGTGTGCCGAGTTTGCCGTGGGATTGGGCTTCGAAGTGATTCTCTGTGACCCGCGCGATGAAGTGCTTGAAGGCGTGGTTCTCAATGGTGTGGAGATTCGTCGGCAACTGCCGTCGGTGTTCATTGCCGACGGTGGTTGCCACCGCGACACGGCAGTGGTGGCACTGACCCACGATCCGCGCATCGACGATCTGGCGATGATGGAAGCGGTACGCACCGAGGCGTTCTACATTGGTGTCATGGGTTCGCAGCAGACATCGCAGAAGCGCTTCGAGCGTTTGCGTCGTATTGGCGGGTTGGGGGAGGGCGAGTTGGCGCGGATTCATGCGCCGATTGGTCTTAACCTCGGCAGCAAGACGCCGGCAGAGATTGCCTTGGCAGTGCTTGCTGACATCCTGCGAATTCGTAGCGGGATTGCTCGTGATCAGCTCTGACAGTGTTTCACTCTCAATAAAAGGCCGCTTTTCCAGCGGCCTTTTGTTACATTCCAAACTTGTCGCGCAGTCCGTAATACCAAGCGCCTAGCGCTGCAAACGGTGTGCGCAACATTTGTCCGCCTGGGAACGGGTAGTGCGGCAGATCAGCGAACGCATCAAAACGCTCGGCCTGACCACGCAATGCCTCGGCCAACACCTTGCCGGCCAGATGCGTATAAGTCACACCATGGCCGCTGCAGCCTTGCGAGTAATAGATGTTGTCACCCAAACGCCCAACCTGAGGCAAACGCGACAGCGTCAGCAGGAAATTTCCTGTCCAGGCGTAGTCGATCTTCACGTCCTTGAGCTGCGGAAAGGCTTTGAGCATTTTCGGGCGGATGATTGCTTCGATGTTGGCCGGATCCCGTGCGCCATAAACCACGCCGCCGCCGAAGATCAGGCGCTTGTCGCCCGTCAGGCGGTAATAATCGAGCAAGTAGTTGCAGTCCTCGACGCAGTAGTCCTGAGGCAGCAGGGTCTTTGCCAGTTCATCACCCAGCGGCTCCGTGGTAATCACCTGGGTGCCGCACGGCATGGATTTGGCTGCCAGCTCCGGCACCAGATTGCCGAGGTAGGCGTTGCCGGCGACGATGATGAATTTGGCTCTGACCTTGCCTTGCGGTGTATGCACGACCGGGTTTGCGCCGCGCTCGATGCGCACGGCGGGCGATTGCTCATAGATAGTGCCGCCGAGGGATTCAACGGCGGCCGCTTCGCCGAGCGCCAGGTTCAGTGGATGTATGTGGCCACCGCTCATGTCGAGCATCCCGCCGACGTATTGATCGCAGGCGACCACTTCGCGAATACGGCGCTGATCCAGCAACTCTAATTGCGTGTGGCCGAAACGCTCCCACAGGCGTTTCTGAGATTCCAGATGGCCCATTTGTTTTGCTGTCAGTGCGGCAAACACGCCCCCGTCCTTCAGATCGCACTGAATGTTGTACTTGGCTACGCGTTCGCGAATGATCCGCCCGCCCTCAAAAGCCATCTGCCCGAGTAGTTGCGCCTGTTTAGGGCCAACGGTACGCTCGATCACGTCGATGTCGCGGCTGTAGCTGTTGACGATCTGGCCACCATTACGGCCCGACGCGCCGAAACCGACCTTGGCCGCTTCCAGTACGGTCACGCGAAAACCGTTTTCCAGCAGGAACAGGGCGGAGGACAGCCCGGTATACCCGGCGCCAATCACACAGACGTCGGTCTCCACATCATCCTGCAAGGCCGGACGTGGCGGTACGGCATTGGCCGACGCGGCGTAATAAGACTCTGGGTAAAGGGTATTCGCCATCCTGCAGCCTCTGTTTAATATATTTTACGAGTGCGCCGATCCTACCCGAGTTGAAAAACCTCCGCCAGCCACCGGAAAATCTTCTTCTCTGGCCAGAAATTAAATATTTTGCATATTCATAGGGTTAGGTGAAAAAAAGGTGTTGACACCCCTCCGGAATTCCGTAGAATGCCGCCTCACAGCAGGCACGTAGCTCAGTTGGTTAGAGCACCACCTTGACATGGTGGGGGTCGTTGGTTCGAGTCCAATCGCGCCTACCAAACAAAATCCGCTCTGCTGGGCGGTCTAGAAGGGCTCACCGAAAGGTGGGCCCTTTTTTGTTGTCTGCGATTTTAAATCTCTTTCAAAGCTCTTCGTTTCGCTCCCTTCTGATGTATTGGTTTGGGCGAGTACCGCTGTTTTTCGATGTAGATCGCTCGGAACTGAAAATTTCAACGGGTCGACTTTTTCGTCCATTAAATAGTGTTGATATTTAATGGCTTACGGATGTTACGAACCAACCGGTTATCAAAAAATCGTTGTTACCGATCGTGGAATTCAGTAACATCTGCCCCGCGTTCACCACCACGGTTTATGCATTTTTAAATCCCAAGCTTCCATCAGCTGCTTGGGATTTTTTTTGCCTGCGATTTGGCTTTCGCAGTGCTTCTCTTTGTTCCTGCGATCCTGTGCGGGCAAATCCGTACTTTTTCAGCTACTACTGACTGGCCGAATTCCAACCCTTTCCAAAGGAGTGTGTCGATGCTGGTTCACTGGTTTCTAGCGGCTATTCATCTACTGGCTTTTGCCTTGGGCTTTTGGGCCGTGCTGACGCGCGCAGCGGCGTTCAGTCGCTTGGCGGCCGGCACGGGGGAGGCCGGGCGGGTTTTGCTTGCCGATAATCTATGGGGCGTTTCTGCGTTGATTCTGCTTGTGACGGGTGGGATGCGGGCGTTCGGCGGATATGAAAAGGGCACTGACTATTATCTTCATCAGCCACTGTTCCATCTGAAGATGACGTTGTTTGTGCTTATTCTGTTGATAGAGCTTGCGCCGATGATCACGTTGGTCAAATGGCGGATTGCCTCAGCGCGGGGTGCGGCGTTCGATACCGGGCGTGCAAAGCTGTACGCACGAATCAGTCATGTCGAGGCATTGCTGCTGGTGCTCATGGTGGTAGCCGCCACAGGTATGGCGCGTGGCGTGACATTCGCTTAGCAGAGCAAATTCCCTGCGCTCTATCGGAAACGTCCGACAGCCAGCCTTGGGAATGGCGGGTAGTATCGGGCGGCAACTGGGGATGGGGTACAGCAATGAATCGGAAGGGGATTCGCGTGTCAGGCGCCGTGCCCAGCAGAGTGGGGAGCGGATGGCGATACGGCGCGTGAATCTTTAGCCAGTCATTACACGAGGCAAACGAACTGGCTACTGACTGCGAGGCGTTTCAGGGAGTTTGTGGCTTGTCCGGAGCGGTCAGGCCAGCCTGAATGCGCTGGTAAATCTCTTCACGGTGCACCGCAACGTTCTTCGGGGCATTGATGCCAATTCGTACTTGCTGGCCGCTAACGCCCAGGATAGTGATAGTAATGTCATCACCAATATTTATGCTTTCACCGACTTTGCGGGTGAGTATCAGCATGGTCTTCTCCTTGATTGCTTTGTAGGGCACCTGATTCAGACAGTGCAGAGGTCGGTGGTACGTATAGATTAGTGCGAAGTCTCATGGTTTGGGTGCCTCTTTCTGACGCGCAGATGCGGCATTAATTCCCAGGGCGTAACTATACAGAGGCTGCAATCATCAATCTCGTTGTTTTGTGCCCATTTTGCGGGGCTCGCGAAGTATTTATGAATGATAAGATCGCCGCTTTGAGATTTCCGAGGAAAGCGTTGTGCGCAAATTGGTCTGGATGGTCGCGGCACTGGCATTGGCAGGATGTGGTGAAGGCAAGAGTGTAGACGTGCAGAAGCCGAAAGCGGCGGTGGCGAGCGCTCCAGCGGTGGTCTCTGCTCCACAGTGGGATCTGGAAGTGCGCGGCGAAACCCCTCAGGCAGTCAGTGACCTGAGTGGCTGGTTGATCGAACATGCTTTCGTTCCGACAGTCATCAAGGACAGTAGCGGCAAGACGCGGATTCTGATTGGTCCGTTCAATTCCCAGGCCGAGGCAGAAGCTCGAAAGGTGCAAGTTGATGCAGCATTGGTGAAGGCCAAAAAGCAGAATGTTGAATCAGTGCTGGTTGAACATCCGCTCACGCCGTAAACGATCCATTCGGCGGAGCTGCCTAAAGGTTGTCAAACGCGATTCGTTCCTTTTGAAGTCGCCGATGATTTCCAGAAGGAGCTCCGCATGGCCTCCGCCAATCCCTACAAATTATTCGATGTCATCCTGCGTCGTAAAACGCAGTTGACCCCGCACATGATGCGGATCACGCTCAGCGGCCCGCCAGTCAATGAAATGGCTACTTGGGCGCCGGATCAACGGGTGAAGCTGTTTTTTCCTGCCGCCGACGGTTCGCAATCCAGGCTTTCCCAGAGCGAAGGCTGGTACGCTCGCTTCCGGGCGATGCTGGCGGATCGACGTCCGGCGATGCGCACTTACACCATTCGCCATTTGCGCGCCTCACAGGGTGAAGTGGATATCGATTTCGTCCTGCACGGCGAGACTGGGCCGGCATCTCGCTGGGCGCTTCGAGCGCAACCCGGTGAGTCGATGCAGATCCTCGCTCCCGACAGCCATTTCTCGGCGCAGGATGCCGGAGGATTTGAATGGAAACCGCCGCAAGTCCTCAAGCAGGTTCTGCTCGTCGCCGACGCGACGGCGCTACCGGCTGCCATGGGTATTCTGGATGAGTTGGCAGTGCTTGCCGAGCCGCCGCAAGTCCAGGCATTTTTCGAAGTCGATAGCGCACAGGACATGCTTGCCGTTCCTCATTGGCCGGGGCTGTCGGTGCAGTGGTTAATCCGCGATCAAGCGGGTGAAACGGTCACTGGAGCATTGATGGTTGAGGCGGTGCGTGAGGCAAAGCTGCCCATTCATAGGTCGGCAGCAGGGCGTGCAGTCGAGTTGGCCGATGTCGACATCGACAAGGACATTCTCTGGGAAATTGCCGAGACGGCTCCCGAAGGATTTTACGGTTGGGTTGCTGGAGAGTCTGCGGCGGTGATGAGTTTGCGCAGATACCTGATCAAGGAATACGGTATCCCTCGCGAGTCGCTCAACCTGATGGGGTATTGGCGCTACAACAAGTCTGGCAGCTAGCCACAAAAAAGGCCTCGAACATAACGTTCGAGGCCTTTCTTTTTTTGCGTTGCAATCAGCCGCAGGCTTTCATGTTCACCGGGCCGACAAATTCATTGCCGCGTCCCATCACGCACGCCACGCTTTGATTGCGCTGGCGTTCCCAGTCTTGCACCGGGTAGGTCTTGTCCCACGCCTCATACAATTGCCGATCCTGTTTCGACAAACGCAAGCCGTACTGCTTGCTCATGTAGAAATAGGTGCGGGCGATCATGCCGCGAATCGAAGGGCGAGGCATGACCTTCTTGGCCTTGAAGTCGACTTGGGTCAGGCACGAGCCGTACTGACCGGATTGCACCGGCAGCCAGCCGTAGCTGAAGTTACTGCGGTCACCGTTGACCTCGCCAATACTCGGCACCAGGTTGTGCAGGTCGGCCTCGGCCTTCTGATAGCTTGGATCGTAACGTGTGCAGTTCTTGCGTCCACCTTCCTGCCAGCATTGGCGCTGATGGCCGAACTGCCAGGCCGGTACGATGTGCTCCCACTCGATGCGCGAAGCTCGCTTGGCATTTTTGCGTGGTACGTAACCGCAAGCTTTCAGATCAACCTTGTTGCCGGTGTATTTGCACCCGCAATAAAACTCGGTGGACTGCGGCGCATACAGCTTCCAGGCGACCTTCTTGGCTTCCGTGAATGTACGAGGTGCACCCGCCTGGGCGCCCGTGGCGATGAACAGCAACAGCAAAGCAAAACAGCGGACAATCATTGAATCAATCTTCCTTCGGCACAACCCAAAAAATCTGCACGCCGCCATCGTCGCGGTAGGCGAGGGTGACGTTGTCGTTCTCGTCGATTTCCTCGAGCAGCTGTTCCCATTTATCCATCGGCTCATCCGGCAGGCGGAAGATCAGTGCGGCTTTGGCTTTTTGTGCGGTAGGGGAGTTGATGATTTTTTGAACGCGCATACCCATACGTTCATAAGCGTCAGGAGCATCAGGGGAGGTGGCCACGAGGTTATCCTTATTAAGCTGTACGTGCATACAGTATTTAACTGTAAGCGTTTTCGCAACTGCTTAAAATTCAAGAAAATCCTCTGACAGCGGTTTTCTGACTTTGGTGTGAGTTCTGTCGGTTTTTTTGTGAGAAAAATGCTTGAGTGCTGTAGGCGACGCACCGCTCGCCGAAGAGGCGAGTGGTGCGAAGGTTGCCCGACCGAGAGGTGATCGGGCGAAGGTCAATCAGTATTCCCAGAACATCCGTTGCAGCTCTTTGCTGTCGTTGGTTTTGGTCAGCGCAACCATCGCCAGAATGCGGGCTTTTTGCGGATTCAGGTCGTGAGCAACGACCCAGTCGTACTTGTCGTCAGGCTGTTCGGCGTTGCGCAGAACGAAGCCGCCAGCGTTGACGTGGGAAGAACGGATGATTTGCACGCCATCCTTGCGCAGTGCCTGCAGGGATGGAACCACGCGGGAGGACACCGAGCCGTTGCCGGTACCGGCGTGGATAATGGCTTTGGCGCCGGATTGGGCGAGTGCCTTGTAGGCGGTATCGCTCACGTTGCCGTAGGAATAGGCGATTTCTACGTCAGGAAGGCTCTTGATATTTTTGATGTCGAATTCCGAATCCATGGTGTGACGCTTGGCCGGCATGCGGAACCAGTAGGATTTGCCTTCAACCACCATGCCCAGCGGGCCCCAGGCACTTTTGAATGCCTCGGTCTTGATGTTGATCGTTTTGCTGACGTCGCGACCGGACTGGATTTCATCGTTCATGGTCACCAGGACGCCTTTGCCGCGAGCTTCCTTGCTGCTGGCCACGGCCACGGCGTTGTACAGGTTGAGCATGCCGTCCGCCGACATGGCGGTGCCCGGACGCATGGAGCCGACAACAATGATCGGCTTGTCGGTCTTCTCGACCAGGTTCAGGAAGTAGGCGGTTTCTTCCAGGGTGTCAGTGCCGTGGGTGATGACGATACCGTCGACGTCTTTGCTGTCTGCCAGTTCGGAGACACGACGACCCAGTTGCAGCAGGTTGTCGTTTGTGATGCTTTCCGAGGCGATCTGCATGACTTGTTCGCCACGCACATTGGCCAATTTGCTCAGTTCAGGAATGCCGGCAATCAATTGCTCGACACCGACTTTGGCGGCCTGATAAGTCGCGCTGTTGGCTGCGCTGGCCCCGGCCCCGGCGATGGTGCCGCCAGTGGCGAGAACCACGACGTTGGCGAGTTTGGTCTGGGTTTCGACTTCTTTTGCCTGAAGGGCGGCAGGCAGGAGCAGGAGGAGGGCCAAAGCGCCCGGAACGAAGGTGTTGAAAGCAGATTTCATTATTTTTCTCTCTAGTAGTGAGACGGTGCTGATGCAGGTTCATCTAGATTCACCCCGAGCCGATCTGAATGCCCGGGTGCAGTGAAGGGAGCAGGATCTGTACCAGCCCTACTTTGCGTCAGAGAAATGTTTAACCTTATGATTTAAATCAACATTTTGTGATCTGTAAAATTCACTGTTGATTCGTTTATCCGGGTTTCCGAACAATGCACACTTTCGCGTTCGGCTCTCCGAAAAGGACTACCGCGTCTGTCGAACAAATCGGGTTGTCGGTATCGGGTTTTCTGCTAAAGAATCCATCGCTCAGGCCGATGCGTGTTCAAGGGCACTAAATTTCTAGGGAGTTCACATGTCACTTACGGTCGGTTTTTCAAACCCTGGCGCAGTCACCATCGGCGGCAAAACCGCCGCCACAATCAGTGCACTGAGTGAGGCGGAAGAGAACGCTGCCGCCGAGGCGTCAGGTGCGGATAAAGATGACGGCAATCAAGTCAGAACCGGTGGTGCTGCCCAGGAAGAAAGTAAGGCCGAAAACGGTGATAACCTGAGTATCACCGTCAAAATGCTGCTGAAGCGGATGCAGGAATTGCAAAAGCAACTTCAGGAGCAGCAGCAGCAATTGGCTGCGGCACAGGCGGCGAGCTATCCGACACCCGAAGCCAAGGCGCAGGTGGTCATGTCCATGCAGGGGCAAATCGCTGACACCAACAGCGCGCTGTCGGAAGTCACCAATGCATTGGTCAAGGAGATGGCCAAGGACTCCAGCAGCGGTGGCCTGGTCAATACCACGGCATAAGCATCGCGGGGCGGTCAGAAGAATCGCCCTACAATAAATGACGATTTCTGATTGTTGACAAATGTCGGCGGGATTCGCATAGTTCGGTCTACGCAAACGTTTGCGCGGCTTTCCCGATGAACTATGCCGTCGGCGAAGGCGACGTAGCTTACGCCAGCGCAAGCGTTGCTCACAATAATCATAAGATCGGAGTGAACCCATGAAGCTGCCATTCGCTGGACGTCTTCTTGCTGTCGCTATGCTGGCTGCCACAGCCGCTGCACTGCCTGTCTCTTCGGCGTTCGCCGAATCCCCGGAAAAACCAAAAGTCGCGCTGGTCATGAAATCTCTGGCCAACGAATTCTTCCTGACCATGGAAGATGGCGCCAAGGCATACCAGAAAGAACACTCTGCCGAATTCGACCTGATCTCCAACGGCATCAAGGACGAAACCGACACAGCAGGGCAGACTCGCATCGTCGAGCAAATGATTCTGGCCAAGGTCAACGCCCTGGTCATCGCGCCTTCTGACTCCAAGGCCATGGTGCCGGTGATCAAGAAAGCCGTTGATGCCGGTATTACCGTGATCAACATCGACAACCAGCTCGATCCGCAAATCGTCAAAAGCAAAAACATCAGCGTGCCATTCGTAGGCCCGGATAACCGCAAAGGTGCGCGTCTGGTCGGTGAGTACCTGGCCAAACAGCTCAAGGCTGGTGACGAAGTCGGCATCATTGAGGGTGTGTCCACGACGACCAACGCTCAGCAGCGTACCGCTGGCTTCAAGGATGCGATGGAAGCGGCGCAGATCAAGGTTGTGTCCCTGCAGTCCGGTGACTGGGAGATCGACAAAGGCAACAAGGTAGCCGCTTCGATTCTCAGCGAATACCCGGATGTCAAAGCATTGCTGGCAGGCAACGACAGCATGGCTGTCGGTGCCGTTTCCGCCGTGCGGGCTGCTGGCAAGGCTGGTCAGGTGCAGGTTGTCGGCTACGACAACATCAACGCGATCAAGCCAATGTTGAAGGACGGTCGCGTACTGGCGACTGCAGATCAATATGCCGCGAAACAAGCCGTATTCGGCATCGAGACTGCGCTGAAAATCATCAAGGGCGAGAAGGTCGACAGCGGTGCCAATGGCGTGATTGAAACGCCGGTCGAGCTGGTCACCAAGTAAGTCCTCTGGCGACACAATGGCGCTCGTCCGTCCGGGCGAGCGCATGGAGATTTTTTATGTCAGTTTCCGCCCCGAACGCTGTCCTCTCGGTCAGCGGTATCGGTAAGACCTATGCGCAACCGGTGCTTGCCGGCATCGATTTGACGCTGATGCGCGGTGAAGTGCTGGCGCTGACCGGCGAGAATGGTGCCGGTAAAAGCACGCTTTCGAAGATCATTGGTGGTCTGGTCACGCCGACCACGGGCCAGATGCAATTTCAGGGCAAGGACTATCGTCCGGGCAGCCGTACCCAGGCTGAAGATCTTGGCGTGCGCATGGTCATGCAAGAACTCAATCTGCTGCCGACGCTGTCGGTAGCGGAGAACCTGTTCCTCGACAACTTGCCGAGTAACGGTGGCTGGATCAGCCGCAAGCAATTGCGAAAAGCAGCGATCGAGGCCATGGCCCAGGTTGGGCTCGACGCGATCGATCCGGACACACTGGTCGGCGAGTTGGGCATCGGGCATCAGCAGATGGTCGAAATCGCTCGCAACCTGATCGGCGACTGCCATGTGCTGATTCTTGATGAGCCGACCGCGATGCTCACTGCGCGCGAAGTCGAAATGCTCTTCGAGCAGATCACCCGATTGCAGGCTCGCGGCGTCTCGATCATTTACATTTCCCATCGTCTTGAAGAGCTGGCGCGAGTCGCCCAGCGCATTGCCGTGCTGCGCGACGGAAATCTGGTCTGCGTCGAGCCGATGGCCAATTACAACAGCGAACAGTTGGTCACGCTGATGGTCGGCCGCGAACTGGGCGAACACATCGATTTGGGGCCGCGCAAGATTGGCGCTCCGGCGTTGACGGTCAACGGCCTGACTCGCTCAGACAAAGTGCGCGATGTCTCGCTCGAAGTGCGCGCCGGGGAGATCTTCGGGATTTCCGGGCTGATTGGAGCGGGGCGCACAGAACTGCTGCGTTTGATCTTCGGTGCCGATCTCGCCGACAGTGGCACGATCGCATTGGGTTCGCCTGCTCAAGTGGTGAGCGTACGTTCACCTGTCGATGCTGTACGTAATGGCATTGCGTTGATCACCGAGGACCGCAAGGGCGAAGGCCTGCTGCTCAGTCAGTCGATCAGCGCCAACATCGCCTTGGGCAACATGCCGGAAATTTCCAGCGGTGGTTTCGTCAATAACGGTGACGAGATCTCGTTGGCGCAACGTCAGATCGCCGCCATGCGCATCCGCAGTTCCAGCCCGACACAGCTGGTGTCAGAGCTGTCCGGCGGCAACCAGCAGAAGGTCGTGATTGGCCGTTGGCTGGAACGCGATTGTTCGGTGCTGTTGTTCGACGAGCCCACGCGCGGTATCGACGTCGGTGCCAAGTTCGACATTTATGCCTTGCTCGGGGAGCTGACTCGCCAGGGTAAAGCGCTGGTGGTGGTGTCCAGTGACCTGCGTGAATTGATGCTGATCTGCGACCGGATCGGCGTGCTGTCGGCAGGGCGTCTGATCGACACCTTCGAGCGCGACAGCTGGACCCAGGATGATTTGCTTGCCGCCGCGTTCGCCGGCTACCAAAAACGTGATGCGTTGCTCAACGAAGCAGCGCCTAGGGATCTCCCATGAAAACTGCATCTCCTGCCGGCAAACGTAGTGGCAATTTTTACGGACTGGGTACCTATCTGGGGCTGGCCGGTGCCTTGCTGGCGATGATCGCGCTGTTCTCGGTCTTGAGCAGCCACTTTTTGTCCTATAACACCTTCAGTACGCTGGCCAACCAGATCCCCGATCTGATGGTTCTGGCAGTGGGCATGACGTTCGTGCTGATCATCGGTGGCATCGACCTTTCGGTGGGCTCGGTGCTGGCGCTGGCGGCATCGACGGTCAGCGTGGCCATGCTCGGTTGGGGCTGGAGCGTCTTGCCCTCGGCGTTGCTCGGCATGGCGGTAGCGGCATTGGCCGGTACCATTACCGGTTCGATCACCGTGGCCTGGCGGATTCCGTCGTTCATCGTTTCCCTCGGTGTGCTGGAAATGGCCCGTGGTCTGGCGTATCAGATGACTGGCTCGCGCACGGCTTATATCGGTGATTCCTTTGCCTGGCTGTCGAACCCGATCGCGTTCGGTATCTCGCCATCATTCATCATTGCCTTGCTGGTGATCTTCATTGCGCAGGCGGTTCTGACTCGTACCGTTTTCGGCCGTTACCTGATCGGCATCGGCACCAACGAAGAGGCGGTGCGTCTTGCGGGGATCAACCCGAAACCCTACAAGATTCTGGTATTCAGCCTGATGGGGCTGCTGGCCGGTGTCGCCGCACTGTTTCAGATTTCCCGTCTGGAAGCGGCTGACCCGAATGCCGGTTCCGGTCTGGAACTGCAAGTGATTGCCGCTGTAGTGATCGGCGGCACCAGTCTGATGGGCGGCCGGGGTTCTGTAATCAGCACATTCTTTGGCGTATTGATCATTTCGGTGCTGGCGGCCGGGCTCGCGCAGATTGGCGCAACTGAACCGACCAAACGCATCATCACCGGTGCAGTGATTGTCATTGCGGTAGTGCTCGATACTTATCGCAGCCAGCGCGCCAGTCGGCGGGGCTGAGACATGGCGACGATCAAGGATGTAGCGGCGCTTGCGGGAATTTCCTATACGACCGTGTCTCATGTGGTGAACAACACCCGCCCGGTCAGTCAGGAGGTGCGGCTGAAAGTCGAGGCGGCCATCAAGACCCTCGATTATGTACCGAGCGCGGTGGCGCGTTCGCTGAAAGCCAAGACCACTGCAACTATTGGCCTCTTGGTGCCCAACAGTCTCAACCCGTACTTTGCTGAGCTGGCGCGGGGCATTGAGGATTACTGTGAGCGTAACGGCTACTGCGTGATTCTCTGCAACTCCGATGACAACCCTGAGAAACAGCGCAGCTATTTACGTGTTCTGCTGGAGAAACGCATCGATGGTCTGATCGTCGCCTCAGCCGGTGGTGACAGTGGCCTGGCGCAAGGGCTGGCCGGTGTGAAGACGCCGATGGTGATTGTCGACCGTGGCCTGGATGGCGTGGATGCGGATCTGGTACGCATCGATCATGAATACGGCGCTTACCTCGCCACCCGGCATCTGCTGGAGCTTGGTCATCGCGACATAGCGACTATCGGCGGCCCGGCGAGCACCAGCGTCGCGCAGATGCGCCAAGCCGGATATTGCCGTGCGCTGAAGGAGGCGGGTATAGAAGTACGCCCGGCGCGCATGCTGGAAAGCGATTTCACCAGCACTGGGGGTTACAACGCAGCGGCGGTCCTGCTCGAAAAGAATCCGCCGAGTGCGATTTTTGCCGGTAACGACATGATCGGTATCGGTGTGTTGCGCGCAGCGGCAGAACGCAACGTGCGGGTGCCGACCGAGCTGTCGGTGATCGGCTTCGACGATATCCAGATGAGTCGTTACGTTTACCCGGCGCTGACCACCGTCGGCCAGTCGATCCTGCAACTGGGCGAGATGGCGGCCGAAGTGTTGCTGCGAAGGATTGCTACCCCGAGTCTGGGCAGTGATCAACGAATCGTGACCCCGAGTATTGTCTTGCGCGAGTCGACCGCGCCGCTGTCCGGCGTGTTCACCGAATACCGCTGAAACCGAATTGACGAGTAATGATGTATGCCAGCAAATGTAGTGGTAATAGGCAGCCTGAACATGGACCTGGTGACCCGGGCGCCACGGTTGCCCCGGGGTGGAGAAACACTGATCGGTCATTCGTTTACTACCGTATCTGGTGGCAAGGGCGCCAATCAGGCCGTGGCTGCTGCGCGATTGGGCGCGCAAGTGGCGATGGTTGGTTGTGTTGGCAACGACGATTACGGCGTGCAACTGCGTGACGCCTTGTTGGCTGAGCAGATTGACTGCCAGGCGGTGAGCGTTGTCGAAGACTCCAGTGGTGTTGCGCTGATCGTGGTCGATGACAACAGTCAGAACGCTATTGTGATTGTCGCCGGAGCCAACGGCGCAATGACGCCCGGGGTTATCGACCGGTTCGACCCGGTTTTGCAGGCCGCTGAAGTTGTCATCTGCCAGCTCGAGATCCCGGATGCAACGGTGGGCCATGCGCTCAAACGCGCACATGCGCTGGGCAAGACCGTCATCCTCAATCCGGCACCCGCCAGCCGTCCATTGCCGGCCGACTGGTTCGCGGCCATCGATTATCTGATTCCCAATGAAAGCGAAGCTGCCGCGTTGAGCGGCCTGCCGGTCGACTCGCTGGACACCGCGAAAAGCGCGGCGAGTCATTTGATTGCGATGGGGGCTGGCAAAGTCATCATCACTCTCGGCGCCGAGGGTTCGTTATTCGCCAACGGCAAAGGTTTCGAGCATTTCCCCGCTCCGAAAGTGAAAGCTGTCGATACCACGGCGGCGGGGGACACTTTCGTCGGTGGTTTCGCCGCTGCGCTGGCCGCTGGCAAGTCCGAGGCCGAAGCGATTCGCTACGGGCAGATTGCCGCCGCATTGTCAGTGACTCGCGCCGGTGCACAGCCATCCATCCCAACAATGTCCGACGTACAGGCCTTTAAACCCGCATGAAAAAGACTCCATTGCTCAACGTTGCGTTGTCGCGGCTGATTGCTTCCCTGGGTCATGGCGACATGGTGGTCATTGGTGATGCCGGATTGCCGGTGCCGCCTGGTGTCGAGCTGATCGATCTGGCGCTGACCCATGGTGTCCCCGATTTCGTCGGCACGCTGAAAGTCGTGCTCAGCGAAATGCAGGTGGAAAGTCATGTGCTGGCCAAAGAGATCTTCGACAAGCAGCCGACAGCGCTGATCACGCTGGACGAGTTGAATGAAGAGGGCGCCTTGGGTCGTCGAGAACTACTCAGTCACGAGCAATTCAAGGTTCTCAGCCGACAGGCACGGGCGATTGTTCGTACAGGCGAATGTCAGCCTTACTGCAACATCGTTTTGTTGGCAGGTGTTACGTTCTAACTTTCGATTTCTCATGCACAAGGAATGCGCCATGCAACGCTATGCTCAAAAACTGCATCAACTAATCCGGAGTCTGCTGCTTTTGTCAGTGATAACTGCAACCGGCGCTCATGCGGCGGAAAAAATCGACCTGATCATCGACACTGACCCGGGTGCCGACGACGTGGTCGCCTTGCTGTTCGCGCTGGCCTCGCCGGACGAACTGAACATTCGTGCGCTGACCACTGTGGCCGGCAACGTGCGCCTCGACAAGACTTCGCGTAACGCGCGTCTGGCTCGCGAGTGGGCGGGGCGCGAAGATGTGCCCGTCTATGCCGGCGCACCGAAGCCGCTGATGCGTACGCCGATCTACGCAGAGAACATCCATGGCAAGGAAGGCCTGTCGGGCGTCACTGTGCACGAACCGAAAAAAGGACTGGCCGAAGGCAATGCGGTCAATTATCTGATCGACACCCTGAAAAAAGCCAAGCCGCACAGTATCACTATCGCCATGCTTGGCCCGCAAACCAACCTGGCGCTTGCGTTGATCCAGGAACCGGAGATTGTCCAGGGCATCAAGGAAGTGGTGATCATGGGTGGTGCGCACTTCAATGGTGGCAACATCACCCCGGTGGCTGAATTCAACCTGTTTGCCGATCCGCAAGCTGCAGAAGTGGTGCTCAAGAGCGGCGTGAAGCTGACCTATCTGCCACTGGATGTGACCCACAAGATTCTCACCAGCGATGCGCGCCTGAAGCAGATTGCCGCACTCAACAATAACGCGAGCAAAATTGTCGGCGACATCCTTAACGAATACATCAAAGGCGATATGGAGCACTACGGCATTCCGGGCGGCCCGGTGCATGACGCCACCGTCGTGGCTTATCTGCTCAAGCCCGAACTCTTCACCGGTCGTTCGGTGAATGTCGTGGTTGATAGTCGTGAAGGCCCGACTTTCGGTCAGACCATTGTCGATTGGTATGGCGGCCTCAAGGCACCGAAGAATGCCTTCTGGGTGGAAAATGGCGATGCCCAGGGTTTCTTCGATCTGTTGACCGAACGCCTGAAACGCCTGAAGTAAATGAGCGACCCGCAGGTGCCAGCCTGCGGGTTTTTTTATTCTCCCTGCGCTTGTTCGACTTGCTCGTTCGGGTACCTTTCGAAAATCTGCTGGATGAAATGCTGGGCCGCTTGTGTTCCCAGATCCTTGACCAGCAGATCAATACCAATCAGCGCCAACTCTTCTGTGGTTCCCGGGCTGTAGGAGCTGTGTCCGTCGGCCCATTTGGCTTTGATGTCGGCTTCGATGCTTAGGCTGGTCATGATGAGGCTCGGAAAGTCGGGAGGTCTGTGCGTCGAGTTAACCATTTTGTCGGGCGTTTGGCACTGCGACTTAGGCATGAGCGGAGCGCTATGCGACACTTGGTCTTTTCCGGCTTATCCAAGGATTGTGCTGTGCAGATCGATTTGAGTACCCCTGACGGCCTTACCCTCGATGCAGTACGCCAATTGCTGGCGTCGGCCAGCGATGATGAGCACACGCAACTGCGTGTGACCAAGGGCGGTATCGCCTACATCTCTTCGGGGGTGACGGGCGGCCAAGACATCGACGGCCTGTTGTTTCGTCTTGAAACCTGGGCCAAGGGCTCGGGTTATGTGGGTAATGTCGCGGCCAGCGATGAAGTGTGGGTAATGCAGATCTTCAACGCGCTAAAAGAGAATTGGCCGAATCCGCCATATGACTACATAGACGTCTACTGAGCGTCGTTAATATTCAGTCACGATTGAGATATGAGGCGATGGGTGCTGCTCAGGCACACTCGGCGTTTTTCCGGTCATGGGGCAGGGTGATGGCATTTGTCATGCAACCAAACGCCGGAACGGCGGTCGCACGATCTCAGCTTAATAATTTGAAAACAAGGAGGCTTCATGCATTTGAAGTTCGCGTCACTGGGTGCACTTATGGCCGTTGCCATGTTGGCCGGTTGCAGTACGACCTCCAGCGAGTCGGCAAAGGAATCTGTGGCGACCGATGCCGGTCATGGCCGCTGTGAAGCGACGGCGGCGGAATTCGCCATTGGCAAGAAAGCTTCGCCAGAGCTGCTGGAGCAGGCTCGCGCCAAGGCCAGTGCGCAAAACGCCCGTTTCCTCAAGCCAGATGACATGATCACCCTGGAATACCGCTCGGATCGCTTGAACCTCAATACCGATAACAACCTGGTGATTACTCGCGTCAACTGCGGCTGATTGCTGGCCGCTTTTATGTCAGGCATAAAAAACCCCGTCACATGGACGGGGTTTTTTTAGTGCGCCGAGAAATTACTCTGGGCGAACCTGTGCAGCTTGCATACCCTTTTGGCCTTTCTCAGCCACGAAGGAAACGGTCTGGCCTTCTTTCAGGCTTTTGAAACCGTCGCTTTCGATAGCTTTGAAGTGTACGAACAGGTCGTCACCGCCACCTTGAGGAGTGATGAAGCCGAAGCCTTTTTCATCGTTGAACCACTTAACGGTGCCGGTTTGGCGATTAGACATGGTGTATCTCCAAGAAACATATATTTTTCAGTACTGTGCTGCTCAGGCCAACTGGGCACACCCGGGTATCATAGTCGAAATGTTCGCTTTGGTAGCCCCCCGGACGTGCTGTTTGCCAATCCGTCGTGTTTTCTTTACCGCCTGTTTCGGCTGAAAGCCCCGGTTTGAAAGGGTTTTAGCGAAAAGTAAAGACAATAAAAAAACCTGTAAAACCTGCATAAATCGTCTGAAAAGGCTCAAATTCAGCCGTTTTTTCCGGCGTTGAGTCGAGTCAGATCACATTTTTTCTTACTTTTTCGCTGGAGCGTTGGCCTTGCATTTGGCGATTTGTCCCAGCGCTTTCTGCTGCAGTTCAGGGGTGGCCTTGTTGTCCATCAGTGCTTGAATGTCGCCGGCCGGGTAAGACTTGATGGCATCGGCGCCACAGGCGCAGTGAGACTTGGCCGCGGCGGCGCCGATTTGCGGAGTCGCCGCCTGGGTGCACTGGGCCATGTATTTGTCGCGCTCGCCCTTTGGCCAGTCGGCATGGGCGCTCAGCGGCAGCAGCAGAACAATGGGGGCGACTACGGCGAATAAGGTATTCAGACGCATGCGAGGATGCTCCTTGTGGGTCAATGTCTTGTTATCTGAGGGCATAAGGGGCCATCAAGTTCAGCACTCTGGCATAAAAGCGGACGATTTGCCTTCTGGTGAAACAGAGGCATTAAGTGACCGCTCATCTGTGCTAGCATGCCGGGCTCAAGCGTTCTCAGGCTCCGGATGACTTTCAGTCCCGGCGGCGGTCAACGTGCGAATATTCTGATTTGAATCCCAGTCACTCTGGTTCGGTTTTCCGGTTGGCCGCAAGGCTCCTGCCGCTGTAAGGCAGGCGTTCGTCATTGAATGGCCTGGATCGGATCTTGTACTGGCTCATCCCAACCCACGTGACCTTTGGTAGGGGTCACCACTAGGAGAGGAGGCGCCATGCCAACTATTACTCTTCCCGACGGCAGTCAACGTTCATTCGATCACCCGGTTTCCGTAGCCGAGGTCGCCGCATCCATTGGTGCAGGTCTGGCCAAAGCCACTCTGGCCGGCAAGGTCAATGGCCAGTTGGTCGACGCCAGCGACATCATCGACAGCGACGCTACGCTGCAAATCATTACGCCAAAGGATGAAGAGGGGCTGGAGATCATTCGCCACTCTTGCGCCCATCTGGTTGGCCATGCGGTCAAGCAGCTCTACCCGACTGCCAAAATGGTGATCGGGCCGGTCATCGACGAAGGCTTCTATTACGACATCGCCTTCGAGCGTCCTTTTACTCCGGACGACATGGCGGCCATCGAACAGCGCATGCAGCAGCTGATCGAGAAAGATTACGACGTCATCAAGAAAGTCACTCCGCGTGCCGAAGTGATCGAAGTGTTCAAGGCGCGCGGCGAAGACTACAAGCTGCGTCTGGTCGAGGACATGCCGAATGAACAGGCCATGGGTCTGTACTATCACGAAGAATATGTCGACATGTGCCGCGGTCCGCATGTGCCGAACACCCGCTTCCTGAAATCCTTCAAGCTGACCAAACTGTCCGGCGCCTACTGGCGCGGCGACGCCAAGAACGAGCAGTTGCAGCGCGTTTACGGCACTGCGTGGGCGGACAAAAAGCAGTTGGCGGCTTACATTCAGCGCATCGAAGAAGCCGAGAAGCGCGATCACCGCAAGATCGGCAAGCGCCTTGGTCTGTTCCACACTCAGGAAGAATCCCCGGGCATGGTGTTCTGGCACCCGAACGGCTGGACTCTGTACCAGGTGCTCGAGCAGTACATGCGCAAAGTGCAGCATGACAACGGCTACCTTGAGATCAAGACGCCGCAAGTGGTTGACCGCAGCCTGTGGGAGAAATCCGGGCACTGGGCCAACTACGCCGACAACATGTTCACTACTCAGTCGGAAAACCGCGACTACGCGATCAAGCCGATGAACTGCCCTTGCCACGTGCAGGTGTTCAATCAAGGCCTGAAGAGCTACCGCGAGCTGCCGATGCGTCTGGCAGAGTTCGGTGCCTGCCACCGTAACGAGCCGTCGGGTGCGCTGCACGGCATCATGCGTGTGCGCGCGTTCACTCAGGACGACGCCCACATCTTCTGCACAGAAGAGCAGATGCAGGCTGAATCCGCTGCGTTTATCAAGCTGACAATGGACGTATATCGTGACTTCGGCTTTACCGATGTCGAGATGAAACTGTCCACTCGTCCGGAAAAACGCGTCGGCTCGGATGAACTGTGGGATCGCGCCGAAGCGGCACTGGCCGCGGCCCTTGATAGTGCGGGCCTTGCGTACGATCTGCAGCCAGGTGAGGGTGCGTTCTACGGTCCGAAGATCGAGTTCTCGCTCAAAGATTGCCTTGGCCGTGTCTGGCAGTGTGGTACCCTGCAGCTCGATTTTAACCTGCCGATCCGTCTGGGAGCCGAATACGTCTCCGAAGACAACAGTCGCAAGCACCCGGTAATGTTGCACCGGGCGATCCTTGGATCCTTCGAACGATTCGTCGGAATCCTGATCGAGCACTACGAAGGGGCATTCCCTGCGTGGCTGGCTCCGACCCAGGCAGTGATCATGAACATCACTGACAAACAGGCCGATTTTGCCGCCGAGGTTGAAAAAACTCTCAACGAAAGCGGATTTCGTGCCAAGTCTGACTTGAGAAATGAAAAGATCGGCTTTAAAATCCGCGAGCATACTTTGCTCAAGGTTCCTTTTCTCTTGGTTATCGGAGATAGGGAAGTCGAGATGCAGACTGTCGCTGTGCGTACTCGTGAAGGTGCTGACCTGGGCTCGATGCCCGTCGCCCAGTTCGCTGAGTTTCTCGCGCAAGCGGTTTCCCGGCGTGGTCGCCCAGATTCGGAGTAATTACTATTAAGCGTGAAATGAGACAAGATAAACGAGCTGCACCGAAAGCCCCGATCAACGAGAATATCTCGGCACGCGAGGTTCGGTTAATTGGAGCTGAAGGTGAACAGCTTGGGATTGTGTCAATTGAAGACGCGCTTCTTAAGGCTGAAGAGGCCAAACTGGATTTGGTGGAAATTTCCGCCGATGCAGTACCCCCTGTTTGCAAACTGATGGACTACGGCAAATCGATCTTCGAGAAGAAGAAGCAGGTTGCCGCGGCCAAGAAAAACCAGAAGCAGATTCAGGTTAAAGAAATCAAGTTTCGTCCAGGGACGGAGGAAGGGGATTACCAGGTAAAACTGCGCAACCTGGTACGTTTCCTGAGTGATGGGGACAGGGCCAAGGTATCCTTGCGATTCCGCGGCCGTGAGATGGCCCACCAGGAGCTGGGGATGGAGCTCCTCAAGCGAGTTGAAGGTGACTTGCTCGAGTACGGTTCGGTCGAACAGCATCCTAAGATGGAAGGACGCCAACTGATCATGGTCATCGCCCCGAAAAAGAAGAAGTAATCAATAGGGCACGGCAGGCCTTCTGATTATGTTTATCAACTGAATGCGGAGTACCGAACATGCCAAAGATGAAAACTAAAAGTGGTGCTGCTAAGCGGTTTCTGAAAACTGCTAACGGTATCAAGCACAAGCACGCTTTCAAGAGCCACATCCTGACTAAAATGTCGACCAAGCGTAAGCGTCAACTGCGCGGTAGCAGCTTGCTGCATCCGTCGGACGTCGCAAAAGTCGAGCGCATGCTGCGCCTTCGTTAATTTTAGTCAAGAATAGAGGAAGTAACTCATGGCTCGTGTAAAGCGTGGCGTCATGGCGCGTAAGCGCCACAAGAAAATTCTGAAACTTGCTAAAGGCTACTACGGTGCACGTTCGCGCGTATTCCGTGTTGCCAAGCAAGCGGTTATCAAGGCTGGCCAATACGCCTACCGTGACCGTCGTCAGAAAAAACGTCAGTTCCGCGCTCTGTGGATCGCTCGTATCAATGCTGGTGCTCGTGTTAACGGTCTGTCCTACAGCCGTTTCATCGCTGGCCTGAAAAAAGCGTCCATCGAGATCGACCGTAAGGTTCTGGCTGATCTGGCAGTGAACGAAAAAGCGGTGTTTGCTGCGATTGTCGAGAAAGCTAAAGCCACCTTGGCTTAAGTACCCCCGACAATCACCCGGCCTCACTTCCGTGGGGTCAGGTGGTAAACGTCTTAAATAGGGGAAGAGCCTTCAAGCTCTTCCCCTATTTTGTATCTGGAGTCTGTACATGGAAAACCTGGATGCGCTGGTCTCTCAAGCACTAGAGGCTGTGCAAAGCGCTGAAGATATCAATGCCCTGGAGCAAATCCGGGTTCAATACCTTGGCAAAAAGGGTGAATTGACTCAGGTGATGAAGACCCTGGGGAATTTGCCGGCAGAAGAGCGTCCGCAAGTCGGCGCCCTGATCAACGTTGCCAAGGAACGTGTTACAGGCGTTCTCAATGCGCGCATGGCTTTGTTTGAAGAGGCCGAGCTGGCCGCCAAACTGTCTGCCGAATCCATTGACGTGACGTTGCCGGGCCGTGGCCAGACCTCCGGTGGTCTGCACCCGGTTACCCGGACTCTGGAACGTGTTGAACAGTTCTTCACTCGAATTGGCTACGGCATTGCCGAAGGCCCTGAAGTCGAAGACGACTATCACAACTTTGAAGCGCTCAACATCCCAGGCCATCACCCGGCCCGGTCGATGCACGACACCTTCTATTTCAACGCCAACATGCTGCTGCGCACCCATACCTCGCCGGTCCAGGTCCGCACCATGGAATCGAAACAGCCGCCGATCCGCATTGTCTGCCCAGGCCGTGTGTACCGCAGCGACTCCGATATCACCCACTCGCCGATGTTCCACCAGGTCGAAGGCCTGCTGGTTGATCGCGATATCAATTTTGCCGATCTCAAAGGCACCATCGAAGAATTCCTGCGCGTGTTCTTCGAGAAAGAACTGGCCGTACGCTTCCGTCCTTCGTACTTCCCGTTCACCGAGCCGTCCGCTGAAGTCGACATGGAATGCGTGATGTGCAGCGGTAAAGGCTGCCGTGTCTGCAAGCAGACTGGCTGGCTGGAAGTGATGGGCTGCGGCATGGTTCATCCGAACGTGCTGCGCATGTCCGGCATCGACCCGGAAGAGTTCTCCGGCTTTGCCTTCGGCATGGGCGTCGAACGTCTGGCCATGCTCCGTTACGGCGTGAACGACTTGCGTCTGTTCTTCGACAACGACTTGCGGTTCCTCGCGCAATTTCGCTAGTCGTAACGAATTCTTAGGAGAGCAGGATGAAATTCAGTGAACAATGGCTGCGTGGCTGGGTTAGCCCGCAGGTAAATCGCGACGAGCTGGTTGCCCGTCTGTCGATGGCCGGTCTTGAGGTCGATAGCGTGACCCCGGCCGCCGGTGTATTCAGTGGCGTGGTAGTGGGCGAGGTGCTGAGCACCGAGCAGCACCCTGATGCCGACAAATTGCGTGTGTGCCAGGTCAGCAATGGTGCGGAAACCTTCCAGGTCGTGTGCGGTGCGCCAAATGTGCGTCCGGGCCTGAAGATTCCATTCGCCATGATCGGTGCCGAGTTGCCGGGCGACTTCAAGATCAAGAAGGCCAAGCTGCGCGGCGTTGAGTCCAACGGCATGTTGTGCTCGCAAGCCGAACTACAGGTCGGTGAAGGCAATGACGGTCTGATGGAACTGCCGGCTGACGCGCCGGTGGGCGAAGATTTCCGCGTGTATCTGGATCTGGAAGACGCCAGCATCGAGGTCGACCTGACCCCGAACCGTGGCGACTGCTTGTCGCTGGCTGGTCTGGCCCGTGAAGTTGGCGCGTTGTACGCCGCTCCGGTCACCCGTCCAGTGGTGCTTGCCGTTGCTGCCGTGCATGACGACGTGCGTTCGGTAGAAGTGCTGGCGCCAGCCGCGTGCCCGCGTTACTTGGGTCGTGTCATTCGCAACGTTGATCTGTCCAAGCCAACACCGCTGTGGATGGTTGAGCGTCTGCGTCGCGCCGACGTGCGCAGCATCGACGCTGCTGTCGACATCACCAACTACGTGATGCTCGAACTGGGTCAACCGCTGCACGCCTTCGACCTCGCCGAAATCAATGGCGGCATCCGTGTGCGCATGGCGGAAGAGGGCGAGAAGCTGGTATTGCTCGACGGCCAGGAAGTTAGCCTGCGTAGCGATACGCTGGTGATTGCCGACCACACACGTGCCCTGGCGATTGCCGGTGTGATGGGTGGCGAGCACAGCGGTGTATCCGCGACTACTCGCGATGTGTTTCTTGAAAGTGCGTTCTTCGATCAGATCGCTGTCGCCGGCAAGGCTCGTTCGTATGGCCTGCACACCGATGCTTCGCACCGCTATGAGCGTGGCGTGGACTGGCAACTGGCCCGTGAAGCCATGGAGCGCGCTACTGGCTTGCTGCTGGAAATCACTGGTGGTGAAGCCGGTCCGATCATCGAGACGGTCAGCGAGCAGCACTTGCCGTCGATTGCCCCGATTACTCTGCGTGCGCAGCGCATCACCCAAATGCTGGGCATGGAAATGGATTCGGTACAGGTCGAGCGCCTGCTCAACGGCCTCGGCCTGAATATTTCCGCCGACGGAGCAGGGCAGTGGCGCGTTGAAGTGCCAAGTCATCGGTTCGACATCAGTCTGGAAGTCGACTTGATCGAAGAATTGGCCCGTTTGTACGGCTACAACCGTCTGCCGGTTCGTTACCCGCAAGCGCGCCTGGCGCCGCAAGCCAAGGCCGAAGCACGTAGCGATCTGCCTGAACTGCGCCGTCTGCTGGTGGCTCGTGGTTATCAGGAAGCGATCACTTACAGCTTCATCGATCCAAAGCAGTTCGAACTGTTCAACCCGGGCGTCGAGCCGCTGTTGCTGGCTAACCCGATCTCCAACGACATGGCTGCCATGCGCTCGTCGCTGTGGCCGGGTCTGGTCAAGGCGTTGCAGCACAACCTGAACCGTCAACAGGATCGCGTGCGTCTGTTCGAAAGTGGCCTGCGCTTTGTCGGTCAACTGGAAGGCCTGAAGCAAGAGCCGATGCTCTCCGGTGTTGTTTGCGGTAGCCGTCTGCCGGAAGGTTGGGCGCAAGGTCGCGACACGGTCGATTTCTTCGACGTCAAAGCTGACGTAGAAGCCGTACTGGGTTTCGCCGGTGCTCTGGATTCGTTCACTTTCGCCCCGGGCAAACACCCGGCGCTGCATCCGGGTCAAACCGCACGCATTGAGCGGGAAGGGCGAGAAGTCGGCTTTATCGGCGCTATTCATCCTGAATTGTCGAAATCCCTCGGCCTCGATCGTCCGGTTTTCGTTTTCGAGCTGGTTCTGGCTGAAGTGGCACTCGGTAAAATGCCGAAATTCCACGAGTTGTCGCGCTTTCCTGAAGTGCGTCGTGACCTTGCATTGATTGCGCACAAAGACGTTGCAGCCTCGGCTGTATTGGACGTAATCCGTGAAAATGCAGGCGAATGGCTCACAGATCTCAGGCTGTTTGACGTATATCAGGGTAAAGGTATTGATCCTGATAGAAAAAGCCTTGCAGTTGGCTTGACCTGGCAGCATCCATCGCGCACTCTTAATGACGATGAGGTGAATTCGACGACGCAAAATATCCTCACCTCGCTCGAACAAAGGTTGAACGCCACGTTAAGGAAGTGACGTATGGGGGCTTTGACGAAAGCTGAGATGGCGGAACGTCTGTATGAAGAGCTGGGCCTGAACAAGCGGGAAGCCAAGGAATTGGTAGAACTGTTTTTCGAGGAAATCAGGCACGCTCTTGAAGACAACGAGCAGGTCAAATTGTCCGGTTTCGGCAACTTTGACCTTCGGGACAAGCGCCAGCGGCCTGGCCGCAACCCGAAAACGGGGGAAGAAATCCCGATCACGGCTCGCCGTGTGGTCACCTTTCGTCCAGGGCAGAAGTTGAAAGCCCGAGTTGAGGCTTATGCTGGAACCAAGTCATAACGACGAACTACCCGTCATCCCGGGCAAACGCTACTTCACCATCGGTGAAGTCAGCGAGCTGTGTGCCGTAAAGCCACACGTGCTGCGCTATTGGGAGCAGGAGTTTCCTCAACTCAACCCCGTCAAACGCCGCGGAAACCGCCGGTATTATCAGCGCCAGGATGTGCTGATGATCCGGCAGATCCGCGCGCTCCTTTACGACCAAGGGTTCACCATCGGCGGCGCACGCTTGCGTTTGTCCGGCGATGAAGCCAAAGACGACACCACCCAATACAAGCAAATGATCCGCCAGATGATCGCTGAGCTCGAAGATGTTCTGGTGGTACTCAAGAAATAAAAAGCAGCGTTTGAATACTTCCAGTTTTCAAAAGCTTGCGATATATTCTTGAGCGTTCTTCGATGTGAAGAGCGAGTTGCAAAACCAGTCGGGGCGTAGCGCAGTCCGGTAGCGCACTAGCATGGGGTGCTAGGGGTCGAGTGTTCGAATCACTCCGTCCCGACCATATAACTCCAGAAAATCCAACCACTTAGCGGTGGTTGGATTTTTTATGCATCTTTATTTTTCGCGTTTTCTCATTGTCACAGGCTTATGGTTGCCAATTGGTTGCCAATTGCGATTGACTTAAGTCTCAGCTATGAGCATTTTGCTAGTACGTATGCGGTGCATTTCAAAGCACTCCCTGCTAGCTGTTGCTTTTGTCGAGCGTCTGCTTGTGAGTTCATGCCGTTTTTGGCCCTTTTTTGCGCTGTCTTTGGCACCAATCCTGTTTGATATTTATCTTCTTTCTCAGCTTTTTCGCATGTCAGATAGCCTTGCCAAAAGCCCTGTTTCCGGGCGATTAGGGCGTTTTTCCTCACCGGCTCCGCGGCGCTAAACCCTGGAAGCTCAGTTCCGATTCTTCGTTCTTAAAGGTCACCATCCCAAATCATCGAAACAGGCTGTACGTCACGCGGGCCGTGCCTTTGAAAACAAACGGAAGCAGCGAAAGCCGGACTTCCGATTGTGCGCTAGGGAAACGGAACAGAGCGCGGGGAGGGCTCATCTATTCGAATTGATTGCTGATGGGCTGTGGGCCTCCTAAAGACCCTTTGATCACAAGGCCCAGGGGCCGATTTGGAATCACACCATCGCGTCCGAGAGCCTTATTCATACCTCCAAATTCGACGTTTTTGGGCCCAAACCGCAGTGCCAAACAGACCGCAAATTCACCCGATTTCTTGCTGTTTTGGTGACAAACCATTTTGCAGGTAGTTGGCACCGATTGAGTGCCGCTGAACCCTCGAAAGATCCGTCGGCCGCGGCTCCTAGCGGTCAGCTCGGAATCTCTTACAAGGTCCTGCTCGGTGCCAAATCCGCTGCTAACTCACATTATCAAGACGGGCTGCGCAAATGGATTGCGGTTGCCCGATATTTCTCCGTCGGCGCCGCGAAGTCGAGCGTTCTCGATAAATCAGCTATTTTTTGCGTTTAGCTTGCGAAGCTCTTCGTAGGTCGCGGATTGAACGAACCAGAAACCAGAGATGATGCACCAGCTCAAAGTGCCGATGACGAAGGTGCTGATAGCTGCGAGAAAACTCTGGCTCAGCATTACCAGTGCAGCAATCCAGATGACTGCCAGTGCAATGTAGAGAACGGTGTTGTTGACGCTGATAACGAAGTCTTTCATGTGCATTCCTTGAATAGATATTCCTCTGGTTACCCTTCATGGGATTCCAGTGGCGGCATCATATTGCCGTCGCACCAGGCTTCGCTAGTCGCTAATGGGGAAAGACTCGATGTAAGTCATGCTGTTAGGCGATTACTGATTGGGCTTTTTCTCGATATCTTCCGAGTCACTCGACGTCGCCGCATCTTTTTCCGTTTCATGGGCTTGCGCACCCGCATTTCCCCCTGAAGATTCCTCTCCCTTTTTGTTCGCCTTCTCATCATTGGCGCGCGAGCTTTTCGATTGATTGACGCCCGGCAGGGCATTGGGTGACGCGGCGGAGTCAGCGCTGGTTTTCTCGGTTGCCAAGCCGCATGCCGGCCCGATGAGCAACAGACCGGCAAACGATACCGCCATGATTTTCTTGTTCATCATCTAAGCCTCCACGCGATTGGATGTACTGCATTGGAATTGTGAGTCGGGAAAAGGTGCGCGGCGATGGACGAGTGGTAGTAATTACCGACTTGCAACCCGCGTCATTTGGCTGAGCCTTTGGCTTGGCGAGTTGTCGCCAGATATTGTCCAAAAGCGGCAAATTGCTGGCCCCCGAGTTGTCCTTTCATCGTCAAACTCGCCTTTTTTCAAAAGGTTAGGTTGGCTATATGCGGACGATTGTCATAGCCGTTGCAACGCTTTCCCTGGCTGTCTTTGCCTCGGGAGTACAGGCAAAAGAGTTAAGCAAAAGCCATCGTTTCGCCTGTACCTGGGGCTCTGATATCGCCGCAGGAGCGCAGCGATCCAAGCTCTCAGGGATGTCTTTGTATGGCGCGCGTAAACAGTTGCAGGTACGTCGATTTCAGCAGCCATGGATGCGCATGACTGCAATGGGGATTACCGAACAGACCTACAACAGCAGCTCAAAGCTTAAACCGGCGGCGGTCAAGCAGACCTACTACGAGCAGTGCGTGCGACATGAACTGGCCCAGCGATAGACGGGGACTACTCGACATCCAGAACCAATTGGCCAATCGCGGTCTACAGTTCAGTGGATGATCCCACTGTCTGAGAGTACGGATATGTTCAGATCAACTCGATGGGTTGCAGGTTTGATGTCACTTGTTTTGGCTGCCGGCTCGTCGGTGGCGCTGGCCGATCCCGGTAACGGCAAAGGGCAGGGCAACGGTAAAGGCAATCCTCACAATTCCCAGGGCCAGGGCCAAGGGAACAAAGGCAAAAATGCGGGGCGTGACGATTGGAGTCATGGCCCGGCTGTCGACCGAGGTAATGTGATCGGTGTGATTGGCGGCTATCGCGACTACTGGAGCCCAGGCCCTGCGCTGCCTCCGGGCATCCAGAAAAACCTGGCGCGCGGCAAGCCGCTGCCGCCGGGTATCGCGAAAAAACTCGACAATCGCCTGCTTGGCCACCTCCCGCGCTATGACGGCTACGAATGGCAGCAGGCGGGTACGGATTTGATTCTGGTCGCTCTCGCCACGGGGCTTATCTATGAAGTGCTCAATGGTGCCTTTGATTGATTGCAATTAAGTCATCAGCCCAACCTTTTCAGGTTGGGCTTTTTAATACCTTGAAGAAGTCGTAGCAGGAGCAGCGGAGTACCATGTCGCGCTCTATTCACCTGCCGAGCTCAATGTCCTATGCCTGCTTTTTCCCGCGTCACTTCGTTGCTCGACCAAGCGCAACGCGCCTTGCGATTGGTTTGGGGGACGTCGCGCGGGTTGTTTCTGGGCTTGGTGCTGGCGACATTGATTGCAGGTGTGCTACCGGCACTCGCGGCATGGTTGGGGCAGCGGATTGTCGATGCAGTGGTCGCAGCCATGCAGTTGCACGCGCAGCAGGGTGATGCGCCGTTATGGCCGGTGTTGCGTTATGTGCTGCTGGAGGCGGGTGTACTGGCGTTGCTGTCCGCTACACAACGGGCGTTGTCGGTGCAGCAGTCGTTGTTGCGGGTGCAGTTGGGGCAGAAGGTCAACACGTTGATTCTGGAGAAAGCTCAGACCCTGTCATTGGTGCAGTTCGAGAACTCTGAGTTCTACGACAAACTGGTGCGTGTGCGTCGCGAAGCCTCGACACGGCCACTGGCGTTGGTCATGAAGTCGCTGGGGCTGATCCAGAACCTGATCATGCTGATCAGCTTCGGTGTGCTGCTGGTGCATTTTTCCCCGTGGGCATTGGTGCTGCTGGTTATCGGTGCGTTGCCGGTGTTCTTCGCCGAGGCGCATTTTTCCGGTGATGCTTTTCGGCTGTTCACCCGTCGCGCGCCGGAGAGTCGCCAGCAGAGTTACATCGAAACGCTGCTGTCCCACGAGGCCTACATCAAAGAGGTCAAGCTCTTCGGTTTCGCTCCGCTGCTGTTGCAACGCTATCGCGACACCTTCGCCAAACTCTATGCCGAAGACCGGCGACTGACGTTACGTCGCGATAGTTGGGGGTTCGGTCTCGGCTTGCTGGGCACGGCGGCGTTTTACGTGGCGTACGCCTGGGTGGTGATCGATGCGGTGCATGGCAATATCAGCCTGGGTCAGATGACCATGTACCTGGTGCTGTTCAAACAGGGGCAAAGTGCAGTCAGTAGCAGTCTGAGCGCAATCAGTGGTTTGTACGAAGATGGCCTGTACCTCACGAGTCTTTATGAATACCTGGCCGAGCCGGTTCTCGCCGACAGCGGTCACCTGACTGCCGGCGCACGACCGGGCGATGGGTTGCGCTTCGAAAACGTCGGTTTCCGTTACCCCGGTGCAAGTCGTGCGGCACTGGAAGGCATTGACTTGCATCTGGTGCCGGGCAAGAGCATGGCGCTGGTCGGGGAAAACGGCTCAGGCAAGACCACGCTGATCAAGTTGCTGACCCGGCTCTACCGTCCCGATCAAGGGCGGATTCTGCTTGATGGCAGCGATTTGCAGGATTGGGAGGAAACCACGTTACGGCAGCGCATTGGCGTGATTTTCCAGGATTACATCCGCTACCAGTTCAGCGTTGGAGAAAATATCGGCGTCGGCGACACGCTTGCGTTCAACGATCAACAGCGCTGGAAAGAGGCCGCAGCTGAAGGCATGGCAGCGCCCTTTATTGAAGCCCTTGACCGTGGTTATGCGACACAACTGGGACGTTGGTTTGCCGGTGGTCAGGAGTTGTCCGGCGGGCAATGGCAGAAAATTGCCTTGTCCCGGGCCTATATGCGGCGTGATGCCGACGTCCTGATCCTCGACGAACCGACGTCAGCCCTTGACCCGGCGGCAGAGGCGGCAGTGTTCGAGCATTTCAGCCAACACACTGAAGGGCGCATGACCTTGCTGATCTCGCACCGTTTTTCCAGTGTGCGCAATGCTGATCACATCATTGTCTTGGAGCAGGGCCGGATACTCGAGCAGGGCGGCCACGAAGATCTGATCGCCGTTGCAGGGCATTACGCCCAACTGTTCGATTTGCAGGCCCGTGGCTATCGCTAAGAGTCCCGTGCGCTGCGCAGCGCCGCTGGCCCGGCAATCCGCGGAGCAGGTTTGGTCTGCATCAACGCATCGATTGCCTTGCGATAATTCTGTCCGCCCAGCGCCATGCTGTTGTTGTGCGTGGCGCCCGGTACCAGCAGCAGGCGCTTGGGTTGTTGCGCGGCGTTGAACAGTTGCTCACTGAAGCGCGACGGCACAAAAGCATCTGCCAGACCATGCACCACCAACAGCGGCATATGAATATCGGCGATCTTGTCGACGGAATCGAATTTCTGCGACAGCAGCCAGCGCACCGGTAGCGAGGTGTTGGCCACGGCGGCAGCGACGTCCGCCAGCGACGTGAACGTCGACTCGATCACCAGACCGCGCACCGGTAGCGGCGAGTGATTGAGGGTGGCGTCCTGACCGAGTTCGGCCGCCAGATCGATCGCCACAGCGCCGCCCAGGGAATGACCGTAAATCAGGCGTTTTTGTGGATCCGGTTGCAGCAGTTTGAAACGCTCCCAGGCCACCCGGGCATCTTCGTAAACGCTACTTTCCGATGGCAGATCACCCTTGCTCTTACCGAACCCCCGGTAATCGATGGCCAGTACCGAGTAGCCCGCCGCGCGCAATTGCTCGATGCGGAACAACTGCCCGGTGAGGTTCCAGCGCACGCCGTGCAGATAGAGAATCGCCGGTGCGTTGGCTTTTTCCGCCGGCCACCACCAGGCATGAATGTTTTGCCCGGCCTTGAAACTCTTCGGTTGCAGATCGAGTTCCTGCACGCTGCCGGGCAGGCCGCGATACCAGCCGGCCGTGCCCGGTTCGATGCGAAACAGCAGTTTGCGTTCGGTATGTTCCAGCACGGCACAACTCGTCGGCACGCCGATAATCAAGGCGGCCATGCAGGCAAACGCCAAGCGGCGACGGCGCAGACGAGTCATGAAGGAAAGGAACATTAAACGTTTCACCACGGCGCAGACAAAGAACGCTTTTTACCAGATGCCTCGGTCTGCGCGCGATATTTTCGACCACCGTGCATGCGCAACGATTACAAAATGCTGCAACGGCTCAGTCGACCCGCAGCACAATCTTGCCGATATGGTCGCCGGCTTCCATGTGCGCATGGGCCTGCGCCGCGTCGGAGAGTGAGTAAACCTTGTCGATCATCGGCAGGCAGCGTCCGGCGTTCAGTGCTGGCCAAACGTGCTCGCGCAATGCGTCGGCGATGGCGGCTTTCTCCGCAGTGGTTCGTGCGCGCAGCAGCGACCCGGTGACCACCGCGCGTTTGCCGAGGATTGCCAGCAGGTCCACGTCGTTGGCCTTGGCGCCGCCCAGAAAACCGAGCATTACCAACCGCCCGTCCATCGCAAGGGCGCTAACGTTACCGTTGAAGTACGAGCCGCCCATGATGTCGAGAATCACATTCACACCCTGGCCAGCAGTTTTTTCGGCGACGACTTCAGCAAAATTTTGATCGCGATAGTTGATCGCCTCGCCACCCAATTCACGAATCGCCGCACATTTTTCAGGGCTGCCGGCGGTGGCGAAGGCTTCGATGCCGAATTCGCGGCAGAGCATCAGAGCAGTGGTACCGATGCCGCTGGTGCCGCCATGAATCAATACACGTTGCCCCCGGCTGGCGCCGCCGAGGCTGAACAGATTGGCCCATACGGTAAAGAAGGTTTCCGGGATCGCGGCGGCCTGCACCCAGTCGAGGCCATCGGGGATTGGCAACGTCTGGCCCGCCGGGACTGTGCAATATTCGGCATACCCGCCGCCATTGGTCAGCGCACAAACCTTGTCGCCCACGGCAAACTGGCTGACTCCAGCGCCGAGCGCCACCACTTCACCCGCGACTTCCAGGCCGGGAATCGGGTTCATGCCGGGCTTCATCGGATATTTGCCGGCACGCTGCAAGGCGTCCGGGCGGTTGATTCCGGCGGCATGCACACGGATCAGCACTTCACCTGCTGCGGCCACCGGTAGCGGCACGCGTTTGGCTTGCAGGACATCAGGGCCGCCGGGTTCAGTGATTTCGATTCGGGTCATTTCGTTGGGTAAGGACATGTCGATTCCTGTTGCTAGAGGTTCTGTAGATCGGAGCACGGCCCGCAGGCAATGATTCCCTTCAATTTGCGCAGCAGCGTTGTTCAGTCGAAGAGGGCAGCCATTTCAGGGCCTGCTCCAGCAAAAGCGCCACTGCAATCGCGCCGGCAGCGATCACGAACAGCAATGCATGATGGCCGCCCGTGGCATTGAACAACGCCGAATAGGCAAACCCGGCCAGCGCCTGAAACGTGGCAAACGATACGGTGGCGCGGCTCCAGGCGATTTGTTGGCGATGATGATTCGGCACCAACTCATGCACGCGAGCCAGGGCCAGTGGCACGATGCCGGGTGGGAATGAACCGATAATCACTGCCAGCACGGCCAGCGCCATAAAGGATTGGGAAATCGCCAACAGGCCCAGCGCAATCGCCTGCACCACCAATACCAGTCGGATGCCCATCCGTGCGCCAAGCCGATCCGCCAGAAAGCCATAACTCACCGGCCCGACGATTGCACCCAGGCCATACATGACCCACACCAGTGCGCCAATATGCGCCCCGGCACCGAGCCCGCGAGCCACGTAATCCACCAGGAACACCATGGCCGGCACCAAACCTGCGGCCATAAACGCGTACTGGGCGAACAGCAGATAGACGGCGGGCGGCGTTGGCTCAACGGCCGCAACCTCGTGGGTCGCAGTCGGGTGCGGTAAATCGGAAGGCCAGCCAAACCAGCTCAGTGCCGTCAGCAACAACGACAATCCGCCCAGCCCCAACCAGGTGGCTTGCAGGCCCAGGCTCAACAGCGGCGGCACGATTGTCCCGGAACCGGCAATCCCCAGACCGATGCCCAGAAAAATCGCTCCACTGGCCAGCCCTTTGCGGGACGCTGGCACATGAGGCAGTACGGTCGCCGCCACCAGCACCATGATCGCGCCACCCGTAATCCCCGAGAGCAAACGCCAGCCAAAGAACCAACTGACTGATATCGGAAACGCACAGGCAAAAAACGCGGCGGTGACCAGCAGCATCATTAGCCGCAGGGCGTTTTTATTGCCGAGGTGCCGCGCTATCGGTCGGCCGAGCAGGGCGCCAATCAGGTAGCCGACCAGGTTGGCCGCGCCGAGGTAGACCACATCGTGGGCGGAAAACCACTGCGCCTGAATCAGTGATGGAATCAGCGGTGTATAGGCAAAACGCGCCAGGCCGATGCTGACCAGGCTGGCGCTGAGTCCCGCGAAGATCGGTAACGCTGAGGTTGATGTACGCATGACAGCAATCCTGAGGAAGGTTTATGGCGCTCAGCATATCGGCTATCTTTGCTGCGTTAATGCAGCGATTTAGCGTTATAGTGATGCAGATTTGCATCGGGTGGGGACAGGATGAATTGGGATGATGCACGGGTTTTTCTCGCGGTATGTCGGGAGTCGACATTACGCGGCGCGGCGCGGGTACTGGGCGTGGATCAGGCCACCGTCGGGCGACGGATCACGGCGCTGGAGAAGTCCCTGAGCGCGACGTTGTTCCTGCGCACGTCCGACGGTTATGCGCTGACGGCGGTCGGCGAAGCGGCGTTCCAAAGCGTTGAGAAAATGGAGCACTCGGCACTGGAGCTGGAGCGGCAGATTCAGGGGCTGGATGATCGCCTGACCGGTATCGTGCGCGTCAGCACCACCGATTCGCTGGCCATCGACTTCCTGATCCCGGCCATCGCCCGTCTGCACGAGCAACACCCGGACGTGCGCGTGCAACTGGATGCCTCCACGCAGATCCTCAGCCTGGCCAAGCGCGAGGCGGATATCGCCGTGCGCAACACCCGGCCTGACAACCCGGACCTCATCGCCCGGCGGATTGCCCGCTGGCCGGTGGGATTGTTTGCGTCACAGGCGTATATCGACGCCAAGGGCGCTCCACCGCAGGGCACGGCGTTCGAAGGCCATGACCTGGTGGTCTACCAGCCGTATTTGCAGACGAACAAAGACATGACGCTGGTTTCCGAACCGCTGCATCGCGGGCGGATTGTCGCCAGCCTGAGTTCCAGTCTGTTGGTGCGCCGCTCGATTGCGGCGGGTCTGGGTGTAGGAGAAATCCCGGTGTATATGGGCGAGCGTGACGGCCTGATCAGGCTTTGGCCGGAGCGCAATCGTCCGCAACCGTATGAGGTGTGGCTGGTGACCCACGCGGACTTGCGCCATACCGCGCGGGTTCGGGCAGTGATTGAGCAGATTGTCGAGGCATTTGCGCTGGAGAATGAGTGACGGCTTAAAGCGCTTTGGAGAAGCTACGTCGTCTGACGAAACGCCCTACATCCACAGAGGAATGCGCCGGCTTGTGGGCTTGGAACGCCGGCCCTATTGTTGATGTGTCTCGCAGCAACAGAAAATTCGCTTGTGAGTGATGCGCCAGGGAAGGTATCGGTAACCCAAGGAAGGGGATCGGATTGAACGCCAGGGAATTTGAGCAATATCAAAGCACCATCACAATGAGCAAAGGGCATAACACTCAAGCCATGAACGCTATCAGTCGTGAAGAATTCAACGCCAGGATCGAGACCATTGAGGCAAGGATGGATGCTCGGGTCGAATCTGTGTCGGCGAAAATCGAGGGGTTTCTGGATGTTCAGCTCGAGCGAGACAAGGCGCTGCTCGACCGCTACAACTCCATTTCTGCAAATGTGCAGCAGATCGCTCTAGAGTCAAAAGAGGCGGTCCGACAGGCCTCTACGATCAAGGCGAATTATTGGGCTTCAACCGCTGTGTATTTTCTCGGGATCGTCGGCATAGTCGTGGCGACTTACTACGCCAATCAAGCCAACGTCTATGTAGCGATTCAAACGACTTTGTCGGCGGTTCAAGCAGGCAAGGACACCCATCCGCCTAAACCTGCCGTGTCGCCATTACCGATCACGCCACAATAAAGAACGGCCTTCAAATGAAGGCCGTTCTTGTGGGCGTTGAAACCCTGCCTCATGGCATTTGCGGCAATTCCTGAGGCCGCAGATCAAACACCAATACCTCGGCATCCACGCCGTTGCTCAAGGTCAGCGCCTGTTCCTCGCGAACCCGCACGCCGTCACCTTCCTGCAACAACTGGTCATTGAGTTCGACGCTACCGCGTGCCACATGCACGTAGGCGTAACGGTTGGCTTGCAGCTTCAGGGTGGCACTCTCTTTGCCGTCGAACAGTCCGGCATAGACCCGCGCATCCTGGCGCACTGTCAGCGAACCATCGCTACCCTCCGGCGAGATGATCAGTTGCAGACGACCGCGTTTTTTCTGCGCGCTGAAGTGCTCCTGCTGGTAGCGCGGTTTGGCGCCGCCGACGTCCGGCACAATCCAGATTTGCAGGAAGTGCACAGGCTTGGTGGCCGAATGGTTGAACTCACTGTGCGCCACGCCGCTGCCGGCGCTCATCAGTTGTACGTCGCCTGGGCGGATTACCGAGCCTGTACCCAGGGTGTCTTTATGCTCCAGCGCACCTTCAAGCACGTAGGAAAAGATCTCCATGTCGCGATGCGGGTGTTGGCCGAAACCCTTGCCGGCGGCAACGCGGTCATCGTTGATCACCAGCAGGTCGGAAAAACCCTGTTCACGCGGATCGCGGTAGCTGGCAAAGGAAAAGGTGTGGAACGACTTCAACCAGCCATGATTGGCGAGGCCACGATCGGAGGCTTTGCGAAGAGTCAGCATGATGAAATCTCCTTGGGGGACGTGAATTCGTCCGAGTGAGGAGAAGGTTACTGTTTACTCTTCAAGGCAATAAGTAGATGAAAATTGAAATACTGTCCTGTTTTGGTTGACAGTTGTGTGCGGTCGATCACGTATTTTTTTCCGACGACTGCGCCGCAGTTGGCCATAATGCTCAGCCTGTCTTGTCCGTTTACCTTTCTTTATCAGTGATGTTTACCTCATGAAAACCGTGGCAATGGTGTTGTTCCCCGACTTTCTTCTGCTCGATATGGCTGGGCCGCTGGAGGTGTTTTCGGTGGCCAATCGCTATTTGAAACCGGAGTTGCACTATCAACTGACCACTCTTGGCACCGAGCGCGGCCCGTTGCGGGCATCCAATGGTGTGCTGGTACACACCGACCGGCATATAGAAGACGCCCCTGAGCGCTACGATTTGCTGCTGGTGCCGGGAGGGCCAGGGGCTTACAACGAAAGACACCCGGCGCTGCTTGCCTGGCTGAAAGCAGCCGTACCCTGTGCCGAGCGATACGGTTCGATCTGCACTGGCGCCTTCGTACTCGGACATGCGGGGTTGCTCGACGGCTATCGGGTGACTACCCACTGGAACTACACCGAACGCCTGATCAAGGCTTTTCCGAAGGCTAGCGTCGCAACCGATCAGATTTTCATCGAGGATCGCAATCTCATCACCTCAGGCGGGGTCACGGCCGGCATCGACATGGCGCTGGCATTGGTCGCCCAGGATCACGGCAAGAAGCTGGCCCAGGACGTCGCCAAAGTGTTGCTGGTGGTGATGAAGCGTCAGGGCGGACAGGCTCAGTTCAGCCCTTTGATGGCAGCGGTCGCCCCTCTGGAAACACCGGTCACCCGAGTACAGAATTACGTGCTGGAGCACCTCGACGAAGCTTTCAGCGTCGAGCGCATGGCTGGGTTGGCCAACATGAGCGCGCGGCACTTTGCGCGGATTTTTGCCCGCGACATCAATATGACACCCATGGAGTTCCTGCAAAGTGCACGCATCGACTGCGCACGAAATCTGCTGGAAACCAGTGATCTGCCTTTGAAAACCGTGGCCTACAAGAGCGGTTTTGGCAGTGTGCGGCACATGCGCCTGTTGTTCGCTGAAAAACTCGGCCTGACCCCCGTGCAGTACCGCGAACAGTTCAGCTAGAGCGGTTCTGTCCGTTACGCGCACCCGGATGTCCGTGATGCGCCCTGTACGGAGGTTGTGCCGTCATCGCAGGCTGCCAAGATAGTTGGCATGAACAGCCTCAACGATTTGAACCAGGCGACCGTGCTGCATTTCGGCCCCTACGCCTTTCATCTGCGCCAACGGCTGATCCTCGAAGGGGATCGGCCACTGCGCATGGGCGGGCGTGCGCTGGACATTCTGCAGGTGCTGGTCGAGCGCGCAGGTCGAGTGGTCAGAAAGGAAGAGTTGATTGCGCGGGTCTGGCCCACCTCGGTGGTTGAGGAGATCAATCTTCGCGTACACATCGCTGCCCTGCGACGGGCCCTCGGTGATGGTGAAAACGGCCAACGCTACATCGTCAACGTGCCGCAATGCGGCTACTGTTTCGTTGCTGCGGTGCACGGCGACAGTACCGCGCAAGTGGCCCTGGAAAACCTCCAGGCACCGCAACACAACTTGCCTGTGCGGCTGACGCCGGTCACCGGTCGCGACTCAGTGGTGGGCTCGATGGTGCGGCAATTGCCGCTGTGCCGGTTGATGACCGTGACGGGGCCTGCGGGTGTCGGTAAAACCACGGTGGCGTTGCGCGCTGCGGAATTGCTGTTACAGCACTTTCGTGACGGGGTATGGCTGGTGGATCTGGCGGTAGTCAACGACGCTACGCCACTGCTCGATCATCTGTTGCAAACCCTTGATACCGATCTTGTCACGCTGTCTGCCCGCCACACATTGTTGGTGCTGGACAACTGCGAGCACCTGCGCGAAGCCTGCAAGGCTTTGGTTGAACGTTTATTGGAGGCCGCGCCAAGGCTGTCGATTTTCGCCACCAGTCGTGAAGCATTACAGGCCAGTCTGGAGACGGTGCAGATCCTGCCGCCGCTGGTCATTCCAAAATCCTCGGCGTTGAGCAGTGTCGAGGAGACCATGGGCTATTCGGCAGTGCAGTTGTTTGTCAGTCGTGCCCGTGCCCGGCAGCAGGGTTTTACCCTGCGCGAACAAGATCTCCATGCCGTGCGTGACATCTGTCGACGACTCGACGGGCTGCCGTTGGCGATTGAACTGGCGGCGGCGCACATCGATGCGTTGGCGATGGTCGGGTTGCAGTCACAGCTCGACAATTGTTTGCAATTGCTCAGTCATGGCCGGCGTACGGCCGTGCCCCGCCATCAAACCTTGAAAGCTGCGCTGGACTGGAGTTATCAGCACCTGAACGATCAGGAACAACGGGTACTGCAACGCCTGTCAGTGTTCAAAATGGCGTTTGCCATTGATGCCGCGATGGGGGTGATCAGTTGTGCGCAATTACCACCGTCGACGCTGGCCTTGATAATTGAGCGGTTGGCGCAGAAGTCCTTGCTGACGGTGGAGCGGGGCAGTGCCGGGGTGCGCTATCGCATGCTCAACACGACCCGTCGTTATGCCCGCGAGCAACTGGAGCGCAGTGGTGAGTCCAACGACTACGTGCGCCGGCATGCGCGCCACGTCAGTCGCAGTCGTTTGGCTTCAGGTTCGCAGTTGACCGCCCAACTCGTCGAGTAACACGCGCACCTTGCGCAAGTCCGGGGTCGCGTAGCCTTCGGTGAAGCGTTGGTATATCGGACTCAACAGGTCCAGCGCTTCGCGATAGCGGTTCTGCCGTTGCCACAGTTGGGCCAGCGATGTGGCACTGCGCAATTCCCAGGCCAGAGCGCCTTGGGTTTGAGCGATCAACAGCGCTTGGCGCAATACATCTTCTGCTTGCTGAGTGTTGTTGGTTTTAGGGCAACCCGATTCTTCATTCAACAATCGATCCGCCCGAGCGCGCAAAATTTCTGCCGCGCTCCAGCCTGCTGCACCGCTCTGTGCCCGTTCAAGCAACGCATCATCAACAAAGCCACTGTCCAGCGTCACCATGATTTCCCTGATCAGGCCGCTGTCATCGGTTGGCATCGGCGCGGCGGTATCGGCGTCGATGACCTGCGCGTAGTGCCGTGCCCATCGATAGAACAGCAGTACCGAATGCTTCTGTGCCTGCTCCAGCAACAGATTCAGCAAAGCACGGGCGTTTTGCTGGTCTCCGTTGTAATGAGCGATCAGGCAACTGGCCAACGCCAGGGTGTAGCAGATCGAGGTGCCGTGATTGATTTGCACGGCGATGTCCAGTGCCTGCCGTGCCGTACGCCAGGCTTGTTCCGGGAAGCCTTGCAGCCATAACACCCGGGCGAGCACCGTCAATGAGGCGACGCTTTGGTCGTACTGCACGCCGAAGCCATGGGTGAAGCGGTTGAGATTACCGCTTTGCGCCATGCGCTGAATCACTTGCTCTGCATGCAGGCGCGCCTGCGGCTGGTCGCCGGCGTAATGCAGCGCCAATACTCGCAAACGATGCGTGCTCAGCGACAGTAGCGGATCGCCGTGCACGCCGAGTCGATCGAACTGTTCGCTCTGTTCCAGCGCCAGTCGATAGTGGCCACAGCTGAGGTTGACCGCCATGTGCCCGGACACCGCGCGCAGTTGCCCGGCTACATCGTCAAGTTCCTGCGCCAGCGCGTGGGCGTCGACGAAGGCCGCGATGGTTTCCGGGGTGCCGCCCCAGGTGTGGTAGCAGGCGCTGCCGAGCGCCAGTTTCAAGGCGATTTTCACCCGAGGGCAAGCCTCATCAGCGTTTTCGAGCAGGGCCAGCGCCTGACGCACGTAACCGCCGTACTCCTTGAGCAGCGACAACTCTTGCCACAGCGGCGCCGAGGTCGCGGCCAGATAAATCCCTACATCATTGGGGCCGACACCGTTCAGGCTCCAGTCCAGCGCCGCGCGCAAGTCTTCCAGGCCGCGTGCATAACGCTCGATCCAGAGGTCGGTTGGGGTGTTTTCCCAATCGGTCTGCCCCTGATACATAAGTGCCAGGCAGCGTTCAGCGTGGCGTTCGCGGGTTTCGGCGAGTTCGGCGCACTGGTCGAGCTTTTCCAGGGCATAACGGCGCGTGGTATCGAGTAGCCGGTAGAACACCTCTTCATCACCGACTTCGACGTTGAGCAACGACTTGGCGACCAGTTGCGTGATCGAGCCAAACACTTCGCCGGGCTTGATGTGCTGGCCACCGATCACGGCAGCGGCGGACTCCAGCGTGAAGCCGCCACGAAACACGCCGAGTCGGCGCAGGCAAGTCTGTTCGCAATCGGTGAGCAGGTTGAAGCTCCAGTCCAGCGTGGCACGCAGAGTGAGATGACGCTCCACACTGCTTTGATTGCCGGCGGCCAATGCCGGCAAGCGGCCCTGCAACTGGCTCAACAAACCGTTGAGACCCAGTTCGGCGACCTGTGCCGCCGCCAGCTCCAGCGCCAGCGGAATTCCGTCCAGACGACGGCAGATTTCAATGGCATCGGGCAACTCGGCGTCACTGAGTTCGAAGCCCTCGTGAGCCGCCATTGCGCGTTCGGCAAACAGTTGCAGTGCAGAAAAACTCAACGCCTGTACGCGATCAAGCACGGCAATCGGCGGCGGGTAATCAAGGGACTCAAGACGCTGCACATACTCGCCTTCGGCACGCAGGCTCTCGCGGCTGGTGGCCAGAATGTGGACCTGTGGCGCACCGCGCAAAATGCTCTCGCCGATCAGCGCCACGGCGGCGATCAGGTGTTCGCAATTGTCGATCACCAGCAGCATCTGGCGCTGGCGCAGGGCGTTGACCAGACTGGTCAGCGGCTCGTTGTCATGCAGTAGCACATCAAGCAGGGCCGCCAGGTGCGAGCAGATCATTCGCGCGTCGTTGATGGGCGACAGATCCAGCAGCCGAATACCGTCCCGATAGTGGCCGATCATCTGTTCGGCAACGCGCAGGGCCACGGTGGTTTTACCGATACCGCCGGGGCCGACCAGCGTGATGCAGCGCTGGCGCGGCAACTGCCTGATCAGGCTGTCGACCAGCGGCTGCCGGCCGATCATTCGCGTGCGGCGCAGCGGCAGGTTATGCCGCGTGCCGGTCTCGGCGCAGGTGGGTTGGTCGATCAATTGCAGCACGAGCGGTGCGACAAAACTGTAGCCGCGCTGTGCCACGGTGACGATGTATCGCTGTCCGGCCTGACCATCGCCGAGTGCTTTGCGCAGGGCCGCCATGTGAACCCGCAGGTTGATGTCTTCCACGACGCTGTCCGGCCAGACCCCGGCGATCAATTGCTGCTTGCTCACGACTTCGCCGGCATGCGCCAGCAGGATCAGCAGAATGTCCATGGCGCGTCGGCCCAGGCGCAACGGCTGGTCGCCCTCAAGCACCAGCCGTTGTCCAGGATGAATCCGATAGGGGCCGAAACCGATGGCCTGATTCGGGGAAAGACTCAACCGCTCACTCCTGCGAAATTCTTGTCATCCTGCCCCAGGCTTGTGAAGCCTCCGTGAAGGGCAGGGCGGATCAGGGCGTCAGTTGCACGCAAGCCTTCTAATCCGCAGTTTGCGGACATATTCCTCAGGTTCTGGCGCCAGTGCAACGTGCAGATTGCCGTCAACACTCGAAACGCTATGGCGTAACTTCCGTTTTTACACACTGCAATGCCCAAATCACCGCTCTGCGCCACGGACAATTAACAACGATTAACTCGTCTGCGTCCGCTCCAGCCTCAAAACTCCGATCAAACAAGTTCAACCTCAGGCACAGACCTGATGGCTGCAATGGAATGCACTCGTCCGGAGGACGGCGCAATGAGCAACGTGGTGGTGGTCTATCACAGCGGCTATGGCCACACACGCGTCATGGCGAAGCCGTAGCGCAGGGCGTCGAACGGCACCTGGGCAGTACCTGTCGGTTGGTCGCGGTAGAAGAAGTCGAACGCTATTGGGATGAGTTGCACCGCGCCGATGCGATCATCTTCGGCGCGCCGACCTACATGGGTAGCGCGTCGGCGGGCTTCAAGCATTTCATGGAGGCCAGCGCGGCGTTCTATCTGGCCAAACCGTGGCGCGACAAGGTCGCTGCGGGGTTCACCAATTCCGGCAGTCTGTGCGGCGACAAGCTCAATACGTTGCTGCAAATGGCGGTGTTCGCCGCGCAACATTCGATGATATGGGTTGGCCTCGATTTGCTCCCGGCGCGCTCGGCGGCCGGGTGCTTTGATGGGCAATTGAACCGTCTGGGCAGCTCGCTCGGTGCGATGTCCCAATCCAATGTCGAACAGACGCCCGAGCAGGCGCCGCCGCTCGAAGACCGGCGTACGGCGGCCCATCTGGGTGAGCGGGTGGCACAAGTGGCGCAGCGGTTGAGGCACAAGTGAGGAAGTGGCGATAGGATCGGCGCCTACACTGCAAGGCGCATGCCGGCAGACGCTGGCGAAGGTTGCGATCTTTTGAGCTTCATATCCGGCACTTCACGACAGCGCCAGGCAAACGGGCTGATCCCTTCGCTACGGGTGAAGATGTGGCAAAAGTGCGCCTGATCACAGAAACCGCATTCCAGGCTGATCTGCGTCAGGCTCAAGTGGGTGTGCTGGATCAACAGCTTGGCGCGGGCGATGCGCTGAGTCCGGATCCAGTCCTGTGGCGAGAGCCCGGTACTGCACTTGAACGCTCGGGAAAAATGACTGCGTGACAACGAACATGCCTCTGCCAGTTCGGTGACCTCCAGGCTTTCACCCAGGCGATCGAGGATCAACTGTTTGACCCGCCGTTCGCGCTGTGGACTGAGGCCGCCGATGCGCGGTGTGCGGGATTCGCTGGCGGGGGCGAGGGCGACTGTTTGTTGTAAGTGAGCCATGGCCAATGTCCGTGTCGGGGGAGGGGACGCACGCTGGGTGCTTTCCCCTCTGGTCAAGAAAACAATGTTTCGCAGTGGGTTTCATTGTTGGACGGGGCCGGAGGACTGACGAGTTAAACGTTGTTAATTGCGCCGCAAAACTTTGAACTCAGCACATCGCTGCAAGTCGGCGACGGGGCGGATCGGCGAGGATGACGACTAATAAGAGGCACACGTTCGGTGCCGTCGAAGATCGATCAAGCAAGGGGACTCGCATGACAGGTTCGTTGCACGCTGCATTGGGCACACTCGGTTTGGCACTCGCCTTGGCGGCCGGTAGTGCTGTGGCACAAGCGCCGCAGGTCGGTACGCAGGCGCCCGGTTACTTCCGTTTGGCGTTGGGCGACTATGAAGTGACCGCGCTGTTCGACGGCTACAACGATCTGTCGCCCAAACTGCTTCAGGGCATGAGTCAGGGACAGATCCGTGCATTGCTCGCTCGCCGTTCGATTGAAACCCCGGGTGTGCAAACGGCGTTCAACGCGTTTCTGGTCAACACCGGCAAACAGTTGATCCTGGTCGACACGGGCGCCGGGCAGTGCATTGGCGCGACTGCCGGCCAGCTCTCGGCGAACATGCAGGCAGCGGGCTACAAACCGGAACAGGTCGATACCATCCTGCTGACCCATCTGCATCTGGATCACGTTTGCGGATTAGTCGACGCTCAGCAAAAACCGATTTTCGCCAACGCCACGGTGTATGCGGCCAAGGCTGAAGCTGACTATTGGCTCGATCCGCAGGCCTTGGCCAAGGCACCGGCCGGGGCGAAAGAGTTCTTCAAAATCGCTCAGGATTCCACGGCGCCCTACGTGGCCGCCGGCCGCTTCAAAACCTTCACGCCGGGCCAGTCACCCTTGCCGGGCGTGGTTGAGGCGCAACTTGAAAGCGGGCACACGCCAGGCAGCACCACTTACCGATTTACCTCGCAGAACCAGAGCATCGTGTTCATGGGCGATCTGGTGCACAACCTTGCCGTGCAGTTCGAACACCCTGAAGTGTCGATCAGTTTTGACGTCAACAGTCAGCAGGCCATCAAAAGCCGTAACGCCGTGTTCAGCGCTGCTGCCGCCAGCAAAACCTGGGTGACCGCTGCGCACCTGCCGTTTCCGGGGATCGGTCACGTCACCGCCATCGACCAGCATTTCCAATGGGTGCCGGTGGAATACGGCCCTTATAAACGCGCGGCCAAAGTACCGTTGATCGAGTAAAGTAAGGCGCTTTCGCATGACTGAACAAGACCTCCAGGCAAGGAACACGAGCCCATGAACCGTAACGATCTGCGTCGCGTCGACATGAACCTGCTGGTGATTTTCGAAGCACTGATGTTCGAAAAGAACCTGACCCGCGTCGCTGAAAAACTGTTCATGGGCCAACCCGCCGTGAGCGCGGCGCTCGGCCGTTTGCGGGATCTGTTCGATGATCCGTTGCTGTTGCGCAACGGTCGCGGCATGGAGCCGACCGCCCGCGCCCTGGCGATTCTCAAAGAGCTGCAACCGGCAATGGACGTTATTTCCGGGGCGGTCAGCCGGGCCAAGGAATTCGAACCGGCGAGCAGTTGCGAGGTGTTTCGCATTGGTCTGTCGGATGACGCCGAATTCGGTCTGTTTCCGCCGCTGCTTCGCCAACTTCAGGAGGAAGCGCCGGGGATTGTGGTCGTGGTACGCCGCGCCAACTATTTGCTGATGCCGGCGCTGCTGGCCTCCGGAGAAATCTCGGTTGGCGTCAGCTACACCACCGATCTGCCGGCCAACGCCAAACGCAAGAAGCTGCGCGACATTCCCTGCAAAGTCCTGCGCGGCGACGACCGTCCGGGGCCGCTGACGCTGGACGAATACTGCGAACGGCCGCACGCGATGGTGTCGTTCTCCGGTGACTTGAGCGGCAACATCGATCTGGATCTGGCCAAGCTTGGCCGTTGCCGTCGCGTGGTGCTTGGCGTGCCGCAGTTCAGCGGCTTGCGCGCTTTGCTGGCGGGCACCGAAATGATCGCCACGGTGCCGGATTACGCCGCCTGTGCGCTGGTTGAAGGCTGCGCCCTGCGCGCCGAAGACCCACCGTTCCCGATTGAGGCGGCGCAATTGTCGATGGCCTGGAGCGGGGTGCATGACAACGACCCGGCGGAGAAGTGGTTGCGCTCGCGGATCAGCCAGTTCATGTCGGCATCGCTGGATATTCCGCCAGCCTGAAGAAAAAACGTAAATCCCCTGTGGGAGCGAGCCTGCTCGCGATGGCGCCCGGTCAGTCGACTTCAATGTTGAATGACACACCGCTATCGCGAGCAGGCTCGCTCCCACATTGGTTTTAGGTGACTGAAAGAAAGAGAGCACATCCATCCAATTTCTCCCCGCCCCGCATTGGCATTATTCAGGTCAATGACATTTAAAGGGTCGGGTCATGAATGCTTTGCAACGAGACGAACGGGCGCGCGACCTCGGTTTACTGTTTTTACGGGGCAGCGGTGGATTGTTTCTGCTGTGGGTACACGGCTTGCCCAAGCTGCTGGACTTTACGGCCCAACTGCAACTCATCGAAGACCCGTTCCACCTCGGCGCCCACCTCACCCTGATTCTGGCGATCTTTGCCGAAGTCCTCTGCCCGCTACTGATCGTCGCCGGAGTGCTGGCGCGATTGGCGTGCTTGCCTATTCTGTTTGTGCTGCTGGTGGCGATGCTGGTCGTGCATCCGCAATGGAGTGTGGCCGAGGGGCAGTTCGGCTGGCTGCTGTTGATCCTGTTTGCCACTGTGTTTATCGCCGGGCCGGGACGGCTGGCGCTCAATGTTCGTTTACCCGGAGTACTGCGTTATGCCTGAAGTCCTTAGTCAAAAAGCACCGGGGGCCGATGAGACCGTCACGCTGATCGTCAAGCACCGGGTCAAGGCCGGTTTTGAAGCAGCCTATGAAGCCTGGTTGCGCAATATCGTACGGGTGGCGGGGCAGCGCGAAGGGCACTTGGGCGTCGACGTGGTGCGCGGCAAGCGCGCCGGCCTCGATACCTACACGTGCGTGCTGCGCTTTTGCTCGACCGAGGCGATGCAATTGTGGCTGGAGTCACCGCAGCGTCAGGCCCTGGTCGATGAAGCCGCTCCGATGCTCGCTGATGGCGACCAGACTGAGGTCGCCCCGGTCAATGAATTCTGGTTCGCGCCGCTGGCCGATGCCGCCTCGCCGCCACCGCGCTGGAAGCAGGCGGTGGTCACCTTGCTGGTGATTTTTCCGCACACCCTGCTGGTGCCGCTGATCTGGGGGCCGCTGCTCGGGTTGCACCCACTGCTTTCCAACTACGTGATTGCCACGTTCCTGATCACCCTGACCATCGTGTTGTCGGTGGTGTACGTGTTCATGCCGCCCGTGACCCGTTTGTTTGCGCCCTGGCTGGAAGCCGGTCAGGCCCATACACACGTCGAATCCACAGAACACCCGTCACGCTGAAACCATTCATTTTTTGTCGAAGGAACTGCGATGAACGCCGATCTGATTCTCTTCAATGGCCAATTTCATACCGTAGACCGCACTAAACCACTGGCCAGTGCCGTGGCGATCAAGGACGGCCGTTTCGTGGTCGTCGGTAACGACACCCAAGCCATGGCCCTGCGCGGTTCGTCCACGCAAGTGATCGACATGCACGGCCGCTGCGTCATCCCCGGTCTCAACGACTCGCACTTGCACCTGATCCGTGGCGGTTTGAACTACAACCTCGAACTGCGCTGGGAGGGCGTACCGTCGCTGGCCGATGCGCTGCGCATGCTTAAGGAGCAGGCCGACCGCACACCGACCCCGCAGTGGGTGCGCGTGGTCGGCGGCTGGAACGAATTCCAGTTCGCCGAAAAACGCATGCCGACCCTCGAAGAACTCAACCAGGCCGCGCCGGACACGCCAGTGTTCGTCCTGCACCTGTACGACCGTGCGCTGCTCAACCGCGCCGCATTGCGCGTGGCCGGTTACACCCGTGACACGCCGAACCCGCCGGGTGGCGAGATCGTCCGTGATGCCAATGGCAACCCGACCGGCATGCTGGTGGCCAAACCCAACGCGATGATTCTCTACTCGACGCTGGCCAAGGGGCCGAAGCTGCCGCTGGAGTATCAGGTCAACTCGACTCGCCAGTTCATGCGCGAACTCAATCGCCTCGGCCTGACCAGCGCGATCGATGCCGGCGGTGGTTTCCAGAACTACCCGGACGATTACCAGGTGATCGAGCAATTGGCCAAAGATGACCAGTTGACCGTGCGTATCGCCTACAACCTGTTCACCCAGAAGCCGAAAGAAGAGCTGACCGATTTCCAGAACTGGACCGGCAGCGTCAAGTTGCACCAGGGCGACGACTTCCTGCGCCACAACGGCGCCGGCGAGATGCTGGTGTTCTCGGCAGCGGATTTCGAAGACTTCCTCGAACCGCGCCCGGACCTGCCGCAAACCATGGAGCAGGAGCTGGAACCGGTGGTGCGCCATCTGGTTGAACAGCGCTGGCCGTTCCGTCTGCACGCCACGTACAACGAATCGATCAGCCGCATGCTCGACGTGTTCGAGAAGGTCAACCGTGACATTCCGTTCAACGGTCTGCCGTGGTTCTTCGACCACGCTGAAACCATCACCCCGCAGAACATCGAACGGGTGAAAGCGCTGGGCGGTGGCATCGCGATTCAGGATCGCATGGCGTTCCAGGGCGAGTACTTCGTCGACCGTTACGGCGCGAAAGCCGCTGAAGCCACGCCGCCGATCAAACGCATGCTCGCCGAAGGTGTGCCGGTCGGCGCAGGCACCGACGCCACGCGGGTTTCCAGCTACAACCCGTGGACGTCGCTGTACTGGATGGTCAGCGGCCGCACGGTCGGTGGTCTGGCGCTGTACGAAGAAGGTTTGCCGCGCACCACCGCGCTGGAATTGTTCACCCACGGCAGTGCCTGGTTCTCGTCCGAGCAGGGCAAGAAAGGCCAGATCAAAGTCGGGCAACTGGCAGATCTGGCGGCGCTGAGCGCGGACTTCTTCCACGTCGAAGAAGAAGCCATCAAGTGGATCGAGTCCGTACTGACCGTGGTTGGCGGCAAGATCGTTTACGCCGCGGGCTACTTCCAGGATCTCGGGCCAGCCAGCGTGCCGGTGCTGCCGGACTGGTCGCCAGTGGCAAAAGTCCCGGGCCACTGGCGCCAGAACGCGCCGATGCAGGCTCAGGTGCACCAATGCGTCGGCGCGTGCGCCGTGCACTCGCACAGCCATGAAAAGGCGCGCCTGTCGAATGCCCCGGTCAGCGATTTCGCCGGTTTCTGGGGTGCGTTCGGCTGTTCCTGCTTCGCCTTCTGATTCTTACCCAAAAGCGCCGGCCTCGACGGTCGGCGCTTCACGCAACAACCATCCACCCAGGAGTTTCCCATGAGCGTTCCATACAAGCGTCTGAACAAAGATGATGCGGTTGTGCTGCTGGTCGATCACCAGACCGGTCTGATCTCGCTGGTACAGGATTTCTCGCCAAACGAATTCAAGAACAACGTGCTGGCACTGGGCGACATCGCCAAGTTCTTCAAGCTGCCAACCATCCTCACCACCAGTTTCGACGCAGGCCCGAACGGCCCGATCGTACCTGAGCTGCTTGAGCAGTTTCCGGACGCGCCGTTCATTCAGCGTCCAGGCCAGATCAACGCCTGGGACAACGAAGACTTCGTCAAAGCCATCAAGGCTACCGGTCGCAAGCAACTGATCATCGCCGGTGTGGTGACTGACGTGTGCGTGGCATTCCCGACGCTGTCGGCCATCGCTGAAGGTTTCGAAGTGTTCGTGGTGACCGATTCTTCCGGCACCTTCAACACCACCGTGCAACAAGCGGCGTGGGCACGCATGTCGGCGGCCGGTGCTCATCTGATGAACTGGTTCGCTGTGGCTTGCGAGCTGCAGGGTGACTGGCGCAACGACATGGAAGGCCTGGCGCATCTGCTCTCGGAACGCCTGCCGAACTACCGCAACCTGATCAACAGCTACACCAAGTTCACGGCCCAGTAATCGATCGCGCCAGAAAAGCCCCTCACCCTAGCCCTCTCCCCGAGGGAGAGGGGACTGACCGAGGGGTTCTTTCGAGTTGCACCGACCTGAGCGATCGAGTCGATCTCCGGTCTTGAAAAGCTTGAAGATCAGCTCCCTTTCCCCCTCGCCCCCCTTGGGGGAGAGGGTTGGGGTGAGGGGGTAAGCTCTTGATCTTAAAATCTTCGCATCAGCGCTTTTGCAGCCAACCGAGAAACCCGCCTTTCCTCACCACCACCGGTTTAACCATCAACGCGAGGCGACTGTTCTGCTGCCGCACCGCCTGCAACTTGTTCAACGCCCGACCAACCTCAGCGCGCTGCTCCATGCATTCGCGCGTGAGGGTCTTGTCGAGACGGTAGATGATCGAAGACGTCAGCGCCGTAAACGTAGCCTGCGACGGGGTATCCGCCAGAATGCTTTGCTCGCCCATGACCTCACTCGGCCCCATGCGCCCGGCCTCGGTCTGGCTGGCGCCATCCGGCACCGTTGCGCTGACCACTCCGGTGGCAATCACGAACAGACTGTCCGGCACTTCATCCAGATCCAGCACCACTTGGCCCGCGCTGTACTGCTGCGCGACCATCGATTCGGCGAGACGATCACGTTCGTCGGCACTCAGCGAGCGGAAGATTTTCACTTCATCGAGCAACGCGCGGGCGCGGGTCGACGGCTCGATCACGCCGTCCGGATGCCGCGAAATCCCGGCGGCTTCCAAGTGGCGGTGTGCGAGGTCGAAGAGTTGATTGCGCACTTCGCTTTTCTTGCCCAGTTCGGCGATAAACCCGCTGGCCACGTATTCGGACATTTCTTCGCCGGCCTCTTTCAACACCACTTTCGGCGCCGGGCTCAGCAGCAGGCTGCTACTGCCTTGCAGCGTCCGGTCGAGGGCGTCGAGCACGCGGCGTGGGCGGATGTGGTTCGGCACTTTGATGCTGATCGACACGCCATGCATGTTATTCGGCCGGCTAAGGTTGACGATCTTGGCCTTGGCCGCCACCGAGTTCGGCACCACGGCCATGGTGCCGGCGCTGGTCAGCAGGTGCGTGGCGCGCCAATCGATGTCGAGCACTTTGCCCTCGACGCCGTCGATCACCACGAAGTCGTCCACTTGATACGGCTTGGTGGTGTTCAGAACGATCCCGGAAAACACATCGGCCAAGGTGCTTTGCAGTGCCAGACCGACGACGATTGCGAACACACCGGACGTCGCCAGCAAGCCTTTGACCGGCAGCTCCAGCACGTAGCCGGCCGCAGCGACGATGGCCACCAGAAACACCAGCGCACCGATGACGTCCTGCAACAAGCGACCGCTGTGGCCGATGCGCCGCATCAGGATCAGGCCGATGACTTCGGTAAGGACGCGCGCGGCGTACAACCACCAGATAATGCCCAGCGCGGTTGCACCGAGTTGCGCGACCTGGTCATCGGCAAACTGCGGCGCCTGCAAAGGGCTGACACCGGCGTTGATCACCAGCGCGGTGAACGCCAGAAACAGCACCAGCCGCACACCCACGCGCGGCGCGCGATGTGTGAAGGGGGCGAGGTGCCAGAGCAGGCCATCGAGCACCAGCAACACGGCACTCCAGGACAGCAGGTGAGCAAGCATGAAGTTCATGGGAGCGCTTCCACAAAAAAGCCCTTCCCCATACATCGCTGCGTGGGGAAGGGCTTGGGCTTAGTTGAGGTGGGTTTTCAGCTCAGCCGCTGCCTGGCGTACCGCCGCTTTCACTTCGGGAATCTGGCTCAGCGGATTGAGCAAGCCAAAGTCGTGGATCATCCCGTTGTAGCGCACCGCGGTCACCGGTACACCTGCCGCATCCAGGTGTCGGGCATAACCTTCGCCTTCATCACGCAACACATCGAACTCGGCGGTCTGCACCAGCGCGGCGGGCAGGCCTTTGAGCTGTTCGGCGCTGGCGTTCAGTGGCGAGGCGTGGATCTGCGCACGCTCGGCCGGGTTGGTGGTGTAGTTGTCCCAGAACCATTTCATCATGCCTTTGGTGAGGAAGTGACCCTCGGCGAATTGCTGGTACGAGCCATCGTCGAACTGTGCGTTGGTCACCGGCCACATCAGCAACTGGAAGCGCAGCGCCGGGGCTTTCTGTTCTTTGGCCATCAGTGCCACGACCGCCGCCATGTTGCCGCCGACGCTGTTGCCGGCCACCGCCAGACGCTTGCCGTCGACACCGATGTCCTTGCCGTGCTCAGCCACCCATTTGGTTGCGGCGTAAGCCTGGTTGATCGCAGTCGGGTACTGCGCTTCCGGCGACGGCGTGTAATCGACGTACACCGCCACAGCGCCAGAACCCACCACCAAGTCACGAATCAGGCGTTGGTGCGTCGGAAAGTCGCCCAATACCCAGCCGCCACCGTGGAAGAACATGAACACCGGCAACTCGCCTTTGACCTTGGCCGGACGCACCACTTTCAGGTTGATTGTCTGGCCGTCGACCTTGATCGCCTTGTCGCTGACTTCCACACCGGACAGATCAACCTTCACCGAAGCCTGCGCGCCGGTCAGCACCGCACGGGCGTCTTTCGGGCTCAGTTGCTCAAGCGGCTTGCCACCACCGGCGGCGAGGGCTTCGAGAAAGGCTTGGGTGTTGTGTTCGACACCCGGGCTGCCAGCGGCGAAAGCGTTGCCGATGGACAGGGCGAGGAGGGAAGCGGTCAGGGTTTTTTTGACGATGTTCATGTGCAATTCCTTTAATCCGTTTGATTTTTTATGCCTGAGTTGCGGGCTGCTGTGGCGCTGGGGTTCAGGCCTCAGCAACACCGTGAGCACAGATTAGTGGGATGCCGAAAAGTGAAAAAGCGGCTATAAAGCGTTTAACTGTCCACCAGAGAGTGACAATGAACCCGTTCGAAGACATGCGTATTTTTTGCCAGGTCATGGACTCCGGCAGCTTCACCTCAGCAGCCGATCAGTTGGGCCTGTCCAAGCAGTTCGTCAGCCGCCGGTTGATGCAGTTGGAAGAGCGCCTTGGCGTGCGCTTATTGAACCGCTCGACCCGCCGGCTGGACGTCACGCCACTGGGCCAGAGTTATTACGAATCGGCCCTGCGCCTGTTGAGTGAGGTGGAGCAGGTCGAGCAGGGCATCGCCGGGCAAACCGCCGAGCCACGCGGGACAATTCGCCTGAGTGCGCCGCTGTCGTTTGCCGTGGCGCACCTGGGTTGTCTGCTGCCGATGTTCTTGCAGCGCTATCGCGAGGTCACGGTGGAAGTCGACTTGAACGACCGCCCGGTGGACCTGCTCGGCGAAGGCTATGACCTGGCGCTGCGCATTGGTGTGCTGGAAGACTCGACCTTGATCGCCCGCCGTATCGCCTCTATCGAAAGGGTGTATTGCGCCAGCCCGGCCTATCTGGCCGAACGCGGTACGCCGCTCAAACCCGAAGATTTGCACAGTCATGATTGCTTGCCCTACGGTCACGGGCGCTCGGTGCAATGGCGGTTCAATGAGGGGCAGGGCAAGCCGCTGCTGGTCAACGTCACCGGGCGCATGCGGGTCAACAACGGCGAATTACTGCGCGATGCAGCTGTTCAGGGGATGGGGATCACCTATCTGCCGACGTTCATTGTCGGCGCGGCGTTGAAGGATGGGCGATTGGTGCCGGTGCTCGATGACCTGCGTCCGGAGCCGCTGACGTTGTCAGCGGTGTATCCGCAACATCGTCAGGCTTCGCGGCCGGTGCAGGCGTTGGTGGAGTTTTTGCGGGAACGCCTTAACCAGAATCCAGTCGCCCACCCTTTGTAGGAGCTGCCGCAGGGATCGTGGTGTTTTCAGGTGGGTTCAGTTGGCGCGTTTGTCATCGCCAGGTTCGCCGCCGACGTGAACACCGCGATCATCACCGACTTCACCTGACCGGTGTACGCCGTGATCATCCCCCGGTTCGGCGTGATTGCCGCTGCGACCCGAGGCTGAGTGATCGCCGGAATGTCCCGAGCCCTGACCGCTGCTGCCACTGTGTCCGCCGCCTTCGCCATGACCGCTACCGCTGCCACTGCCACCGTGGCCACCACCATTCCCGCCACCACTTCCTCCGCCGCCGCTACCACCGCCCCCACCACCATGGCCGCCACCGTTTCCGCCACCGCCGCCATGTCCGCCACCGCCTCCGCCACTGCCACCTTCCTTGGCTTGAACAGTGGCTACTCCCGACAGGCTGTCCGGAATCAATACGGTAGAAGCTGAAAGAACTGCGCCGATGGCCATTGCGAGCACGAGCTTTTGAATGTGCATATCGTTCTCCGTCTTTGTGATTTTGTTGGGAACGTCGATGAGCATTGTTGCGTCGATCCGACCCGTTCCCGAGGTCAGTGAATACTCGAAGCCAGTTCGAAAATCGGGATGTACATCAGGATCACGATGACCCCGATCAGCAGGCCGATGAAGGTCATCAGCAGCGGTTCGAACAAACGCACGAACCACTCGATCCAGCGGCTGATTTCTTCGTCGTAGAAATCGGCGCTGCGTTCCATCATCTGCCCGAGGTTGCCGGATTGTTCGCCCGCTCGCAGCAGCCGCAGGGACACTGGCGTCACCAGCCGGTTCAGTTCCAGAGCAGCCGACAATGACTGGCCTTCGCGCACTCGCTCGCAGGCCTGATCCAGCCGCGCCCGCGACGCCACGGTGAGCAAGCCGCGGACCATGCCCATGGCTGTGACCAGCGGAATCCCGCCTTGCAGCAGAATCCCCAGCGAACGGTAAAACCGCGCCAGTTCATACATGAAAATCCGTTGATGGACGGCGGGCAGCTTCTCCACCAGCCGATCCAGCCATCGGCGAAACGCCGGCTGTTTTTGCAGCAGGGCGAGGGCCACGACAATCGCCGCCAACGCACCGAAGAACTCAAGCTGATGGGCATGCAGAAACATCCCGCTGCTCATCAGGATCTGCGACAGCCACGGCAGGTTCGAGCCCAGTCCTTCGAACACCAGGCTGAAGCGCGGCACCACGTAACCCATCAAAAACAACACCACGCCACCGCCGACGACCAGCAACAACAGCGGGTAGATCGAGGCGCTGACGATCTTCTGCCGCACCTCGTCCATACGCTGGCGATAGCTGACGTAACGACCCAGTGCTTCGCCGACCGCACCCGTCTTTTCGCTGGACTGCACCAGCGCCACGTACAGCGGCGGAAACACTGCCGACAACTGGCCCAATGCCTGGGAGAACGATTTGCCCTCGTACAGTAGGCGCACCAGTTCACTCAGGGTTTTGCGGGCAGCGGGGGCGGTTTCTTTTTCGGCGAGACTTTCCAGCGCATCGATCAACGGCAAGCCGGCATTGATCAGGGTGGTCAGTTCCTGGCTGAACAACACCAGATTGAAGGTTTCGCGCTGGCGCAGTCGCAGTGAGCGCCAGTGTTTTTCCGCGTGCAGGCTGAGCACGCGCAAACCCTGGTCTTCGGCGATGTGCCGCGCCTCGCTGTGCCCCGGCGCCTCAATGCTCATAGACACCACGCCAGCCTTGCCGACCGCTTTCAGATTAAATCGCATGGGCCGCGCTCCGCTTACTGCCAATTGGTCACTTCGGCGTTTTCGCCGTCACCGCCGGGCTGGCCGTCCTTGCCCATCGACAGCAGGTCGTACTCGCTGTTTTCGCCGGGATAGCGGTAGGCGTAATTTCGGCCCCATGGGTCTTGCGGAAGTTTTTTCTGCAAGTACGGGCCGGTCCATTTCGCTTCATCGCTAGGCGCAAGTACCAATGCCTGTAGGCCTTGTTCGGTGGACGGGTAGTGGCCTACCTCCAGTCGATACAAGTCCAGCGCCTTGCTCAGGCCTTCGATCTGCGCCTTGGCCACTTTCACTTCGGAGCGGCCCAACTGGGCGAAGTATTTCGGCGCGACGATCCCGGCCAACAGGCCAAGGACCACCAGCACCACGAGCAATTCGAGCAGGGTGAATCCGCGTTGGCTACGCGTACGAATTTGCAGCTTCATGATGACCTCCCGTGAGTGGCAGCCGTGTCGCCAAGAGGGCTTATGCAATTGCCATGCTCAGCCCCCGCTTAAACCTGGTTGATTGGCTGAAGCCCTTGTGTTTCGGGCTTTCGAAGAAACGGCACAGTGCTTGCGTATGGCTCAAACGTGATCGGCCATTGGGGCATTTCCCCCAATTTATCGGGGCTGATCCGGGGAGGCCCGACATGAAATTTCTTGCCAGCGGATTGCTCGGCTGTGTGCTGCTTGGCGGCACCGCGCAAGCCGATGTGTTCATCTCCGTGGACGCCAAGGGCAGCTACGTTCTGTCCAATGTTCACCGTCCCGGACGCACTTACGAACGGGTGATTCAGGAAGCCGAAAAACCGCTGGTCAGCCTTGATCAGCAGCCGCAGATGATCGCCAGGCAGCCCTATGCCGAACTGGTCTCGGCGGCGGCGACAGCCCATCAATTACCTGAAGCGTTGCTGCACGCGGTGATCAACGCCGAGTCGCATTACAACGCCGGCGCGACCTCGCCCAAAGGGGCAGGCGGGTTGATGCAGTTGATGCCTGACACCGCACGGGAGTTGGGGGTGAAGGACGTCTACGACCCCAAGGCCAACATCCAGGGCGGGGCCAAATACCTCAAGCGTCTGATGACCCTGTTCGACAACGATATCGCGCTCGCGGTGGCCGCCTACAACGCCGGGCCGGAAGCCGTGCTCAGCCGTGGCCGGGTGATTCCGCCGTTCGCTGAAACCCAGCGTTATGTGCCCAACGTGCTGCGCCAATACCGGCGATTGCAGGGGCTGGCGATGGATGCGCCGTTGTAGGCCCACCCGGTTCACCCACTTTCGGGGCAAACCGGGCAGGCCCGAAAAGTGGGGAAAAGCGGTGGGGAATATCCCCCGTAATCTCAAGTCGTTGCGGTAACTGATTGAACGGTAATGAAATTTTTTGTGGCACGCGGATTGCTCCACCGGTTTACGAGAATCATTCCCGTGAGCACCCACTACGAGGTTTGCGATCATGGTCGGCATTCATCACGCTCATCGCTCATTCAATTGGTTGCTGATACTGGCCTCGATGCTCAGCATCGACCTGGCCAGCGCGGCCGTGCGCTGCGAGCGCAACCTGGTGGCCAATGTCGTGGCCTTCGATCAGCCGCTGATGTTCAACCGCCTCGGTGCGCAGAACGCCAACGGCATGATGTACGCCCTGCGCCGCGATGTGGTCGATGAGCATGACGTGTCGCTGGCCTACGGCGGCGCGGCGGTGCCGGGCAAGGTGTCGTTGCGTGCGGACAAGCGTCCGCGGCCATTGGTGCTGCGGGTGGCGGCGGGGGATTGCCTGACGATCAATCTGCAGAACCTGCTCGACTATCAAGCCAACCCGAACAAGCACTTCGAAAACGAGGGCGAAGAAGAGGGCGGTGAAAACGCCAACGGCGCCGAAGCGTTCAAAGTCGACGAGCAAGTCGCTGATCGTCATGTCGGTTTCCAGGTCAACGGCCTGCAAGCGGTGAACAGCATCGACGACATTTCCTCGTTCACCGGGCGCAACGCCAACACCCTGGTGGTGCCGGGCGCAAGCCGCTCCTATACGTTGTTCGCCGAGCGCGAAGGCGCGTTTGCGGTCAGCAGCCGCGGTGCGACGTTTGGCGGCGAAGGCGCGGCGGGTAACGTTGCCAACGGCCTGTTCGGCCAGGTCGTGGTGGTGCCCAAGGGCGGCCGCAGCTATCGCAACACCCTGACCGAAGAGGAAATGCGCCTGGCCACCACCGGCCGTGCACCGACCGGTCAGCCCATCGTCGACTACCAGGCGCGTTATCCGCAGCGCGAACCGTGGCTGCGCGAAGGCAAGGCCGGCACGCCGATCATCAACATGGTCGACGGCAGTGAAATCATTTCCAGCGAAAGCGACGCGATTGTCATGGGCAGCAACGCCGACGGCAGCTTCCCGGCCAGCACTTATCCGCTGGAATCGGTCGGCAAACGCAACCCGGCGATCCCTAACCGACTCGAACCGTTCCGCGATTTCGCCTCGCAGTTCCAGGACGAAACCGCCGCCACGCAAGCATTTCCCGCTTACTGGGCAGACCCGGTGATGGCCCATGTGCTGGAGCCGACCCGCGATTCGTTCATGATCAACTACGGCTCCGGCGGCATGGGTGCCGAAGTGGTCGCCAACCGTTTGGGCGTAGGGCCGATGCATGACTGCCTGTCCTGCGCTTACGAAGAGTTCTTCCTCAGCTCGCACACCGTCGGCGACGTGGCAATGCTGGTAGACGTACCGGCCAACGCGGGACTTGAGAATATTCTCCCGGGCCAAACGCCTCGTGCCGATCAGATCGGTGTCAAAGCGACCATGGCCCTGTATCCGTCGGAGCCGTCGAACGTCAACCACAGCTACATTGGTGACTTCGTCAAATTCCGCAATACCCACAATGGTCACGAGCAGCACATCTTTCACCTGCACGGCCATCAGTGGCTGTTCAACCCCAACGACGACAACTCCGATTACGTCGACGCCCAGGGCATTGGGCCGGGCGCCGGTTATACCTATGAAATCGCCAACGGCGGTTCGGGTAACCGCAACCGGGTGGCGGGGGATGCGATCTATCACTGCCACTTCTACCCGCACTTCGCCCAGGGCATGTGGGCCATGTGGCGGGTTCATGATGTATTCGAAGAAGGCACCCGGCTCGATGTTTCGCAGCAAGGCGCGGACGGTTATCACAGCGAACCGTTTGCGCTGCGCAGCGGTAAACCGGCGGCCGGTGCCCGGGCATTGCCCGATGGCGAAATCATCGCCGGCACACCCATTCCTGCAATAGTGCCGCTGCCTGGCAAAGCCATGGCACCGATGCCCGGCAAAGTCGTGGTGGTGCCGAAAATCGGTGAAACCCTGGTGGCCGGCAACGACGACGATGACGAAGAAGAGGGCGACGACGACGGCGAGCACCAAGGCGGCAACGCGGGTGGGCAAGCCATCGGTTCCCTGGCGTTGGTGGATCGCAGCGAAGCCAACCGCAATGCTGACGGCAGCCTGAAAAACCCTGGTTATCCGTTCTGGATCGGCGGCATGGAAAGCTCGGTCGGCCAACGTCCGCCAACCCCACCGCTGGACATGCTCGACGCCGCCACCGCGCAATCCCTGAAGGCCAGCGGCAAAGCGCTGTGGGCCAACCTCGACCCGGCGCAATCCGGTGGTTGGGACGGTGGTTTGCAGCGCCATACACTCGATGGCGTGTCGGCGGGAGGCGAGGCGCGCACCGTGACCACGTCGCTGGATTTCTCCAAGGAAGTCACCCGTGCCAAACCGATTTATATGCCGGAAGAGGGCACTGAAGTCGAACAGGCGGCCATGGCCTTCCACGCGAAAAAGGATCACCCAAGCTATGCCTTGCTGCCCGGCAATCAGGTGGTGGCCAAGGCTTTCCGCACCAACGGCGCCTTGCCGATTGCCGGCGCGCCGTACTACGAGCCCTGCATGGATGACCGGCAAAAACGCCTGACCAGCAGCGCCGGCAGCGGTGAGTTCGCCAGCGGCGAGCGGGTTGACGGCATGTCCTTTGTCGGCGCCTCGACCTTCACCGCCGACCGGCCACGGATCTACAAAGCCGCCAACATCCAGTTCGACGCGGTGTACAACAAAGTCGGCTACCACTTTCCGCAGGCGCGCATTCTGGCGCTGTGGGAAGACGCCTGGCCGGTGATCACCAAGCAGCGTCCGCCAGAGCCTCTGGTGATGCGCATGAACACCTTCGATTGCGTGCAATACCAGCAAACCAACCTGGTGCCGGCCACTTACGAGATGGACGATTATCAGGTGCGCACACCGACCGACGTGATCGGCCAGCATATTCACTTGCCGAAATGGGATCTGACCTCGGCTGACGGCTCATCCAACGGCTGGAATTACGAGGACGGCGTGCTCTCCCCAGGCGCCGTGCAGGAACGAATCCACGCGATCCGCGAGTTCAACCAGTGCGAAGGTACCGACCCGCGTGACGGCACGCAGACTTGCCCGAAAGCCAAGGCGCATCCGTACTTTGGTCAATTCGGTCGTGCCGACTGGATCGGTGCGCGCACGGCGATGCAGCGCTGGTTCGTCGATCCGGTGGTCAATATCAAAGGCGTGGACCGTGGCCTCGGCACGATTTTCACTCACGACCACTTAGGCCCATCGACGCACCAACAGATTGGTCTGTACGCCACTGTGCTGGCTGAACCTGCCGGTTCCACCTGGTTGCACGCCGAAACCGGCGAGCCTCTGTACAGCGGCGCACGTCAGGACGGTGGGCCGACTTCATGGCAGGCGGTGATCAACACCGGCGACCTCGATGGCGACGGCAAGAACGACAGCTTCCGTGAGTTCTTCCTCGAATACAGCGACTTCCAGCACGCCTATGAAGCCGGTGTGTATGTCGGCGCCGGGCCTAACGGTGTGCCGAATCCGCAAGCGTTCCCGGCCACGGCCGACAGCTTCCGCTACGCGATCAACCCGCCAGTGCGCAACAACGCCAGCAACCTGCTCGAAGGTATCGTGGAAGTGCAGGGTGGTCAGGTGCCGGGCTGCCCGAGCCGGCCATGCCCACAGGCGATCTCGGTGGATGACCCTGGCATGTTCGTCGTCAACTACCGCAACGAGCCGCTGGCCCTGCGCGTCTACGACCCGAACAAGGTCGGCCCGGACGGCAAGCGCGGCATGCAGGCCGACGGCCTCGGCGGTGACCTGGCGTATGCCATGCAGAGCCGTACCGACCGTGCAATCCCGGCGATGAACCTGGCGCCGAACCTGCTCACCTCGGCCACCGGGCCTACCGGCGGCACCACGCTGTTCCCGCCGCACATCAACAAGGGCGGCGCAGAACCGGGCGACCCGTTCACGCCAATGCTGCGCACTTATACCGGCGACAACGTGCGGCTGCGGGTGCATGCCGGCGGTCATGAGGAAGAGCACAACGTCACCCTGCACGGCGTGAAATGGCTGCAGAGCGGTTCCGGTTTCGGCAACAGCTCCAACTCCGGCTGGCGCGCGTCGCAGATGATCGGCATCTCCGAGCAGATGGGCTTCATTGCGCCGGTGTCGATGCTCTCCAGTTCTGCGGCAACGACGGGCGACTATCTGTACTCGATGGACGCCTCGATCGAAGGCTACTGGAGCGGTATCTGGGGCGTGATGCGCAACTACACCGCCAAACGCAGTGACCTGTTCGCCATCCCGAACAACCCGACTCCGGCCGGTATGCGCAACACCGTCGCGTTTGAAGGCAGTTGCCCACGCTACGGCGCCAACCCGAACGGCATCGGCACCCGGCCGACTGTGCAGCGCAACTATGAAGTGGTCGCAGCCCTGGCCAACGACATCCTCGGCAATACGCTGGGCCTGACCATCGGCGATCCCGAAGGCCTCGGCCAGCATGTCGGCGGGCCGCTAAACCCGGCGGGCGGCACCCTGGTGCTGAACTCGCGCACGGTGAGCATTCCACAGGTGACGGTGACCGACCCTGAAAATGGCGAGACCATAACCATCGGCGGGCAGAGCGGGCCGCTGCATGATCCGACCGCGATCCTGTACGTGCGCAAATCCGACCTTGATCCGGTCAGCGGCAAGCTCAAGCCCGGCATTCCAGTCGAACCGCTGGTGCTGCGCGCGGCTGCGGGTGACTGCATCAACATCACTCTGGAGAACCGCCTGCCGAGCGTGATGCCGGATCTGACCCAGACCGCCGTGATGCAAGGCATGGTCAAGCGCGACCGCAACAGCGGCCTCGGTTCGACCACCTTCAGCAACAACCTGATGCGGCCGTCCAGCCACGTCGGCCTGCACGCGCAACTGCTGGCCTACGACATCACCAAATCCGACGGCACCAACGTCGGCGCCAACCCGACCCAGACCGTGCCGCCGCGCGTTGGCAGCAGCGGCGCGTACCCGACCCGTACTTATCAGTACTACGCCGGGCACCTGGAGCGTGAAGGCAAACCGGTGACCCAACTGGGCCGCAGCGTCGACAACATCAATGCCACGGCGGTCGAGTTCGGCGGTTTGAATTTCACCCCGGCGGACGTGATCAAGCAGCCGCAAAAAGGCCTTGGCGGGGCGATGAGCATCCTGCCGATCGGCGCCACCTGGGTCGACGATGCGCGCAAGGTCAACGCTACGGTCACCGCGCCGGGGCAAACGACTTACCGCGACTTCGCGATGGTCTGGCACAAGGCGTTGAACACCCGTTGGGCCAACGGCCGGCCGGTCGAAGGCATTGCCGCCGAAGGCTTCGGCTTGCCGACCGATCCGCAGGACAACTCGAGCATGGCGATCAACTACAAGACCGAGCCGCTGTGGTATCGCTTCGGCCTCGCCCCGGATGCACCGTTCGGGCACGCCGATGGCGCAGGTTATGGCGACATGACCAACGCGCACATGGCCTACAGCAATGCGCTGGTCGGCGGTGATCCGCAGACACCGGTGCTCTACGCCAAACCGGGGCAGCCGTTGCGCGCACACGTCCTGATGCCGAGCGGTGGCAGCCGTGGCAGCACGTTCCAGCTCGACGGGCACGTCTGGTCGATCAATCCGTTCCAGGCCGAGAAGAGCGACACCAGTGGCTATCCGCTGGGCACGCCGGGCGTGGGTTCGGTGCGTTACGGCTACAACCCGATGTCGATGTACATCGGCGCCCGCGAGAGCGTCCTGCCGGCAGCGCACTTCAGCCTCATGCTGCCGAGCGCCGGGGGCAGCAATGCGATACCGGGGGACTACCTGTTCCGCGACTACGGCGCCTACGGCAACATTTCCGGGTTGTGGGGATTGCTGCGGGTGACCAACGAGCCGGAACCGGCACCGCAGGGACAGTAGCGATAACGAAGAGTTCTGTGGGAGCGAGTTGTCAGGCAGAGATTAGGGGAGTGCGTATGAACAGGATCATCAACATCACGGGAGTTTGTCTGCTGACAGTCGCGGGGGCGTTGCTCACGCTCAGCGAAATGGCGCTGGCGCAACCCGAGAGCGGCCAGGTGCTGAAACGCGATGGCGTGGCGGTGGACTTCAAGCTCCAGCCGCTGGCCGCTGACGGCAAACTGCGTGAAGGCGAGTTCGCCGACGTGCAGTTCCGCATCACCGACAGCGCCTCCGGCCAGCCGTTGTCCGGTGTGGCGCCGGGGGCGTGGGTCGACCCTGAAACCGTCGCCGCCGATCTGGCCCAGGGTCGCGAAAAAAGCTGCAAATCCCGGGTCGGGGTGTTCCTCAAATCCAACATCGGCGCGCGGCCACTGCTCGATCTCAACAGTTATTACCTGTTGGTGATGAACCGCGACGCGAGCATTGCCGTGGTCGATCCCTCGGTGTCGGTCGGCGGCATCACCAGCACCATGGCGCGGATCGAACTCAAGCAACCGCCGATGGACTGGGTCACGCCCAAAGACAACAAACGCGTATTCGTGTCGATGCCCACGGCCGGCGAAGTGGCGGTGATCGACAGCGAACAATTCAAAGTCCTCGACTCGATTGCCGCTGGCAGCCAACCGGTGCGCGTGGCACTGCAACCGGACGAACGTTTGCTGTGGGTCGGCAACAACGCGAGCAAAGCCGAAGAGTCCGGGGTGACGGTGATCGACACTCAGAGCCTCAAACCCCTCAAGCATCTGGCCACCGGCCGTGGCCATCACGAAATCAGCTTCAGCAAGGACAGCCGTTTTGCCTTCGTCAGCAACCGTGACGACGGCACCGTGAGCGTTGTGGATATCGCCAGCCTGAACATCCTCAAGCAAGTCAAAACCGGCTCCAGCCCGCTGTCGGTCGCGTACTCGCCATTGTCCGGCGGGGTTTACGTGGCCGATGGCAAGGACGGCACCGTGACCGTGATTGACGGCAACAGCCATGCCGTGCGCCGGGTTATCCCGCTCCAGCAAGGCCTCGGCCCGATGGGTTTCAGCGCTGACGGCCGCTTTGGCGTGGTGCTCAACACCGTGGAAAACCGCGCCTCGATCATCGACGCGGCCAACGACTCGGCGATCCACGACCTCGACGTGTCCGCCGAACCCTATCAAGTGGTGTTCACCAAGGCCTATGCCTACGTGCGCGGACTGGCCTCGCCGAAGGTCACCATGATCAATCTGGCCTCGCTCGGTGAAGGCCGCCAGCCGATCAGCCAGGGTTTTCAAGCCGGCCCGCAACCGCCGCGCATGGCCGGGGATTTGCCGCTGGCCTCAAGCCTGGCGGTATCGCGCGACGACAACGCAGTGTTCGTGGTCAACCCGGTGGACAACACCACCTATTTCTACGCCGAAGGCATGAACGCGCCGATGTCCGGTTACCCCAACCGGGGGCAGATTGCGCGGGCGGCCATGGTCATCGACCGCAGCCTGCGCGAAGTGTCGCCGGGGCTGTACAGCGCGCGGGTGAAACTGCCGCCAGCGGGGCGTTTCGACGTGGCGTTCCTGCTCAATCAACCGAACATCATTCACTGCTTCACGGCGCAAATCGAAGCCGATGGCACGGTGGCAAAACACCTCGGGCAGCCGAAGGTCGAGTTTCTGCTCGACAAGACTGCCGTGGCGCTCAATGACCCCTACGTGGTGCGTTTTCGCATCGTTCAGGGCAAGCAGAAAGTCCAGCGCAGCGGCGTGAAAGACGTGCAGTTGCGCTACTTCCTCGCACCGACCTCGCACCCCCGCGAAGTGGCGGCACGGGAAGTCGCCGATGGCGTGTACGAAGCGCCGGTGACCCTTGATCGCAGCGGCGCCTGGTACCTGCATGTGCGTGCGGCATCGCTGGGTGCCGGTTTCGATGACAAGACCTTTGCCAGTGTTCGGGTAGCCCCGGGCCAGACGCGTTGATCCGTTCTCATGAAGAGGAATTTCGACATGAACCGATTTGCATCCCGTGGCCTGTTGACCCTGTGCCTGCTGAGCGTGGGCATTCACCAGGCTCAGGCCCATTCAGCCGACGAACATGCCGGGCACAAAGCCGCCGTCCCCAGCAATTCGCAGGAAAACGCTCAAGTCAAATTCGCCAACGTCTCGTTGCTCGATCAAAACGGCAAAACCGTGCGCCTGGAGCAGGATCTGGTGCAGGGCAAAATCGTTGTCATGAGCTTCATCTACACCAGTTGCACCACGGTGTGCCCGGTGGTGTCTTCGATCATGGGCAAGGTGCAAAAGCAGCTGGGCGCACGGGTAGGCACTGAAGTGCAACTGGTGTCGATCAGCGTTGATCCGCAACGCGATGACCCGAAACGCTTGCAGGAATACGCCCGCACCTTCCAGCGTGGCCCGGGCTGGAGCTGGTTGACCGGCTCGTCGCAATCGATCACCGAAACCCTCAAGGGGCTGGGCAGTTTCAGCGGCGACTTGAAGAATCATCAACCGCTGATCCTCGTCGGCGACGGCGATAGCCGCCACTGGACCCGCTATTACGGCTTCACCGATCCGGCGCTGCTGTCCAAGGAAGTGGAAAAGCTCAGCGGCCTGCGCACCCACGCCAAACACACCGCCATTGCCATGGAGCAACAGCCATGAGAGCCCTCGACTGGATTTCCCTGACCGCGTGCTTGTGCATTTTCGGCAACGTCGCCGTTGCCCACGAAGGCCATGCTCCCGAGGCTACTGACACCAAAACTGAAAGCGTAGCGGCGGCACCGGCCACAGGCACCCGCGACGCTAAAACCTGGTTCACCGACACCCCGTTGCAGGATCAGAACGGTGAAACCCTGCGCTTCTACAGCGACGCGCTGCAAAACCGCGTGGTGCTGCTCAACGTGATTTTCACCAGTTGCAACGATGCCTGCCCGTTGATTACCCGCAAACTCAAGGAAGTGCGCGAGTTGCTGGGTGACAAGGCTCAGGACATCACCTTTATTTCCCTTACCAGTGACCCGCTGCGCGATACGCCGGCGGTGCTCAAGGCTTACACCTTGAAGCAGGGTTCCGATGACCCTCATTGGCTTTTTCTTACCGGCGACAAGGCGCAGATGGACCTGGTGTTGAGCCGTATCGGCCAGATCATTCCGACACCGGAACAACACTCCACGCAGTTGATCGTCGGCGATGTCGCCAACAAACGCTGGAGCAAAATCCGCCCCGATGCCCCGGCCGCCGCCATTGCCCAGCGCTTGCAGTTGCTGACAATGCCCGTGGCTGGCCGTTGAGCACGCACCATGAAGCGCTGCCGTGTTCTCGCCCTGTTCCTGCTCGCCAGCGTCAGCTTTGGCGCGGCGGCGCTGCCGCTGACGCCCGAAGAAGCGGCGGGCAAGCGCCTGTACCGCGAAGGTCTGTCGGCCAGTGGCGAGGCGATCATGGCGCGGGTCGGCGCGGCGGATGTGTTGCTGCCGGCCACCAGCCTGCCGTGCAGTAACTGCCACGGCGCCGATGGCCTCGGCCGGCCCGAAGGCGGGGTGCGTCCGCCGGCGTTGAACTGGTCGCGGCTGACCAGCAGTTATGGCCAGCAACAGGTCAACGGCCGCCACTATCCGGCCTACACCGACAGCAGCGTGGCGAGGGTGATTCAGCAGGGACGTGACCCCGGCAACAACCGTCTCGACCCGAGCATGCCGCGCTTTCTGCTGTCGATGAAGGATCAGCGCAACCTCACCGCCTACCTTAAACGCCTGGCCGATGAGCGCGACCCCGGTCTCGATACCGAGACCTTGCGCCTCGGTACGTTACTGCCCAGCCAAGGACCGTTAGCCGAGGAGGGCGCCACGGTGGCGGCGGTGCTCAACGGCAGTGTCGCGCGGATCAATCAGGCGGGCGGCATTCATGGCCGGCAGTTGCGCCTGACGGTGATCGACCCCGGCCCGGATCGCGCCAGTGCCGAACAGGCGTTGCAGCGGCTGATCGAGCAGGAACAGGTGTTCGCCCTGATCGCGCCGCTGGCGCCGGCCCTCGACAGCGCGTTGGCAACCCGTTTGGAGCAGGCCGGCGTGCCGCTGATCGGGCCGTTGTCGCTGCTCGGCTCGGTGCAGGCCAGTGCGCAGATTTTCGAACCGTTGCCCGGATTGCGCGAGCAACTGATTGCCCTGGCCGATTACGCCACGGCCAGCTTGCGCGTGCTGCAAGGGCCGACGCTGATTGCCTGTGCGGACGACCCCACGCAGACGCAAGCGGCGCAAACCCTGGGTCAGTATTTGCAGGGTCACGGCTGGCAGAACGTCCAGGTACACGTCTATGACCCGGCGGCGGATGCGCTGCCGTTGGGCTCGCGTTCAGTCTTCTATCTGGGCAGCGGCGCTGGCTTCAGTCGCCTGGCCACACGCTTGCAAAGTGCCGGGCAGGTGCCGTACCTGTTCGCCGCCTCGAGCCAGGTGGCCGGGGATCTGATGCAGGTGCCGGAAGGCTTTTCCCGGCGGGTGTTCCTCGCCTATCCGTTCGTACCGAGCGACTGGACCCAGAGCGGACGCATGGCCCTGACGTTGCTGCGCGAGCATCAAGGCCTTGGCGCTCAGCACGCAGTGCTGCAGGTCGGCGCCTACGCCTCGATGTTGCTGCTCAGCGAAGGCATGAAACAGGCCGGACGCGATGCCAGCCGCGAAAAGCTGGTGGCCGCGCTGGAAGGCCTGCACGACTTCGACACCGGTCTGACCCCGCGCCTCAATTTCGGCCCCGGACGACGCCTGGGGTTGAGCGGCGCGCATGTCGTCACGGTGGATTTACCGGATCAGCGCTTTTATCTGGTTGCACCCTATAAACCGATTGTTGCCAGCCCCTGAACGGAGGCTCTGATCATGAAGCTCAGAACGTTAATGCTGTTGCTGACATGCTGGTTGCCCGTAGCCTTGGCCAACAATGGGCCAGCGGCTGCGCGGGTCAATGGCGAGGAAATCTCCGAGTTTCGCCTTGAGCGGTTCTTCGCCGAGTACCTGGAAGATCAGGGCCGCGCGGTGGCGAGCATTCGCAATCCCAAAGCCTATAAACAGCTGCGTCAGGCCGCGCTCGATGCGCTGATCGACAAAGAGCTGCTGTGGCAGGAATCGCGCAAACGTGGCGTGGTGATTGACGAGCAAAGCGTGCGCCGGCAGGTCGAACAGACTCGCACTACAATCGGCGGCACCGAGAACTTCAACCGGCGTTTGCAGGAGGCGGGTTTCGATGAAGCCTCGTACGTCGAGTACATGCGTCGCGAACTGGCCGCGCAGCAGATGTTCGCCGACCTGATCCGGCAGCGGTTCACCCAGACGAGGCACGTCTTGATCAAAGTCGCGCCGAACGCCGATGCCGCCACGCAGGCTCAGGCACGTCTACGCTTAAATCAGATGCGAGCGTCTATCATCAGCGCTTCGGGGTTTGCCAGCGGTGCGGTGCGATCACCGTTTGGTTGGCATCTGATTTATTTGCAGAACCAGTTGGAGGCGAGCGATGTCCCACAATCAGAGGGGCTGGAAGCAGTCACGGGCGAGTTTGCCCGACAGCAACAGACCCAGGCTCGTCGCCAAGTGCTCGCGCAATTGCGGGCGCAGAACAGGATCGAACGAATTGACGACGATTGAAGGTTCCCCCCCATTAGTGGGGAATGGCTTCGATGCCCATTCAGGTGCTTCCCCGTTTTTGGGGAACGGGGTACCGGGACGAGCGGGCATTGTCATGAAATTCAAGGACATGAAGACTAAAATTTACCGGCACTCAGCCTGGCATGAAGTGTGCGTTACCCATGGTAAGGCGCACTCCAGCGGGTTCAGTTTTCGGACTTGCGGGTTTCAAGGAGTCGACCTTGGTTAACAAAGTACTGGTTGTCGAAGACGAACAGCTGCTTGCACAGAATCTTCAGGATTATCTGTCGGCGCAGGGGCTGGACGTCCGGATTGCACATGACGGAGCGACGGGTATCGGTTCAGCCGAAACGTTTGCCCCCGACGTGTTGGTGTTCGATTACCGCTTGCCCGATATGGAAGGCTTTGAGGTGCTCGACGCGGTCCGCCAGAACAGGGCGTGTCATTTTGTGCTGATAACGGGTCACCCGACCGCTGAAGTTTGTGAGCGGGCACGGCAACTGGAAGTCAGCCACATCCTGTTCAAACCGTTTCCATTGGCGGAACTGGCCCGAGCTGTCTGCGACCTTCTGGGGTTCAAGCGCGAAGCGAAACCCGGTGCGAACCCTTCCGAGGGTTTCGTCGAACGACGCCAGAGCAGGACCGAGAGCTTCCCGTTGCAGTTGTACGATGGCAGTTGGGTGCTGGCGGATCGACGACGACAGTCGCCATCCAAGGCACCGGACGACGATCAAATGCTCACCGGGGAGTAGTGGCGCGATCAGACGTTCCGGCATTTGCCGCCAGGGTTTGTCGCGCCGACAGGGCTTTAAGCCCCGGTTGGAGAGCAAACCATGGAACGTCTGTCCGTTGTCGTCGAACCGCTGGTGGTGGAAAGCGCACCGCTACGCTTTTCCAGTGAGCAGTTGGCCCAGGCCCGGGCGCGGGCCGCCAGTTCCGGGGAACGCGTTCTTGATGCGCTCGGCGTGCTGTGCGAACTGGCGCCGATGCCGTTCATTGATTGCCTCGGCGCCACCCTGCATTACCCGGTGCTCGACACCGACAGCCTGTTTCAATCGACGCCGGTATTCGACCGGGTCACCCTCGCACAATGCCTCAAACGTGAATTCATCCTGCTGCGCCACAACGACGAAGTCATCGGCGTGTTTGCCGACCCCTTTGATTCGGCGCGGCTGGCCTGGATCGACGATTGCCTGCACGGGGCGCCGCTGCATCTGGTACACGCAGACGACCTCAAGGCCTATCTGGCACGCCACGAAGAGAGCTTCCACGCTGTCGAATCGCTGAACGCCCAGGGCGACACCCACAGCGAGATCGACACCCTGCAAAGCCTGTCGCTGACCAGCATCAGCGAAGACGCCAGCAGCGTGGTGAAGCTGGTCAACTCGACCCTCTACGACGCGCTGAAAATGCACGCCAGCGACATCCACCTCGGTACTACCGGCCACGGTCTGGTGATCAAGTACCGCATCGACGGCGTGCTCAACAACATCAGCAAAGTCCAGGGCGCCGAGTTTGCCGAACAGGTGATCTCGCGGGTCAAAGTCATGGCCGAACTGGACATCGGCGAGAAACGCGTACCGCAGGACGGTCGCTTCAAGATCGGTATCAGTGGCCGGCAGATCGACTTCCGGGTATCGATCATGCCGAGCATCTTCGGCGAAGACGCGGTGCTGCGGGTGCTCGACAAACAGGATCTGGCCGACAAGGTCTGCGGCGTGCAACTGCAAGCGCTGGGCTTTGAAGACGAGACCCTGCGCCAGTTGCGGCGCCTCGCCGCCGAACCCTACGGCATGGTGCTGGTCACCGGCCCGACCGGCAGCGGCAAGACCACCACGCTCTACGCGATGATCACCGAGATCAACCACGGCGTGGACAAGATCATCACCATCGAAGACCCGGTCGAATATCAGTTGCCGGGGGTGCTGCAAATCCCGGTCAACGAGAAAAAAGGCCTGACCTTCGCCCGGGGGTTGCGCTCGATCCTGCGTCATGACCCGGACAAGATCATGGTCGGCGAAATCCGCGACCCGGACACCGCGCAGATCGCCGTGCAATCGGCACTGACCGGGCACCTGGTGTTCACCACCATCCACGCCAACAACGTCTTCGACGTGATTGGCCGCTTCACCCAAATGGAAATCGACCCCTACAGCCTGGTGTCGGCGCTCAACGCGATCCTCGCCCAACGCCTGATTCGGCTGGTGTGCAGCAGTTGCAGCGCGCCGGTCAACCCGAGCGATGAAGAACTGCGCGCCTCGGGCCTCGACCCGCAGAAAGTCGACCACTACCACTTCGTTCACGGCAAAGGCTGCGGCCACTGCCGGGGCAGCGGTTATCGCGGGCGCACGGCGATTGCCGAGTTGCTGCACCTGGACGACGAGCTGCGGCAGATGATCGTCGAGCGCCAACCCATCACCAAAATCAAAGCCCTGGCCTGTGCCCGTGGTTTGCGCCTGCTGCGCGAATCGGCGCTGGAGCTGGTGGAACAAGGTCGCACCACGCTGGAGGAGATCAATCGTGTCACTTTTATCTCGTGAACATTTTGTCGCCGTGCTCGGCGCCAGCGGTGTTGGCCTGGGGCAGCGGCGGGGCAGTGAAACCCTGTGGCTGGGCAGCGTCGGTTACATCGACGAAGGCTTCCAGAGCTACGCGGTGGCGCTGGACACCCTCGACCGTCTACTCGGTGAACACGCCCGCGCCGGTGCCGAATTGAGCGTGGTGATCTCCGGCCACTTCAGCCGTTTCTGTCTGGTGCCGTGGAGCACGCAAATCAGCAGCCCGGATGAGCTGAGGGGCTTCGCCCAACTGTGCTTCGAAGACCTGTTCGGCGTGCCGACGCAAACCTGGACTCTGGTGTTGTCTGCCGAGCCTGCCGGTTACGACCGCATCGCCAGCGCCTTGCCGCAAGACTTGCTCGATCGCCTGCGGGCACTGGTCAGCGGCCGTGGTGTGCGCCTGCGCTCGGTGCAGCCATACCTGATGACGGCGTTCAACCGTTTCGACAAAAGCCTCGACGCCGGCGACTTCCTCTTCGTGGTCGCCGAGCCGCAACGCAGCGTGTTGCTGCTGGCCCGGGAAGGGCGTTGGGCAGGCGTGCGCTCGGCGGGTGGCAGCGACAGCGATGCAGCGCTCAGTGCCTTGATCGGTCGCGAACGGCAGTTGCAGGCGTCGACCAGCGAACGCGCCTTCAACGTTTATCTGCATGCCCCGGCGCGCCTCGATGCGCATCCGGACGTGGCCGGGGTGCAACTGCGCACCCTTGAAGACGACTCGATGACCGTGCGTGACGGCTTGTACGTCATGTCCCGGGCGGTGGCCTGACATGCGCGCCCTCAACCTCGACTTTCAGCCACGTCCACGCTCCGGCCTGTTGGGTTGGAGCCTGCTCGGCGGTGGCGCGTTGCTGGCGCTGCTGTGTTTCGGCGTGCAACAGCACCTCGATGCCCAGGCCGAACAACAGCAAGGTCATTTGCAAACCACACAACGCCAGCTCACCGGCGACAGTGCCAGCAAAAGCACCTTGAGCCCGGCCGAAACCCGTGAGCAAGCGCAAAACCTTGCGGAAATGCGCAAGGTCTCGCAGCAACTGCGCCGCCCGTGGGAACGCCTGTTCGCCATGCTTGAGGCCATGCCCCGCGAGGACATCGCGCTGCTGACCCTGACCCCGGATGCGCGCAAGGGCCAGTTGCGCATCAGCGCCGAAGCGCGGGATCTGCCAGCGATGCTGGCTTTCCACAAGCGTCTGGAAGCCAGCGACGAGCTGTCCGACGTGTCGCTGCTGAGCCACGAAATTGTCGTCAAATCACCGGAACAACCGGTGCAATTCAACCTGTCGGCGACTTGGGAGATTGGCGATGCGAATCCCTAGACTGATCGTCCACGAATACCTGCAAGGCCTTGGCCTGCCGGGTCTGGCCGGGCTGGCGCTGTTGTTGATCGCGCTGATCTGGGCACTGGGCGGCTTGCTGCCGGGCTGGCAATCGTTGCAGCACCTGAACCAGCAGACTCAGGAAGCCAGCGAGTATCTGGCCAAGGTGGAGGACGGCAGCATCGCGCCGCCGGTGGTGCCACAGCGTCAGCTCGACGATTTCCGCAACAAGCTGCCGGCGCAGCCGCAAGCCACCGTGGCCATCGACCGCATCTACGCGCTCGCCGCCCAGGAACACATCACCCTGGCACGCGGCGAATACGCCCTCGGCGTCGATCCGAAAACCCATCTGGCGCGCTACCAGATTCTGCTGCCGGTACGCGGCAGCTATCCGCAACTGCGCCGCTTCCTGCACGCCTTGCTCGGCCAGTTGCCGGCGGTGGTGGTGGAAGACGTCGAGTTTCAACGCAAGAAGATTGGCGACACCGACCTCAACGGCCGGATCCGTATGACCCTTTACCTGTCGAGGTCGTGATGAATACCAAGCGCGTGACAGGTTGGGTGGCGTTCTTCGGCGTGGCGGCGGCGCTGGCCTGGTTGCCGGAATTTCTCTCGCCGAGCAAAGACGCCGATTCGGCTGAAGTGGCCGTAGCGACGCCTGCAAAAAGCGCCAGCCGTGGTGCGTTGCCGGCCAGCAGCGGCAAAGTCAAAGCGGCGCCGATCAAGGACTTGAGCCCGGCCGGTGATCTGTTCGCCACCAAGAGCTGGAAGGCCGCGCCAACCCTGGCCACGGTCACTGAACAAGCGATTACGCCAACCCCGGTGGTGCCTGCCCCGAGCCTGCCACCGGTGCCGTTTCAGTTCGTCGGCAAGCTGCATGACCGCAGCGACCTGCAAGTTTTTTTGCAGAGCGGCGAAAAGATCTACGTCGTGCGCAACGGGGATGTGATCGACGACACCTGGAAGATCACCGGCATTTCCGAACTGGAATTGAGTCTGGTCTACCTGCCTTTGCATTTGTCGCAGACCTTGTCTGTGGGGAGTACGCAATGAACAGATCCCTTTTACTGATGAGCCTGGGCCTCTGCGCCGGGCTGGCCGCGTGCAGTTCTGCGCAGGTGGCCAACAAGGAAGCTGCCGACCTGATCGAGCAGGGCCAATACGAGGCCGGGCTGGCCCGGGTCGAGGAAGGCTTGCGCGAGGATCCTCGCGACACCGAGTTGCACCTGCTGCTCAACAGCGGCCGGGCCAAGGCGATCACTGCATTGCTGACCTCCGGTGACACCGACCGCTCACGCCGCGATTTCGCCTCGGCGCGCACCGCCTACAACCGCGTACTGACCATCGAGCCGAACAACCGCCGCGCCCAGGATGCCCTGCGCCAACTCGACTACCTGCGCAGCATGGACGAGAAGCTTGAACTGGCCCGTGGCGACTTGCGCCGGGGTGACATCTACGGTGCCGATCGGCAGGTCAAACAGATCCTCGAACTCGACCCGACCAACGAAGGCGCGCTGGAGCTGCAAGGCAACATCCGCCTGGTGCAGAGCCGCAACGTGATCCCGTATCCGCAACTGCGCACCAAGCTCGACCGCCCGGTAACCCTGGAATTTCGCGAAGCCAACCTCAAAACCATTTTCGAAGTGCTGTCGCAGGTCGCCGGCCTGAATTTCATCTTCGACAAAGACCTGCGCCCGGACATGAAAGCGACGATCTTCGTGCGTGACGTGCGCATCGAAGACGCGGTGACACTGTTGCTGCAACAGAACCAGTTGCACCAGAAAGTGGTGAACGAAAACACGCTGCTGATCTACCCGGATTCGCCACAGAAGCTCAAGGACTATCAAGAGCTGGTGATGCGCACCTTCTACCTGACCAGCATCGATGCCAACACCGCGTTGAACATGGTCAAAACCATGCTCAAGACCCGCGACGTGTTCGTCGACGAACGCCTCAACACCCTGACCATGCGCGACACCGAAGACGCCGTGCGCATGGCGGAAAAACTCCTGCAATCGCAAGACCAGTCCAACCCCGAAGTGGTGCTGGAAGTGGAAGTGATGGAAGTCGCCACCCAGCGCATTCTCGACCTGGGCCTGCAATGGCCGAACACCTTTGGTGTGGTCAACAGCGACGGTTCGGCGGTGACACTGCTTGATCAACTCAAAGGCATCAACTCCAGCCGCATCAGCATCTCGCCATCGCCACAGGCCAAGATCAACGCGCAGGACAACGACATCAACACCCTCGCCAGCCCCGTGATTCGGGTCAGCAACCGTGAGCAGGCGCGTATCCACATCGGTCAGCGCGTACCGATCATCAGCGCCACCTCAGTGCCTTCAACCCAAGGCCCGGTGATCACTGAAAGCGTGACTTACCTGGATGTCGGTCTGAAGCTCGAAGTGCAACCGACCGTGCATTTGAACAACGAAGTGGCGATCAAGATTGCCCTGGAAGTGAGTAACGCCACGCCGCTGGAACCGACCCGCCAGGGCACGATCCCGGTGCAGGTCGACACCCGCAACGCGCAGACCTCTTTGCGCCTGCATGACGGCGAAACGCAGATCCTCGCCGGCCTGATGCGCAACGACCACGGCGCCACCGGCAACAAGATTCCGGGCCTTGGCGACATACCTGGCATTGGCCGACTGTTCGGCAGCAACAAGGACACCGTCGGCAAGTCCGAACTGGTGCTGTCGATCACCCCACGGATCGTGCGCAACCTGCCTTATCAAAGCCCCTCGGACATGGAGTTTTCCACCGGCACCGAAACCAGCATGCACATTCAGGCGCCGGATCGCTCGATGCAGACCTACACCGCGCCAGCGCCTGTTGTGCAGCCTCGCGCTGTCGGCAGTTCGGCCGTGGCGACCACCCGTGTCACCGTCGAGAAGCCTTGATCATGAACGCCTCCCAGCGCGGTTTTACCTTGATCGAAGTCGTGGTGACGCTGGCCCTGATCGGCCTGTTGGCGAGCATGGCCGCGCCACTGACCGAGACCGTGGTGCGGCGCGGCAAGGAGCAGGATTTGCGCACCGCGCTGTATCAGATTCGCGATGGCATCGACGCCTATAAACGTGCCTTCGACGCCGGGTATATCGAGAAGTCGATGAACAGCAGCGGCTACCCGCCGAACCTGCAAGTGCTGGTCGAAGGGGTGCGTGATGTGCGCAGTGCCAAGGGTGCCAAGTTCTACTTTTTACGCCGTATCCCGCGCGATCCGCTGGTGCCGGCCAAACGTGATGACGAAGGGGGTTGGGGCGTGCGCGCCTACAACAGTTCGGCTCAAAACCCGCGCGATGGCGAGGACGTGTTCGACGTCTACTCCACGGCACGCGGCAAGGGCCTCAACGGCATCGCCTACCGCGAGTGGTGAACCTCATGCGCCGGGAAAAAGGTTTTACCTTGCTGGAGCTGATGGTGGTGATGGCGATCATCGCCACGCTGATGACCATCGCGCTGCCGCGCTACTTCAACAGCCTCGAAGCGTCGAAGGAAACCACTTTGCGCCAGAGCCTGTCGGCGATGCGCGAAGCGCTGGATCACTACTACGGCGACACCGGGCGCTACCCCGATTCCATCGAGCAATTGATCGAACAACGTTACCTGCGCAACGCGCCACTGGACCCGATCACCGAACGCAAAGACCTGTGGGTGCTGATCGCGCCACCGGAAGGCGTCGCGGGCGGCGTGGCCGATATCAAAAGCGGTGCCAACGGGAGGGCGCGTGATGGTAGCCAGTATTCCGAGTGGTAACCGCGCGCAGCAGGGTGGCTTCACCTACTTGGGCGTGCTGTTTCTGATCGTCGTCATGGGCATGGGCCTGGCCAGTGCCGGCGAGTTGTGGTCGACCGCCTCGCGCCGCGACCGGGAGAAGCAATTGCTCTGGGTCGGCACGCAATATGCCCAGGCGCTGCGCAGCTACTACCGCAGTTCGCCGGGGCTGGCGCAGTACCCGAAAGAACTCGCTGACCTGCTCGACGATCAACGTTTTCCGGAGGCTCGGCATCATCTGCGTCAGCTCTATCCGGACCCGATCGGTAAAGGTGAATGGGCACTGCAACGGGGTTTTGACGGACGCATCACCGGCCTCAACAGCCCTTCGACCGAGGTGCCGTTGAAGCAGGCAGACTTCCCCACGCAGTGGTCGGATTTTCAAGGCATGCAGCGTTATTCGGACTGGCAGTTCGTTGCCGAAAAAGCCTTCCTCGACGGCACCAACGGCCCGGCAAAAGGCCATTCGGTCTTGCCGCAGGCGTTGCAGCCATGAGCCGCCAGTGGATGTGCGCGCTGATCCTCAGTGTCGTGGTGGGCTGCGCTCACGCCGCTGAAGAGGATGAATTGATGGGCTTCATCGTCGACGACACGATCTCGCACATCGGCCACGACTTTTACTACTCGTTCAGTGAACGCCTGCGCGACACCAGCCGGATGGATTTCAACCTGGTGGTGCGCGAGCGGCCCGACGCGCGCTGGGGCAGCCTGGTGACCGTGGAATATCAGCAACGCCTGGTGTATCGGCGCTTCCTGCCGCCGAACACTGTGGAACTGAAGGAAGAGGCCTACGCGGCCGCTGACTGGGTTCGACGCCAGGTTGTCCAGCGCAAGCTGGAGGCTCTGTTGCAGGACACCACCGACCTTGAGAAGGACGAACTATGAAAACCACAACGTTCTCACGGCGCAGCGGATTCTGGATCTCGGGGTTGTTGATCGGCCTTGCCAGCGCTGCCGCCGTCCAGGCCACCGAACTGGTCTACACGCCGGTCAACCCGTCGTTCGGCGGCAACCCGCTCAACGGCACATGGCTGCTCAACAACGCCCAGGCGCAAAACGATCACGACGACCCGGACCTCAAAAGCCGCTCGACCGTGGCCGGCACCTCGGCGCTGGAGCGCTTCACCAGTCAATTGCAATCGCGGCTGCTAGGGCAGTTGCTGGACAACATCTCCACCGGCAACACGGGGAGCCTGTCCACCGACACTTTTATCGTCAACGTCATCGACGACTCCGGGGCACTGAGCATTGAAGTGACCGACCGAGCGACTGGTGAAGTTTCGGAAATTCAGGTGAACGGCCTCAACCCATGACGGGCTGACGGTTCCGGGGAGAGACGGACATGAAAAAGATCATCGCGCTAGGGCTGATGTTGGCGACATTACAAGGGTGCAGTCTGCGTGAGCCGATGTCGGCCGAGCAGGACACCGAAACCCCGACCCTGACCCCCAGGGCCTCGACCTACTACGACTTGCTGAAGATGCCGCGACCCAAGGGGCGTTTGATGGCGGTGGTGTACGGCTTCCGTGACCAGACCGGGCAGTACAAGCCGACGCCGGCGAGTTCGTTTTCCACCAGCGTGACCCAGGGCGCGGCCTCGATGTTGATGGACGCGATGCAGGCCAGTGGATGGTTTGTGGTGCTGGAGCGCGAAGGGCTGCAGAACCTTCTGACCGAGCGCAAGATTATTCGCGCCTCGCAGAAGAAGCCGAATACGCCGGTGAATATTCAGGGTGAGCTGCCACCGTTGCAGGCGGCGAACATGATGCTTGAAGGCGGAATCATCGCTTACGACACGAATGTGCGTAGTGGTGGGGAAGGGGCGCGGTATCTGGGGATTGATATTTCCCGGGAGTATCGGGTGGATCAGGTGACCGTCAACTTGCGTGCGGTGGATGTGCGCAGTGGGCAGGTGTTGTCGAATGTGATGACCAGCAAGACGATTTATTCGGTGGCGCGCAGTGCCGGGGTGTTCAAGTTTATCGAGTTCAAGAAGTTGCTCGAGGCCGAGGTGGGTTATACGACGAATGAGCCGGCGCAGTTGTGTGTGTTGTCGGCGATTGAGGCGGCGGTGGGGCATATGGTGGCGCAGGGGATTGAGCGGCGGTTGTGGCAGGTGGCGGGGGATAGTTCTTCGCCTTCTCAGGATGATGTTTTGAATCGGTATTTGAGTCAGAACAAGGTTGATCCGGGGGCTGAGGCTGAGGCTGACGTTGAGTGAACGTGGCGGCCTTTGGGCCGACCAGGTTCTTGTTGATTGAGTACATATCCGTTGCTGCGGTAACGGCTGCTTAGGGTTTCGCCCTGACGGCGACTCACTTTTTTGACAAACGCCTCAAAAAAGTAAGCAAAAAAAGGCTTGCCCCAACGTTCGGCCCGCTCGCTGGGGCTCGGGGTTCCTTCGCTACGGGCTTCATCCGGGGGCATCGCTTCCGGTTTGCTGCGCTGCACCTCCTTTCGATGTATGCGGCTTCGCCGCACGGCGCTGCGCGCCTTCCCCCGGATAAATCCCTCCGCTCAGCCTGCCGACGGGGCCGGTGGATCAAGATCAAGAGCAGCAGCCGAGCTAACGCTCATCCTGTTGAGTGGTGAGGAGCGCAGCGTGGTCGGCTTTGGATTTGTGGTGGATTTGCCCCTCACCCCAGCCCTCTCCCGGAGGGAGAGGGGGCCGATTTGTGTGCTTTTCAAAGTCCGAGTTCAACGCGATAGCGCACGTCGGCGTACTTCCACCAAACCACTCGGTCAGTTCCCTCTCCCTCCGGGAGAGGGCTAGGGTGAGGGTTACGATCTGAAGTTTGTTTAAAAAAGTGTCTGAATCGGCGGAACCTTCCCACAATGTTTTCAGGTTGTCCGTCGGACGTCCGGTCTCTAGCCTGTGTTCGTCGCTGCCAATTCAGCGGCCGGGCATGGAAACCCGAGTAACTACAGAGCGCACAAGCGCCATTCATAACGTATCCTTGCGCACCTTCACTGTGTGCACTTTGTTATGGCGGCTGTGCGTGGGAGACCTTGTGTCTGCCGGGTTGCCTCTGTCCCGGGTTTCCAACCTGCGTACAGCTGCCACCTATTCGCTTGGAAACCGAATGGGGGGCCAGCTATAACCGTCATACAGGGTAAATAATCATGAAAAAACCAACACCCAATCCGCCAGAATCAGAAATCACCACCGACACCACATCCCCCTACGCCTCAGTCGACAGCAAAAAACTCCACGAAGCCGCCGACCGTGCGCTCGATTACTACCTGAATCCTTCCGCTCCGATCATGTCCAGCACTAACGAGCCGGAGCCCATGTACTTCGCCAACCCCAGGTACAACACCGAGTCTCTACTGGCCAACGCCAGCGAAACCCTCGGTTCGGCCAGTGAAATGCTCAACAACTTCGCCGCCTCGCTGCCGCCCTCACACCGCAAGACCGCGCTCGGTATTGCACAAGTCGTCATGCTGGGCGAACTGGCGGTGAATCAGGCCCTCGATCACGTCGAACTGCACGATTAAGCAACCCTCTGTTGATCGTTCCCACGCTCTGCGTGGGAATGCAGCCCTTGACGCTCTGCGTCAAATTCGCGAGTTGGAACGCGGAGCGTCCCCAGAGGCATTCCCACGCAGAGCGTGGGAACGATGAAGAACAGAGACCGCGTTTTTACCCTCGGTCCGGAGGCACCATGGATCCCCTGTTTTCCACAACTGTTCCAGATTTCGAAAGCGAAGAGCAGGCAGCCAGTTATGACCGTTGGTTCCGTGCCGAAGTCCAAGCTTCAATCGATGACCCGCGCCCTAACCTTGCGCATGAGCAGGTGATGGTTGAGATATGGGCTCTGGTTGAAGCCAAGAGAGGCAAGTGTGACCGTTCATCAGTTGCAGGTCTGCTTTCACAAATTCCGCTCGAAGGCGCGATCAGGGAAATGGAGTATTACGATTAACCATGATTAACTTCGCCTCTGTTTGTCTTGGTAATAAGCTCAATCAATCATCGCGGCTAAGCTGGCATCAAGTGGTTTGTCTATTCACCTCAGCAGTCGCCCGAGGAGTTACTCAAATGGCTACCCCTGTAAAAACCCGATCTGTGACCGCCCATGTTCCTGTGCAACTGGCCGAAAAGGTCGACTTGATGGCCGAACGCCTGGAGCGCTCGCGTAACTGGATCGTCAAACAGGCGTTGAGCGCGTGGATCGATCAAGAGGAAGAGCGCAGCCGACTGACCATTGAAGCGCTGGCTGATGTGGATGCTGGTCGTGTCATCGACCACCAAGCCGTTCAGGCCTGGGCCGATAGCTTGACCACAGACAGTCCATTGCCGGTACCGCGCTAATGGAGTTGAAGTGGACGAGCAGAGGGCTTTCTGATCTGGCGAGACTTTATGAATTTTTGGCAACCGTGAATCAACCCGCAGCAGCACGGACGGTACAGCAGCTTACAGCGGCTCCAACTATGCTGATCGGGAACCCGCGTTTGGGTGAACGGTTGGAGGAGTTCGAACCACGTGATGTACGTCGGGTTCTTGTGGGGCATTACGAGATGCGATACGAGATCGTGGGTTCTGCCATTTACTTGCTGCGAATCTGGCACACACGTGAGGATCGATAATCAGCAGTCCACGGGCAGTTGCTTTCACCACATCTAAGTTTTGAGACTCTTTTTTGGATAGTTCACCCTTTGAAATCGAAAGAGCAGCGTTCGACGAATTTATCGGTCATTGGGAACAGGGACTGTTTGAAGGACAGCGTCTGGGTCAGGCGTTCTACAATCATTTTCGGCTACATCGGCTGAGCGATCAGTCTTTGCTGATGGAGCTCCATGCCGCGGATGGAAAGAAAGCGCGCGAGCAGATACGGCGTATTTTTCATCTCAACTGATGTCGATTTGGTCATTTAAGTAAAGCCGCGTTGCTTTCAGCAATCGCGGCTTTTTTATAACCAACCCTTACTGCTGCAAAACACTCGCCTGGTTAGCCGACCCGAACTGCTGAATATTCGCCGTCTGCGTCATCCCGCTCTGATCGACATTGGCAATGTTCCCAGTCCCGCCCTGGGTTACATACGCCACGTTCATGGTGTCAGCCTGTTTGACCGTGATCATGTTGTCGCTGCCATACAGCTGCGCGGTGTACGCCTGGTTGCCAGTCCCGGATTGATCAAACTCAGCACTGTTGCCGGTGCCGTTCGACGAGCCCTGGATCAGGTTGTTAGTGCCGCGCTGATCGGAGATCAGGATGTTGTCGCTGCCGTTCTGATCAAAGTACAGCTCGTTGTAGGAGTCAGCCTGTTTGACCGTGGTTTTGTTGCCAGTGCCGGTCTGGCTGGTGGTCATGATCTGGCCGACGCCATCCTGGGTGAAGTTGGCGATGTTGCCAGTGCCGGCCTGGGTGATGTTGGCGCGCTGGTTGCTGCCGAATTGGCCGCCGGTTTGCGGGCCTTTCCAGTTGCTGGCGTAGACCTTGTTGTCGTTGCCCACGGAGGTGGCGTTGAGGACGTGGCTGTCGCCGCTTTGGTAGGTGTAGTGCACGTTGCCGTTGCCGACCTGGTACAGCGCCAGGGTCGAGTTGACCGACTCGAACTGGTCGGCATAGATGGCGTTGGTGTTGCCGACCTGGGTGACGGCGGCGGTGTTGTTTTCGCCGAAGCTTTGATCGACCACGGTTTCGTTGCTGTCGCCGTACTGGTTGACGGTGGCCTGGCTGGCGAGTTGTGCGTCTTGCCAGATCTCGGTGCCGTTGAGGTTGCCGAACTGGTTGATGGTGATGTTGCCGCCGGTGCCGTCGCGCTGGTCGCCATAGGCGTAGTTGCCTTCGCCAGCCTGGTTGATGCCGATCTGCCCGCCGTTGTGGGTGACCTGTTCGGCGGTGCCGTAGTTGGCGGTGCCGTACTGGGTGATCACCGAACTGTTGCCGGTGCCTTCGTAGAGTTGCTCGATGTTGGCTTCGTTGCCGTCGCCGTATTGGAAGGTTTTGGCTTCGCTGCCGTTCTGCGAGTCTTGATAGACGAACGAGAAGTTGCCGGTGCCTTGCTGTTGTTGCAGGGCCTGGTTGCCGGCGCCGAAGCCCAGCGACTGGCTGGCGTGGCTGGTGTTGAACGCGCCGGCTTGCTGCTGGGTGATGACACTGTTGTTTTCGAACAGTTGCTCGGCGTAACCGGCGTTGTAGTCACCGACCGCGTCTTGGGTGATCACGCTAGTGGCGTTGTCTTGCAGGGCGGCGGCGTTGTTGCCTTGGCCCAGTTGGGTCTGGGTGGCGGTGCTGAACGGGGCCTGGGTCTGCTTCACATCGGCGATGTTGGCAGTACCGGCCTGGTTCTGGGTGGACAGGCTGTCGTCGGCCATGGCCTGGGCACTGATCATGACCAGTAGGGCGGCGGTGAGGGGCGTCAGTTTGAACATGATTAACTCTCCGATGAGTGCAGTGCTTTAGCGATATTGCTTGACCGAAACGCTCATGCCGTTGCCCGACTGGGTCACGGCGCTTTGCAGCCCCGCGCCGGCCTGCTCGATGCTGGCGTCGTTGTTGTTGCCGTTTTGCGAAATCTGCGCGCGGTTGTGGCTGCCGTTCTGGGTGATCGACGCGGCGTTGCCGGAACCGTTCTGGGTGATCAAAGCCATGAGGTCGCTGCCCTGTTGCAGGATGTAAGCTTCTTGATTGCTGCCCGACTGCACGATCCGCCCAAGCAGCGACTGACCGTTTTGTTGCAGCAGCGCGAGGTTGGCCTGGCCGATCTGCTCGATCAGGGCTTGCTGGCCCACGGGGGGTGGCAGCTCGCCGAGGTCGGCGCTGGAGGGCGCCAGGTCATCGTTTTCCATCAGGTCGTCGGCACGCACCCCTGCACTGCTGCACAGCAGGAGCAGGCAAAGCAGGGCGGCGGTCGGCGTGTTCATGGCGGAAAACCTCTTGGGCAATAAGCGCTTGAAGCCAGGCCCCACCCACCCGAAAGTGGGTGGGGCGCAGGTTCAAAGCGTGTTCACCGACACCGTGCGCACGGTGCCCTGGGACGAGCGGATGGTTGCGGTCGGGTTGGCCGATGGCACCACCGTCGTGTTGTTCAGCGTCAACCGCCAGCGACCGGTCAGCGGCACCGTCGTCGTGCCCAAGGTGACCAGCCCGGTCGGGGTGGTGACCTGCACGGTGATGGTGTTGCCGGTGGTCACCGAGGACGTGCCGGTGAAGTCCCAGTTGAAGCGTCCACCGGAGCGTGCCTGCACCGTCGAGGCGGTGACCGCGAAGGTTTCCGCCGCTGGCCGTGGCGAGACTTGCACCGTCACCGTGGCCGACGTCGACTGGGCGCCGAAGCTGTCCCGGGCGATGTAGGTGAAGGTGGTGGTGAACGCCGTGGTCACGGTGGCCGGTGGGGTGTAGGTGATCACTGTGCCGTCGGTGCTGACCGTGCCGCGGCCGGCGGCCGGTTGGGTCAGGCTGGCGACGCCCAGCGGCACGTTGCCTTCCGGATCGGTGTCGTTGGCCAGGACGTTGATCGGGATCGCCACGCCCAGTGTCGCGACGCTGTCGGCGACCGCAGTCGGTGCCCGGTTAGGCGCTACGGTGATGGTCACGGTGGCCGGAGCCGTCGAGGCCAGACCTTTGACGTCTTGTGCCTTGTAGGTGAAGGTCGTGGTCAGTGGCGCATTCACCACGGCTGGCGGGGTGTAGACCACAGCGGTGGAGCCGCTGAGGGCGACGGTGCCTTGGCCGGCAGCCGGTTGGGTCAACGCGGTGATACTCAACGGCGTGTCGCCGTCGGGATCGCTGTCGTTGGTCAGCAGGCTGAGGGTGATCGGCACGCCGAAACTGGTGCTGCCGGCGTCGGTATTGGCGATCGGTGGTTGGTTCTCACCGGTGTTCGGCGCGGTGCCGACCACCACAACAGCCTCGGTGTCGCTGCCACCGGCGGCGGATTTGACCGTTACGGTAGCCGGTGGCTGGGTCAGGTCGGCGATGGTGATGCGTTGCAGGGTGCCGGTTTTCGACAGACGTCCGTAGCCCTGCGCGACCATGTCCGGCACGGCCACTTCATCGGTCGAGGTGGCCTCGATCAAAAGGCTGTGATTGCTCCAGCTGTAGCGCGCGGTCTGCACTTTCACCACGTCGGTGAGTTTGGCCGACACGGCCGTAGGTCGCGTGGTACCGGTAGGGTTGGTGGCGGTCACCACCACGACCGGTGGGACGGCGCCGGTGCCCAGGCGCTGACCGAAGAACAGGCCGTTGTTGTCACCCAGCAGACTGGTCTGACAAGGCGTCGGCGGCGGGCCGGGGAGCAATGCCACGGTTTCCCGGAAGCACAGCGCCGAGCTGCTGTCAGCCTTGGCAAACACTTCGGCACGCACGCCAGCGGCAGTGCGGTGATAGGTGGCGCGGTCGATTTCCACCTGAGTTTGCTGACGGTTGTCGAGCACCTTGCCGGACAGACTGAAGATATTGGACTGGATCGTGCCGGCGGGACCGGTGATGCGCACGAAGTTGGTGTCGAACGGGCTGCCGGTCACCGCCTCGGTGAGGTTCGGGTCGCCAACGAAGGTTTCGGTGGCGCCGGTGTCCGGGTTCACCTCGGTATAAGGCCCGTTGACGCTGCGCAGGAACGGGCCGATAGCCCCATTCAACGCACCACTGAAATTGCCCGGGGCACCGATGCCGATGTCGCGGGTGATGTTGATCGCCCGCCGACCCGGGGTGGTGACATTGACCGTTTCCACGCCGTAGGGGTGGGTGATGGTATAGGTGCCGGCGGTGGGTACCGAGACCCGAATGCGGATCCGCGCAAAGCTCGCCTGATCGCCATCGATCGGGTTCTCCGACGCGAACGCCGCTTCCATCGCGGCCACGTAGGCTTCCAGTTCATAACCACTGTTCCCGACTTGCGGAATGGTGGTTTCTGCCAGGAACCAAAACGATTCCGGTGGCCAGTTATCGGGGAAGATCATCGGCTGGGCATCGTCATAGATCCCAGGCTCGGCCAGCAAAATACACATGTAGGCCGGTGGTGTGCTGACAGGCACTCGCGAACTGGCGGCGCGCGACTGGCAGAGTTCCATCGACAGCAAATTGTTGTCCTGATACCACATCGGGAATTTCCCGGTGGCGAAGGTGTAGGGGCCGGGGTCGACGGCGGCGAGTTGCGCATAGGCACTGCCGGTCAGCGAGAGAGCAAGCCCGAGCGCGTTGAGCGCAAAGCGTGGCCACTTGTTCATGATGCCTCCTGATACGGATCTGGGCATGTGAGCGTTCATTGCACGATGACCACTTCTTCGGTATCGCTGCCGCCGTTGGACGACGTCACCCGAACCTTGGCCGGTGGTATCGGCGAGATCCCGGTGGCCAGGGTTTTCACCGCGCCGTCGCCGCTCAGGGCGCCAATGGCGGCACCACTGAAGGAGCTGGCGGTGAGCACCGGCGGCGAGGTCTCGTCACTGGTCGAGGCGACCAACGTCAATTGCCCGGAGCTGAGGCTGTACTCGGCGCGCTGGATCACCACCAGGTCGGTCAGGGTCATGGGCAGGGTGGTTGGCGTGCTGCTGGCGATGGCCAAGTGGTTGTCGGCGGTCACTTGCAGGGTGGTCGGCAAGGTCGGGTTGACTGCCGATTGCGCGTACCAGGCACCGGTTGAGTTGGCTTCGGTCATGTTCAGCACCGGGGTGCTGCTGGTGACGGCCACGGTGCCCGGCGCGGGCGGAGCTTTCACAAACACGTCCTGCTGGGCCACGGGTGCGCTGTCGCCTGCTTTGCGCGAGTAGGTGCTGCGCTCGGTGATCATTGGCGTTGGCCGGACTACGGTCGACAATTTGCCGGAGATCGCAAACAACGTGCTGCGCAGGTCGAGGCCGTTAGGGCCTTCGATCCGCACGTAGTTGGTGTTGAACGGACTACCGGTGACCGCTTCGTTGAGGTTCGGGTCACCGACAAACTGCTCGGCGGCGCCCGTCACCGGGTTGGTCTCGGTGTAGGGCCCATTGACGCTGCGCAGGAACGGGCCAATGTCACCCTTGAGCGCGCCGTCGTAGGTTTGCGGTATACCGATGCCGATGTCGCGGGTCATGTTGATCGCGCGCCGGCCGGGGGTGTCGATGTTGAACACGTCGACGCCGTACGGGTGGGTGATCACGTAGGTGCCGGCGGTCGGTACATCGACGCGGATACGGATCCGCGCAAAGCTGACCTGATCACCTTCCACCGGTTCTTCGGCAGCGAACGCGGCTTCGATCGCACTGACGAAACCGAGGTCGATCCCGCGTGCGGCATCGACGATGGTGGTTTCGCCGGTGAACCAGAACGATTCATCGGGGAAGTTGGTCGGGAAGACAATCGGCTGTGCGTCGTCGAACACGCCGGGGGTTGGCAGCAGTGTGCACATGTACGAAGGCGCGCCGGGAGCGCTGGGCACTCGCGAGCTGAGCGCTTTGGACAGGCACAGATCCAGGGTGCGGCCGTGGGTGTCCTGATACCAACTGGCGAAACCGCCGTTGGCCGGTATGTACGGACCCGGATCAACAGCGAACAAAGCGGCCTGGGCAATGCCCTGGGCCAGGGCGCTCACGACCAGGACGGTCGCGGTTTTGGACAGTAAAGGGTGCATGAGTTAATCCCTCTATCGAAGTACCTGCCCCTTAGGGATGGGTCAGTTGCAGAGGGCCTGTACACCTTCCATGCCAAGGTGTGGCGAACAGGTCGCAGAGGGCCGTGATAGAGGGGTTGCAGGGTTGGGAAGATGAGGTCTGCAGTCACTGGGGAAAGGGCGTCAGCCCCCAGGATTGGGTGTGGCTGGGGATATGCGTCGGATGAAGAACCTGAGGGAGCTGGCTTGCCAGCGATAGCAGAATTCCCGTAACGAAGATGTCGACTGACTCACCGCAATCGCTGGCAAGCCAGCTCCCACAAGGGTTTGCAGTGATCAGGGAATCTGCGCACCCCCCGCATCCGGGCAAAGCCCCAACCGTGGGCTATAACCCTATAGGGAAGTTTCCGGAAGTCGCCGCCATGAACATGCAGTCGAAATCGCTTCCAGTCGAGGACCGCAATCTACGGTTGAGCTCGCGCACGCTGCCGTTCAACCTGTTGCGCTGGTTTTCGCTGATCAGCATGGCCGTGATCGGCACTGTGGCCGTGGCGCTCGGTATGGTGTCGACACGCTTTGTGATCGACGAAAGCGTGCAGCGCGATGCCTTGCTGACGGCGCAATTCATTCAGGCCATCGCTTCGGCTGAAGTTCGGCATGTCTCGATTCCCAATGTGCGAACGATGGGCGAACTGCTCGACCCGCGCCTGGACAAGGATTTTGCCGATATCGATCCGAAGGCCCGGGCAGATGCACGCGCTGAGTTTCTTGATCACATCGAAAACCTGCCAGACGTGATCCTGGCCAACATCTACGCACCGGATCGGCTGGTGGTCTGGTCGACGAACCCGGCGCTGACAGGCACGCGCATTCATTCCGACGAAGACCTCGATCGCGCCTTCAATGAAAAGATTCCGGTGTCGGCCAGTTATCACAACGTCGACAAGGAGCGTGAGGAGCAGAAATTCGTCACCCCACCGGACTACATGTTTATTGAAAACTACATTCCGCTGTTCGACGCCGACGGCAAAAACGTTACGGCGATGGTCGAGATCTACAAGGAGCCCAAAGACCTGATTGCCCGTATCGAACGCGGGCTGACGCTGATCTGGCTGGCCACCGCGCTGGGCGGCGGGCTGATTTATCTGGGGCTGTACTGGATCGTGCGGCGCGCGGCCATTCTGCTTGCGGCGCAGCAGAGACAATTGATTGCCAATGAAACCTTTGTCGCACTGGGCGAGATGTCTTCAGCCGTGGCGCACAGTCTGCGCAATCCGCTGGCGACCATCCGCTCCAGTGCCGAACTGGCGCTGGAGTTCGACGCCGGCCCCGCGCAGAAGAACATCAACGACATCATCGGTCAGGTCGACCGCATTTCGAAGTGGGTGCGCGAGTTGCTGCAGTCGCTGCGCCCGCTCAACGATGACCCGGAACCGGTGAATCTAGTGGCGGCGCTGTACGAAAGCCTCGTCGCGTTCGAGCAACAGATCGCCAGGGCCAGCGTGCAAGTGGTGTTTCAGCCGCAAAGTACGCCCATGGTGTTGAGCCAGCCGGTGCAACTGACGCAGATCCTCAACAGCCTGTTGGCCAACGCGCTGGAGGCCATGGACAAGGGCGGCACATTGACCGTCAGCCTCGAACCGAGCGGCGACCGGGGAGTCTGCGTAGTACTCAGCGACACCGGCAAAGGCATGAACGAAGAACAGCGCAGCATGGCCTTCCGGCCGTTTTTCACGACCAAGTCCGGTGGTCTTGGTGTGGGCCTTGTGCTGGTCAAGCGCATCATGGAACGCTTTGGTGGCGGCGTGACCCTGGATAGCCGTGAAGGCGAGGGGACCACGGTGCGTCTGGCGTTCCAGCGGGTGCCATAACCGCGAGGTTTGCTGACTTTCCCCAATAGTGGGTGCCAAACCCCGGTCACGGTGGGGTGGGGCAACTCACAACACGCATAACTACCTGTTAAAGCTGGAAATAATATTCTGGCGCAGTAGTTGCAAAACACCATCACCCCTTCCTGATGAAGAGGCTGGTGATGGACATAACTATGCGTGACCTCAGCGATAGCTGGCCTCAATTCGACACTGATCATGCCCGAATCCCGATGTCCGACCGGCGTCTGGACGAGGCGTTCGCGCAGGCGATCATCGACTGTTGACTGCGCATTGACGCGAGTAAAACCGGGCGATCCCGCCGCGAAGGTGAGTCGTATGCAATAGCGGCGAAATAGCATCATTGAACCATGTGTCGCTGTCATAGCCACCTACACTGATTGCTATGACCGGCTCGATACAAATCTCCAGGGCACTCTCATGCAGCGACTGGAAGCACAAAATATCCCTGCGCCGGTGGCATCGGCCGCAGCAGGCAAAGGCTGGCGGACTCAGTTCAATCTGTTGCGCTGGTTCTCGCTCGCGAGTTTTTTCATCATCGCCGCCGTGGCGGTGGGGCTGGCCTACATCTCCACGCGGTTTGTGGTCACTGAAAGTGTCGAGCGCGATGCGCTGTTGACCGCGCAATTCGTCCAGGCAATCGGCGAGGCAGAAATGCGTCATGCCAAGATCACTTCGGCCAGGACCATGGGCGAAATGCTTGATCCGCGCCAGGACAACAGCTATCCCGATGTCGATCCGGCCGCGCATGTCTCCGCCCGCATCGAGTTTCTCGATCACGTCAAACACTTGCCGGACATTTTGCTGGCCACGGTTTATGCGCTGGATCGCACGGTGATCTGGTCAACCAATCCGGAGCTGATCGGTGTACACATCGACGATGACGACGAACTTGACGAGTCATTCGAGATGAAAGTGCCGGTGTCGTCGAGCTATCACAAGATCGATGATGAGCGTCCGGAGCAGCGGCTGCTGCGCGAACCGAAATACCTGTTCATCGAAAACTACATCCCGATGTTCAACGCCGATAAAAGCAAAGTCATCGCCATGGTCGAGGTCTACAAGGAGCCGGCGGATCTGGTCGCCCGGATCGACCGTGGCTTCGCCTCGATCTGGGCGGCAACGCTTTTCGGGGGCGCGGTGATCTTTCTCGCGCTGTTCTGGATCGTCCGCCGGGCGGCGCAGTTGCTGCAGAGCCAGCAGCAACAGTTGATCAGCAATGAAACCTTTGTCGCGCTGGGCGAGATGTCCTCGGCCGTGGCCCACAGCCTGCGCAATCCGCTGGCGACCATCCGCTCCAGCGCCGAACTGGCGCAGGAAGTCGCCAGCGAGGGCGCGCAGCGCAATATCGGAGACATCATCAGCCAGGTCGATCGCATGTCGCGCTGGGTGCGTGAGTTGCTGGTGTCGCTGCGGCCGATGGGCGAGGAAGGCGAGGCAGTGGATCTGGTTCTGGCGGTCGAAGACACCCTTGGCGCCTTCGACGCGCTGATCAAACGCAATGGAGTCGAGGTGCGTTTCAGTCCGCAACCTTGCCCGCCAGTGGTCAGTCAGCGGGTGCTGCTCACGCAAATACTCAATAGCCTGTTTGCCAACGCTCTGGAAGCCATGCCCAAGGGCGGTGTGCTCAGCGTCGAATTCGAAACACCGCAGGCCGACAGCGTGCGCATGACCCTCAGCGACACCGGCAAGGGCATGAGTGCGCAACAGCAACTGTTGGTGTTCAAACCGTTTTTCACCACCAAGCAGGGCGGCCTCGGGGTTGGTCTGGCGTTGGTCAAAAGAATCATGGAGCGTTTTCAGGGCTCGGTCGTCTTGACCAGCAAAGAGCAGGAAGGAACCCGCGTCAGTCTCAACTTCAAAGTGGCATCGGGAGGGGAATATGGAGCACAGCATTCTGCTGGTCGAGGATGATGAACTGTTGGCCGAAAATATTCAGACCTACCTGGAGCGCAAAGACTTCGAGGTGACGGTTTGCCATTCGGCCGAAGACGCGCTGGAGCAATTGGGCAGCTTCATGCCGGACATCGTGCTGACCGACAACTCGCTGCCGGGCATGAGTGGGCACGACTTGATCCAGAAGCTGCGCATCAGCGCGCCGGATCTGAAAGTGATCATGATGACCGGCTATGGCAACGTCGACGATGCCGTGGTGGCCATGAAGGAGGGCGCCTTTCATTACGTCACCAAACCGGTTGCGCTGCCGGAGCTCAAACTGCTGCTCGACAAGGCCCTGGCCACCGAGCGCATGGAGCGCACGCTGTCGTTCTATCAGGAACGCGAGGCGCAGAAATCCGGAATACAGGCGCTGATCGGCGAGTCGGCGCCAATGCAGTACCTGAAGAACACCATCGGCCAGTTGCTCGATGCCGAACGGCGCATGGCCAACACCGATTTGCCGCCCGTGCTGGTGGAGGGCGAAACCGGCACCGGCAAGGAACTGGTGGCCCGCGCGCTGCACTTCGACGGCCCACGCAGCAAAGGCCCGTTCATTGAATTCAACTGTGCGTCGATCCCGTCGAATCTGGTCGAGTCGGAACTGTTCGGCCACGAAAAGGGCGCGTTCACCGACGCCAAGGATCGTCGCGTGGGGTTAGTGGAAGCCGCTGACGGCGGGACATTGTTTCTCGACGAAGTCGGGGAAATGGATCTGCTGTTGCAGGCCAAGCTGTTGAAGTTGCTGGAGGACCGGACGATTCGCCGGGTCGGTGCGGTGAAGGAGCGCAAGGTCAACCTGCGGGTGATCAGCGCGACCAACTGCAACCTTGAGCAAATGGTCCAGCAGGGCAAATTCCGTCGCGATCTGTTTTTCCGCTTGCGGATCATTTCGATCAAGGTGCCGCGCCTGTATGCCCGAGGTGAAGACATCCTGATGCTGGCCCGGCACTTCCTCGCCAGCCACGGCAAACGCTACGGCAAACCGAACCTGCATTTCAGCCAGCAGGCCGAAGAGCTGCTGCTCAGTTACACCTGGCCGGGAAACGTGCGCGAATTGCGCAACATGCTTGAGCAAACCGTGCTGCTGGCGCCGAGCGACACCATCGCCGCGCATCAGTTGAACGTGTGCATGAGCCTGGTCGACGAACCACCGCTGCACCTGCACGAAGTGCCCACGCATTACGAACCACGTCCAGCGAGTAATACCGAGTCGATGAACCTGCCGGAAGTCGAGCGCGACATGGTGCGCAAGATGCTCGACAAGACCGACTGGAACGTCACCAAATCCGCGCGTTTGCTGGGCCTGAGCCGCGACATGCTGCGTTACCGCATCGAAAAGCTCGGCCTCGCGCGCCCGGACAAACGCCAGTGGTGAACCCACAGTGGATTAGTGTTGCACTTGGCGGCTCAGGCACTCCAGCACACAACTCGGGTCGAGCACCTCGTCATTCACATAAATCCCGCGCTCGGCATCGTACGTGCGGATAAACACCCGCACTGTCGCATCCGCCACCGTCGGCAGTTGCGAGTCGGAGAACACGCGGCGGTCGGGAATGATCACGAAATCCTGCGGCGCCGTGTCATCAAAGGGCCGCGGAGGCGTGGCGTTCAGCGAATACGGGGCAGGGTGGGCGAAGGGCTGGTTCGGCCCGTAGTAAACGAAATTGCTGTCCAGCGCTTGCACCGAAGTGGCGGCGAGCAGACAGACGGTCAACAACAGCCGATTGAGCATTTGCATGGCGGCACCTGCGAGTGCGGTTTTCCCCAAGGCTATTAACTATAGCTGCCTCTGCCATCCACGAGCTCAAGATGTCGAGTGATTGATCAAATGCCCCGGTTGTGCACAAAGGTCAATGCCAAGGGCATGGATGACCTTCAATACGGTGTCGAAGCGCGGCTTTGCGCCTGGCGCGAACGCCTTGTACAGACTTTCACGACCCATGCCTGCGTCTTTGGCTATCTGCGTCATTCCGCGGGCTCTGAGCACATAACCTATTGCTCGAAGAAACTCCTCGTTATCGCCATCTGCAAGAACCTGGGACAGGTATTCGCTGATGGCCTCGTCACTGTCCAACAATGTCGCCATGTCGAAATTCGTCAAAGTCTGGCTCATGGTTAAACCTCCCTTGCCATTTTTTTTGCGCGCCGGATGTCTGCGCTTTGTGAGGATTTGTCGCCTCCGGCCAGTAGAACGATGACTGCACCTCATTACTGACTGTATCCAAGTAGATACAGATAAGCAGTCGGCCAAGTCTTCTATCGGTCCTGGATAATTCGTCGACACTTGTGGGCGAAAAGCGCCTGTTTTGTAGGAGCGTCGCTTACAAGTTTTCGACAATTACACCTGACAGCCTGATCTAGACTCCGACCGCTCAATCACGAGCATCGTCCGGAGTGCGCCATGGAAGTGCCGAACAATAAAAACGCCATCGAAAGCAATCGACAGGCGTGGAACGATTCCGCCCGCCATCATCAGGATTCGCCTGACTGGCAGGCGCTGCTGAGCGACGTCGCACAGGCAGATTTCTCCTGCCTCGATGACACGCTGCGCGGGTTGCTGGAAGAGGTCGGTGTCGACGGTAAAGATGTGATTCAACTGGGCTGCAACAACGGTCGCGAGAGTCTTTCGCTGTTCGCACTGGGTGCGCGCAGTGTCGTGGGGGTGGATCAGTCGAGCGCTTTTCTCGATCAGGCCCGTGAGCTGAACAGCCGCTCAGCGCACAACGCCGAATTCATCGAAAGCGATATCCATCACCTACCGGCATTGCTGCACAACCGCTTCGACGTGGCGCTGATCACCATCGGTGTACTCAACTGGATGCCCGACATCGGCGAATTCTTCCGTCACGTTGCGTCGACCCTGAAACCGGGTGGAAAACTGGTGATCTACGAAACCCACCCGTTTCTGGAAATGGTCGATCCGGACGCCGAGGATCCGTATCGCCTCGCCAGCTCGTACTTCCGCGCCGAGCCGTTCGTGCAGGAAGAGCCGATTGTCTATGTCGGCAAGGTCGAGCAGCAGGCGGCGAAGTCCTACTGGTTCGTGCATAACCTCGGCGCAATCTTCAGCGGCGCCATCGGGGCAGGGCTGAACATCGCGCACTTCAAGGAATATGCGCATTCGAATCGGGAGGAATTGTATGACCGGTATCTGAACCGGGAGGCGCAGTTACCGATGTGTTTCACCTTGGTTGCCACCAAAGTCTGAGATTCATCAGCGCGGCTACAGGCCTCATCGCTGGCTTGCCAGCGATGGCGGCATCAATGCCGCCATACATTTGTGGATTGGCTCAAGTCTGCGCCGCCGCGCTCACCACCGGCCGCCCCGGTTTGCGCAATGGCTCCAGCCGCGAGCCTTCGTAGCGTGTTTCACGGAAGAATTTCCAGCGGCCGAACAGGCAGTAGACGTGAGTGATGCGCCCCTGTTCCTGGTAGCCCATGCGGATGTGCAGTTTCAGCGCCGGGATATTGTGGGTTTCGCAAACGTCCACGACCTTGTTGCAGCCCTGGGCCGCCATGGCTTCCCAGAGGGCGACTTGCACGTCCACCGACAGGCTGCTACCGAAATAGGCACGGATCATTTCGCCGCCAAACTCGAAGAACTCGCCGGGTTTTACCGGAAACATGCAGCCGTAATAGTGGCGGTCGTGATAGTCGCGAATACTGCCCCAGATAAACCCTACGGCATGACCGTCCGCATCGAGGTACATGTGCCCGGTGTGCCCCTCGGCGGCGAGCTCCGCCATGGTCTCCACGCGGTCACCAAAGTGTTTGCCGAACGCCCCGGCATTTTCCGGGGTGATGTCGACTTTGCGCAGGCCGTCGTAAGGGCGCAGCTTGTGCGGCGGCACCGGGCTGACCAGGTCTCGCTCCATCCACAGCAGTTCCCAATGGAAGAACACGTAGCGTTTCCACATCGTGCCGAAGGTGCGGCCGAGGCCTTTTTGACGGATGCGTTCTTGTAGTTTTTCGATGACGCTCATGATGTCCTCCGTGGCCGAAGCCAGGGTGCTGTGGATGGTGCTTTTGTGGGTATAGATCAAGCCTTCAATTTCATTTAAAAGTGCCATCCTGGAAAGTATTGCAGGGTATGTAAGTCAATCGAGTGCCGTGGCACCACGCACAAACTCCTTGTTCAGATCTGCGTAGGAAACCCGTGGAACGCCCTTCAGCTGCCGCTCTAGCACGCGGCTCAGGGACTCATCAGTGGGGAGATAGGCATCGCCGAAATCCGACCCAAGCTGAGTCGGATGGGCGACGATTTCCAGCACACCGTCGGTCGGCGCACTGTCGTTACGCAGGTCCACCGGCGTGCAGACGTAGTCGGCAGTGGCCCCGGCCAAACCTTGCAAACGCCAATTGAGCAGACCTTTGAACACGCGTTTGGGCAGGCTGAGGTTTTGCCCCAGATTGCGCGCCAGCCGAATCGGCACACCTTGCTGCGCAGCGAAGCGCGCGACGATCTCGCCAATCGGCCAGATGTTGTGAACGTGCTGATGCGAGTCGATGTGGCTCGGGCGCACACCGTGATCGACACAGCGCTGCCACTGCGCCTGCAACTCCTCACGCACCGCGTCGCGATCCTCACGGCAAAGCCACAAGCGATGGCGCGGCAGGCTGAGGTCGAACACACCATAACCATCGCAGAACGTGCGACGAGCCAGAATCGCCTGGCTCAACGGCCGCCCGTAAGTCAGGTTGAAGTGCAGCCCGACCCGGCCCTCAAGCGACGGATGCCGAGCCATGGCACAGGCCGCTTCGAACGCCGGCATGGTGGCCATGGCGGTGGCGGAGCTGATGACCCCGGCCTGAAACGCGGCGAAGATCACCGCGTTTTCGTTCGGGCTGAGGCCGAAATCGTCAGCGTTGACTATGACTTGGCGCGGCATTTGGTTCGCCCTCCTTGGTGATCGCGACAGGTTTGACGACGGTTGCAGGTTTGTCTGCGCGCTTGGCTCGCCACTGCTGCAGTGCAGGTTTGAACCGCTGCCATACGCGCAACGCCAGGCCGAGTGCGAGACCACTGGGCCGCCAGGAATAGAAGCTCCAGCGCCAGTGTTCCAGTTGCCCGGTCATGCGCTCATGGAGTTGATGGCTGGAGTTTTTCAGGCTCACCCGCGAGGCATCGATCCAGCGCCAGTGATCGTCCAGGCCCCAGCGAATCCACTCTTCCAGCAACACCCGACCGCTGCCCAGATCAGCGTATTGCGGCAGGAACGCGAGGTTGTAATCGTAGAGCCGACCCCGTTCGAGCAGCCCGAGCCGGTAGCTGATGCAACGCCCGTTCAACTCCAGCGTCACCACCCGCACTAGGCCTTGGTCGGCGAGCGCGGTGAACGCGCGCTCGATCAATTGGCGGCTGTGTTCGCTGGCGAAAATGCCGACGCCTTCGTCACCTTTCCAGCTCACCGCTTCGACTTCTCTGATCAGCTGCAGCAGTGGCCCCATCGAAATCGCATCCGGAATGATCCGCCGCACCTCGGCACCGCAGGCGGCAATCCGCTTGCGCGCCCGACGCAGTTTGTAGCGTGGATCGCCGGAGACTTCCTGATGATCCGCCTCGCTGATCAGATGCACTGGCACCCGACAGCTCAGCCGTCGCTCACCGGTGGAGCTGTGGGCCATCCACTCGGTGAGGGCACTTTCTTCACCGGCGGGCTCGGACAATTCGTTGAGTTGCAGCAACGCGTGGGGCAGGCGTTGGCGGATCAACAGCAAGGCCTCGCGCATGTCTTCGCTGCCGAGCAAAGAGAGCAATGCCAGCCGATCGGCCAGCGGATAGCCCAAGTGATGCAACACTCGAAGCGGTACGCCGAAAAAGCGCTCGCGACTCGCCACGAGCGGCAAGCACAGACGCAACTCCTCCGCTTCCCAACCCAGCAGAATGTGCAGATGCTCACCCTCGCCAAGTGCCTGCTCAGCCGCACACAACCAGCCAAGGTTGTTGAACGGCGTGTGATCCGTCACTCGCAGGCGCAGCGTTTCATAGGCTGCTGCCGGGAAGTCGGCGGCGCACAGTGAAGTGCGCCATTCGAATCGCGTCACCATAGGCTCAGGCCGCCGTTGCTGTTACAGGTGGTCGGGAAGGTTTGCGCAGGGCATCCAGGCGCGAACCGCTGTAGCGGGTTTCGCGGTAGAAGCGCCAGCGACCGAACAGGGTGTAAACATTCATGATCCGGTGTTGTTCGGTATAGCCCATGCGCAGGTGTAGCTTGAGTGCCGGTACGTTATGGAACTCGCAGACATCGACAACTGTGTCGCAGCCCTGGGCGGCCATGGCTTTCCACAACTCCAGTTGCAGGTCCACAGACAGCTCGGTGCCCCAATAGGCACGGGTCAGTTCACCGCCGAACTCAAAGAACTCGCCAGGTTTTACCGGGAACAGGCAACCGTAGTAATGCCGGTCGAAATAGTCCTGTGCGCAGCCCCAGATGAACGCCACGGCGTCGCCCTGATCGTCCAGGTGCATGTGCCCGGTGTGACCTTCTTTGGCCAGTTCGGCCATGGTCCCGACACGGTCGCCGAAATAGCGGGCGAAGGCGTTGGCGTTGTCCGTCGTGATCTTCACCACCTTCAGCGGCGGATAAGGTTTAAGGCTGTGCGGTGGCACCGGGCTGGCCAGATCGCGCTCCATCCACAGCAATTCCCGATGGAAAAACACGTAGTGCTTCCAAATTTTTTTCACCGTGGCAGAGAGTCCTTTCTGCCGGATGTTTTCAGTCAGTTTTCGCAGCATATTCATGGTGTTCACTCCTGATGACGATGCGTCGCGCGGCCGAACGCCGGCGCGGCAGAACATCAAAAGGGCGGTCATGAAGCGCTCCAACTCAGAGCGAATAGCGTTTGTCCTGGCAGCTCGAAGCGCACACGGCCGTCCTGGCAGTGAAAAGGCGCATCGCGGCTGCGGTTGTCGGCGCCGAAGTAACGCAACGCGCCGTTGTTCAGCGGGCACTTGGCACCGCTCAGATCGACACGCTGTAAACGCGTGCCTTTGTTTACGCCGAGCAGCTCACGCTGCTCGTCGCCGGCCATCGCCAGCACATCGACTTCAAACGCATCGTTTTCCAGCCACAACACTTGATGCAGCCAGTGTTGCGCAATGAACTGCTGGGCCAGCCCCACCGGTTTCAGTTCGAAGCGATTTTCGTCGGCCGACACCCGCAACATGCCCTTGGGGTACTGCGGCTCATCGGCGGCCTGAAACCAGTTGAGCATGCTCAGCAAGCCGTCCTGCGAGGCGTTGATCACCACCGAGGCCCACCATAGCGACGCGTAGTGGGTTTCCTGATCGTAGGGGCTGAGGCTGGAGCCGCTGGACATATTGGTCTGATCGAGCAGCAGCCTTTTGCGCGGTTGGCCCTGGCCATCGAGGCCGACCAGTTCAGCAGCACGACGCACGCTGTCGCGGTAGACGCGGGTGGCGAGCAGATCGCGGATCATCCATTCGTGCCATGCCAGCGCATCGACTTGATCACCGGACTCCGCGAGCAAGCGCCGCGCCCAATCGATGCCGCGCTTGTCGGCCGCATTGTTGGCGAACGGGCCATTGACCAGCCGCGAACTGGCCGGCATGGCGATGCGCACGCCTGCCTTGGCGTTGGCTGGGTCGCTGCGCACCTGCCGCGCCATGCTGCTGAAGATCGCCCGGTATTGTTCGTAGCTTGAATAGTTGAGATTAGGCTCGTCGGCGAAACCGATGTAATGCGTGCCTTTGCCACCCAGGGCGCGGGTGCCGGCGAGCCAGGCGTCGAGGCCGCTGTTGCTTTGCACATCGGCGCGCAGATCAGCCTGACGCTGACTGCCGGCGAGCAGGGTGATGTCCTGTTTGATGCCGAAACGATCCTGATAAAACTGGCGGAACGCGTCTTCGAAATGCGGCTCCTTCGCCGTGACATCGACAAAGCTGTAGTAACTCGCCGCTGTCGGTTTCAGCGCATCGAGCGCAGCGTGACTGGCTGGCGGCGGCATCACATAGGGCAGGGCGATGCCCAGATCCGGCGTGCGCCCGAGGACTTTGTCGTGCAGGGTCAAACGCGTCTGACCAGCGTCTTCGCGTACGGCTTTGAGTTGCTGCGGATTCTGCGCAAACAGATTGGCCGTGCCGTCGAGCCAGAACGCCGCTTTACCGCTGCCTTGCACGCGCATGCGCCAGACTTGTTCACGGTCGCTGACCGGCAGCGCGACCTTATCGAATTGCCAATAGGCCCGATAGGGTTTCAGCGCCAGCGTCAAAGATTGCCCATCACCTGCACGCTGCGCCTGCAACGCGGTGACGCCACCGTGAAATTTGCCGGCGAGCACCGCGCGCTCGCCCGGCGCAACTCTGAAAAACAGCTCATCGCCGTGACGGGTATCGACGCTGAAATGCACCTTGGCCGGGGCGAACAAGGCGATTGTACGTTCGTCATGTTCGACCCGGTAATTGCGGAAGCTGTAGCCGGGGATTTCCAACCGATAACTGGCCGCGCCGGGCACCAGTGACCAGCTCTGGCTGCCACGAATTTCGTCGGCTTTGATAAACCGGTCGCCCTGCAACTTGCCCTGACCGTCGAGCAGGTACAGATGCTCTTCGTTGGCATCCGCCTGCCACGCCGGCGTCCAGCGCACGGTCACTGTGTCCGGGCGATCGGTTTGCAGATACAGGCTGCCGTCGCGGATCTCGCCCCAACGCATCGACGCAGCAAACGCGTCCAGCGACAGGCCGAGGCCGAACAGTAGGGCCAGGCCTTTCATGCGGCCTTCCGACGTTGCAGCATCAGCCACATCGGAGTGATGTCGCTGGGCAGAATGATCAGGGTTTGCCAGAACGGCACGCCGCTCAGGCGGCAGTACAACACCAGCATCGCCAAGGTGACGGCGAGATAAGCAATCGACGAAGCGGCTGCGGCGCCGACGATCCCGTAGGCGGGAATCAACACCAGGTTCAGTGCCAGATTGAGCAGGGCGCCGAGGCCCATCAGCATGGACACCGTGCCGGGACGATTTTTGCCGATCAAGTCCAGGCGCAGGATGCTCGCGTAGCACAAGCCCAACAGCCCCGGCAGCAAGGCGAGCAGCGCCGGATAGGCCGGTTGGTAAGCAACGCCGAACAGCGTGACGATCAGCCATTCGCCGATCACCGCCATGGTCAGGCAGGCACCGAGCATCACCGTGGCGGTCAGGCGCAACGCCAGCGGGGTGACCTTATCCATGCCTGCGTCCTGCTGCAACAGGCGCTTCATCAGCGGCGTGGTCACCGCTTCCGGGACGATCAGCAGCAGTTCGGCGGCGGCGCTGGCCATGGCGTAATGGCCCAGCGCGGTGCTGCCGAGCAGGGCGCCGATAAACAGGTAGTCCGAACGCAGAATCACTTGCTGGAACAGCAGATCCGGATGGCTGCGCGCACTGAAGCGCAGTAGTTCTTTCTGGCTGGCACGATCCCATTGCAGTTGCAGCGGCTGCGCACGTTTGAGCCAGACCCAACCGACCAGTACCACCAGACTGATCCCGGCCAGCCAACTGATCAGCGCCGCTTCCAGGGCGGCGCTTTTCCACATCCAGAACAAGCCGAGAAACAGCAGCAGTGGCGCCAGCGATTCCACCAGACGCAAGACGTTGAACGCGACCACGCCGCCGGAGGCGTTGTGCAAGGTCAGCAGACCGCTTTTGAGCACCGTCATCGGCACCGCCAGCAGCAACAGCCACGCGAGCAGCCCGAGTTGCATCGTCACATCCAGTTCACTGCCAAACTCACGCGCCAGCGCCACCACCAGCAAGGTCAGCAAAGCGGCGAGCAAACACCCGAACACCAACACCTGGCTGAGCAACAAGCCCATCGGCCGCTGCTTGGCGGCTTGATAGCCGACCGCCGAATTCAAGCCGCCGCTGGTGGCGGCACTGATCAAGTCCGGCAGGGTGCTGAGCAGGGCAAACAAACCACGTTCGCTCGGCCCGAGGATTCGCGCCAGCAGCACGTTGCGCAGCAAACGCAGGGCAATCATCGCCAGTTTGGTGCCCATGCTCAGCGCCAGATGCTTGAGGTAGTTGCCTCGACTCATGGTCGCGCCCCGCGAAATATCCGCCATGACAGCAACTGCGGATTGCGCGCGGTACGTTGACTGACCCCGAAACGCGGCAGGTTCAGCGGATCGCCTTCACCGCGATAAATGCCGGTGCCGGTGCCCAGCGCAAACGGATAATCGTGATCGGCAATCTGCTTGCGCACGCGCTCGTCGTTGTCGCCGTTGGGGTAGCAATACACCGGCAGCGGCCGGTTGCAGCCGTTTTGCAGGGCATGGCGGCTACGGCTGATTTCTTCGTTCAAACGCACATCATCAAGACCGGTGAGGATCGCGTGACTGGCACCGTGCGGGCCGAACCGCACCAGACCGGACGCCTCCAGTGCGCGCACCTGATGCCAGTCCAGGGCTTGCGGTTGTGATTCCGGCGGGCACTCATCGGTCAGACGTTCAAGCTCTCGTGGCGCCAGCGTCTTCAGCCCTTGCAGGTAATGCAGCATCGACAGGCTGCGTCGATCGACATCAATGTCATCCACCAGCACGGGCACCGGATGACCGCTGGCGTGCAGGCATTCGATCAAGTGCATACGCGCCTTGTCGCCATGGCTGCCCCACAGGGTTTCGCCCAGGCTTTCCCACCAGAAGCGCTGCCGGCTGCCGATGAAGTCGGTGGAGAGAAAAATGCTCGCTGGTACCTGATGTTTTTGCAGCAACGGGAAGGCGTTGACCGCGTTGTCGCGCCAGCCGTCATCGAAGGTGAGCGCCACCCGTGGGCGCTCGCTGCGCAGGGAGTTGGGCTGGAGGATTTCCATCAGCGGCACGCAGTCGAAGTGTCGGCGCAACCACACGAGCAAATGCTCGAAGGCTTTGGGCCCGACGCACAATTCGTTGCGGTGCGGCAGGTCGGCTGCGCGGTCGTTGGCCAGCACCCGGTGCAACATCAGGATCACGCCGGCGCCTTGCAATTGATTACGCCCCACGTGCGAGTTCAGATAGAGCCAGCCACTGGTGCGTTTTAGCAGTTGTTTGATCGCCATGGCTTCGGTCCTCTTAACGGTTCTGTTCAGGATTCCACTGGGCATACCGCTGGCCGCGCAAGAACTGCCAGAGGCCGATGCTCATGCCCGCCAGTGTCACCAGCAGAAAGGCTGCGAGACGAAACGGTTTGGGCAAGCGGTGTTGCGAATCCAGCAGTCCGGCGATCGCCACGGCGTAACCGAACAGTTGCGCGATCAGGCTCAGGCGATAGAAACCATGCTCGTTCCACAGCCAGAAGTTGCTCAGCAGCAACGGCAGCAGGAGGATCGGCGCCAGACGGCGGATCATTTTGTGGCTGATCAGTGCGAGCGAATACAGGCCGTGTTTGAGTGGGTTGAGCAACTCGCTGCGCTGGGCCAGGCTTTGCAGGCCACCGACGGTTACCCGTTGACGACGGCGGAACTGTTTATCCGCCTCGTCTACACCGTGATCGATCACCTGCGCCTCGGGCACGTAGACGATGCGTTTGTGCGCCACTGGCGCGCAGGTGCTGATAAAGAAATCGTCGTTCACTTCGGCCGGGACGTTCTGGAACAACTCACGGCGCAGGGCGAGCAGGGCCCCGTCGGCGGAGACCATGCAGCCGGTGCGATTTTCCACCCGGCGCAGCCAGCCTTCGTAATGGCGATAGAGGCTGTCGCCGACGCTCAAGCCGCCGCCAGTGACGGGAATCACCATGTGCCCGGCACAGGCACCGACCTGCGGATCGCTCAACGGCGCGAGCAAGTGGCCGAGGGTGTCGCGCGACCATTGGTTGTCGGCGTCGGTGAACACCAGAATGTCGCCGCTGCTCACGGCGACACCGGCATTCAGTGTGGCGGCTTTGCCCTGGCGCGGCAGGTCGAGCACAGTGATGCGCGGATCGACAACTTTGTGCGCGCACGCCACGGTGTCATCGCTCGAGCCGTCGCTGGCGAGAATGATTTGCAGCGTCGCCGGTTGATAATCCTGGGCCAGCAGAGTGCGCAACTTGTGTTCGATATGCCGCGCCTCATTGTGCGCGGCGATCACGATGCTGATCTTCAGCGACGGCGCCGGGGTGTGGCGCCAAGCCGGAAACAGCGGCGCCAAGATCGTCAGTAGCAGCGGATAACCGATATAGGCGTACACCGGCAGCAACAGGCACATCCAGAACATGAATTCAGCCACGGGCAGGCCTCCTGGCGTTCCAATGACACAGACTGAGAATGAACGCGGCACCGGCCAGATGCAGGCGCAGCCAATGCAAGCCCCACAGTTGCAGGGTCAGGCCGACATCGCGATGTTTGATGCTCTGGCGAATGCTCAGCACCAGGCCCGGTAACAAGGTCAACATCACCATGATCGCGGCGTGATGCGGGAAGCCGTCGAGCAGTGCAGAAATCGCCAGAAAATCCAGAATCCACACCGCAATCGACAGCATCGGAAAACGCAGCAAACGCAGGCTGAAACCGTGGGTGCGCAGCAGTTGCAAATGACTGCCCTGACGCCATAGTTCCTTGCCCATCCACTCGCGCCAGTTCATTTCGTAACCCCAGTGCAGGGCGACGTTGTTGTTGATCGACAGCAGCACCGCACCGTGTTGGCGCAGGCGCAGGGTGAACTCCTTGTCTTCGCCGGTGCGCAGGTTTTCGTTGAAACCGCCGACCTTGTCGAACCAGCGTTGGCGCATCAACAGGTTGGAGCTCGGCAGCCAGTCCACTCCATGTGAGGTCTGCGAGGACACGCGCAGGGTGCGCCGCTGCCACGCGGTGGCGTACCAAGGCGCTTCGGCGGGGGTGTGCAGATCCAGGCCGAACACATCGGCCTGAGCACTGGCCTCCAGATCGAACAGCGGCTTCAGCCAGTCTTCCGGCATTTCGATATCGGCGTCGATGAAGGCCAGCCATTCACCCGTGGCGATGGCCGAACCGCGATTGCGCAGGGCGCCGATCAGCAATCCGGGCATGACCAGCACCTGTGCGCCGAATTGCCGGGCGATCTGCGGGCCTTCGTCGCTGGAGCCGTTGTCGACGACGATCAGTTCGCATTCGATGTCGGCCGCGTGCGCGGCTTTTTGCGCGGCCAGCAGGGTACGGCCAATGTGGCGGGCCTCGTTGTACATCGGGATGACGATGCTGATCCGGCTCATGCCTTGGCCTCCGTCAATGGGGCTTGCTCGGCTTTGAGGCGCAGGACGCTGGTCAGCGCGAGCATGATCCACACGTATTTCTGGTTCGGTGCGCTGAGGAACATCAGGAACAGGGTCAGCGACAGAAAACTCACACCCAAGTGGGTCATCAAGTCGGCCTGTTGCCAATCGCGTCGTAGCATCCACGCTGCCCGCGCGCGGATCAGGTTGTACAACCCGAGGCCGAGCATGCCGACAAACAACAGGCCGGCCGGAACGCCGATCTCACTGAAAATTTCCAGGTAGGTGTTGTGGGCGCGGCGGTAGAGGTCGCCGATCTTGCGGTTGGCGGAAAACGCCTTGGCGTAACCGGTGGTGGCGTAGTGCAGCGGGAAGGTGCCCGGGCCGGAACCGAGCAGCGGGTTCTCGCGGATCATCTGGCTGCCAACCACGATGTACGAAGCGCGGCGACCAAGGGATTCGTCCTGCGCCTTGGAGCCGGCGCTGAGGATACTCAGCGACTGGATGCGCGCCATGTAGCCGGCGGGCATCGCATAAATGGCCAACGGAATCACGATTGCCGCGCCAAGCATGGCGAAGCCTGAATGCCGAGGACGAATCCGCGTCAGTTGGGAGCGGTAATGCCAGCAGCCGATCAACAGACTCAAGGCCACCACCACCAGCCCCGAGCGCGATTCGGTCTTGGTCATGCCGCCGAGTAACAGAATGCAGCATCCGCCCCAGAACAACCGATGCAACAGGTTCGGGCTGCGGATCACCAGCAGCAGCGCCAGCGGAATGGCGAAGGCGATCAGCATGGCAAAAGCATTAGGGTCTTCGAGCAACCCGGCGGCACGGCCCTGATCCTGGAACTTTGCCGAGAACATGGCCATGGCGCAGGTGGTGCTGATGGCCAGAGTTGCCAGTCGGGCGAACAGATCAAGGTTCAGTTCGCGACCGATCAGCAGGGTGATGACAAACAGCACCAGGCCGACACTCAGTTCGCGCAGGTGCCCGAGTGACATGCCCATGTCATCGGTATTGAACAGGCTCAGGAAGTACAAAACCATGAACCAGATCAAGTAACGCCAGATATTGCTGCGCAGGCGCTCCGAGGGCATCTGGTGCAGAGCCAGTTGCAACATCAGGATCACCGCCAGCGAAGCGCCGAGGAGTTTGCTTCCGGACAGAAGACTGTCCTTGAAGAAACCTTCGAACGGCACCAGCGCAACGATACCGAGCAGGCCCCAGGTCGGCTTGCGATACAACACCGCAAAACCCACCAGGCCCAGCACCGCTCCCGGCGCCAGATAAGGATAAGGGCTGGCCAGCAAAGCGATGCAGACCAGACCGAGCAAACTGACGATCGAGAGCGGGAAAATCATGCGCGTGCCTCCCGTGCCGTGCGGATGTACAGCTGCGACCAGCGTTCGGCCAAAGCCTTGAGGTCGTAGCGATCCTGTTGCGTGCGTTTTGCGTTGTCGCGCAGTTGCCGCCCCAGTTTCGGTTCGTTCAACAGCGCGTCGAGCTGGCGGGCGAGGGCAGCACTGTCGGCCGGTTCGGCGAGTAAACCGTTGTGCCGGTGTTCCAGCACATCGGGAATCCCGCCAACACCGAACGCCACCACTGGCACACCGGCCTGCATCGCCTCCAGCAAAATCATCGGCGTGCCCTCAGTGCGCGAGCTGATCACCAGCGCATCGAGTTGCTGCCACCAGGGTTGCATCGCGATCTGATAACCGGGCAAGCGAATCCGTTGCTGCAAGCCGGCGCCGTCGATACGCGCCTGCAATGCCTCGTGTTCCGGGCCGTCGCCGAGCATCACAGCGTCCAATTGCGGATGCTGATGACACAGTGGAATCAGCGCATCAAGAAACAGATCCGGGCCTTTCTCGCTACTGAGCCGACCGACATATCCGGCGAGCCAGCGTGGCCTATCAGTGTTGTGGACCATCTGCGCAGGGGCGGCCGGCAAACCATTGGGGATCACCTGCAACTTCTCCGCCCGGACACTGGCCTGACGGTGCAACACGGCGATGCTTTCCGCCACGCAGACCACCCGGTTTACCGAAGCAGTGCGGCACAGTTGCAGGCTGAGCCAGGTGTAGAACTTTTGCTTGCGGCTACGCGGGGTGAACCCGTGTTGGGTGATCACCAGCGGCAGGCGCAACAGCGTTGCGCCTGCCCAACCGAACAGTAGCCCTTTGAAGTTGTGCGTGTTGATCAGCGGCTGCTCGTGTTGTCGTTGACGCAAGTGCCGCAGCAATTCACCCAGCCCGGCACAGCCCTGGCAGTCCACCCCGGCCTCGCGAAAGCGCGCGATCAGTTCTGGCGGCGCGTCGAGAAACAGCACCTGATGCTGCCCCGGCGTCGCCAGACAATGATCCAGCAACATCCGCTCGGCCCCATAGAACCCGCCGCTGCTGAGCAAATGAATGATCGGCAGCGCGGCGTTCGGGGTGGGCACGGTCTTCAATTGCGCACCCAGTGCAAGAAGCTTGGCACTGTCCAATTCTTGTGTGGATTGCTCGGCAGCACGTTTTGGTCGTTGATCACCAGCAGCACCGGAATGCCCAGTTCGTGGCTGATTTGCGCCGGATGTTTGAAGCGATGATCGAAGAACTCACGCACGTAGACGAAAGCGATCGCCAGCAGCAGACCGGTGAGCATGCCGAACGGAATAATCAGCCCCGGCTTGGGAAACGCCGCTTCGGTCGGTTCGAACGGCGGGCTCAGTACCCGGGCGTTGGACAGATCATCGTTCAGCGCACCGGTTGTACTGCTTTCGGCAAAGCGCTGAGCGTAGGTCGAGAACGCGGCATGCAAGGCGTCGATTTCGGTGTCCATCTGCCGCAGCTTGCTCTGGGTTTGCTGCAGGTCGCGGATGCGCGCCTTGAACTCAGTGATGCGCGCGGTTTTCTGATCGATCACCTGTTGCACCACTGCCAGATCGTTGGTGCGTTCCTGAATGCGGTTGCTCACCACTTTGAGGAATTGCTGACGGGTGCGGGCGATCTGCTCGCGGGTCAACAGCATCGGTTCGCTGCTGGGCTGGAAGACGGCGAGGTCATTCATATAGCGGCTGACCTGGGTGGTCAGTTGCTCGCCCATCTGTTTGATTTCCCGATCCTCGAACGCCACGTTGTCCACTGTGGTGGTGAAGGTGAAGGGGAAGGTGTAATCGTTGAGTTTGCTGGTGCTGGCGGCGGTCATCGCGGTTTTCAGGTATTCGAGCCAGCGCTGACTTTGCAGCAGACGGTCGCGATACAGGTTCAGCGCTTGCTCTTCGGTGTTGATCGCGTTCAAACGGAAGGTGATTTCTTCCTTCGGATCGGACGCGCCGACACTCTCCAGCAGGGCCTGACGGTTGCCTTCCAGGCCATCGAGGCGCACCTGATAGAGGTGCTTCTTCGATTCATAGAAGGACTGTGGCAGGTCGATCGATTGCAGCGCCTGGCGGCTGAACAGGTAGTTTTGCAGCAGAGCGGCGACAAACGTCGTGCCTTGATGCGGGTCAGGGAAGCTGTAGATGATCGAGATCACGTTGGAGCCGGGCAGGGTCTCGATTTTCAGACTGTCGATGGCTTGCTGGGTCAACGCATCAAGCGCCGTGTCACGCACCGGATCGGTTTCCAGCCCGAGCATGTTGCGCGTCGGGTTGATCACGTATTGGCGCAGCGGCGAACTGATGTAACGCTTGAACGGCTCGCTCACCAGTTTGCTGAAGATGCCCGGCGAAGGCGTGTATTCGCCTTTGTCGCGCAATTCGCTGATGGTCTGGCGGATCAGTGCTGGCGAACGGAGGATATTGCTCTCGGTTTCCATGTCCGCCAGTGAAGGTGGAATGAAAGTGGCGTTGTCCACCGTCAGCGACGTGGTGGCGTCACCCTGGGAGAGTTTTTTCGACTGCACGATCACTTGCGCGGTGATATCGAAGCTCTGTTTGAGCAACAGGGGCAGCAGCAGGGCGATGACTGCAAAGGTCAGGAAGACGCGCTTCACCAGTTGCTTGTTGGCGAAGAAAATCCTGAAGAACTCATGCAGGTAGTTTTCCTTTGGGTTCATGGTCGGTCACCTGAGAGTTAGTTATCACTGTCTTTGTTGTCGACGCGGTAGCCGAAGCTGAAACCGACGCCCTGGAACAACACCACGTCGGCCAATTGCCGGGCGAGTTCGCCGGCGCTGGCCAGTTTGGTTTTCGGTACGAAGAGCATGTCGTCCGGTTGCAGATACGCGATCTGCGAAGCATCGCCGGAAAGGGCTTTCTCTACGTCGTAATGCACGGCCTGCACCTGATTGCCGTTGCGACGCATGATCACCACCGAGTCCAGCCGCGCCTTGACGTTGGTTCCGCGCGCCAGGGTCAGCGCTTCAAGCACCGAGACCGGCCGGCGAATCGGGTAGGAGCCTGGCTGACCGACTTCACCGAGCACGTAAATCTCGTTGCCTGCGGTGGATTTGAGCAGCACATCCACAGTCATCCGACCAGGCAGTTTTGCGTACCTCTGGTTAAGGAAGGTTTCCAGTTGATTGACGGTCATGCCTTGCAGCGGCACGGCACCGATCTCGGGGAAACTGGCGTAGCCGTCAGTGCCCACAGTGATCTCGCGGCTCATGCCGGTGGCTGGGTGATTCAGCGCGTTTTTCAGGTTTTGTTCGTTGGTCAGCGGGCTGATGATCTGCACGGTCAACTGATTGCGATTGGGCTGGAACAGTTGTTTGCGCTGGTAGGCCCGCTGGATTTCCTCACGCGCTTGCTCGCTGGTCAGCCCGGCGATTTTCACCGAGGTGTTGGCGCCCGGCAGTTCGATGGTGCCGTCCGGCAGCACCAGTTGGTTGCCGTTGAGCTGGCTGGCGGCGGTGAAGTTCAGACCGATCTGATCACCCGACTGCACGCGATAAGCGTCCGAGCCGCTGGTGCTGATGTGGAAGATCACGTCAAGCACATCCTGTGGGCGCAGGGTCTGCTCGATCTTCGGCATGTCGGTCGCCTGGGCGTTGGCCGGGGCGGCGGTGAGGATATTCACCGGCATGGTCTGGGTTTCGGAGGTGCTTGAGCAGCCCGCGAGCGGCAGCATCAGCAGCACAAGAATCTTGGCGTTCATGGCGTCATCCTTTGCGTTCGCTTACAGGTTTTTGTAAAGCCATTTAGGCATGTAGTACTTGCGCCGGTTGAACACGCTACCGACCACTTTTGCCCCGGCCTGAGTCAGGCGTTGCACGGCGGCCTGGGCGACTTCCCAGCGGGTGTCTTCGGCGCGAACGACAAACACCACGCCATCCACCTGAGTACTGATGACCAGCGTGTCGGCGGCGGAATACACCGCGTCGCCGTCAATCACCACGAAGCGGTATTGGCTGCCCAACTGGTCGAGCAACGGACTCAAACGCTCGGCGGTCAGGTGTTCCATGGTGCGGATCGGCCGGCCATTGGGCAGTACGTGAAATGGCAGGCTCGACACCTGCACCACGCAGTCTTGCAACAGTGGTGGGTTATCCGGATTGAACAGCAAGTCGCGCAGACCGCGCTCTTTGCTCAGGTTCAACTGCTGGGTGAGATTGCTCGCCGACTGGCTGGCGTCGACCAGCAGCACCTGGCCGCTGCTCATTTGCGCCAGTTGACTGGCCAGCGCCAAAGCGCTGGTGGTGGTGCCGGCGCCGGGGTTGGCGGCTGTCAGGAACAGGATCCGCAGATCAAGATCCAGCACGGTCGACGTCAGGTTCGATTCGCTGGGGTTGGCAATGCTCAGGCTTTTGTTGGTTGAACCGTCCATTAGCTTGCTCCGTGGCCGCTGAATACTTTGAAGGGGGTTTTCAACAGGATCTTCAGATCAAGCAAAAGGCTTTGCTCGGCGATGTAGCTGAGGTCCAACTCAACGCGCTGGTCGAAGTCGATGTTGCTGCGTCCGGAGATCTGCCACAGGCCGGTCATGCCGGGGTAGATAGCCAGACGTGCGAGGTGATTGTCCTTGTAGCGGTAAGCGTTGAACGAGGTCGGGCGGGGGCCGACCAGGCGCATGTCACCGGTCACCACGTTGATCAGGTTGGGCAGTTCGTCGAGGCTGGTGCGCCGCAGGAAACTGCCGATGCCGGTAATGCGTGGGTCCTTGTCGATTTTGAAGTCGATGGCGTCGGCCCCGTGTTTGTTGAGGTGACGCAGCGACTCTTTCAGCTCTTCGGCGTTGGCGACCATGGTGCGAAATTTGTACATGCCGAACTTGCGACCGCGGTAGCCGGTGCGTTTCTGCACGAACATCACCGGCCCTTGGCTGGTGAATTTGATGATCAGTGCCAGGCCAATCAACAGCGGCGAAATCAACAGCAGAATCGTCAGTGCGCCGAAGCAGGCCACCACCCGATTGGTGCGCGACAGTTGCCATGGCCGACCGCCATCGCGACCGGTGAACCAGCCGCGGCCCTGGCGGTGAATCGCCGCATCGAGGCGCATTCGGTGCTCGGGGTCGACGCGCTTGTCACGACGCATCTCTTGGATCGGCACACCTTTTTCATGTCCAGTCATGGAGTCCTCCACATAAATTCAGCCGCGAGCGGCACGTGGGCGATAGGCAGTGGGGTAGTAGTCGCGGAACCAGGCGATGAACCGCCCCAGTCCTTCGTCCAGCTCTATCCGGGGCTGAAACCCGGTGGCCTGGGCCAGATCGCTGGCCTCGGCGCAGGTATTGAGCACGTCGCCCGGTTGCAGCGGCAGCAGCTCGACAATGGCTTTCTGGCCGAGGTGTTTTTCCATCAGCGCCAGATAGGTTTTCAGTGCCACCGGGTGTTGCCCGCCGATGTTGAACAGCCGCCATGGCGCCATGCTGCTGGCCGGGTCGGGTTGCTCGCGATCCCACTCGGGCTGTGCCAGCGGCGGCATATCGGTGAGGCGGGCGATGCTTTCGATGATGTCGTCGATGTAGGTGAAGTCGCGCTGGTGCTCGCCGTAGTTGAACAGTTTCAGCGGCTCGCCTTGGCTGATCGCCCGGGCGAACTGGATCGGCGACATGTCCGGCCGACCCCAAGGCCCGTACACGGTGAAAAAGCGCAGGCCGGTGCAGGGAATGCCGAACAGATGGCTGTAACTGTGGGCCATCAGCTCGTTGGCTTTCTTGGTCGCGGCGTACAGCGACAGCGGATGATTGACCCCGTCCTTCACCGAGTAGGGCGTGTGCTGGTTGGCGCCATACACCGAGCTGGATGAGGCGTAGATCAAATGCTCGACCGGGTGATGCCGGCAGCTTTCAAGAATGTTCAGGAAACCGTTGAGGTTGCTGTCCAGATACGCCCGCGGATTTTCCAGCGAATAACGCACACCGGCCTGCGCGGCGAGGTGGATCACCACTTGCGGACGTTCACGGACAAACAGCGCGTCGATGGCCGACGCATCGGCCAGGTCCACCGTGGCGAGCTGGAAATCGCCGACCTGCCCTCGCACCCATTGCACGCGGTCGTGCTTGAGCTGCGGGTCGTAGTAGGCGTTGAAATTGTCCAGGCCGACCACCGCGTGCCCGTCGCGCATCAGCCGAAGGACGCAATGGGCACCAATGAAACCAGCCGCGCCGGTGACCAGAATCTTCATGATCGCAGCCCTTCGGGGGCGATGTGGCGCAGGCCTATGCCGCTGTAATGCAGACCCGCAGCGGCGAGATGTTCCGGGTTGTAAAGGTTGCGACCGTCGACCACCACCCGTGAGCGCAGTTTGCTGGCCAGCAGCTCGAAATCCACCACGCGAAAGTTTTTCCACTCGGTGCAGATCACCAGTGCATCGGCGTCTTCGAGGGTGTCGTCGCGGGTGGCGCACAGGTGCAAATCGTTGCGGTAGCCGTAAATGCGTCGGCATTCGGACATGGCTTCTGGATCGTAGGCTTGCACGCTGGCGCCCTCGGCCCATAACGCATCCATCAGGTAGCGGCTGGGCGCTTCACGCATGTCATCGGTGTTCGGTTTGAACGCCAGGCCCCAGATGGCGATGGACTTGCCGGCCAGGCCTTGGGGGAATTGCGCTTTCAATTTGCTGAAGAGAATGTGCCGCTGCAGATCGTTGACGTCGGTGACGCTGCGCAGCAGTTTGAGCGGCATGCCGTTGTGTTCGGCTGTGTGCAGCAGGGCGCGCAAGTCCTTGGGAAAGCACGAGCCACCGAAGCCGCAGCCCGGATAGATAAAGTGGTAACCGATGCGCGGGTCGGAGCCAATGCCCTTGCGCACCGCTTCAATATCGGCGCCGAGCAGTTCGGTGAGGTTGGCCAGTTCATTCATGAAGCTGATGCGGGTGGCGAGCATCGCGTTGGCGGCGTACTTGGTCAGCTCGGCGCTGCGATTGTCCATGAACATCAGTTTTTCGCGATTGCGGCAGAACGGTGCGTACAACTCGCTCATCTGCTCGCGGGCTTCTTCGTCGCGGGTGCCGACGATGATCCGGTCCGGGCGCATGCAGTCGGCGAGGGCGCTGCCTTCCTTGAGGAACTCGGGGTTGGACACCACGCGCACCTGCAAATCGGTCTTGCCGCGGCGCAGCAATTCGCTGTTGGCAGCGGCCAACACCTGATCCGCCGTGCCGACCGGCACCGTTGACTTGATGATCAGCGTGCGATCGGCCTCCATGTACGAAGCGATTTGCCGAGCGACATTGAGTACGTGGCTGAGGTCGGCGGAACCGTCCTCATCGGCCGGAGTGCCGACCGCGATGAAGATCAATTCGGCATGCTCGACCGCGTCGCTGGCCTGGGTGCTGAACAGCAGGCGCCCGGCCTTAATGTTTTCTTCAAGGGTGCTGGAGAGGCCTGGTTCACTAATTGGCGGTACGGCTTGTTGCAGTTGTTTAATCTTGTTCGGGTCAATATCAACGCACAAAACCCGATGACCTACATCTGCAAGTGCGGCGGCTTGTATAAGACCAACATAGCCCGTGCCAAATACGCTCACGTCCATCTGCGCACCCTCGATAGAGCGAAAAGAAGAAGTTCGGAAGAAGACTGTAAAAGGGGTATAGCGCAGGGTTTGAAAAGCGTGTCAGCAAAATGACATGTTGCACCTGTATAATACTTGAGCGTTTTTTGGCGATTAGCCATCAAGTCATTGCTGCGATTAGATTTGTTGATTTTTTGCAGATTTGTTCAGATTTCAAATAAGCGATGGATGGTCGTAAGCCTCTAGTATTAAGGCTTGTAGCGTTTGTGGCGTGTCAGATTTGAGTCATCTTTTTTTTGACGCTTTCTAAAAAAAACAGTCAATTCTTGCGCTTTGATGGCCGGGTGCTAGTGTCAGGTTCTGACCGACAATCCCTTGACCCTCTGCCGTTTTGCACGACCGGTATTGCCCATGTTCAGATACGCCAAAGAACTGCTTTTAATTGTTTATTTGCTGCTTTATTCCGAATATTACATAGAGCGGTTAAATGCTATCGGCCTGGGTTTTGCTGTGCTTCTTTTTGGCGCGATGTTTTTGGCGCTTACTTTAGCGTTATATCTAACGGCCTATATACGGCACACTCTCGTTCGACATTTATTCGCATTGACGATGTTTGTTTCGGCGGTGTTTTTTGATGTCTATACCCGGGTCACGGCGGATTACCTGAACTACAGCAGCTTCGTCTCGCTGGTGTACTCCGGCGGCTTCATTCAGGAGGCGGCTTACCAGTATCGCGACGCGATCATCCACGGCGCCCTCAGTGGCTTGTTGCTGTTGTTCGGCATCGGGTTGAAACCGCGACATTCGTTGGTGGTGCCGAACGCATTGCGCGTGGCGGCGCCGCTGTGTGGCGTGCTATTGCTCAGTGCGGTGCTGTTTTTGCGTGCGGGCGAGGGCGCCCGTGGTTTGCCGATCATGTACACGCCGCTGGCCTATCTGAATCTTTTTGCCTATGAAGCACTGCACAACACCGTCGGCCCGCGTGAGCCGGTAACGCTGACACGCAACGCGCAAGCGGTCGGCCATGACATCGTGCTGATCATCGACGAAAGCATTTCCGGCAATTACCTGGACATCAACGCGCCGTTCGGCGTGCACAGCAACCTCAAACAACCGCAGGCCGGCGTAGATATCTTCAATTACGGTTACGCCGCGTCCATCGCCAATTGCAGCGCCGACACCAACATCACCCTGCGTTACGGTGGCACCCGCGCCGACTACATGCGTATCAACAGCACGCTGCCGTCGATCTGGCAGTACGCAAAAAATGCCGGGCTGCGCACCGTATATATCGACGCCCAGCGCACGGCCGGCAACCTGCAGAACCTGATGAACGACACCGAGAAAAAGGACATCGACGAGTTTGTGCAATTCGACCAGACCAGCGTGCGCGACCGCGACATGGCCGCAGCGGCGAAGCTGATCAGTTTGCTCAACGACGATAAGTCAGAGCTGATCCTGATCAACAAGGTCGGCGCGCATTTCCCGGTGCACGATAAATATCCGGATGCCTTCATGGCGTACCGTCCGACCCTGCCGCGTGGGCAGTTCACTGAAGTGGTCGACACTGGCGAGCGTAACGGTTTCAACGGTCAGCCGGATGACTGGGTGCTGTACCGCAACGCCTACAAGAACACTGTTTTATGGAATGTCGGCGAGTTCTTTTCGCGGGTGTTTGCCCAGGCCAACCTCAACAATGCGTTGCTGATCTACACCTCCGATCATGGCCAGGATCTGCATGAGCGTGGCAATCCAGGGCTCAACACGCATTGTGGAGGCGATCCGGTGGAGGAAGAGGGGTTGGTGCCGTTGGTGGTGATTTCCGGCAGCAACCTGAAGACACTGGACTGGCCCGCTCAACTGGCGGCGAACAAGGATCGCTCCAGTCACTACAACATCTTCCCGACCCTGTTGCAGTTGATGGGTTACGACCTGGCGGGGATCGAGGCGGTGTATGGCAAGCCGTTGACGGTGTCGACGGCGGATGCGTTCACCTTCAACTATCGCTTCAATGCGCGGCTTGGGGCCAAGCCTGAATGGAAGCACATTGATCTGGGCAGCATTGTGACGCCGTCGCAGGCGCCGACCAGTGTGGCGGCGGGGCAGTAGGTTTCGAATTGGCCGGGTCAGACACCCGTGATCACACTCCAGCCCACCGCGTCCGATAAACCCCCGGTGCACACCCCAGCCATCTCAGGCATGCGCGGTTGAAACTCTGCACATCGCTGTACCCGAGGCGATCGGACACCTCGACCAATTCCAGTTCGCCGACCTGCAAAAGATCCTCGGCGCGATAATGCCGATACTCATCCAGCAACTCGGAAAAACTCCAGCCCAACGCTTTCAACCGTCGAGCCGCCGTACGCTCGACTAAATGATGCGCGGCGCAGAAGCGCTGCCAGTCAGCGCCCGCCAGGTCTTCGATCAAGTAATCGCTGAGTTGCTCCAGCAAGGTCGATTCGCTGTTGCGCCGTGTCTGCTCCAGCAACGCCACCAGAGTCTGTTCCAGCGACTGATTGCCCGGTGTCAGTGGCGTCACGAACAGTTGCGGATCAAGCCGAATCGCCGGATACGCCTGTTCGCCCTGCACCGGAGCACGAAAGGCACGCTCATGTTCTTCGCTGCTGGCCGACACCAGCGCCACGCCCGTCACCGGATCACGCCCGAGTCCGCTGGCCAGCAACTTGCGCCGCAACATGCTGCACAGGCTGATCAGGATGTAATCGGCGGTGGCCGCACACGCCCGAAGGCTGCCGGCATCGAGCAAACGCAGCTCGACAGCCTCGCCCTCGCGCACGATCTGTGCACGGAAATGCCCACTGAAGAAGGGAAAAAACCGTACGAAGTAATCGCAGGCGCTTTCCAGCGAAACCGCGACATCGAACAGATACGTCAGGCCATTGGTCGCCGTGGAGACAAAACGTCGGCCCGCCGCCAGACCGAACAGCGGATCACCGGTCTGCTCCAGGGCAAACGTCCAAAAGCGTCGCGAGAGCACCAGCGGAATACGCATGAACGGCGTGCGCAGATCGAACAGGCTGCGGTGAAACTGCGCTTCAATGGCTGGCTGCGCCACACCGCGTGCGAGCAATTCTTCGATGGCCGCCAGCAGGGTGGGGGCGTAAAAAATGTTGGCGGGCGGCTGATTGATTTTTGTCATGTAGGGCTCACCGCTTGTTTCAAGGCACTGGTCAGGCTGGCCGACGTTAAGCGATTTGCCGGAGCAAGACCATGCTTGCCTTTGATGCGATCTGTCAGCAACAGGGTTTTATGTAAATCAGGGATTATTGGTTAGCCGCGAGCAGGCGTTGATCGACTGCCAGAATCGCCTCAACCATCGCCCGCGCCGCCGGGGTCATGGAGTAGCCGACGCGGGTGACGATGCCGTAACTCAAATGCAAGGCCGGGTCCTCGGGTGGGATGTCGATGAAGTCGAGCAGATGGATCAAGCCTTGATCGACCTGATCGCGCAGTGCCTCCAGCGTCGCCAGACCTACCGCGTCGGAGCGCAGCACCACGCGCTGAATGGCGTCGAACTGGGCGCATTCGACACTGGGATTGAAGTCCGGCTCGCCCAGCACATCGGCGAGGATCTTGCGGATCATCGGCGGAATCCGCGTTCCCACTATCGGATAATCGAGCAGGGAACGCAGTTTCAAATTCTCTCGATTGGCGAGCGGGTGATCAGCGCGGCAGAAAAAACACCCCGCACGGGTACGCAGCAGTTGCACGTGGTACTGCGGATCGCCGATGAAATAACGCGCATCCGCCACCAGAAATTCAATCTGCTGCTCGCGCAGCCACAATGACAGTTGCTGCCAGTCGCCTTGATGAAACCGCGTGCGGATCGCTGGATGTGCCTGAATGAAGTCCGCCAGTGCTTCCGGCACCAGTACCTGCGCCGGATAAGGCCCGCAACCGAATTGCAGTTCACCAACGGTGAGGCCGTTGTATTGGCTCAACTCGTTTTGCAGCGCCTGACTGCCAGCGAGCAGACGCCGTGCGTGCTGCAGGACCAGTTCGCCCTGACCGGTGAGGCGGAATTCGCGACTGCTGCGCTCCACCAGCTCACAACCCAAATCGCGCTCCAGGGTCTGAATGCTTCGGCTGAATGCCGGTTGGCTGAGATTGATCGCCTCGGCCGCGCGACCAAAACTGCGGTAGTCGGCGAGGGCTGCCAGGTGGCGAAGCTGTCGCAAATCCATCATGCGTCTCCTGCATTTTGCGGATACTTTTAATGCATTGGATCGATATCACGTTGGCTGGCATAAGTACACGCCTGTCTCTTGGTAGTGATCGCCATGCCCCAAACGATGTTCGCTTCCAGCGCCTTCACCCGCACCATTCTCGGTCACGCCGAACAGGCCGGTCTGTGCCCGCAAACCTTGCTGGCGCGGGCGGATATCAGTCGCGCCGCATTGGCTGATCAGGATGAACAGATCCCTGCGCATCGGGTTGAACAGTTATGGCGTGAATGTGAGCAGGCCGGTGTCGCCGCGACATTTGGCTGCGAACTGGTCAACGCGATGTCGACCACTTGTCTGCAAGGCCTGAACATCCTGCTTGATTCAGCGGCGACCCTGCGCGCCAGCCTCGATTGCTTCGTGATGTTTGTGCCGCGAGTGAACAATTACGTGGCCGTCGAGTTGCAGGAGGCGGGGGATTTCGTGCAGTTGCGTCTGCGTCCGGTGCAGGGTCGGGTCCATCACTTTGGCCTCGATGCCGCAACGCTTGCCTTGGTGCGCAACATCGCCCGGCGGTTGGGCAAGGCCCCCGACGCCGTGTTTGTCGGTGTCGGGATTTGCCCGCCGCAAGCGGCTGGACACTGGTTGCGTCAAGCCGGCATTCGCGTCGAAGAAGGCGAATATCCGTGCCTGACGCTGCATCGCTCATGCCTCGACGAAACGCTGCTCGGCGCCAATCCGTTTCTGCACCAGAGCATGCTCCGCCACTGGCTATCCGAATCATCTGCGCCCAGTCGCAACGACAGTCTGGAAATGGCGCGGCACTGGCTGACCGCGGGTGATCAGCCGATTGAGCGCATCGCCGAGCGTCTCGGTTACCGCCAGCCGAGCAACTTCATCCGCGCGTTCCGCAAACAGTTCGGCATCACGCCAAAGCAGTTTCGGCTCAATCCTTTGTAAGTGCAGCGATGATGGTTTTTTGTCGGCCATCTCTGGCTTATCTCAAGGTGTAACGATGTTGAACTGCGGCCCAAATGTATCCAGGCTGTCCATCAACTCGCCCAGTTTCTTGCCGTTGCCTTGCAACTTGATCAGGCCTTTCTGCATCGCCGTCGGGAAGTCCAGTTGTTTGAGGCTGATCTTCTCCAGTGTGTCCTTGCTCAGGCTGACACCGGCATCCGCCGCCGGGTTGAGCCCGACGCGATGGGTCAGCACGCCATTGCGCAGCGTCAGATTGAAGTCCCGGTGCAGGTCCTCGAACGTCCAGTTCAGCGTCAGGTCATGGCCGACGGCCTTGTCACTGTCGAGCCGCACTGCCAGGTAATCAAAGAACATTTCCGGACTCATTGCCCGCACCATGTCCACCGACACCGAAGTCCCGGCGTGAGGGGGTACGCCGTTGCGCAGCTCCATGGCACCGGTCAGGTACATGTTGCGCCAGGTGGCGTTCTCGCTTTGATAGCCCAACTGTTCCAGTGTCTCGGCTTGTGCCTTGCGCACGTCGGCATTGTCCGGCTCGGCGAACAGCAGTTGATTGCCCAGTTGCGCGGCCCAGCGATAGTCACCGCTGGCCATCGCGGTGCGCATTTTCTCCAGTACCGCAGCGCTGCCGCCCATGGCCTCGACCGTGCGCTTGGCGCTGTCCACCGGCGGCAGTGGATTGAGGTTCGCCGGGTTGCCGTCGTAGAAACCCAGGTAGCGCTGATACACCGCGCGGGTGTTGAAACTCAGCGAGCCGTAGTAACCACGGGTGTACCACTTCTGATCCAGCGAACCCGGCAGCTTCTTGATCGCGTCGGCGATTTCCAGCGGCGTCAGCCCCTGATTCAGCAGGTGCAACGTTCGGTCATTGAGGAAGGCGTACATGTCACGCTGGTCAGCGAGGAACGTGCGAATCCGCTCGCCACCCCAAGTCGGCCAGTTGTGCTGGGCGAACAGCACGTCGGCCTTGTCGCCATAGCGCGCCAGACTGTCGTCCAGATATTGCGACCACGCCTTGGCGTCACGCACTTGCGCGCCACGTGGAGTGAGGATGTTGTGCATCATCTGCGTGGCGTTTTCCGCCATGCACAGGGCTTTCAATTCGGGCAGGTACAGGTTCATTTCCGCTGGTGCTTCGGTGCCCGGCGTCAGTTGAAACTCGACTTGCACACCCGCGATGGTACGAATGTCCAGTGCCTTGTCGATAAGGTCGGTGGGCGGGATCAAGGTGATTGTGCCGCCGGCCGGCGTGCTCTTGCCCAGACCGGCGTCGACCTGACCTTTTTCACCACGGGGCAGCAGGCTGCCGAACTGATACTGCGCGCGACGGCTCATCGCGTTGCCGGCGTAGACGTTCTCGCTCATCACGTGTTCCATGAACCCGGCCGGGGCGAACACCTTGACCTTGCCGGCCTTGACGTCGGCCTCGTCGATCACCCCGCGCACACCGCCGAAGTGGTCGACGTGGGTGTGGCTGTAGATCACCGCCACCACCGGTTTGTGCGGACGGTTGGCGTAGTACAGATCCAGCGCAGCCTTGGCGGTTTCGGCCATGGTCAATGGGTCGATGATGATCAACCCGTTGTCGCCTTCAATAATGGTCATGTTGGCCAGATCGAGGCCGCGCACCTGATACAGCTTCGGGCTCACTTCAAACAGTCCGGCATGGGCGCTGAGTTGTGCCAGACGCCAGAGACTCGGATTCACCGATTCCGGGGCCTGATCTTTGTTGAGGAAGTCGTAGGCCTGCACATCCCAGATGACATTGCCGGCGGCATCCTTGACCTGGCCCTTGAAGGGCGCGATCAGGCCTTTGCTGACCGACTCGAAATCGGTGCGGTCGCTGAAGGGCAGTTGTTGCAGGACGGCGGCGTTGCTGGCGGATGTCTGTGCGCTGGCGATAACCGGTGCGTCGGCAGCGAGCACCGCTTGGCTCAGGCACGCGGTGATCAGGCAGGCCAACAGGCCACGGGGGCTCAAAGTGAAACGGGGCATGGTGTCTCCGGTTTTTTATCGTTATAGGTGGATCCGCCTTGAAGGGTAGTGCGCTGCTCTGGCGTGACGTTGATCGTCAACGGACAAAAACCATTCAGGGCCGCTATCCTTGGGCGAGGTTCATTGATCAGGTTTGCCCATGCTTGAGGTTCGCAACGTCTTCAAACGCTACGCCACCCCCCAAGGCCCGCTACCGGTGCTGCAAGGCGTCGACCTGACGCTCGAACCCGGCAGCAGCCTGGCGCTGATGGGCGAATCCGGCAGTGGCAAAAGCACCCTGCTGCATCTGGTGGCTGGCCTCGACAAGGTCGACAGCGGCAGCATTCGCAGCGGCGAGCATCGCCTCGAAAGCATGAACGAAGCGCAACTGGCCAACTGGCGACGCACGGAAATCGGTCTGGTGTTCCAGCAGTTCAACCTAATCGGCAGTTTGCGCGTCGAGGACAATCTGGCGTTTCAGGCGCGCCTGGCCGGGCGTCATGAACCGCGTTGGCAGGCGCATCTGGTGCAGCGTCTGGGGTTGGGCGATTTGCTCAAGCGCTATCCCGAGCAATTGTCCGGCGGCCAACAGCAGCGGGTCGCGCTGGGCCGGGCACTGGCCTCGCAACCTAAACTGCTGTTGGCCGACGAACCCACCGGCAGTCTCGACGAAGCCACCAGCGACGAAGTGCTGCGCCTGTTGCTGGAGTTGCTCGACGACACACCGACAACCCTGTTGATGGTCACCCACAGCCCACGGGTGGCGGCGCGCTTGGCGCAGCGGGTAGTGCTCTCCAGCGGCCGGCTGACGTGATCATTTTCCGGCAAACCTTGCGCGCGCTGCTCAGCCATTGGCGGCGGCATCCGGTGCAGTTTTTCAGCGTACTGACCGGGTTGTGGCTGGCCACCAGCCTGTTGACCGGGGTCGAGGCGCTGAACAGTCAGGCCCGTGACAGCTACGCCCGCGCCAGCCAACTGATCGGCGGCGAACCGCAGGCCAGCCTGAGCACGCCGAACGACGCGACGTTCCCGCAGCAATGGTTCATCGATCTGCGCCGTCAGGGCTGGCCGGTGTCGCCGCTGTTGCAGGGCCGCTTGAACCTCAAGGATCACGACAATCAGCGTCTGCAGGTGATGGGCATTGAGCCGGTGTCACTGCCGGCCGATTCTGCGGTGGCCGGGGAGGCGATGCCGATCGAACGCATCGTCGAGTTCTTCACGCCACCGGGCAGTACGTGGATTTCCCCGGAAACCTTGCAGGCCTTGAACCTGCGCGAAGGCGCCACGCCGCAAACGATCAATGGCCAGACGTTGCCGCCGCTGCGCGCGCAAAAGGACATGGCACCCGGCGTGTTACTGGTGGATATCGGCGTCGCGCAAACCTTGCTCGAACAACCCGGACAACTGTCACGGCTGTTACTGCCGAAGGATTTCCACGGCGAGTTACCGGCCACGTTTGAAGGCCAATTGCAGCTCAAGAGCAGTGGTGAGGAAAACAATCTGGCGCGACTGACCGAGAGCTTTCATCTCAACCTTGATGCCTTGGGATTTCTCTCGTTCCTGGTCGGTTTATTCATCGTCCACGCGGCCATTGGCCTTGCTCTGGAACAACGGCGCGGCTTGCTGCGCACACTGCGAGCCTGTGGGGTCAGTGCGCGGATGTTGATTGGCTGTCTGGTGGTTGAGCTGGGTGTGCTGGCACTGATCGGCGGCGTGTTCGGCGTGGTCAGCGGTTATTGGCTGGCCAGCGTCTTGCTGCCGGATGTCGCCGCCAGCCTGCGCGGTTTGTACGGCGCGGAAGTGGCGGGGCAGTTGCGCTTGAGCCCCTGGTGGTGGTTCAGCGGGATGGGTTTGAGTCTGCTTGGCGCTTTGCTGGCCGGGGCCAACAGCCTGCTGCGGGCAGCGCGTCTGCCGTTGTTGGCGGTGGCCGATCCGCAAGCCTGGCATCAGCAATATGCGCGTTGGCTGCGTCGCCAGGGTTGGCTGGCCTTGGTGTTGGGCGTGATTGCGCTGGTGGCGTTGATCTGGGGCGACAGTCTGGCCAGCGGTTTTGTGTTGATGGCGGGGTTGTTGCTCGGTGCCGCGTTGGCCTTGCCAGTGTTGCTGAGTGCGATACTGAGTCCGTTGCTCGGACGCAGTCGCTCAGTGCTCGGCCAGTGGTTTCTCGCCGACTGCCGGCAGCAACTTCCGGCATTGAGTCTGGCGCTGATGGCTTTGCTCCTGGCGCTCGCCGCCAATATCGGCGCCGGCAGCATGACCGCCGGTTTTCGCCAGACCTTCAACGACTGGCTCGAACAACGCCTGAGCGCCGAGCTATACATCAACCCGACCAACCCGGCTCAGGCCCGCGAAATGTACAACTGGCTCAAACGACAGCCGCAGGTCACGGCAATATTGCCCAACTGGCAGGTGTCGGTAACGCTGCAAGGCTGGCCGGCGGACGTGTTCGGGGTGATCGACCATGCTTATTATCGTCAGCACTGGCCGTTGCTCGACGCCAGCGGCAGTGATCCGTGGGCGCATCTGGCAACGGACGATGCGGTGATGCTCAGCGAGCAACTCGCGCGACGGCTGAAAGTGCGCGCGGGTGATCGCCTGACAATTCCCGCACCGAATGGCGCCTGGTCGCCGCGCATCGTCGGCATCTATGCCGATTACGGCAATCCCAAGGGCCATTTGCTGGTCAACATCAATCACCTGCTGCGCGGCTGGCCACAACTGACGCCAAACCGGTTCAATCTGCGCATCGACCCGCAAAAGATTCCGGCATTCGTGAGTGCGTTGCAGGCACGCTTCCAACTGGATGACAGTCGAATCGTCGATCAGGCGCGGCTCAAGGGCTGGTCGGTTCAGGTATTCGAACGCACTTTCGCCGCCACCGCCGCGCTGAATAGCCTGACCTTGGCGGTCGCGGGCGTGGCGTTGTTCATCAGCCTGCTGACCCAGAGCCAGAGTCGTCTCGGCCAACTCGCACCACTGTGGGCGTTGGGCGTGACGCGACGTCAGTTGATGCTGCTCAACCTCGGCCAGACCTGGCTGTTGGCGGTATTGACGCTGGTGTTGGCGCTGCCATTGGGCATCGCGCTGGCGTGGTGCCTGGATGCGGTGATCAACGTGCAGGCGTTTGGCTGGCGTCTGCCGCTGCGAGTGTTTCCGTGGCAATTGGTGCAGTTGATGGGCTTGGCGTTGCTCGCGACTTTGCTGGCCTCGGCGTGGCCACTGTATTCGCTGTACCGCACGCAACCGGTGGATCTGCTGAGGACGTTTGCCCATGAGGATTAACCTCGTTGTGCTGATGCTTGTGCTGTTGCTCGCTGGCTGCGATCAGTCAGCGCCTGAGCAGAAGGGTTTTGCCGGGATGGGCGATCAGGCACAGGCATTTACTCCGGTGTTGCCGGGACGGGTGTTCAGCTTCCCGGCGGATCATGCTGCCCACGACGGTTTTCGCATTGAGTGGTGGTACGTTACCGCCAATCTCAAGGATCAGCAGGGCAATGAATTTGGCGTGCAATGGACGCTGTTTCGCAGTGCATTGAAACCAGTGCCGGAGCAAACAGGGTGGGGCAATCAAACGATCTGGCTGGGGCATGCGGCGGTGACTTCCAGCTCGGTGCATCACGCTGCCGAACGCTATGCCCGGGGTGGCGTCGGTCAGGCTGGCGTGCGTTTGGTGCCGTTCGAGGCGTGGATCGACGATTGGATGTTCGCCAGTCAGGCGCAGGATCCTTTGACTGACCTGCAACTGAGTGCGCGCGATAAATCCTTCGCCTATCAACTACACCTCACCTCCAGCCGTCCGCTGGTGCTGCAGGGTGATAAAGGATTCAGTCAGAAATCGGAGGAAGGGCAGGCGTCGTATTACTACAGCCAGCCGTTCTTTCAGGCCAGCGGCACCTTGCAGATCGGCGGTCAGACCTACACCGTCAGCGGCCCGGCCTGGCTCGACCGCGAGTGGAGCAGCCAACCGCTGACCGCCAATCAGACCGGCTGGGACTGGTTCTCCCTGCATCTGGATAGTGGCGAACACGTCATGCTGTACCGCATGCGCCAGAAGAACGGTGCGCCTTATCTGACCGGCACCTGGATCAACGCCGACGGCCAGACGCAAACCCTGCACAGCGAGCAGATCAAACTCACGCCGCAAGACACTGCCCAGGTCGCTGGCCGCTCGATGCCGGTGCGCTGGTCGATCAGCATCCCGGAAAAACACCTCGACATCAGCCTGTCGGCGCTCAACCCCAATGCGTGGATGAACCTGCGCATTCCCTACTGGGAAGGCCCGGTGCGCATCAACGGCAGTCATGGCGGGCAGGGCTATCTGGAAATGACCGGTTACTGAGGGAGTGCATGGATTGAGTTGAACTCCATTTGATCTCTCAACCTCTACAAAAGGACTCGCCCGCCATTAACGTCGCCCGCGAAATGGACGGCCCCGAAGCCTGAGGACTACCCCGATGAAACCGACATCCGAAAACGAGCACCCCGACGAACCCCGGCCAGCGGGGGAAACCGAGCGTGACAACGATGCATTGCGGCCCACCGATCCGAAGAAACGCGAGGAAAGCGGCAAAGGTACCGCCAGTGGCGAATCCACCGCGCAAGAAACCGCCGCACCACACACCAAGGTCAAGCCCTGAACAGCGTCTATGCTCAGTGACACACCTGACGCCTGGGACGAGTCCGGCGCCGGGTGCTGCCACTCACTACAGGGAAAGTACGCTTATGAAGCTCCATGCACTGGCCAAGTCGATCACCCTTGCAACCCTTCTGTCCGCCACCAGCCTTGGCGCGTTTGCCGCCAAGATACCCCTGTCCGCCACCATCGAGGCAGATCAGGTCACCACCAAAGTGGTGTCCGTTGATGCGGCCAATCATCAGGTCGTGCTGGAAGGCGCTGAGGGTCGTCAGGTTCACGTTCAGTTCAGCGACAAAGCGAAAAACCTCGCCAATCTGAAGGTCGGCGATCTGGTCAAGGTCGAAGTTCAGCGATCCGTCGCGGCCTACCTCGACACCGATGTGGATAAAGGTCTGCCTGGCACCGTCGAACGTTCCGGCGAAGTGCGTAACGCTCCCGGCAGCGATAATCCCGGCGGAGAGGCTTATCGCCAGATTCAGGTGCAGTTGGAAATCACCAAAATTGATTTGAAGAAAAATCAGGTAACCCTGAAAAACCCGGCGGGCCAGTCGAAAACCCTCGACGTGAAATCGCCTGAAAACCAAGCCAAGCTGAAAGATCTGAAAGTCGGACAGAGCGTTTTTTCACTTACACCGATATCTTAAAAGTGACCAGTCAACACGAAAGTTGAGTATTAACTCTACAGGGTGACTGCTCTTGTACAGTTTATGTATGAGAGTAGTCATACTATTAGTTGAGTTTGCTTTTCTTGAAAGTTTCACGAAAGCAATCGCCGATAAATATCTATTAAATTATTCGTACATAAATTTCATGTACGTCGATGACGACATAACCGCCAACTTCTATTAAAATCCCTCCCGTTCGCCCAGTGTCAGGGCTCTTTACCGGTGCATGGATTGCCAGGCCATTACACTGGGCGAACACCTCCTTGGGAGCAGATGTATACAATTTCAGTTAACAAAAAGGGCGACTTTAAAGTCGCCCTTTTTGTTGCTCCGAATAATTTCATGCGTGCGTCGCAGTTTTGGTTCGCTGGCCCTGAAAGCGCTTGATCGTTGCCTGATACATTTTCGTCCGACGGTGATTTTCCCCGTAGGTGCCCGCCGCAGCGACCGTTCCTGCCTGGATGTGATCGAGATAGCGGAAAATCTTGCGTGGCGACAGGAACCTGATGCCATAGCCCAGACCCGCCATCCGATCCTGCAACGTATAACCCGGCACTCGATCATCCATGCAAAAGTGCAGGCCCAGCGACTTCATCAATCGAGCATTCCACAAGGTGCAGAAACTTTTCAGATGAGTTTCTTTATAAGGTCTCGGCGGTTTGGATTTCAAACCCAAACGGACTTTTAACTGGCGAACATAATGCTTGCAAAAGCGCGAAGTTAAGCGCCAGGTATCCCGCACAACCCCCCGATTGATTTGCTCGACACAACCGACTGCCGCCATATCCGCACTTTTCGTGCATTCGCGCATCATCATCGCAAACACTTCTTTGTCGTAGACAAAAGTGTCGGTGTGCAGCAAGAAAAGGTAATCGGTTTCAACTTTTTCCAGCGCCAGATCCAGTGCCTTGCCATGGGCAATATGGCCGGCTTCTTTGCACGGCGAAGGCCGCTCAATCAGATTGATCCAATCAAGCGAACGCAAGTAATCCAGACTTTCATCTGCCGAATCGTTGTCCACCACCCACACCGGAATTCGCTGTTCAACGACGTGCTGGTGCAATAACTCCAGGCACATCCTGGTGATGTCCGGGGTTTTGTAATTGACCAAAACGAGACTGAAGTTCGGCTGTGGCTGGGTTGGCAGATCAAACGCACTCATAACAGAAAGACTCATCCGCGATTCAATGGCGACAGGGTTCATGAGCCGGGAGGTTAGCGAGGCAACCTTAGGCGAAGCTTAATTTCCAGAATCGCGCGGCAGACACGCTAAACTGCGCGCCCCTTTACGGTTCAAGGAAGAAACGGCGAGCGCCGTTGTGTCACGGATGAAAAAACCACTCTCCCTATACCATCCAGCCCTGTACTGGCTGCGCGTGTGGCAAAAAAGACTGTTCCGCCAAATCGCCTGGCACTGCTCCGGCAAGCGCTACGCACGGCCTGTTGCGTTGGCCGAGCGACTGCCATTTCGCTACCTCAAACACACCTCAAAACTCATCCGCAAACTCGGCGACTCCGACCTCGCCCTGCAACACAACAAAGTCATCAACCTGAAGCTCGCCGTCGCCGCCATCGACGGCGTCGTCATTGCACCTGGCGAACACTTCTCCTTCTGCCGCCTCGTCGGCCGTCCGACTCTGAGGCGCGGTTATGTTGAAGGCATGGAACTGTCTTTCGGCGAAGCACGAACCGGGGTGGGTGGCGGGATATGCCAACTGAGCAACCTCATTCACTGGATGGCCATTCACTCGCCGCTGGTGGTGGTGGAACGCTCCAACCACAGCTTTGATCCATTCCCGGATGAGGGCCGAGTGCTACCGTTTGGCTCTGGGGCGGCAATTTTTTACAACTACGTTGATCTTGTGCTGCATAACCCGACGGATCGCAGTTTTCAGTTGAAGTTGAAGGTGGGCGAGACGCAGTTGGAGGGTGAGTTGTTGTGTGACCAGGTGCGGGCGTATCGGTATCACGTGTTTCAGGAAGGGCATCGGTTTGTGCGGGATGGGGGGAGGGTGTATCGGGAGAATGAGATTTGGCGGGAGGTTAGGGAGAAGGGGCAGGTGGGGGAGTTGGTGGTGCGGGAGAGGTTGTATCGGAATCGGGTGGTAGTCAAATATGCGGTGCCGGAGGAGTTGATCGGATAGCGCGCGGATACTATTGGATGATCCTGCGCGCCTGATTTGATCAGTTTCTGAAATACAACTCGTCCAACTGGCGTCTGCGTATCGACAGATACTCATCCCATACCTTGGGAAAGTCCTCATCGCGGGACAGCGGGAAGGTCAGATAAATGTACCTTCCAACAACACTGATGTATTGCCGCGCACGTTTGAAGGCTGGCTGTTCATAAAGGGCAATACTCTCGTCGTAGGCGTCATGGTAGTGACGGATGCTTACGCGGTGAGGGGCGATCATGCATCGCGCAAAATCGATCACCCAGCAGCTATCAACGCCTGTACTTAAATAGCCATATACGCCATCGCTTGATAGCAGGATGCACGAATTGGCCTGGGTGCCGTCCTCATCGTTTACCAGAATGATCTGGTCTGCGAAATATTGGATGCTCCTGTTGTCCGGCCCTTGGAGAAACAAGCCCCAGCCTTCCACCCCCATGCGGAACTCACCCTTGTTTTCAAAGGTGGCGGTCCAGCCGTTTGCAAGCTTGATCTGATGTTTATTCATGGGTTACCTGGTCAGCTAAAGCGTCTCGAACTCGATAGGGCAGCCATTGCTTTTTAGTCTTTATAGTTCTTTGTCAAACGAGTGTTTCCGCGCTCTCGGTCGATGAAAGCGGCCCGGGTAATCGTAGTCTTCGAGGTCGGGGCCATTGGAGCACGCCAATCATCGAAACTTGAAGTACCAGATACTGATCTATCAGCGCAAAAGTAGCGCCAAGCACTCTTCAATCGAACGCCACTGCGTCTCGGCATACAACCCCAACTCATCAATGGTCGAACGCCCCAGCGCCTGTTCAAACGCCTGCCGATTGGAATACTCGCCATAGTGTGTCTGCGCGGCATCGCCAAGGTTCGACTGAAAAATCCCCGCCGCACTGACCGGCAGGAAATCTTCGTACACCAGCGGTTCAGCTTTCACATGACCGTCACGCAACAAATCTTCAAGCGAGACCTCACCGAGACTACGCTCCGCCAAACCCTTTTCCGTGGCGAAGTAGCGAAAGTACGCTAGACCCTGTTCGCGCATGCCCTCGACGCTGTCAGGAAATTCGCCAAAGTGTTGAGTCATCAGCGCGTTGTAACGTGCGGCGTTGGCTTCATTGGGAAAATCACCCAGTTCATCACGCGCCGCGTTCAATAGACGGTCATACAGCGCCCGGCCCTTGGGCGTCAGTGCTGCGCCGCGTTGTTCGATTTCGCCGAAGCGCGCGCTGTGGCTGCCACGGCTTTCGTTTTGATCGGTGAAGGCGATCGGCTCGTCCAGCGCCTTGAAACTGGTCTGGCGCAGCAGGATCGGGCATTGACGACGCGGTGGGCCTTCGATCACTGCTTTTGGTGTGATGCCATGAGCTGGCATCTGTGCTTGCACGATGTCGATGTCCAGGGTACGCGGGGTCAGGTGGTTGATGTGCGGGCCTTTGAACGCAACCACATCCGCGATCAGACGATGCTGGGCGCTCAACGTCTGGTACTGCTCAGCGGTGACTGTGGCGCTGTGATGCCAGCGAAAGGTTTCCAGCGCCTGTAGGACGAATTCCTGTGCTTCGGCTTCGTTGAGTCCGCCAGCGGTCTCAGCCTGCGCGATCAAACGTAATGCCGCCGCCGTGAAGATCGAACGCTTGCCCAGCACCGATTCGGCAAAGGCGCGAAGTTCAGGATCTTCAATCAACTCCAGCCGCAACAACGAGGTAAACACTCGAAACGGACTGACTTGCAGCGCCTCTTCATGTACCGCGCGAAACGCCGTGGAATGCACCGGCACACCTGCCGGCGTCAGGTCGTAATAACCCACCGGTTGCATGCCCATCACCGCGAACAGGCGGGCGAGGGTGGCCAGTTCCGTCGCGGTGCCCACACGGATCGCGCCATGACGCTCCATGTCCAGCCGTTCGATTTCGCCGGTGCTGTTGAGTTGTCGGGCGATGTCTGGCTGACGTGAAAGCACGTCGCGGTTGGTCTGCTCCACCAGTTCCATTAGCGCGCCGTACAGCGGGACTTCTTCGCGGTACATGTCGGACATCGCTTTGGAGAAGCGTTGGCGGATCAGGTCGGGGCTGACGAAAGGCTGCACGGTCATGAAAAAAATTCCTGCCACGGTCACGAAATGGATGGAGGAAAAGATCGCAGCCTTCTCCCGCGCGGGCAAACGAAGAATCCTACGAACTTCATTCTGCCAACGACTGATCCACCAGTTCGATCCAGTGCCTGACCGGTGTCCGACCAGCGCTGGCGAGGTGGCTCTGGCAGCCGATGTTGGAGGTGACGATCAGCTCGGGGCGGCCGCTTTCCAGAGCATTGAGGCGGTTGTCGCGCAGTTGCCGGGCGATGGCCGGTTGGGTCAGCGAATAAGTGCCCGCCGAACCGCAGCACAAATGACCGTCCGGCACGTTGGTCAGGTTGAAGCCCAGGCGAGTCAGCACCGCTTCAACGGCGCCGCCAAGTTTCAACGCGTGCTGCAAGGTGCACGGGCAATGCACGGCGATCCGCTGTTCGCTGGCGGCACACACCTGTTCCAGCGGTTCCTGCGCGATAACTTGCACCAGATCGAGGGTCAGTTCGCTGATCCGCCGCGCCTTGTCGGCGTAAGCCGGATCATCCTCCAGCAGATGCCCGTAATCCTTGATGAACGCGCCGCAGCCGCTGGCAGTTTGTACGATGGCTTCGGCGCCGTTTTGCAGATGCGGCCACCAGGCGTCGATGTTCTGCCGGGCGCGATCGAGGCCTTTGGCCTGGGCGTCGAGGTGATAGTCCAGCGCGCCGCAACAACCCGCTTCGGCCACTGGCGTGACACTGATCCCGAGTCGATCCAGCACCCGCGCCGTGGCGTCATTGGTATTCGGCGACAAACCCGGTTGCACGCAGCCTTCCAGCAGCAAAACCCGGCGCGCATGCTGTGGGTGCGGGCGCACACCCGAACTCGGCAGATGCTGTGGCAATTTGCTTTCAAACATTCGCGGCAACAGCGGTCGGAATGCCGTGCCCATCCGCAGCAAACCCTTGAACAACCCCGGATTCGGTGCCAAGGCCCGCAGTCCCTCACGCAACAAACGCTGCGCCGCCGGACGCGGTACCGCGTGATCGACCACCGCCCGGCCAATGTCGAGCAAGTTGTGATAATCGACGCCGGACGGGCAGGTGGTTTCGCAGTTGCGGCACGACAGGCAGCGGTCCAGGTGCAGTTGCGTCTGCGGGGTGGCCGGTGCGCCTTCGAGTACTTGCTTGATCAGATAGATGCGCCCGCGCGGGCCATCGAGTTCATCACCCAGTAATTGATAGGTCGGACATGTGGCGTTGCAAAAGCCGCAATGCACGCAAGTGCGCAGGATCTTTTCCGCCTCGGCGGCACGGGGCAACAGTCGGGATTGCTCGCTGAGGGTGGTTTGCATGGCTAGAACTCCGCGTACATCCGGCCTGGGTTGAACAGCCCTTGGGGGTCGAGTTGCGCCTTGAGTTGCCGGTGATAGCGCAGCAGGGTCCAGTCCAGCGGCTGGAACGGCGAGTCACTGGCGCCGTGAGTGAAGCACGTGGCGTGGCCGCCGAGTTCCTGGGCGTGGATATGAATGTGCGGTTTGTCGGATTTAAGCCAGCGTTGCGCGCCGGCCCAGTCGATCAGTTGCTCGCCTGGCAAGTCCAGTGGGCCGAGGTTATTGGGTAGTGACAGGCGCCAAAGCGGCAGGCCTTCGTCGAAAAACGGCAAACGTTGTTCGTTCAAATCCCGCCAGAACACCGAGTCCAGCGGTTCACCGCCCAAACGTTGATGCGCCGCCGTCACAGAACCTTCGCCGCCCTCAAGGCGCAGGTAAAGACTGTCGCCATCGTGACACGCGGCGCTGATCGGCAGCGGTTGCTGGCCCCATTCGGCGAGATTGGCCAAGGCGCGGGTGCAGTCGATATCGAGGCGGATGCTCAGGCACTGACGGGGTTTGGGCAGGACTTTCAGCGAGACTTCAGTCAGCACGCCTAGGCAGCCGTAACTACCGGCCATCAGCCGTGACAGGTCATAACCGGCGACGTTTTTCATCACTTCACCGCCGAAGCGCAGGTGTTGGCCGAGACCGGTGATCACCCTTGTGCCAAGGACGAAATCCCGCACCGAGCCCGACCATGGCCGCCGTGGCCCGGACAACCCGGTGGCGATCATGCCGCCGACCGTGGCGCCGTCGCCGAACGCGGGCGGTTCGCACGGCAACATTTGCCCGGCAGCGTCCAGCGCGGCGAGCAACTCGGACAACGGCGTGCCGGCACGCACGCTGACTACCAACTCGGTCGGGTCATAACGAACGATGCCACGGTGCGCGCGAGTATCCAGCACTTCACCGGCCACTTCGCGCCCGAGAAACGCCTTGCTGTTGCCGCCCTGAATCTTCAGCGGCGTGGCATTGGCCCGCGCCTCGTTGACCTGATCGAGCAGGGCGCTGCTGGCATCGAAATCGGCCATCAGAAGCGCTCCAGCTCAGGGAATGGCAGTTGCCCGGCATGAATGTGCATCGCACCGAATTCGGCGCAGCGGTGCAGGGTCGGGATGTTCTTGCCGGGGTTGAGCAGGCCCTTCGGGTCGAACGCGGCTTTTACCGCGTGAAACAGGCGCAGTTCGTCGTTGTTGAACTGCGCGCACATCTGATTGATTTTCTCGCGGCCGACCCCGTGTTCGCCGGTAATGCTGCCGCCGACCTGCACGCACAATTCGAGGATCTTGCCGCCCAGCGCTTCGGCGCGGTGCAGTTCGCCGGGTTGGTTGGCGTCGAACAGGATCAGCGGGTGCATGTTGCCGTCGCCGGCATGGAACACGTTGGCCACACGCAAGTTGTACTCCTCGCCGAGGCGCGCAATGCCTTGCAGCACGCCGGGCAATTCGCGGCGCGGGATGGTGCCGTCCATGCAGTAGTAGTCCGGCGACAATCGGCCGATGGCCGGGAAGGCGTTTTTGCGCCCGGCCCAGAAACGCACGCGTTCGGCTTCGTCACGGGCCTGGCGCACTTCGGTCGCGCCGGCCTCGGTCATGACGGCGCGTACCCGCTGGCAGTCGTCATGGACATCGGCTTCGACGCCATCGAGTTCGCACAACAGGATGGCTTCGGCGTCGACCGGGTAACCGGCGTGAATGAAATCTTCAGCGGCGCGGATGGCTAGGTTGTCCATCATTTCCAGGCCACCGGGAATAATCCCTGCCGCAATAATTTCCGCCACCGCGCGCCCGGCCTTTTCCACGGAATCGAAACTGGCCAGCAGCACCTTGGCGACCTGGGGTTTGGGCAGCAGTTTGACCGTGACTTCGGTGATGATCCCCAGCAAACCTTCGGAACCGGTGAACAGCGCGAGCAGGTCGAAACCCGCTGAATCGAGGGCATCGGAGCCCAACGTCAGGCGTTCGCCCTCGATGGTCAGCACTTCGATTTTCAGCAGGTTGTGTACGGTCAAACCGTACTTGAGGCAATGCACGCCCCCGGCGTTTTCGGCGACATTGCCGCCGATCGAACAGGCGATCTGTGACGACGGGTCCGGCGCGTAATACAGGCCGAACGGCGCGGCGGCCTGGGAGATTGCCAGATTGCGTACGCCCGGCTGAACCCGTGCGGTGCGCGCAGCCGGGTCGATGTGCAGGATGTTGTTGAAGCGCGCCATGACCAGCAGCAAGCCTTTTTCCAGCGGCAAGGCACCGCCGGACAAACCGGTGCCCGCGCCACGAGCGACCACCGGAACGTTCTGTTGATGGCAGAGTTTGAGCAGGGTCTGCACCTGATCGAGCCGACGGGGCAGGGCAACCAGCATGGGCGTCGTGCGGTAAGCCGACAGACCGTCGCATTCGTAGGGTTTGAGTTCGTCTTCACGCCACAGAATGTCGAGGTCGGGCACGGCTTGCTGCAAGGCCTTCAGTAGCTCGGCCTTGTTCACGTCAGGCAACGGGCCGTCGAGGCGCTCGTCGTAGAGGATGTTCATTGCTGATTTCCCAGAAACTCCCGGTACAACCGCGCGGTATTAACCGGCTGTTCGACCATCGGCATATGCCCGACGCCGTCCCACACATCCACCTGCAAATTGACGATGCCTTTACTCCAGATCGGCACGCTGCTGACGTCGATCAGCCGATCCTTGCGACCCCACAGCAGCAGCGCCGGACATTTGATGTCGGCCAGTTTCGGCTCCATCGGCGGGCTGGCGCGGAAATCGCGGAAGATCTCTTCCAGTTCATCGCGTTGCCGTTCGTAGCGCTGGGCGATGGCATCCAGTACCAGCTTCGGCACCCACGGCGGCGAAGCCATGGTCATGGCATAAAACTGCTGGAATTCCTCTCGGGAATTGATCAGAAACGGGTTATGCCCACGGGCCAGATGCCGCTCCATGTCACTGACCTCCGGCGCCGTGACGCCGGCCGGATCAATCAGCGCTACCGAGGCAATCCTGTCCGGATACGTCGCCGCCAACCACGCCGCAATGTAGCCGCCCATGGAGTTGCCGATCACATGGACTTTCTCCACGCCGCAAACGTCGAGCAACTGGATCATGCGCTTGGCCTGCAGCGGGATATCGTAGCCGCCGCCGGCCTTGAAGCCGGTTTCACCGTGGCCGGCCAGATCCGGAATGATCACTCGATACTGGCGCACGAAATGCCGCGAGAAGCGCAGCCACAGGTTCTTGTCGGCGCTGTAACCGTGCAGCATCAGGATCGCGCTGGCAGCTTCGTACGGCCCACCTTGCCAGGTCGACACGGTCATCTCGGCGATCGGCACTTCGATCTTGTGCAGCTTGTACAACTTGGCTTCGGTGGCCATGTTCAGGTCATACAGCCAATGGCCGACCGCCGGGTAACTCAGCCAACTCCAGGCCACGAACACTGCGAGGGCGACAAACAGCAAAAGCATCGACGTCTTCCTTTTACGTAGTCAGGACAGAATGTGATCGGCCGGTTTCAGCGCCCGGGTCAAGCGGTAATAGCTGAAACTGAAGCCGGGAAACATAGCGATCACATGACCGCTCTTGCTTTGGTACCAACTGTGGCAGCCGCCGGACTTCCAGACCGTGCGCTCCATCTCCCGGTGGATCATCTCAGTGTAGGTACGTTCTGCCTCGGGACGTACTTCGATGCTGCGCAGGCCTCTGGCCTGCACGGTGCAGATGCAGTCGAGGATGTAGTTCATCTGCGATTCGATGATGAACAGCGCCGATGTGTGGCCAATGCCCGTGTTGGGGCCGGTGACGATAAACAGGTTGGGAAAGTCCGGCAGGCTGGTGCCGAGGTAGGCGCGGGGGTATTCGGCCCATACCTCTCTGAGCTGCACGGCGTTTTTTCCGCTGACCGGGTAGGAAATAACGCCATCGGTGGCGTCGTAACCGGTCGACCAGACGATCAGATCCACATCGATGTGCTGACCGTCCTGGGTGTTGATCCCGCTTTCGTCGATGGAGGCGATGCCTTGTTCGCGACTGTGCAAGGTGACGTTAGGCCGAGTCAGCGCCGGGTAGTAAGTGCTGGAAACCAGCACCCGTTTGCAGCCGATGGTGAAATCCGGGATGAGTTTTTGCTGAAGTACCGGATCGGGCACCTGGCGCTTGAGAAAGCGCAATGCCTGCTTCTGCACCAGGTGAATCGCCGGTTTCGAGTATTTGAAGGCAATTACCCGAGTTTCGAACTGCCAGTAGATCAGCCAGCGCAATAGCTTGTAGGCCGGTTTCAAGCCCAACAGCCAACGCTGAAACGGCCCGAACACGCGATCAGCGCGAGGCAACACCCAATGCGGTGTGCGCTGGAACACATGCAACTGCTCGACCTTCGGCGCAATCGCCGGGATCACCTGCGCCGCGCTGGCGCCGCTGCCGACGATGGCCACGCGTTTACCGCGGTAGTCGTAGCTGTGATCCCAATGGTTTGTGTGAAAAGTCTTGCCCTGAAAGCGCTCCTGCCCCGGGAAGTGTGGGATCACCGGTTGGCTCAACGGCCCGGTGGCATTGATCATGAACTGCGCGTAGAACGTGCCCTTGGTCGCGGTGTGGACGGCCCAGCGTTTTTCAGCCTCGTCCCACTCGACGCGCTCGACATTGGCCTGCAGTTCCACCCGCTCACGCAGACCGAACTGGTCGATCACATGCTCGGTGTAACGGTGCAGTTCCGCCTGCTCGGCAAACATCTGCGACCAGCGGTACGGCGCAAATGACAGCGAATACAGCGGCGACGGCACGTCCACCGCCGCGCCGGGGTAAGTGTTCTGGCACCAGGTGCCACCGAAGAAGTCGCGCCGTTCCAGCATACGAAAATCGTCGATCCCGGCCTTGAGCAGGTTGACCGCCGCACACTGGCCGCCAAAACCGCTACCGATGATCAACACTTGGTAAGTCTGCATGGGCCTCCTTCTTATAGTTGTTTTTCCGTTTTCCTCCTTTCATGTATAGCCAAATATTTGCACTGTGCGCGGCGGATCAGCGCCCGTTGAGCCCGCTAGCCGGTGATGGCTATTTAACGTCGCCCTGTTAGACTCCAAGCCAGTCCGTCTGACGGTGTGCAAGTTCCGTCGAGTGATCGAGGCCCCTATGGGAAACACGGGAGGGAAGGGACTTTCATTGGCCAGGAGGCTCTACACATCGCGAACCCTCGGTCTGGTCCTGGGGCTTCTTTGCGTGAGCGTGGCGATGTACCCGCTCGATCCACCGCTGTGGGTATGGGCGCTGATGCTGATCAACGGCCTGGTCTGGCCGCATTTGGCCTTTCAATGGGCGCGCCGTTCAAGCGTGCCTTACCACGGCGAACACCGAAATCTATTGATCGACGCCTTTCTCGGCGGTTTTTGGGTCGCCGCCATGCAGTTCAATCCGCTGCCCAGCGCCACGACCATCTCGATGATGGCGATGAACAACGTGGCCATCGGCGGTGTTCGCTTTCTGCTGGCCGGATCTGCGGCGCAGCTCCTTGGGGTTGGCGTAGGGCTGGTGGTGTTTGCCCCAGCCTTCATTCCGCAAACCTCACCCTTGCAACTGTATGCCTGCCTGCCGTTGCTGATGCTCTATCCGCTGGCGCTGGGCTGGATCTGCTTTCGCCAGGCCTACACGCTGGGGCTGCATAAACGTGAATTGCTCGCGCTTAGCCGCACCGACAGCCTCACCGGGCTGCTCAACCACGGTGCCTGGAAGGATCAACTGGAAATCGCCTTTCAGCGCTGCAAACGGCAGAAACAGGGTGCGGCGATTGCATTGATCGACATCGATCATTTCAAGGCGATCAATGACACCTACGGCCATGTGGCCGGCGACATCGTGCTGCGGCAACTGAGCAAACTGCTCAAGCAGAACCTGCGTGCCACCGACATCGCGGGGCGATATGGGGGCGATGAATTCTGCGTGATTCTCCCGGAGCTACCATTGTTCCATGCCGCCCAAGCCATGGAAGCGTTGCGCGAGCGCTTCGCCACGCTGGGCTATGAGCAGAACCCGGCGCTGAAGGTCAGCTTGAGCATCGGACTGGCGGAGTACGATCCGGCCCATGCCGATGCGACGCGTTGGCTCAATGATGCGGATCAGGCGTTGTACGAGGCCAAGGCCAGTGGGCGCAACCGGGTTATCTGCAATTGCGACAACCTGCCCAAGCAGCCGGTGCTCGACTCGGTCTGACTCCCCGTATATCACCTGTGTGAACCGGTTCAATCGGTGTCGCATCCGGGATAGAGCCTCGCGTCAATGTCAGGTACGGTTCAAGTCCCTCCCGACGCGAAACAAGGATCGATTCATGACGTTCTCATTTTCCCGCTCCCTGCTGGCCGCCAGCCTCGGCCTGACGCTCGCATTCTCTGCCGCTACCGCCAATGCCGAACCGCATAAACAAGTCCTCGCCAATGCTGAGCAATACCAGCCCGAAGCCCTGAAACTGCTGGAACGCTTGGTTAATATCGATACAGGCTCCGGTTATGAGCCGGGCCTCAAGCAAGTCAGCGAGATCGTCATCGATGAACTGAAAAAGCTCGGCGCCACCCTCGAACTGATACCCAACACCCCGGAAAAAACCAACCACGTACTGGCCACGTTCAAGGGCACCGGCAAGGCGAAAATCCTGCTGATGGCGCACATGGACACGGTGTTCAAGGAAGGTTCGGCGGCCGAGCGGCCATTCCACATCAAGGACGGACGCGCCTACGGCCCGGGGGTGATGGACGACAAGGGCGGCATCGTCGCCGGGATCTATGCACTGACAATCCTGAAAAACCTCGACTTCAAGGACTACGCGCAAATCACCTTTCTGCTCGACGCCAGCGAAGAAACCGGCTCGGACGTCGCCACCGACCTGATCAAGAAAACCGCCAAACTGCATGACGTGACGCTCAATCTTGAGCCGGGTCGTCCGGCCGATGGCCTTGTGGTGTGGCGCAAGGGCAGCGCGACGGCGGTGGTCGAGGTCAAGGGCAAAGCAGCGCATGCCGGGGTCGCGCCGGAATTGGGGCGCAACGCGGCGATGGAAGCGGCGCACCAGATTCTGCAACTGGGCAAGCTGGGTGATGAGGCGAAGAAAACCACCATCAACTTCACCGTGCTCAAGGCTGGCGATCGCACCAACGTGATTCCGGATCAAGCCACGGCCAAGGCTGACGTGCGTGCGGCGGTGCCGGAGGAGTTCGACCGGATCGAGAAGGATCTGGCGCGGGTGTCGCAGGACAAGCTGATTCCTGACACTGAGGTGAAGACTTCTTTGCAGCGCGGGTTACCGCCTATGCCGCAAACGGCCGAGTCGGATCGCTTGATGGCCATGGCGCAGGGGATTTACGGCGAAATCGGCCGCAAATTGACCGAGGAGGGCAGCGGTGGCGCGGCCGATGCGAGTCTGTCGGCCGGGGTTGGCATGCCGACGCTGGATGGCTTCGGGATTGTTGGCGGCAATATTCATACGCCGGAGGAATATGCGGAGGTGGCGAGTGTGGCGCCGCGGATATATCTGTTGTCGCGGATGATTATGGAGTTGTCCAAGGGGCAGTGACGGGAGTTTGTCGTTATTCATAGCGTAACCCCCCCGTCCTGTAGGAGCTGTCGAGTGAAACGAGGCTGCTCCTACAGGGGCTTCAACTACGTACAAAAATTAGCGAAAAGTCTGACAGAGACTCTCATTGCGACTATCGAGTGCGGCTTTTATAGTCTCGATTCGCGGAAAACTCTGCGACGATCTTGGCCGGTCGAGTACAGGACCTGACCCTTCTGGAGTGAACTCGATGACTGACCAAGTAATGCCTCGCTACATCCCCATCGACACCTACGACGCCGAGTCCCCGGTGCTCTATATCAACACCCACAAAGAACTCAGCGACATGGCCGCCTGTGCGATGCACCGGTTTGTGGTTGTGCGCGATCTGGCGGACACCTTGTCCAGCCTCAACCTCAAGGGTATTTCCGATTTTGACCTGACGCGGGTGACCAGCGCGGTGCATCTGTTGATGCGCGAAGGGTGTGCGATTTTGAATGTGATTCAGGCCAGGGCGATGCAGCGGGAGGAGGCTTACAAAACCCCGATTTAGCGCTGTGGCGGCTGACGTCATCGCTGGCAAGCCAGCTCCCACAGGATTTTCTTGTGACCACAAATCTGTGGTCAGCCACTTAACCTGTGGGAGTCTGGCTTGCCAGCGATGGCGTCAGTCCGGCCAACACATCACTCCTTGACGCTCATATATTCCTTGGCCCAGAGAATGTATTCCTCCGGCTGGGTATAGGTATGCGTCAATTCGGTCGCGCTCAAGTCCGAAGCCTGGGTAAAGATCTGCCGCTGTTCGCGCAGGCTGTCGTAGGTTGCCTTGATCGCCGCGAAGTACGCGCCATGGCCGTCGATGGTCACGCGCACGCCCAGTTCGGCCAGACGTTTGTCGTCGCGCAGTGCCGGGTTGCCGTAGGTCACCAGCATCAGCGGCACGGTCAGATGTTCTGCAATCTGCTCCAACTGATCGAAGTCCTGCACGCCAACCATGCAAATGCCATCGGCGCCGGCAGCTTGATACTGGCGGGTGCGGCTGATGATTTCCTGGTTCGGCAGGATGCCGGCGTTGGTGCGGGCGATGATCGCCATTTCCGTGTCGACCCTGGCTTCCAGCGCTGCGCGGATCTTGCCGACGCCTTCGGCAACCGTGATCAGGTCAGTGGATTTACGGCCAAATTGGGCGGGCAGCAAGGTGTCTTCGATGGTCAGGGCGGCGACGCCGGCGCGTTCCAGTTCGACGATGGTGCGCATCACGTTGAGGGCGTTGCCGTAGCCGTGGTCGGCGTCGGCGATCACCGGCAATTGGGCGACACGGCCGATGCGGGTGGCCTGTTCGGCGAACTCGCTGAGGGTGATCAGGGCAAAGTCCGGCGCGCCCAATACCTGCAGCGAGGCCACGGAACCCCCGAGAATCCCCACTTCAAAACCCAGGTCCGCGGCAATGCGGGCGGACATCGGGTCGAACACCGAGGCCGTGTGGTAGCAGGTGTCGGAGGCCAGCAGCTGACGGAAGTTACGGCGCAAATCTTGATGGGAAAGCCTGGTCATACGAGTTCCACCAATACAAAGGAATGGAACGGCTTGAGCAAAGGTGTCAACGCCGAAGAATGAAAAGGCTATCACGCGAATGGGTCAATGATCATGACGAATTTGCAAGGATGCTGCTGGCAGTGAGTCCCGGGCTGAAAGGATTCACTTGTAAAGGGGGGATTTGCTTGTGGTGTGATCTCTGAAGTTCAGGCTGCCACCGCTTGTTGCTGTTGATTGGGCAACATCACCGCCCGCACCGAATTGCCCGGTTGCAGTTGCAGGCGCTTGGCCGTGAGGCGGTCGATCACCAAGCTGCTGCCGACCCGACGAGCGCGGGCGACGGTGATGCGGCAGTTTTCCAGGCGGCGGTTATGGATCAGCCACAGAGGCGCCTGTTCGTCCGGGGTGCCGAGGCTCAGGGCCAACTCAAGGCTGTCGCGCACCGTGCGAATGTTGCGGATTGGCGCTTCGATCACCGGCCCACCGTCGAAAATGTCGATATAGCCTTTGTGGGTGAAACCCTCGGCCTGGAGGATTTTCAGCGCCGGTTCGGTATTGGGGTGCGCCTGACCGATGGCGGCTTGCGCCTGTTCGGTGAGCAGGCAGGTGTACAACGGCTGGCGCGGCATCAATTCGGCGATGAACGATTTGTTGCCCAGCCCCGACAGGTGATCGGCGTGACTGAAGTCCATCTGGAAGAAGTGTCGGCCCAGACTGTCCCAGAACGGCGAGCAACCCAGCTCATCGGCACTGCCGCGCAGTTCGGCGATCATCTTCTCGCCAAACAGATGCGGGAACTCAGCGACGAACAGCAAACGCCCCAACGACAACAAGCGGCCGTTGCTGCCGTGGCGATGGTTATGGCCCAGAAACAACGAGCACAGCTCCGATTGCCCGGTCAGTTCGTTATTGAGGAACAGAGTCGGGATCTGCCGTTGAATGCCCAGGTCCGGGGCCGAACTCACCGTCAGCCCGACCCGATAGTTGTACCAGGGCTCGCGCAAACCAACCGCGCCGGCCATTGCGCTGACACCCACCACGCGCATGTCATCGTCTTCGAGCACAAACAGATAGTCGGCATCGGCACGTTCGACCTGCTCGGCGAACGCCCGTTGCGCCCAGCGCACCCGGTGGGACAGGCGATCTTCGTTGGCCGGCAGGGTGGTGAACCCCGGGCCTGCCTGCTGTACCAGCGTCATCAACGCGGGCAGGTCGCTGACTTTAACCGGGCGGACAATCATGCTGTAACTCCTTCTTCGCGCCTGTTCGGGCACTGTCGTTGGGTGCGGAACCGGGCGCGGTTCACAGGGCAATCAGCCGGATCGGGCTGTCATCGGTCACGTTCAGCGCCGCACACATTGCAGGGGTGAGGGACAGCGGTTGATCGGGGTGGTAATCGAGTTCGGCGACGATGGCCCGGAAGCCATGCAGCGCATCGTTGCTCAGCAGATAACGGCTGCGTGCATCAATGTGCGATTGTTGCTGCGCCTGTGCGGTCCGGCTTTGAGCGACTGAACGGATGTTCGCGGTGCGCGCGTACAACGTCGGGCCAGCGTCGAACAAGTCAATGTAGCTGTTGGTTTCGAAGCCTTCGCGCTCAAGAATGTCGAAGGCTTCCTGGCCATCCGGGTGAATACGGCCGATACAGTCCTGTGCCGCTTGCGGCAGCATCGGCACGTAGATCGGGTATTGCGGCATCAGTTCGGCGAGGAACGCGCGGCTCTGCAACCCGCACAGGCGCTCGGCCTCGGCGTAGGGCAGGTCGAAGAAGTGTTTGCCCAGCGCATCCCAGAACGGCGAATGACCGTTCTCGTCGCTGTAACCGACGATTTCGGTAATCACTGCTTCGGCGAAGCGCTGCGCGTGGGCCGCGATGAACAGCAAGCGCGCCCGCGAGAGCAATTCGGAAAACGGCGTTCGCACTAGCGCTGCGTCGATGTGGAAACCACGCAACAGGGTGTGATCGTTCAGGTCGTGGCACAACGAAAGCGCCGGCACGCCGTGCTCGATATTCAGCTCCCGCGAGGCACTGGTGAAATGGCGATTGCGCAGGCTGTAGAACGGCTCGCCAAAACCGGCCTTGGCGAGGATCTCCGAACAGCCCACCAGCCGCTGACTGTCGGAATCTTCCAGCACGAAGAAATAGTTCTCCGGGCCGTGGGCCGCGGCTTCGCTGTCAAACGAGGCACAGGAGCCAGCGATTTTCTCGCGCAAACGCTCGCTGTCGTCCGGTAGGGAGGTCACGCCCACCAGACTGTCGCGGGCCAATTGTTGGAGCTGGGGCAGGTCATTCTGCTCGACTGGGCGTAAGACCAGCATGGATGTACTCCTGTATCAAAAGGTTCGGCGAATCACCGAACCTGACTATCACTGTCGGTTTCCACGCGTTAAAGCGGCGGTCGCCTGATTTGTTGTCAGACGCCGCTCTTTTTCTTGTCAGCCGTTGCTCGGGTCAGGCAGCGCGGTACTGGCGCCGAACTTGTTGAGGAAAAACAGGTACACCAGGCCCAGACCAATCCAGATCAGGCCGAGTTTTTGCGCATCGACGCCCATGTTGTACATGATGGCCGCGACGATGATGAAGCCGATCACCGGGCAGATCAGATGGCGCACGACCTGACCGGATTTTTTCCGACGCCAGTAGTAGTTGATCACGGTCAGGTGCAGCAGCATGAAGCCGCTTAGCGCGCCGAAGTTCACCAGCGAGGTCAGGGTGTCGACCGAGTTGATAAACAGGTAGCAGATCACCAGCGACAGCACCGCCACCAGATAAATGCTCAGGTACGGCGTGTTGTGTTTCGGATGCACTTTGGCCAGCACTTTCGGCAACTTGCCGTCGCGGGCCATGCCGAACAGCAGGCGCGAGACAGCGGCTTGCGAAGTGATTGCCACCGCCACGCCCCAGGCCAGCGCAGTCGCTACAGCGGTCAGGGTCGCCAGCCAACTGCCAGCGGCGATTTCGGCAATTTCATAGAACGCGGTGTCGGCGGATTTGAAGCCCATGCCCGCTGCCAGATCAGTAGCAATCCAGGTCTGCGCAACGAAGATCACACCCATCACCATCAAGGTGATCAGAGCGGCTTTGCCGACGCTGCGGCCCGGGTCGCCCTTGATCTCTTCGGCGAGGGTGGAAATCGCGTCGAAGCCGAGGAACGACAGCACCGCAATCGACACCGCTTGCATCAACAGGGCGAAATTGAAGGTTTCCGGGTGATACAGCGGCGCCAGAGTCAGCTCGCCGTTACCGCCACCGTTGTGCAGGGCGTTCCAGGCGTAGAACAGGAAGATGCCCAGCACCACCAGTTGCGCCAACAGGAAAATGATGTTCATCCGCGCGGTGAAGGTGATGCCGCGCAGGTTGACGAAAGTCGCGCTGACGAGGAACGCCAGAATGAAGCCGACTTTCGGAATGTCCGGATACAAATGGTTGAGCGCCATCGCCGCATACACATACAGCAGCGGTGGTATCAGCAGGTAATCGAGCAGCATCAGCCAACCGGCGATGAAGCCGACGTGTTGATTGAGGCCGCGTTGCGCGTAGGAATACACCGAGCCTGCGATCGGAAAAGCCTTGGCCATGCTGCCGTAGCTCAACGCCGTGAACAGCATCGCCACCATGCCGATGATGTACGCCAGCGGCACCATTCCCGGTGCCTCGGCATTCACGTAGCCATACACGCCGAACGGGGCGATGGGGATCATGAAGATCATCCCGTACACCACCAGATCCGTGAGCGTGAGGCTCCGTTTCAACTCTTGCTTGTAGCCGAATTCTTCAATTTCCATGAAGCGCAACTCCTTGTCAGCCATCGATTGTCTTTTAGTTCTTCTATCGGTAATCCGTTACAGCATCAGCAGTCTTTACAGGCGTCTTTCCTTACAGCAATGGTGCGAGGTATCCAGCCCAGCGCGAGACGGCTTCCGGGCTTTGCAGCAAGTCGTTGCGCACCTCGATCAACACCGACTCCAGGCCGCGGGCGTCACCGTGCACCGGCACGGTCATGTCGCCCAGCGGATCTATCTTGTACGGCTGGTTGCCCGCGACTTTCAGCGGAAGCTCTTCGAGGCCGTCGAGCAGCCGTTGGGCATACGCCTTGGCCTGACCAAACAACACGCCGATTTCCAGCGGGCGCGGCTGGCCGTAATACACCGGGGTGAAACTGTGAATCCCGACCACCCGCACCGGTTGACCCTTGGCGATGCGTTCGTCGATCAGCGTCTGCAACTGTGTGTGAAACGGCTTGAACAGCGTCTGGCGCCGGTATTCTCGGGTGGCTTCGTCCAGCTCGCGGTTGCCCGGCACTTGGTAAATCTCGCTCTGCGCCGGAATGCTGTCAGGCGCATGCCGTGGTCGATTCAGATCAATCAGCAGCCGCGAATAGTTGGCGCTCAACAGCGTCGCGCCGAGTGTTTCCGACAATTGCTCGGCCAGTTGCAGCGCGCCGATGTCCCAGGCGATGTGCTCGCGCGCGGCGGCATCGTCCAGACCCAGGTTGTTCAGGGCCTCTGGGATGTAGCGACTGGCGTGCTCGCACACCAGAATCACCGGGTGCGTCGAGTCAGCTCGGCTCAGGTTGTAGACCGGTCGGGTGTACAACCCCAGTTCGGTGGATTCAGTACAGGCGTGCATAGTGTTCACACAGGTCAGCGGGCGAGAGCTGTTCCGTCAGCGCCAGTTCCTCGGTTTTCAGGGCGTGGTAAGTATCGAGCAACGGCTTGGGCAGCCATTCATTGAAGGCGCCACTGTTGCGCAGGCAATCCAGTGCCTGGGCCAGCGAGACGGGCAGGGCAACGATGCCCCGCGCCGTGCGTTGCTCGTCGTTAAGTGAGTCGGGAATCTCATCGGTGATCGCGTTCAGCGCCAGACGCTGTTCGATGCCCAGGCGTCCGGCGATCAGCAGCGCAGCCATGGCCAGGTGCGGCGAGGCGGTGGCGTCCATGGCGCGGAATTCCAGGTTGAACTGCGTGGCCACGGATTTGCCGCCCAGCGTCACCGTCGGGCAGATGCGCAGCGCCGCTTCACGGTTCTGCTGGCCCAGGCAGGCGTAGGACGCGCTCCAGTGGTGCGGCTGCAAGCGCTCGTACGACACCGGCGTCGGCGCAGTAAACGCACACAGCGCCGGCAAGTAATGCAGGATGCCCGCCGCCCAATGCTGGCCGAGAGTCGACAGACCATTGCTGGTACCCGCGTCGTAGAGCATTGGCTGGCCGGCCAGATCAAGAAGGCTGACGTGCAGGTGTACCCCGTTGCACACCGCGTTCTCGGCGGTTTTCGGCGCGAAGCTCAGGTCGAGGCCCATTTGCCGGGCAATCTCGCGGGTAATCTCGCGCACGTTTACTGCGCGGTCCGCCGCTGCCACGCCGAGGGTTGGACGGCAGGTGATTTCGTATTGATGCTTGCCGTATTCCGGCAGGAACATTTCCGGCTCGACGCCACCGGCGCGCAGGGCGCTGAGCAGCCAGCCGCCGAATTCGGCGCCCTGACGCTGCGCTTCGAGGGAAAACGCCAGGTGTTCGGCAAAGCCTGCATGCAAGTTGAATTCGTGTTCGAACGCGGCGTTGACCTGCAACCCCAACGCGTCGCGGTAGCGCTCGATTTCATCACGCAACAACGTGCGCGGGCAGGCGCCCCACGGGCGGCCATCGGTTTCGCGGATATCGCCGTGAATGAAATCCAGCGCTGGCGCATCGGCATCCGGCCCGTTGCTGACGGTGACGCGGCTGCTCAGATCGGGAATCAGGCGCAAGTCACCATAAGCGCCCCACGGGTTGGTCGAGGCAATGATGTCTTGGGGCGTCAACGCGCTGTTGGCCGGAACCCAGCCGCAACCGGCGGCCTGGTAATGCTCAAGTTCATCGGTGGGGAACGAGCGGCCACGGGTGATGCCGATCAGGTCAGTGGTGACGATGGTGGTCATCGGCAGCGGCGTCAGGCGTGCGCTCATTGCTGCATCTCCTGCAACCGAGCGAGCACGGTATCGGTGTCGGTGATCCAGCAGTAACCCTTGATCGCATTCAGGCAGGCGTGATGCCGGGCTTCGTTGTAGGTGGCGCAGGCGTCTTCGACCAGCGTCACCAGATAGCCACGGTCGGCGGCGTCGCGCACGGCCATGTCGACGCATTGGTCGGTGACGATGCCGGCGATGATCAGATGGCGGGTTTCGAGGTTGCGCAGCACGTAGTCGATGTTGGTCGAGTTGAAGACCCCGGACGAGGTTTTCGGCAGGACGATTTCGTTTTCCACCGGGGTCAGGTCTTCAATGATTCGCGCCTGCGCGCTGCCCTTGGGCAGGTGCATGTCTGACAGCTTGTGATCCAGCGAGCGGTCGCGGCCATCAGCGGTCAGGCTTTCGATGATGGTGTGCAGGACGTTTTGCCGCGCCTGACGAAAGGCACTGAGCAACCGGCGTTGATTGGGCACCACCTGCATGTGCGCGCGGGTCAGGAAATACTCGCCGTCCGGGCCGTTCAGGTGCGGGTCGAACTGCGGTTCGAGCCAGGCACGCTGCATGTCGACCAGCAGCAACGCGGTATGGTCGGTGACAAACGGCAAGTCCCGCGGCGAGCGGTGGGGAAGGCTGAACATCCTTATTTATCCTCCAGCAGGTGGGTGTTGAAGTCGTTGCGCAGGGCGTCGATGCCTTCCAGGCGATCGGCCAGATTTTCAGTGCGCAGGGTCAGACAGGCGATCAGTGCTTCGACCTGAGCCAGCGCCGGGACCATGGTGTCGAACGGCGAAGCCGATTCCACCGGGGCGCTGATGATCAGATCAGCCAGTTCGCGCAGCGGCGAGGCGTAGATGTCGGTGAACAGCACCACGCGCGCGTTGCTGTTTTTCGCGGCACTGGCGACGCGCAGGGCCTGGGTTTGATAACGGCGGTAGTCAAACACCAGCACCACGTCCTGGCGTTGCAGATCGAACAGGCGATCGGGCAGTTGCGCGTTGTCCTCCAGTGCAAAGCAACCGGGGCGCAGCAGGCGCAAGTGATTGAGCAGGTAAGTCGCCATCAGGCTGCTGAAACGGCCGCCGAAGCAGTACACCTGATGTCGGCCATCGAGCAGCCAGTCGGTGAGGATGCGCACGTCTTCGGGTTGGGTCAGCGATAGGGTTTCAACCAGCAGGCGGTGGCTGTCGCCCAGATAGTGGCTCCAGGCGTCATCCTTTTGCTGCTGCGCGCGTGGCTGCAGCAGGGTGCGCGGCGAGCGCAGGCGATGGTCCATGTCGCTGAGCAGGGCGTCCTGGAATTCGGCATAACCGCCGAAACCGAGTTTTTTCACCAGCCTGACGATGGTCGGATCGCTGACGCCGGCATGTTCGGCCAGTCGCGCCATGGGCCCCAGCCCATTGCGTGGGTACTGATCAAGCAGGGCGCGAACAACTTTGCGCTCCGACGGCGTAAGGTCGAGGCCGGGGTCGGTGATCAGGTCTCTGAGAGGGGGCATCCTGGCTCCTGCTGGATGGGTGTGTCGAATTCGTTTCACAATCCGTTAAAACAGTATTTATGTAACGGACGCTACATGTCTAGCGATTTTTTTGCCGTGTTGAAAAGGCCCTAAAATGGGGCGAGATACCCGTGTAACAAGGGCTACATTGAGGTCGACATGTCTTGTAGTCCATTGCCCATTGTGGTGTCAGATATCGCCGCTTTTTCGCCATCGCTGAGTGACACTTCGCGGCATCGGTCAGTCCGGAAGCCTCGGTTTACGGCACAATGGCCAACATATCGGCAATGCGCCGTTGAATTTTGATGTCCCTCGACCGAGTGATTGATTGTGCAAACCAGCCGTTTGACATTGATATGCCATGCACGAACCGTCGCACAAAAATTGGCGCGTTTTCCTACGAGTGAGCCTGTTGAAAATATTGGCTTGGCCTCTGAGGCGCTGGCTACGCGTTTCCAACCTCCGCGGCGTTTGATCTGCGGACCGGAGTTGCGCACCCGGCAGACGGCGGCGTGGTTTGGCGCGGATGCTCAAGTCGATGAGGCGCTGCGCGATTGTGATTGGGGGCAGTGGCACGGCCAATCGATCAAGGATCTGCAAAGCACACAGGAAGCGGCGTTGCGCACCTGGCTCGAACATCCCCACGCCACGCCCCACGGTGGTGAGTCGGTTGCGCAACTTTGTGAGCGGGTGGCAGCGTGGCTGGTCAGTTTGCAAGCCACGCCGGGCCATGTCGTGGCGGTCACCCATCCGTTCATCATCCGCGCCGCGCTGATGCAGATGATGCGCGGTTCGGCCTTTCATGACATTGATGTCGAGCCGTTATCGGTTGTCGAATTGCGCTTCACGGGGCGCTGGCGGCTACGCTTGCCCGGTCTCGACGTTGCAGGAGCGCACTGATGAAACAACTGCTGGTGATCGGCATCGGTGCCGGCAATCCGGACTACATCACGATGCAGGCGGTGAAAGCGCTGAATCGGGTGGATGTTTTTTTTCTGATGGATAAAGGCGCGAGCAAGGACCAACTGATCGACCTGCGTCGCGAGATCTGTGAGCGCTACATCACGGATCCCACGTATCGTTTCGTCCAAGCCCACAGCCCGGAGCGCGAGCGTGGCGACGTGGACTACACCACCAGCGTCGATGATCTGAATCGCGCCAAACAGCAAACCTTCGAACGGCTGATCAATGACGAAATGTCTGACGGCGAGTGCGGCGGTTTTCTGGTGTGGGGCGATCCGGCGTTGTACGACAGCACCATTCGTATCCTCCAGGCGATTCTGGCGTCAGGCCGCTGTGCCTTCGAGTTTGAGGTGATCCCCGGGATTACCAGCGTTCAGGCGTTGGCCGCGCAGCACAAGGTGCCGCTGAACACGATTGGCCGCTCGATAGAAATCACCACAGGCCGGCGTCTGGCGGCGGGGCAGGTGAGTGATGCCGACAGTCTGGTGGTGATGCTCGACGCCGAAGATTCCTACCAGCATGTGGCTGATCCGCAGACAGAGATTTACTGGGGGGCCTATCTGGGCACGCCGGATGAGATTCTGATCAGCGGCAAAATCGGGGAGGTGGCGGATGAGATCGAGCGGGTGCGCAAGGCTGCACGGGCTGAGCATGGGTGGATCATGGATACTTATTTGCTGCGCAAGCCATATTCGTGAACGACACAATCCTCTATCGGAGCAGCCTTCGGCAACTCCTGCAGGTAAGCAGGTAGACAGCGGGCGGATGTCGTGGATCCGCTCGCTGTCTGTATTGCTCTTTATCCGCGTTGCAGCGCCAGGGCGACGCCTTGGCCACCACCGATGCAAAGGGTCGCCAGACCCTTTTTCGCATCACGCTTGATCATTTCATGCAGCAAAGTCACCAGCACCCGGCAACCCGATGCACCGATCGGGTGGCCCAAAGCGATAGCGCCACCGTTGACGTTGACCTTGTCCAGATCCCATTGCAGATCCTTGGCCACGGCCAGCGATTGTGCGGCGAAGGCTTCGTTGGCTTCGATCAGATCGAGCTGGTCAATCGACCAGCCAGCCTTGTCCAGGCAGCGACGAGTGGCCGAGACCGGGCCGATGCCCATGATCGCCGGGTCGACGCCCGCGTTGGCGTAAGCGGCGATAGTGGCCAGCACTGGCAGGCCCAGCGCCTTGGCTTTCTCGGCGCTCATCAGGATCACAGCGGCGGCGCCGTCGTTCAGCGAGGAAGCATTGCCGGCAGTGACACTGCCATCCTTTTTGAAAGCCGGGCGCAGTTTGGCCAGGGATTCGGCGGTGGTAGCGCCGCGCGGTTGCTCGTCAACCTTGAACGCAACCGGGTCGCCTTTGCGCTGCGGAATCAGGATCGGGGTGATTTCATCGACGAAGCGACCGGCCTCGATGGCAGCGGCGGCTTTCTGCTGTGAAGCAGCAGCGAAGGTGTCCTGCTGTTCACGGGTGATTTCGTATTTGTCGACCAGATTCTCGGCAGTGATACCCATGTGGTAATCGTTGAACGCATCCCACAGGCCGTCGCTGATCATGGTGTCGACGATTTGCGCGTGACCCATGCGCAGACCGGTGCGCGCACCCGGCATCACGTAGTTGGACAGGCTCATGTTTTCCTGGCCGCCGGCGATGATCACGTCAGCGTCGCCGCAGCGGATCGCCTGGGCGCCGAGGTGCAGGGCTTTCAGACCCGAGCCGCAGACCTTGTTCAGGGTGATGGCCGGTACGGCGTGGGGCAGGCCAGCCTTGATCGCGGCCTGACGCGCCGGGTTCTGGCCGGCGCCGGCAGTCAGCACTTGGCCCATGATCACTTCATCGACCTGAGCACCGTCCAGACCGGTCTGCTCGAGCAACTGGCGGATCACCGCCGCGCCCAGATCGACTGCGGATACCGAGGCCAGCGCACCCTGGAAACTGCCGATCGCGGTACGCGTGGCGGCAACAATGACAACGTCTTGCATTTTCGAATTCCTCACTGGGCAGCGAACTGCATTTCCGGTACGTGATCAGGCACGATCAGTTTGCCGGCGGTTTTGGCCACAATCTCTTCAATGCTGACGCCCGGTGCGCGCTCTTTGAGAATGAACGCGCCGTTCTCGATTTCGAGATAGGCGAGGTCGGTCAGCACACGCTTGATGCACCCGGCGCCGGTCAGCGGCAGGCTGCACTTGGATAACAGTTTGGACTCACCATCCTTGGATGCGTGGGTCATGATGACGATGATGTTGTCTGCGCCAGCCACCAGATCCATCGCGCCGCCCATGCCCTTGACCAGTTTGCCGGGGATCATCCACGAGGCGATGTTGCCTTCGACGTCCACTTCAAACGCGCCGAGCACGGTCAGGTCGACATGGCCGCCGCGAATCATCGCAAAGGATTCGGCGGAGGAGAAGATCGACGCGCCAATGCGCGCGGTCACCGTCTGTTTGCCGGCGTTGATCATGTCGGCATCGATGGTTTCTTCCGTCGGAAAAGGACCCATGCCGAGCAGGCCGTTTTCCGATTGCAGCATGACTTCCATGCCTTCGGGAATGTAGTTGGCGACCAGGGTCGGAATGCCGATACCGAGGTTCACGTAATAGCCGTCCTGCATTTCGCGGGCGACGCGCTGAGCCATTTGTTCGCGGGAAAGTGCCATGTTTTTATTCTCCGTCAGCCTGAATTATTTGCGGATGGTGCGCTGTTCGATGCGTTTTTCGAACGTGCCGCAAATGACCCGGTCGACGTAGATGCCCGGGGTGTGGATGTGTGCCGGGTCCAATTCGCCGGGTTCGACGATTTCTTCGACTTCGACCACGGTGATCTTCCCAGCAGTGGCGGCCAGCGGATTGAAGTTCTGCGCAGTGTGACGGTAGATGACGTTACCGAAGTGGTCGGCTTTCCAGCCTTTGACGATGGCGAAGTCGCCGGTGATGGATTCTTCCATCAGGTACTTGCGACCTTTGAACTCACGCACTTCTTTACCGTCGGCGACTGGAGTGCCGACACCGGTAGCGGTGAAGAAGGCCGGGATCCCGGCACCACCTGCGCGCATTTTCTCGGCCAGGGTGCCTTGCGGGGTCAGGATGACTTCGATTTCGCCTTTGAGCAGTTGCTCTTCGAACAACTTGTTTTCGCCGACGTAAGAGGCGACGACCTTGCTGATCTGGCGGTCGGTCAGCAGTACGCCAAGACCGAAACCGTCGACGCCGCAGTTGTTGGAAACTACGGTGAGGTCGCGGGTGCCTTTGCGCTTGATCTCGGCGATCAGGTTTTCCGGAATGCCGCACAGACCGAAGCCGCCGGCGATGACGGTCATGCCGTCTTCAAGCCCGGCGAGGGCTTCCTCGTAGGAACTCACGCGCTTGTCGAAACCTGCCATATGCACCTCTTTTATTATTTGCGGGCGGCTGGCTAGCCGAATGGTTGGAGTGTCGCGCCGGTGGATATATTTGTTAAGTTGATTTTTAAGGTTGATTGATAGATAAAACTCAACAATCCATATCGATTCACTGTAGGAGCTGCCGAAGGCTGCGATCTTTTGGTTTTTGTTTTTCAAGATCAAAAGATCGCAGCCTTCGGCAGCTCCTACATTAAAGGGCGTACAGCGTTCATGACCATCAAACAGATCCGCGCCTTTCTCGCCGTGGCCCAAAGCCTGAGTTTCGCCGTGGCCTGCGAGCGGTTGCACCTGTCGCAATCGGCGCTGAGCCTGACCATCAAGGCATTGGAAGAGGGCTTGGGCGGGCGCCTCTTCAGCCGCAACACCCGCAACGTCGCGTTGACCGCCGAGGGTGAATCCCTGCTGCCGCTGGCCCGACGCCTGATCGCCGACTGGGACAACGCCGAGGACGAAATGCGCCAGCGCTTCAGCCTGCAACGCGGGCGGGTGACGCTGGCGGCGATGCCGTCGTTTGCCGGTAATCTGCTGCCGCCGATTCTCAAGACTTTCCGCGCGCGCTATCCGAACGTCAACGTGACGGTGAATGACGTGATCAACGAGCAAGTGCTGGAAATGGTTCGCGACCGACAGGTGGAGTTGGGCGTGGCTTTCGAGCCGATGCAGAACACCTCGATGACCTTCACGCCTCTTTATATGGATCGCTTTGTGGCGGTGGTGCCGCAGGATTCACCGCTGGCGGATCTTGCCGAAATAGATTGGCAAACCTTGTTGCAGGAACCGTTCATCACCTTGCAACGACCGTCGACGGTGCGGGTGATGCTCGAAGAACACTTGCAGGCCCGGGGCATGAAGCTGCCCGTGGAATTTGAAAGCCATCAACTGGCGACGGTCGGGCGGATGGTTGCCAGTGGGCTGGGCGTCAGTGCGGTGCCGGCATTGTGTGCCGAGCAGATGCAGGAACTGGGTGCGCGATGCCTGACGTTGAATGATTCGGTGGAACGGGCGATTGGTGTGCTGACCGAGCCGGGCAATGAACTGTCGGCGGCGGCGCAGGCGTTGTTCGATATCCTCAAAGCCGAACATTGATCCCTCCTACAGGGATTTATGTGCTCAGCAGGTCAGGCGTTGCGCTAACAGCGGCAACAACTCTTCGCAAGACCCCTCAATCTTTAAATCCAGCAAATCATCCGCACGGGTCTTGCCCAGATTGATCGCAATCAACGGCTTGCCACGATCCGCGATCACCCGGCACAGACGAAACGCCGAATAGGCCATCAACGACGACCCCACCACCAGCATCCCCGCTGCATTTTCCGCCGCCGCCATGGCCCGGGCCGCCGTGGGTTGCGCGACGTTTTCGCCGAAAAACACCACATCCGGTTTCATCCGCTCACCGGCGCAATGCGGGCAGTGCGGTACCTGAAACCGCGCTTCGAACGCCGGGTCGAGCAGGGTATCGCCGTCCGGTGCCTGTACTGCGTCGACGCCGGCCAGATACGGATTGTGCATTTCCATCAAGCGCTGAATTGCATCGCGCTCACTGCGCTGACCGCAATCCAGGCACAGCACGCGATGCAAACTGCCATGCAGTTCGATGACGTCGTGGCTGCCAGCCTGATCGTGCAAGGTGTCGACGTTTTGCGTGATCAAAGCGCTGATCCGCCCTTGGCTCTGCAAACCGGCCAGTGCCTCGTGCGCCGCATTCGGCCGCGCCTGACGCACCCGAGGCCAACCGAGCATCGCCCGCGCCCAATAACGACGGCGTGATTCCGGGGCGGCGAGGAATTCCTGATACATCATTGGCTGCCGGCCTCGGCGCACACCGTCGCTGTCGCGGTAATCGGGGATGCCCGATGGCGTGCTGATGCCGGCGCCGGTCAGCACAAGAAAGTCACCATCGGCCATCGCCTGTTGCAGCGTGTCGAGGTGTTCGCGGATCGGGCTGTCGAGCATGGTCAGCGCTCCGGGGAAGACGGTGCCAGCAGGTTAGCACGCGATCCGCGCGACTTACTTACGCGCCTCCAGAATCAGATTGAACGGTGTTTGCGTGGCGCGTCGGAAGTGATTGAACCCCGCCTCGCTAAATACTTTGCGCAGACGCATTTCCCCCGCTTGTGCGCCGAGACCGAGGCCGACTTCCTGGGACAGCGAGTTCGGCGTGCAAATAAACGTCGACGCTGCGTAAAACAACCGTCCGACCGGGTTGATGTTGTCGTCCAGCGTGTCGTTGGCGAACGGCTCGACCAGCAACACCGTGCCGTCCTCTTTCAGCGAGTCGTAAGCGTGACGCGCCGCGCCGACCGGGTCGCCCATGTCGTGCAGGCAGTCGAAATAGCAGATCAGATCGTAGTCATCACCGGGGTAACTTTTCGCAGTGCCCTGGAAAAACTTCGCCCGACTGCCGACGCCGCCTTCTTCGGCGCGTTGCGTGGCGACGGTGACCGACGGTGCGTGGTAGTCGTAGCCGACGAAGCGCGAGTTGGGAAACGCCTGGGCCATGATCACCGTCGAGGCACCGTGGCCGCAGCCGATGTCGGCAACTTTCGCGCCGTTTTCCAGTTTGGCGACGACGCCGTCCAGCGCCGGCAACCATTCGGCGATCAGGTGTCCTTTGTAGCCAGGACGGAAAAACCGTTCGGTGCCGGTGAACATGCACGGATGGTGATCGCCCCAGGGCAGGGCACCGTTGCCGCGCATGGCTTTGACCAGTTTGTCCTTGTCATGGAAAAACGACGCCACCACGCCCAGTCCGCCGGCGACATACACCGGCGAGTCTTCGACGGCCAGCGCCAGCGCGTGCTCTTCTGGCAGGCGGAACTGGCCATCGTGGTGCTCCATGTAGCCGGAGGCGGCGTGGGCGCTGAGCCATTCACGCACCAGACGGGGGTTGCAGGTGGTTTTTGCGGCGAGGGCTTCGGGGCTGATCGGCTGACTGTCGGCCATCGCCCGGTACAAACCGAGTTCTTCGCCGACGATGACATTGGCCAGCATCGCCGCGCCGCCCATGTCGTTGACCAGTTTGCCCATGAATTCGTTGAGTCGGGACTCGTCCATCACATGTGCTCCTGAAACAGGATCACAGTCCGGCGGCGTTGAGGGTCGAGGCATGCGCCACCGGGCGGTGGTCACGGAAACGGGCAGGGCACAACTAAAGTCCTGCAGCCCCCTCGACTGGGTCATGAAAGAGTCTAGCCCCGTTTTTGCGACAAACACTGAGCAAAATGCAGGAGTGAGCCTGCTCGCGAAAGCGTTGGGTCAGTCACTCCTGATTCGACTGAAATAACGCTATCGCGAGCAGGCTCACTCCTACAGGGATTTATGCCGATCAGGAGGGGGATGTATCGCTGTGTATCACGTTGGCTGGGGGATACACGCGGCTGCATATATCGGGTTGACTGAACACAGTGGCGATACAGCCGAAGGCTCAACTGGGCAGGCCAATCACCCGAGGTCAGCCCCCATGCAAACCCCTCAATCATCATCGCCACCCAGCGTCGGCCTGGGTCTGCGTCGTGGTCTGTTGAAAGACCTGCAAGCCGCACGCACCGGCGATTTCGACTTTCTTGAGGTCGCCCCGGAAAACTGGATCGGCGTCGGCGGTGCCAATGGCGCTGCGTTGCGCGAGCTGGCCGAGCGCTATCCGTTGTCCTGTCACGGATTGTCGCTGTCGCTTGGCGGGCCTGCGCCGCTGGACATCGGTTTTCTGCATGAAGTGCGAGTGTTTCTCGACCATCACCACGTGCAGCATTACAGCGAACACCTGAGCTATTGCAGCGACGACGGCCATCTCTACGACTTGCTGCCACTGCCGTTCACCGAGGAAGCGGTGCACCATGTCGCCGCCCGCATCCGCCAATCCCAGGACATCCTTGGTCGGCGTCTGGCGGTAGAAAACGTCTCCTATTACGCCGCACCGCGTCAGGACATGGATGAAGTGACCTTCACCAACGCCGTTTTGCGCGAGGCTGATTGCGATCTGCTTCTGGACGTCAACAACGTTTACGTCAACTCGATCAACCACGGTTTCGATCCGCAGGATTTTCTGGCCCGGATCGAGCCGGGCAGGGTGGTCGGCATGCACGTGGCCGGGCATTTCGACGAGTCCGATACGCTGAAAATCGACACCCATGGCGCTTCGGTAAAACCGGTGGTGTGGTCGTTGCTGGCCGAGGCCTATGCCCGGTTCGGCGCACGGCCGACGCTACTGGAGCGGGATTTCAATTTCCCGGCATTTTCCGAACTGGTGGCGGAGCTGCAGACCATTCGCCACCTGCAAAAACAGGAGGTCAGCCGTGGATAATCTTTTACTGCAACAACAGGTGCTGACGCGCTATCTGCGTGATCCCGATCAACAGACACCTCCCCCCGAAATGAACGTCGCACGAGTCAACGTGTACCGCGATCTGGTGTTCAACAATCTCTCGCAATTGTTGAGTGGCACCTTTCCGGTGCTGATCCGGATTATCGGCGATCAGCGCTGGCGCACGCTGGTTCGTGGCTTTTTGCGTGATTACCGTGCGCAGACGCCGAAATTCGGTGAGATTGCCGAGGAATTTGTCGATTACCTTTCGGCAGCCCCGGCAGTGTTGTCCAACTTCCCCCCGTTTGTGCTGGAACTGGCGCATTACGAGTGGGTGGAAATGGTCTTGCAGCAGTCAGACGCCATGCCCTTGCCGTTCACGGATGCGACATTGTTGCTGGAGCGGCCGTTACAGGTATCGGCATTGGCCTGGCCGTTGGCTTATACCTGGCCGGTGCAGTTGCTTGGGCCAGATCACCAGCCCTCGTCACCACCGGCACAACCGACACTGTTGCTGGTACGGCGGGAGGCGGATTTCGGTGTGAAGTTCTCTGAGTTGAGTCCGCTGGCCTGGCGGTTGTTGCAGCGCATTGGTGAGTTGCCGCAGTTGACCGGGCGTGAGCAGTTGCAAGGATTGGCGCAAGAGGCAGAACAGTTTGCGGACGCGTTGTTCATGGATAACGGCTTGGTGCTGTTGCAGCAAATGCATGAAGACGGCGCCATCGGCATTCTTTAAATCAACTTAAAACACTGTGGGAGCAAGCTCGCTCCCACAGGTTTATTGCAGTGATCTCAAGATTGCAGCGGTATCCGCAGCTCCGCACACAAGCCACCACCCTCACGGTTGCTCAGGGTCAGCGAACCACCCAACGCCATCGCCAGTTGCTGGGCAATGGCCAGTCCCAGCCCTGTGCCACCGGTATCGCGGTTGCGCGAGTTTTCCACGCGGTAGAACGGTTCCATCACCTGCGTAAGTTCCGCTTCGGCAATGCCCGGGCCGCGATCCATGACGGTGATCGACAGGCTGCCCTTGTTCGCCTCGACCCACACCTCAGCGGCACCGGCGAACTTCAGGGCGTTGTCGGTCAGGTTGACCAGCACCCGGCGCAACGCGTGCGGGCGGGTGTCGACCACCACCGCACTCTTGCCGACCAGCTGCACGTCCTTGTCCATGTCCTGATAGTCGAACACCAGGCTTTCGAGGAATGAATCCATGTTGGTGCGTCGACTCTCTTCGGTCGAGCCATGAATGCTGCGGGCGTAGGCCACGCCTTCGCGCACCAGATGTTCCATCTCGCCGAGGTCGTTGCACAGTTTGTCCCGTTCCGCCGAATCGTCCATGAACTCGGCGCGCAGTTTCATCCGCGTGATGGGGGTTTGCAGGTCGTGGGAGATCGCCGCCAGCAGTTGCATGCGTTCTTTGAGGTAGGCGGCGATACGCGCCTGCATCGCGTTGAAGGCACGGGCGGCGTAGATCACCTCGTTCGGGCCTGTCTCGTCCAGATGGATCGGGTGGGCGTTGGGGTCAAGGGTTTCGACAGCGTTCGCCAGGCGCGTGAGCGGGCGGATGGCGATGCGCACTGCCAGCCAAGTGCAGGCGATCATCAGCGCCAATTGGCCGAGCAGCACCACCGGCAACCAAGGCGACAGGGGTACCATCGCCGGACGCACGTCGATGGTCACCGGGCTGCCGTCGCTCAGGCGCAAATGGCCCTGAAAGTGTTTTTTCGGACCGGGAATGTCGGTGAAGGTCAGGGGGTATTTTTCGCCGATGGCTTCAGTGATCGAAGTGACCGCAACGGGCACATCGGCAGGCTTGATCGGCGTACCGCGGTCACCTTCGCTCAGTAGATAACCGTAGTTTTTCCGCGCCAGACGCTTGAGCCAGGCCGGGCGCTCTTCGGAGGGCAAGCGATCAAGGATCGCAATCGAGGTCGAGACGTCGGTTTCCAGATTGCCCAGCATCGTGTCTTTCGCACTCTGGTAACGCTCGTAATACTGCGCACCGAACGACAGCGCCTGGGCGAGGATCAGCCCTACCAGAAAAATCAGCGACACCCGCGAGGCGAGGGTGCGCGGCCAGTGCAGATTGATGGTCATGCCGTGGCACCGAGGATCTCGACCGGCAGTGAGAACACATAACCTTCGCTGCGCACGGTCTTGATGTACGCCGGTTCACGGGCGTCATCCAGCAGGCGCTGGCGCAGACGGCTGACCAGCAGATCAATCGAACGATCGAACAGGTCGGCGTCACGGCCCTGGGTCAGGTTGAGCAATTGATCGCGGCTGAGTACCCGTTGCGGATGATCGAGAAATACCCGCAGCAAGCGATATTCGGCGCCACTCAGCGCCACCATGGTGCCGTCCTTGTCCAGCAGGTGGCGGGCCGAGGTGTCCAGTTGCCAACGGCCGAACGCCAGCAATCGACCGGCTTCGGTGACCACCAGATTCGGCGGCAGCATTCGCGTGCGGCGCAGCACGGCGTTGATCCGCGCCAGCAATTCACGGGCGGCGAAGGGTTTGGTCAGGTAGTCGTCGGCGCCCATTTCCAGGCCGATGATCCGATCGGTTTCATCGTTGCGGGCGGTCAGCATCAAGACCGGCGTGGCTTTATGCTTGCCGACGCGCAGCTCGCGGCACAACTGCAGGCCATCGTCGCCGGGCATCATGATGTCGAGCACGATCAGGTCGACGGTATTGGATTCGAGAAAACTGCGCATCTGCCGGCCATCAGCAACGACTGTAGTGCGCAGGCCGTTTTTCTTCAGGTAATTGCCGACCAGTTCGCGGATCTCGCGGTCGTCGTCGACGATCAGGATGTGATCGACATGTTCCATGGGGCCAGACCTCTAGCAAAGTGGAGATGACGTGCAGTCTATAGAGCCTGCAACGGCTCGCCTGCCTGCCTTTGTATTGCAGTGTATCTGCCGTGACGACCGATACACGGGGACGCAAAAACACGATTTTTTCAGGGCTTTGTATCGCTGTGTATCCCCCGGTGGCAAGGATACACAACCATTTAAACCCGCCGCTTCCCGACACATACGGGATACCTCGCGAGCTTTAAATGAGCTCCATCGAGGCACACCAAACAGCCTCGGCTCAATCAACGATCTATCCATTGAAGCCTTGAGGAAAACACCATGAACAACAAATCCGTAATCGCCGCTTGTCTGTTCGCCGCCCTGAACATCTGCACCCTGTCGGCCCGCGCCGAAGCGGATGTCGCCGCGCAAACCTACACCTACGGCACCCATCTGGATATCCAGAAAGTGATCTCGCTGACACAGGACAACTCGGTGACCTGCGGCATCGTCGATGCGCAAATGACCTACCTGGATTCGGCCGGCAAAACCCGAGTCCTCGATTACAGCAAATTCGCTGACGGCTGCAACAACGACAACTGAGTCATCACCCCTTTCAGGAGCCTCACCATGAACAACGTCTCGCGCTTTCTCACTGCTGTTGCTTTCGCTTTCGCAGGTGTTGCTACCCATGCCAATGCTGCGGTTGAACAGCATAGCTGCAACAGCGGCAGCTGTTTTCAACTGACGCCGATGGCCAAAAAGGCCAGCGACGCCTTGATCGCGGCGGATGGCTCCAGCCGCACACCGCAAGGACAAATGGTTGCCGCGGACGGCTCCAGCCGTACACCGCAAGGACAGATGGTTGCTGAAAACGGCGCCAGTCACACTCCGCAGGGGCAGTGGCTTGAAAGCCAAAGTGCCTGATGCCCTCGGCACAGGATTCAGTGTTCACATTTATCCAGGGTGACCTTTATGTACCTCATCGCATTCCTCGGCGGTCTGCTGACCGTCCTCAGCCCCTGCATCCTGCCGGTGGTGCCGTTTCTGTTTGCCGGGGCCAATCGCAGCCGTGCCTCGATCCTGCTGACCCTCGGCGGCATGGCCCTGACCTTTGCGTTGATCGCCAGCCTGGCCGTGGTCAGCAGCGAATGGGTGATTCAAGCCAGTAACAGCGGCCGCCACATCGCGCTGATCGTGATGGCGTTGTTCGCCCTGTCGCTGATTTCTGCGCGCATCGGTGACTGGCTGACGCGCCCGTTTGTCATGCTCGGCAACCGCCTCGATCCGGACGCCCGGAACAAGACCGGCCCGATGGGTTCAATCATGCTGGGTGTTGCCACCGGTCTGTTGTGGGCGCCGTGCGCCGGGCCGATCCTTGGCGTGATTCTCACTGGTGCGATGCTGCAAGGCGCCAATGCACAGACCAGCCTGTTGCTGCTGGCCTACGGTGCGGGCAGTGCCTTGTCGCTGGGGACGCTGATTTTCGCCGGGCGTGGACTGGTCAACCGCTTGAAACCATCGATTCCGTTCACGGGTTGGTTTCGTCGTGGTGCCGGTGTTGCGGTGCTCGCTGCGGCGGCGGTGATTTCTACCGGTGCCGATAAAACGCTACTGGCCGGCACCTCCTCCGAGGGCGTTGCCAGCATTGAAAAAAGCGTGCTGGAAAACGTGCCGAAAGTGGTCGATTACTTTGTCAGCAAGGTGCGTGCGGATTCGATGATGGATGAGAGCAAAGGCGCGATGCCGTCCCTGGCTGGGGCGGTGCAATGGCTGAATTCGCCGGAACTGAGCGCTGAATCGCTACGCGGCAAAGTAGTGCTGGTGGATTTCTGGACCTATGACTGCATCAACTGTCAGCGCACCCTGCCGTACGTCAAGGCGTGGGAGCAGAAGTACGGCAAGGACGGCCTCGTCGTGATTGGCGTACACACCCCGGAATACGGCTTCGAACGGATCATCGACAACGTCAAGGATCAGGTGAAAAAGCTCGGCATCACCTACCCGGTGGCCATCGACAACAACTACGCGATCTGGCGCAACTTCGACAATCAGTACTGGCCGGCCCATTACCTGATCGATGCCAAGGGCCAGATGCGTTACAGCCACTTCGGCGAGGGGCGCTACGAGGCGCAGGAGCAGATGATCCAGCAACTGCTGGAAGAGGCCAAGGCGCCTGCCGCCTGATCGGCGAATCTCAATGGCTCATAGGTCACGCACCATGAGCCATTGTTCGTTGTCCCGGCGCGGAAAGATTCCATACGGGGAGCAGGAATGGGTGAATGCCGATTGCTCTGGGCGCTGGCAATTCCCGTGAGTGTTTCGACGGCTTTACAAAATCCCGCCATTCATCGGCGAAGCGCCTGTTTTACAGGCTCGCCGGACGATTGACAGGGACGCCAATCGGACGCGGCGCGATAGTGCAGCAGCAGGCTCAGCAGAACCTGCCACCGCCCGGTAACGTTCGATCCAACCTGTAGCGGAGCACCCATTCATGAGTACCCCGATTGATCTCACTGCCTTGAAGGAACGCCAAAAAGTCGCTTGGGCCAGTGGCGACTACGCCGTGATCGGTACCACCTTGCAGATCGTCGGCGAAAACCTCGCCGAAGCCTGCGACCTGCGCTGCGATGAACAAGTGCTCGACGTCGCGGCCGGTAACGGCAATGCCACGCTGGCGGCGGCGCGGCGTGGGTGTCTGGTCACTTCGACCGACTATGTCGCCGCTCTGTTGGAACGTGGCCAGGATCGTGCCCGGGCCGAACATCTGGACGTGACCTTTCAAGTCGCCGATGCCGAAGCCCTGCCGTTTGCCGATAGCAGTTTTGCTGCGGTGCTTTCCACGTTCGGGGTGATGTTCGCGCCGGATCAGGCCACCGCTGCCACTGAGCTGGGGCGGGTCTGTCGCCCCGGCGGACGGATCGGACTCGCCAACTGGACGCCGGAAGGGTTCGTCGGCCAGATGTTCAAAACCCTCGGCCGCCATCTGCCACCACCTGCCGGCGCACAACCGCCATCAAACTGGGGCACGGAAGCGTGGCTGCACGAGCACTTCAAGGATAAGGATTTTGTCGTGCAGGTGACCCGCCGCAGCTTCAACTTTCGCTACCGCTCGGCGGCGCACTTCATCGATATCTTCCGGCACTGGTACGGGCCGGTGCACAAGGCGTTTGCAGCGCTGCCGCCGGAAAGCGGTCAGGCGCTGGAAAATGATCTGGCGGATTTGCTGAACCGGTTGAACCGGGCGGGGCAGGACTCGCTGGTGGTGCCGAGTGAGTATCTGGAGGTGGTGGTGACCAAGCGCTAGCCCAGATTCAAAGAACATTTCCTGTAGGAGTGAGCCTGCTCGCGATTGCGGTTACTCAGTCAAAAAATCCTTGGCTGACACATCGTTGTCGCGAGCAGGCTCACTCCTACAGGGGGGGGCTCGTACCTATTTCAACTGCGAGCGATCAAACCATTCCAATGCCGTGCGCCAGATGCAGATCCCCAGAAAATATGCCGACATCAGCAACCACAAACCCATCACCATCGGGTTGATTACCGGGTGGTTGAGCACCAGTGAAAGGCTGCACAACAACCAGATCGCCGTCACGGCAATGTTGATGGGCATAAACCGGCGCACCCTGAACGGGTGCAGGAACTTCATCCGCGTCACCGTCAGCAACGCCAGCCCGATCACCGTCAGGAAGGTAATCCACGGCCCAGGCCCGATGATGTACAGACACAACGCAACCACATTCCACGCAGCCGGAAACCCGACAAAGTAGTTGTCCTTGCTCTTCATATTGACGTTGCAGAAGCAGAACAGCGATGACACCAGAATCAGCGACACCGTCAGCAGCAATGTGTAATCGGGCAGCGGAATATAGCGATAGATAAACAGTGCAGGAATGAATACGTAAGTCAGGTAATCGATCACCAGATCGAGGATCGAGCCGTCGAAACTCGGCAGCACCGATTGCACATTGACCTTACGCGCCAGTGCGCCGTCGAGTCCGTCGACGATCAGCGCCACACCCAGCCACATCAAGCAGTGGACGGGCTGGTTTTCCAGCAGGGCGAGGGTGGCCAGAAACGCCGTAACCACGCCGGTCGCGGTAAATCCATGGGCACCCCAGGCCTTGAGCCTGGCAATGTGGACGGTCGATATCACGGGGGCGTTCTCCAGAAAGTAAAACAAGCCGGGTATCACCCTTGAGCAGCAAGGGCGCCGGCAAACCGGGTCGGGGTTGCAGCTATCGACCGGTTTGGCCGGTATAAGGTTCACCATCCTTGAATCTTAGCTGGCCGCAAAAAAATACGTGGGCGAAATCTGTAGGACTTTTCTCTGTCGGCCAAACGGTGCTGGCGCAACCCGCGCAGCGGTCTATCGTTGCCAGACGCAGTCAATGCCAATGCTTGAGGATGACGTCATGAACACCAGCGATTTGCTTGAACAACTGCTGCGGGGAAGAAACTCGGCGGGTCAGCAAAGTGGCAATTCGGCCGGCGACGGCCTGGGCGGTCTCGGTGGATTGTTGGGCGGTTTGCTCGGTGGTGCGGGCTCCACCGGTACACGTGGCGGATCTGCGGCCGGAGGGCTTGGCGGTCTGGGTGGCTTGCTCGGTGGACTGCTCGGCGGCGGTGGCGGTGGCGGTTTGGGCGGTGCGTTGGGTGGCGGCGCGGGCACACAAAGCCGTTCAGGCGGGACCAATTATGCAGCGCTGGCGTCTTTGGGGATGATGGCGTTCCAGGCGTATCAAGCCTGGCAGCGCAGCCAGGCCAGTAACGCACTGCAACAGACGCCTCAGACGGCCAATCTGCTGGCCGGCCCGGAAATCGAAGAACACAGCCACGCCGTGTTGTGTGCTTTGATCGCTGCAGCCAAGGCTGACGGGCGCATCGATGAGACGGAAAAACACCTGATTAGCAGCGAAATCGGCAAGCACACCGAGGATCTACAACTGCAGCAATGGCTGGATGCAGAGGTCGCCAAACCACTCGACCCCAACGAGGTCGCGCAGTCCGCAAACAAAGACCCGGCGGTAGCCGCCGAAATGTACCTGGCCAGCGTGATGCTGGTGGATGACCAGCAGGACGCCGAGCGTAACTACCTGGATGAACTGGCGGCGGCGTTGCAGATTGATCCTGAGTTGCAGGTGCATCTGGAGCAGCAGACCAAGGGCACGGCATAAACCAAGACCGAAATATCGCAGCCTTCGTCAGCTCCTACACTGATCTCCTGTAGGAGTTGCCGAAGGCTGCGATCTTTTGATCTTAAAGCCAAACTGCATCCCAAAGCGGGTAGTCTCCGAGTCGCTTCACAATCCCTGCACGGAGCGGATTCATAACGATGTAACGCGCGGCGGCTTTAAGATTCTCGTCGCGCCTCAACGCCCGATCGTGATAACCCCGCTGCCACAACGACCCTTGACGGCCGTACTCGAGATTGATCGAACGGCAACTTTTGGATTTAACCCGACACATCAACTCCGCCAAAGAACCTCGCCTTAGTTCGACCAGCCAATGCAAATGGTCCGGCATCACCACCCAAGCAAGCGATTGCACCATCCCCTCATCATTCGCAGCACGCATCTGTTCGACCAGTAACCGTCCGATTCGCCAATCCGAAAACACCGGCCGACGTTCGTGCGCAACCGCAGTGAGCAAGTAAATACGACCTGTTTCAGAATATCGCCCCTTTCGCAAACCACACGCTTTTGCAGCCTCAGGCATTCCTTTGCCCTCCATCAATTCCAGTCTCTGAACGTTAGCTATAACCCTGCGCTACGCGAATTCAAGCCATTGCACGATGTAACCCTGTAGGAGCTGCCGAAGGCTGCGATCTTTTGATCTTGCTTGTAAAAATCAAAATCAAAATCAAAAGATCGCAGCCTTCGGCAGCTCCTACATGAAGACGTGGAAGGCGGGGTTAGCTCGCCGTCCGTCCGGGCAATTTTCACGTCGATTGAATTTTTGGCACGCGCCGCCTCTCTGCTGCTGTAGAGGCGTACGAAACAGCGTCCTGCCAACCGACCGAGAACTTTGCCATGACTGTCCTGACACCCCTGCAATCTGTGCCAGCCCAAGCACAAGCGATGGATCCCGCCGGAAATATCCGTGGCATTTATGAAACGCTGTTGCGGGCGGAAAGCCCGCAAACACTCGCGCAATCATTTTTGAACGAACAGTTGCAACGTGCCACAGAGTTGCCCGAAGTGCTGCCGCAAGACACTTCTGCCTGGCACACGTGGGTCGCCGCGCACTGTGCCGATGTTGCCCGTCAGTACGCGGACTATCTGCAACAACGCAAGGCCGGCGGCCCCCGCCAATTCTTCACCAGCAAGGCCCACGCGCTGTATTTTCTGCAAGCGGTGGCGCCGACCAAGCTGGTTGACGGCGCCTGGTTATACGGCTTGTTGCAGCACTGGCGTGACCCGCGTTTCAGCGGTTTGCTGTGCACCTATCTGGAAGAACTCGGCGAGGGCAATCCGGCACAGAACCATGTGGTGATCTACCGCAAACTGCTGGCCGAACACGACCTTGAGCATGCCAGTCCGCTTGATGATGAACGTTACCTGCAAGGCGCGCTGCAACTTGCGCTCGGCGCCTGCGGTGATGAGTATTTGCCGGAGGTGATCGGATACAACCTGGGTTACGAACAACTGCCGTTGCACTTGCTCATCAGCAGCTACGAACTCAGTGAACTGGGCATCGATCCGTACTATTTCACCCTGCACGTGACCATCGACAACGCCAGTACCGGCCATGCGCAAAAAGCCGTGCAGGCCGTGCTGGATCTGTTGCCGCTTGAGGCGGATCGCGCTGATTTCCTGCGTCGGGTATCGTTGGGATATCGACTCAATGATCTGGGGCAGGGCAGTCGCGCGATCATTGAAGGGTTTGATCTCGAAGGCGAATTGCTCGCGATGCTCGAACGAAAGTGCCCGTTCGCCCAGCACATGCACTCGGACTATTGCCGCTTCGAGGGCAAAACTGTCAACCAATGGCTGGCCGAGCCGGAACATTTGCCCGGTTTCCTGCAAGCGCTGCAGGACAAAGGCTGGATCAAACGCCACGAGGACCCACAGAACAGTCGCTTCTGGCAATTGATCGATGGCGATGGCGCTGCGATGTTCGGCGTATTCAGCGCCTACGAAAAGCAACTGGTGCACGACTGGATAGCCGGTGACTGGAAATCCGCGAAAAAAGCCACCGCGTTGCGCCGACGCGCGCCGGCCAACTCACCGATCGAGGTGCCGGAACAGGATCCCGATGTGCAGCAGCTCAACGCCGCGCTGGAAGGACTGGATGGCCATGCACAAATGGCAGCGCTCATCCCCTGGCTCGCCCCAGCGCGGCATGCGCATCCCGCCGGGCTACTCGCAACCCGCCGGTTCATCGAACTCAAATCTTGTCTGCCATAAGGACATCATCCATGAATCAGGAAGAACCACTGTCCACCAATGACCTCGTACTGTTGCAATTGGGACGGCGTTTACAGGCCGACGGCTACCGTTTCACCACGCCCACGCCGCTGACCCATCAGCGAGTCAATCAGCGCGACGAGGGCCAGTTCGCCGATTCCCTGCGTGATGTGTTTGGCTGGTCGCGCCCCTTCGAACCGGGCTTGCTGTCTGCTGACGAACAACGGCAATTGCAGGATGCCCAGGTCATTGATAGCTATGAAGGCCATCTGAAAAGTCGTGTGCGCTGGTCGAGTCTGGACGACTTGCTATTCGTGCATTCGGCTTTCCCCACCGACGCGGCCGATTCGGTTTTCTTCGGTCCGGATACCTATCGTTTCGCCCAATTGATTCACGCGCACCTGCAGCAGAATTTTGCGCCAATCCATCGCGCCGTGGACATCGGTTGCGGCGCCGGTGTCGGCGCGATCCTGATCGGCCGCGCCCGCCGTGAAGCGCAAGTGCTGGCGCTGGACATCAATCCCGCCGCGCTGCGCCTGACCACGATCAACGCCGCGCTGGCGGAAGTGGCCAACGTCCAAGCGCACGCCAGCGACCTGTTACAGGGTGTCGATGGCGACTTCGACCTGATCGTCGCCAACCCGCCGTACATGGCCGATCCGGCCGCGCGAGCCTATCGACATGGCGGCGGAACGCTGGGGGCCGGACTGTCACTGCGTATCGTCGAGCAGGCACTCAATCGGCTCACACCGGGCGGGTCGTTGCTGCTTTACACCGGGGTGGCGATGGTGGATGGCCGTGATCCGTTTCTGGATACCGTGTTGCCGCGACTGGATGAAACGCGCTTTGGCTGGACCTACCACGAAATCGATCCCGACGTGTTCGGTGAAGAATTGTTGAACCCCGGTTATCAGCGAGTCGACCGGATTGCCGTGGTCGCATTGACCGTGACCCGAATCGGCTGAAACAAGGCAGGTGCGTCATGAGCAGGAATCTCGACGACTACAACCGCATGCGCGACTTCTCGGCAACGTCGGAACCGGCCGCCGTCAAGCGCTCGGGCAAGAAGACTGCTGCGGATCACGCCTTGCAGTTCTGCATCCAGAAGCATGACGCCTCGCACCTGCATTACGACTTTCGCCTGGAACTCGATGGCGCGCTGAAAAGCTGGGCGGTGCCAAAAGGGCCCTCGCTTGATCCGAAGGTCAAGCGTCTGGCGGTGCATGTCGAGGATCATCCGCTCGATTACGCGACGTTCGAGGGCAGCATTCCCGAGGGGCATTATGGCGCCGGGGATGTGATTGTCTGGGATCGCGGTGTGTGGATTCCGCTGGAAGATCCGCAAAAGGCCTACGCCAAGGGCAAGCTCAAGTTCGAGTTGCAAGGCGAAAAACTCGCCGGGATCTGGAATCTGGTTCGCACGCACATGCCTGGCAAGAAGGAGAACTGGTTTCTGATCAAGCATCGGGACAATGCCGCCCGACCGCAGGATGATTACGACGTATTGGTCGCCGAGCCGGACAGCGTGCTGAGCGAGCGCACTCTGGTCGATAAACCCAAGCTTGCGGCCAAGCAGGTCAAGCCCCTGGAGAAGACCGCAGCCAAACCTCGCAAAAAGGCGTCGGGCACACTGACGGGCGCGCACAAGGCAAAAATCCCCGCGCAACTGAAACCGGAACTCGCGACCTTGGTCGACAGTGCGCCGGAAGGGGATTGGAGCTACGAGATCAAGTTCGACGGCTACCGGATCATGGCGCGAATCGATCATGATCAGGTGCAGCTATTCACCCGCAATGGCCACGACTGGACGCACAAGTTGCCGAAACAGGCCGCAGCGTTGGCCGCGCTGGGCCTCGAATCCGCCTGGCTCGACGGCGAAATGGTGGTTGCCAATGAGCAAGGCGTGCCGGATTTTCAGGCGCTACAAAATGCTTTTGATTCCGGCAGCAGCGCCAACATCCTTTATTACCTGTTCGACTTGCCTTACCTCAACGGCGTCGACTTGCGTGAAGTACCGGTTGAGGAACGGCGCGCGGCGCTGGCCACGGTGCTGGGTGCCCATGAACAACCCCTGCTGCGTTTCTCCGAAGCCTTCGATGAAACCCCGGATGCACTGCTCAACAGCGCCTGCCAGATGAAGATGGAAGGCCTGATCGGCAAGCGCATCGGCTCGCCGTATGTTTCGCGCCGCAGCAGTGACTGGATCAAGCTCAAGTGCAAACACCGCCAGGAATTCGTGATCGTCGGTTACACCGATCCGAAGGGTTCGCGCAGTGCCTTCGGCGCATTGCTGCTGGGCCTGCATGATCGCGACAGTGGCGAGTTGAGATATGCCGGCAAGGTCGGTACCGGTTTCAATGAAACAACGTTGAAAAGCATTCTTGCCCAGCTCAAACCATTGCAGGTGAAGACGGCGGCGGTGGTCAATCCGCCCAGCGGCTTTGAAGCCAAAGGCGTGCACTGGCTCAAACCAAAACTGTTGACGGAAGTGGCGTTCGCCGAAATGACCAAGGACGGCTCGGTACGCCACGCGGTGTTTCATGGTTTGCGCGATGACAAGCCGGCCAAGGGCATCACCGAGGAGCGAGCAAAGCCCGTGAAGACACCTGAGAGCAAAACCGCCGCAAAGAAAGTGCCGAAAAAAGCCGCCGCCAGCAAACCGGCAACGACCGAGACCGCGCCATCGCAACTCGGCCTGGCCAACGGCAAGGTACGCATCACTCATCCGGATCGGGTGATCGACGCTGTCAGTGGCACCACCAAAATGCAACTGGCGGAGTATTACGCCAGCGTCGCCGAATGGATCCTGCCGCAACTCAAGGATCGCCCGGTGGCGCTGGTGCGTGCGCCGGATGGTATCGCCGGTGAGCTGTTCTTCCAGAAGAACGCCGAACGTCTGGCGATCCCCGGCATCACCACGCTGGACAAGGACGTGACCGGCCAACCGGTCATGCTGATCAACAACGCCGAAGCGCTGGTCGGCGCGGTGCAGATGAGCACCGTCGAACTGCACACCTGGAATGCCACCACGGTTGATCTGGAAAAGCCCGATCGCTTTGTCCTTGATCTCGACCCGGATCCGGCGCTGCCATGGAAAAGTATGGTCGAAGCCACTGCGCTGACCCTCACGGTGTTGGATGAATTGGGGCTCAAGGCTTTCCTCAAGACCAGCGGTGGCAAGGGTATTCATTTAGTGGTGCCGTTGACCCGCAAGCTGGGCTGGGACGAGGTCAAGGACTTCAGCCACGCGATCGTCAGTCACATGGCAAAGCTATTGCCAGACCGGTTTTCGGCGGTCTCCGGGCCGAAAAGTCGCGTCGGGCGGATCTTCATCGATTACCTGCGTAACGGACTCGGCGCTACTACGATTTGCGCTTATGCCGCGCGGACGCGCGAAGGCTTACCGGTCTCGGTGCCGCTGTTTCGCGAGGAGGTGGCCGAGATCAAGGGGGGCAATCAGTGGAATGTGCACAACGTGCATGAGCGCTTGGCGGAGGTTGGCGACGAGCCATGGGCGGACATGAAGAAAACCCGCCAGAGCATCACAGCTGAAATGCGCAAACGGGTCGGCATGAAAAAGTAATCAGGTGTCGCGCAGCAAGTCGTGGGCGTTGAGCAGTTCGAAGGCGATCTCGGGGTTGTTGTTGAGACTACGACGAATCGCTGCCGGGATAGACTTTCGAGTCTTGCGGCAGAGCCCTGGAAGTTCCTCGATCTGAATATCGATGCCCAACATGGTGCGTACTTCGTGGAAACCTGGCGAGACTTCGACACGAATACCCAACTGCTCGAACATACGTTTTTGCAGATGCTGGAGGTCGGCGAGGTCTTTGAGTTGTTCCAGGCGTGCGAGGAGGATTTTTTCTTGCTCGCGGGTCAGCAGCAGGATGCGCAAATCCGCATCCGGCATTTCCAGCAACAGATCGCGCCCGCAATCGCAGGCGCCGGGCGGGCAAGGTGAGCGCATTGGCGCAAGAGTCGTCATGGCCTCCATCATAGAGGCCGTCGGACCGTTTTGCCTATGCGCCGTCAGTTGCCGTCCATCGGCCGCCGCATCCTTGGCAATTACTGATTCAGGCCTTCGTAATGCACCAGAATCGCGTTGGCCAGGTCTTCATCGCTGGCATCGATGCCGGGATTGTCCTGACGAACCTGTTGCAGCACTGACTCAAGATAAACCCCACGAATGGCCCCGCCGCTGGCGACAAATGCAGACAAGTCGTCACGGGCTGGAATCACCATTTTGTGATCCTTGAAGGTCGAGTACAGCGACGCGGAGACACCTGCCGAGGTGGCGACATCGCCCGCATCAACACGGGCCAGCGCTGAACCGACTGGCAGGCATAAGAGTAAAGAAGAAACGAGCACTAACTTGCGCATGACGGTATTCCTCCACAAGCGCGAAGCAAAAAGGGAAGTACTACATAACGTCAGAGGGGCGCAGCGGGTGGTAGTTCCGTAGAGGTTTATGAGAGAGAAGCGGGCAACGCCGTGTGGGTTGCCCGGTTGCATGGTGGAGTCAGATTACCCCGCAGGCCATGCGGTCGCCGCCACCGCCCAAGGGCTTGGGCATGTCGGAATGGTTATCGCCGCCGGCATGAATCATCAATGCATGCCCTTTGACTTCGGAGATTTTTTTCAGGCGTGGGGCCAGCACGGGATAGGTGGCGATACCGTCAGCGGTTACGTAAACCGCCGGCAAATCACCCAAGTGGCCGTCAGCGTAAGGGCCCAGATGTTTACCGGTTTTTTGCGGATCAAAGTGTCCGCCGGCTGCCAGTGCGGCGCCTTTAACGCCATCCTTCACACCGGCCTCGCAACTGCCGTTCTCATGGACATGAAAGCCATGCACGCCGGCGGGCAGGGATTTCAGGTCGGGGGTGAACAGCAGGCCATAAGGCGTCTCACTGATAGTGATAGCCCCGATTGCCTGCGGTGCGCCATCGGCGCTGACCAGGTTGATCGCAACTTTTTCGGTCGCCGCCTGGGCAGTGCCGAGGGCAAAGGAACCGAGTAAACCCAACCATAGTGCGCGTTTCATAAGCGTTTCCTTTTGCTGCACGAGTGTTCAGAAGGATCGATTCAATAACTCTTCAGAGTTAACGGGCGATGAAGGCTGGATCCGACTGCCTTGAAAAATGAGACTCATCGCACAATCCGAAAGTTTTGCCGGGTTTGCCTCCCCGCCCAGACACTCGTTGACACGCTCTGACACGGCAGACCGGCGCAAATGGGCTTAACTCAAGGTCTTGCAAGGCTTTTCGAGCGTTCCCTGGGAGGAGTTCACGGTGTCGATAAAATTGCGTTTAGTGTTGCTGGTTGTTACCAGCCTGCTGACGGCGTTGATCGTAAGTCTGGTCAGTTATGTCGGCAATCTGCGGATGGCCTCGGCGGTCAGCGACAACGTGGTCAGCATGAGTGCGCTGCGCAACCACATGGAAGCCGACATGATGCACGACGCCCTGCGCGCCGATGTTTACTCGGCAATGCTGGTGGGGTTGGGCAAAAGTACCGGCACGGCGGCCGAAGTTCGCGATTCGATCAACGAGCACGCCGGGCATTTCCATGAGGTACTTGATGAAAACCTCAAGTTGCCGATCAACCCGACTTTGCGCACGGCGCTGGAGCAGATCAAGCCGAGCCTCGAAACGTATATCAACGCAGCCGAGCGGATTGTCGGGCTGGCGCTGGACAACCCTGATGCGGCGCAGCAGCAACTTGGCACGTTCAACACCGCGTTCAGTCAACTCGAAGAGCAGATGGCGGCTCTAAGCGAACAGATCGAAACCAATACCCGACAGACCAGTGAAGGTACCGAATCGGCGATTCGCAGTGCAAATCTCGCCCTCGCGGTGGTGCTGATCGCCAGTGTGTTATTGCTGCTGGCACAGGGACGCTGGGTGATGCTGAGCATTTTGGGGCCGCTGCGGTCGGCCAGCCGCATTGCCGAGAGTATCGCCCACGGCAACCTCAGTGAACCGATTGCCGAGCCGTCCGGTAAGGACGAGGCCAGCGTATTGATTCGCACCCTGGCGACCATGCAAAGGGATTTGCGCAACATGATCGACGTGGTGCGGCGCAATGCCCATGGCGTCAGTGGCATGAGTGAACAATTGAGCCACGGCTGCCATCAGGTCGCCGACAGCAGCCAGCAGCAAAGTGTCGCCGCCGGGACCATGGCCGCAGCGGCCAGCCAGATGACCGCGAGCATCGAGGAAATCACCCGTCACGCCCAGCGCGCGTTGGGCATGGCCAATCAGGCTGAATCATTGGCGAAGAATGGCGGGCAGGTTATTCATCAAGTGGTCAACGATATGGACGATATCGCCCGCTCGGCGCAGCAGTCGGCGCAGGTTATCCGCACGCTGGATCAGGAATCCGAAGCCATCTTCAACATCATTCAGGTGATCAAGAGCATCGCCGACCAGACCAACCTGCTGGCGCTCAACGCCGCGATTGAAGCAGCCCGGGCGGGCGAGCAGGGCAGGGGGTTTGCGGTGGTGGCGGATGAAGTTCGCAGTCTGGCAGCGCGGACCAGTGCGTCCACCCAGGAAATCGCCGCGATGGTCGCGCGCATCCAGCACAGCACCCGCGAGGCGGTCAGCAGCATGGAGGCGGGTGTGGCGCAGGTCGACAAGGGCATGGCAGTGACGGCCGATGTCGAGCGGGCAATTCGCGAGATCCTCGAGGCGACGTTGAGCACCACACAACTGGTCAACGACATTACCCGCACCATTGGCGAGCAGAGCCAGGCCAGTAACGAGATTGCCCATCAGGTGGAAATGATTGCGGGGATGTCCGAGGGCAATAGCCGGGTGATCGGCCAGACGGCGAATACGACAGATGAGCTGTCGAGCCTGGCGGGGCAGTTGGCGCAGTCGGTGGATCGGTTTCGGTTGTGACAGTGGGAGTAGGGCAATTGTATTTTTGGTGGCTGATCTGCCTTCATCGCGAGCAGGCTCACTCCCACAGTGGGCGGTGCAGTTGCCTGAGTTGCGTTAACACCGCCCAACCCCCTGTAGAAGTGAGCCTGCTCGCGATTGATTAATCTGAAGGAGATTTAGTCCAATCAGAACTTGAACGCCTGCCGCCCCACCAGCAACCACTTGCCGTCCTGCTTCTGCCAGATCTGGAAGTTCTCGATCTCGGTCGGCACCACTTCAGTCCCCTTCAACGCCTGCGCGGAAAAGTGGTGACGCACCAGCGCTGTGTCGCCGGACAGGGTGATGGTCTGTTTTTGCATCTCGAGGGTCTTGAACGCGCTTTTGCCGGTTTCGATATCGGCGATGAATTCTTTCTTGTCCTGAATCTTGCCGCTGGAATGGCCGTAGGTCAGGTTGCTGGCCGTCAGCGCGTTCAACTCGGCGATGTCTTTATGCAGCATCGCCTGGGTCAGATGATCGACCGCTTTGGCGACATCTTTTTCCGTCGGGGCGGCAGCGGCCATGGCATATCCGCTGAAGGCGCAGAGAAAACCGATCAGGAGTCTGGTCTTGGTCATGAGGTGTTTCCTTGTTGTTATCGGGTTGATGACTGATCAATTGTTTTGAATTTGTCAGTCATCGTACAACGTAGCAGATTCTTTATGGATACGGCAGCGGCCGCACGCACTGAATCGCCAGGGTATCTATACTGAAAAAGCTCGACGGCTGCAGGCACAGCCTTCGCCGGTTCATGTTCAGCGCCGGTTGGCCGATAACGCCCAGAGCGGAAAAAGACTCTCAAGTCGGGAACAGACGCGCGGGTTTGCCCTGACGTGATATTCTTCGCGCCAACTTGGTTTGACCTAATTCAGTTTGCTTGCCTTTAGGGCGGGCCGACGGAATCCCTGTCGCTCAAGTAGCTGAGCCAATAATGATAAGAAGTCAGTTCAGAAGGGACATTAACTGGGGTCGATGCAGCATGTCGGCCTTGTGTGCCCACCCGTCAAAATTGAAGTGTGCCGGAATCTGCGACGCCAGCCTGAGCGTCATCAAAGCGGATCGCATACAGATAAAAGCGGCGGGCGGAAGGCGTTTTATCATAGGTGCAACAGATGTTTAAAAAAGTGAACACGGCCTTGCTAGGGCTGGCTTTGTCGATGGGGCTGACGTCCGTTCATGCGGCAGAGGCCAAGAAAGTTGACGTACTGCTGATCGGCGGCGGCATCATGAGCACCACCCTGGGTGTGTGGATCAATGAGCTGGAGCCAAGCTGGTCGATGGAAATGGTCGAGCGTCTTGATGGCGTCGCCCTGGAAAGCTCCAACGGCTGGAACAACGCCGGTACCGGTCACTCGGCTCTGGCTGAGCTGAACTACACCCCGGAAGACGACAAAGGCAACGTCACGATCCCGAAAGCCGTCGAGATCAACGAAGCGTTCCAGGTGTCCCGTCAGTTCTGGGCCTGGCAGGTTCAGCAAGGCGTTCTGAAGAACCCTCGCTCGTTCATCAACACCACTCCGCACATGAGCTTCGTGTGGGGCGATGACAACATCAAGTTCCTGAAAAAGCGCTACGAAGCCCTGCAAGCGAGCCCGCTGTTCGCCGGCATGCAGTACTCCGAAGACCCGGCTGTGATCAAGAAGTGGGTTCCGCTGATGATGGAAGGGCGTGACCCGAACCAGAAAATCGCGGCCACCTGGAGCCCGCTGGGCACCGACATGAACTTCGGCGAAATCACCCGCCAGTTCGCCGGTTACCTGCAGACCAAGCCTAACTTTGACTTGAAACTGTCCAGCGAAGTGCAGGACATCACCAAGAACGAAGATGGCACCTGGCGCGTCAGCTACAAAAACCTGAAAGACGGCACCAAAACCGAAACCGACGCCAAGTTCGTGTTCATCGGCGCGGGCGGCGGCGCTCTGCACCTGCTGCAGAAGTCGGGCATTCCTGAAGCCAAGGAATACGCTGGCTTCCCGGTTGGCGGCTCGTTCCTGGTGACCGATAACCCGGCCATCGCCGAACAGCACCTGGCCAAGGCTTACGGTAAAGCCTCGGTTGGCGCACCACCGATGTCCGTTCCGCACCTGGACACCCGTGTTCTGGACGGCAAGCGCGTCATCCTGTTTGGCCCATTCGCGACCTTCAGCACCAAGTTCCTGAAAGAAGGCTCGTACCTGGACCTGCTGACCAGCACCACCACCCACAACATCTGGCCTATGACCAAGGTCGGCATCAAGGAGTACCCGCTGGTCGAGTACCTTGCTGGCCAACTGATGCTGTCGGATGAAGACCGTCTGAACGCGCTGAAGGAATACTTCCCGAACGCCAAAGCTGAAGACTGGCGCCTGTGGCAAGCCGGCCAACGCGTGCAAATCATCAAGCGTGATGAAGCCGCTGGCGGCGTGTTGAAACTGGGCACCGAAATCGTTGCTGCACAAGACGGCTCCATCGCCGGTCTGCTGGGCGCCTCGCCAGGCGCGTCGACCGCTGCACCGATCATGCTGAGCGTGCTGCAGAAAGTCTTCAAAGACAAAGTGGCAACGCCAGAATGGCAAGCCAAGCTGCACCAGATCGTTCCAAGCTACGGCACTCAGCTGAACAGCGATCCAGCCAAAGTGGCTGCCGAGTGGGCTTACACCGCCAAAATCCTCGAACTGCCGACTCCACCCGTGATCGGTCAGGCTGCTGCTCCGGCTGCACCTGCAGCTGAAAAAGCTGAAGCTCCGAAGGAAAACGCTGCACGTGACATGGCTCTGTAACTAGACGCCTGGCACACAAAGCCCACTGAACCGGCGACGGTCAGTGGGCTTTTTTGTGTCTGTACCGTGGGCGGACGTTCAGGCTTTGGCGGTAGCCAGATAAGCTCCAAGCCGTCGCCCCATCTCTTCACCCAGCGCCTGCAATCCGCTTAACGGGCGCACCATCACCTCGAACTCGACAATCTTGCCGTGCTCATCGAAGCGAATCATGTCGATGCCCTTGAGCTCCTTGGAGCCGACTTTGGCGCTGAACTCCAGAATCACATTCAACCCGTCAGCCGTGGACAGTTCCCGGTGATATTCAAAATCCTCAAACACCTTGAACACAGTGTTGAGGATCATCGCCACCACTTGCGCGCCGGGATAGGGCGTGTGCGCCATCGGTGAGCGAAACACGGCGTTGGCATCAAGCAGCGTGGGCAGGGCGCTCAAGTCGCCGGTACGGATCATCTCGTGCCAGCACTTCAGGGATTCGGCAGCACTGGGTTGCAGATTAAGGACAGTCATTTGTACCTCTGGGTTTTTATTGTTCTTCGACTCTAGATCAAAGCGCCGGCAGGGCAAGCTTGTTGTCGCTGCCTGAATACCACCCTATGACAGCTCCTACAGATCAGATCCCATCTGATACGCTTTTTTCGTTTCAATCTGCCCCTGTAATCGGTTCAGATGCAGGATCAAAATGCCCCGGCAGTTCGGTCACTCGCGACAGTCCTTCATCCCGAAGCGTCCAGTGCACCGCAAGCTCAGCATTGAGGAGAGCAACATGAACAAGATGGCGTTTTTTCTGGGTGGCTTTTTGGTACTGACCATCATGATTGGCCTGCTCGCGACGATTTCTCCGGTCTGAGGTATACGCTTCAAATGACGGCCACCGGTGCGCCGCGCGAGTCGGGTTTAAATACCGCGCCCCACACCTGACAGATTCACGATTCTGACGTGCCCTGGCGGCGCGCAATGCCATCCGGGTTGCCAATGTCCAGCAACCTCCTTTCCGCCAGTACATTCTCCAACGCCTGACGTTCGACTGGCTTCATTTGGTGCTCGCGTTTTTTCAGCTCCAGCAGGATCGGGCTGGACCAGGTGCGGTAGGTCTGTTCGATGTTGCGGCGGTACGTCATCAGTCTCTCCTTGATCAAGAGCCCGGTGTGGCTGGCAGGGGCTCTGTCCGATGAGGAAGTAACGTTAGTCGAGAATCCCTGAAGTCGCGAATCCACCGGTTTTGTGTAGGAGCAGCCTTCGGCAGCTCCTACACGGTTTGGCGGTGGGATCAATCTTCGACCTTCATCATTGCCTGCACACCTTCCCACGCCTCGGCGCGCATGCGTTCGATATCCAGCCCCGGAATCACGCCGTTATCCACGACCACACGGCCGCCGACCAGACTGTATTTCACTGTGATCGGTTCGCCCGCCACGACCGGTGCGACGGCGCTGTCGTGGAAACCGTAGAAGCGTGGGTGATCGAGACTGTATATCACCAGATCCGCTGCCTGGCCGATTTCCAGCGTGCCGACCGCGCCCAAACCCAACACCTGCGCGCCGCCTGCCGTACCCCAATGGATGACGTCTTCTGCCGTGGTCGCCGAAGCGCCTTGTTCGGCGCGGTGGATCAGCCACGCGGTGTTGGCTTCGCCGACCATGCTTCCGGATTCGTTGGAGGCCACGCCGTCGACGCCCAAGGAGATCGGCACGCCGGTCTCATACATTTGCGGTATGGGCGCGACGCCGCTACCCAGGCGCGCATTGCTCACCGGGCAGTGGGAAATGCCGGTGCCGGTCTGCGCGAGCATGCGGATTTCGCCGGGTTGCAGATGCACGGCGTGGGCGAACCAGACGTCGGGGCCAAGCCATTCGTGTTCGGCGACGAATTCCACCGGCAGGCAGTTGTATTTTTCGCGGCAGAAGTTCACGTAATTTTGCGTCTCGGACAAGTGCGTGTGCAGGCGCAGACCGAGGCCGCGAGCGGTGTGGGCCAGCTCACGCAGCAGGGTGGGCGGCAGCGAGAAGGTCGGCGTGGTCGGCGCCACCACGACACGTCGCATCGCATCTGGCGTGTCCTGGTGATACAGCGATTTCAGCCGTTCGATGTCGCCGACCATTTGCTCCAGACTTTCCGGTTGCAGGGCAGTTTTCGAGAAGCCCGGATGAGCGCTGGCCGACTCCAGTGCGCCGCCACGGCACAGGACGAAACGCAAGCCGAATTCATCGGCCAGATCGAACAGCAAATCGCCGGTCTCGGTGCTGCCGTGGGCGTGGTAGAGGTAGTGGTGATCGGCGCAGGTGGTGACGCCGGACAACAGTAACTCGACCATGCCCAGCCGCGCGGCGATTCGTGCCAATTGCGGCGTGAAGCGGTTGAGGCGCGGGTAGGGAACGCTGGCGAGCCAGCCTTGCAGATCCTGATTCAAGCCTTCGGGAACGGCTTTGAGCAGGTTCTGAAACAGGTGATGGTGGGTGTTGATCCAGCCCGGATAGACCACGCAGTGGCGCGCATCGATCACCCGTTCGCCGGTATGTGGCTCAAGGTTGGCGGCCATTTCAGCGATCCGGCCATTGACCACGCGGATGTCCACGGCGCCGGCCCGGGCGCGCGGGCCGCGCAGGCCGGTCATGACCGCGACCGGGTTTTTGATCAGGATGTTTTGCAATTGAGTCATGGCAGGCTCCAGTTCAGAGGATGTGCGAGGCGGACTTGCTGGCGGTGGAGTCGGGCACGCTGACGCCATTGAGCGCAGCATTGAGCAGCACCGACACCAGGCAGGCGATGACCACGCTGCTGTGTAGGAACGGCTGTGACCACTCGGGTAATTGTTTGAACAGGGTGGGTGCGAGCACCGGCACCAGCGCGGCGGCGAGGGTGAAACCGACGATCAGCACGTTGTAGCGATTGCGCTCGTAGTCGACTTTGGCGAGGGTCTGAATCCCCGCCGCCGCGACCACGCCGAACATGGCAATGCCGGCGCCGCCGAGGGCTGCGGTCGGCATCGAGGCGATGATCGCCCCGGCCTTCGGCACCAAAGCAATCGAGCACATGAGCAAGCCGCTGACCGCGACCACCCAACGGCTGCGCACGCCGGTCAAAATCACCAGGCCGACGTTTTCCATGAAAGCGATAAACGGGAACGCAGCAAACATCCCGGCGATGGTGCTGGCCAGACCGTTGGCGCGCAGGCCGTTGATCACCTGCTTGTCTTCCACGGGTTTTTCGACGATGTCGCCGATGGCCACGAACAGCCCCATCGACTCGACCATTTGCACGATCATCACCACCACCATGGTCGCGATGGGGATCAGGCTGAAGGTGGGCAAACCGAAGTAGAACGGATACGGCACGGTCAGCCACGGCGCTTCTTCGACGCTGTGAAAACTGCCCATGCCCAGGCCATACGCCAGACCTGCACCGGCCAACATGCCCAACAGCACCGCCATATTGCGCAGCATCGGGCTGCCGTAACGGTTAACCAGCAGAATGGTCAGCAACACCACCACCGCCACACCGAGAAACGCCGGTGCACCGAAGTTGCTCGCATTGCGCCCGCCGCCGACCCATTCATAGGCAATCGGGAACAGCTGCAAACCGATCACGGTGACGATGCACCCGGTCACTACTGGCGGGAAAAACCGCCGTAGTCGACCCACGAACGGCGCGATCAGCATGGTAAAAATCCCGGCACCGATCACCGCCCCGCAGACGCCGGCAAACCCCACCTCCGGGTTGCTGCCGATGGCGATCACCGGGCCAACACTGCTGAACGCCACGCCTTGCAAAATCGGCAGGCGCACGCCGAACTTCCAGAAGCCGACGGTTTGCAACAGGGTGGCGATGCCGGAACAGAACAGCGTGGTGCTGATCAGCGCCACCGTTTCGGCATGGGACATTTTCAAGGCACTGGCGACAATCAACGGCACGGCGATGGCGCCGATGTACGAGACGGCCATGTGTTGCAGGCCGAGGGTGAGCATCTGTCGTACCGGCAAAATGCGGTCGACGGGGTGAACGGTGGAGGAAGGAGTGGCTGACGACATGGGGAAACACCTCTGGCTGTTTTTATGCGGTAGAGAGGGGTATTCGTCTGATGCTTGCGAACCTGGGAACACTGAAGATCGGTTGTTGGAATGAGCGCTTGGAGTGAAGGGGAGCCTGTGGCGAGGGGATTTATCCCCGATCGGCTGCGAAGCAGTCGCAAATGCTGTGCATGCGGTTTGTCTGATCAACCGCGAGTTCAGGTTTTGGGGGTGCTTCGCACCCCATCGGGGATAAATCCCCTCGCCACAAGTAACCTCATCACAGGGTTCATTCCATAGATTTACAGTGCCTGATCGGCATCAGTCATTCGTGCCCGGAACCGCCATCCACCGGCTCCGATGCCTTGTTCAGCCTGCCAGGCAGGCGGCAAAGCCCTGGTTCAGCGCCGCGCGGTCCAGGTCGCGGCCGATGAACACGATCTTGCTCGAGCGCGGCTCCGTGCCCCACGGGGTCGACGCGCGGAACTCCACCAGGCTGTGTACACCTTGCAGCACGTAGCGTTGGTCTTCATTGGCCACCGCCAGCACGCCTTTCATGCGGTACAGATTGTCGGCCTGCGAAGAGCGCAGTTCACTGATCCAGCGGTGGAAGGCCATCAGATTGACCGCGCCGTCCACGGCGATGCCGACCGAGGACACGCTTGGGTCGTGTTGGTGGTCCGCTTCTTCGTGGTGATGTTCGTGGTCATGGTGGTCGTGCTCATCAGCGCCGATTTCCATCAGCTTCTGTGTGGCTTCGAAGGCGCCGATACCGAGAATTTTCGACAGGTCGATTTGCGCATGGGTGGAGGTCACAAGATCCGCCGTGGCGTTCAACCCACGGATTTTGCCGCGCAGGGTTTCCACCTCTTCAGGGCTGACCAGATCGACCTTGTTGATGACGATGCGGTCGGCGCAAACGATTTGGTCCACGGCCTGATTGTCGACGCCATCCAGTTGCAGATCTTCCAGATGCTGGGCGATGTGCTTGGCGTCGACCATGGTCACGATGGCGTCGAGTTCGACTTCATCGGCAATCGGGTCGTTGATGAAAAAGCTCTGTGCCACCGGGTACGGATCGGCGAGGCCGCTGGTTTCGATCAGGATGTGATCGAGCCGCACCGGGCGCGCCACCAGTTCACGGACGATGCGTACCAGGTCCTCGCGAACCTCGGCGGTGCAGCACACGCAACCGTTGACCATCTCGTAGATTTCTTCAGTTTCCGAGCTCAGCACTAGATCACCGTCGATGCCGACTTCGCCGAATTCGTTTTCGATCACGGCGATCTTGCGGCCGTGGTTTTCCTTGAGGATGTAGTTGAGCAGGGTGGTTTTGCCGGCACCGAGGAATCCGGTGAGGATGGTGACGGGGATTTTGGTGTTCGGGGTTGGGGCGTTGAAGGGGGTGTTCATCTAAAGCTCCTTACCTGTGTTTTTGTCGGAGTGCGATCAACTGTGGGAGCGAGCCTGCTCGCGAATGCGGTGTGTCATTGAGCGGTGATGCCGACTGACCCACCGCTTTCGCGAGC
>NZ_JACSZV010000030.1 GCF_014472415.1 Pseudomonas sp. N40(2020)
GCGATCTTTTGATCCTGATCTTTAAAATCAAAATCAAAAGATCGCAGCGTGCCGCAGCTCCTACAGAGATATCGGCGTTACGACAACGGTGGCGTGCGTGGCGGGATCATTCGCTTGCTGCCCGTCGATTCAAATGCCGCCGCCAGCCGCAACAGGCTCGAATCGTCGTAGGCACGACCGGCGAAGGTCAGGCCGACCGGCATGCCGATATCGGCCATCACGCCCATGGGCACGGTGACGGTCGGTACGCCGAGGTGGCGAATGGCGAGGTTGCCGTTGGCGACCCAGATGCCGTTGCTCCAGGCGATGTCGGCTGATGCCGGGTTGACGTCCGCATCTGCCGGGCCGACGTCGGCGACGGTCGGGAACAGCACGGCGTCTAGGCCGAGTTTGTCCATCCAGTCTTCGAGGTCGATGCGTCGGGTCTGTTCGAGGCCGCGCAGGCCATCGGGCACGGTGGAGATTTCATTCCACGGCGTGATGCCGCGCTCGGCCATGCGCACGTATTCGTCCATGCCGGCAACGAGATCGCCCTCACGGTTGGGCAGGGTGCCCGGTTCGTGCGGGAAGATTTTCGGCCCGTCGACGTCCACCAGACGATTGAGTTTCGGATCCCCGTTGGCTTGCAGGAAGTCGTCAAACGCCCACGCGGTCAGATCCCACAGTTCGTGGTGGAGGAACTCTTTCGACACCAGTCCACGGGTGAACACGGTCGGCGCACCGGGACGGTCGCCTTCACAGTTGGAGACCAGCGGGAAGTCGGTTTCGATGACTTCGGCGCCCGCTGCTTCGAGGGCCTGACGCGCCTGTTTCCAAAGGTCGATTACCGAAGCGCGGGTGTTGATGCGCTGGCCGGTCGGGCCGCCGATACCCGGTGCTTCGCTGGTGCCAGCCTCAGGGTCGGCGTTGATGAACATGCGCGGTACGGCGAAGCGCTTGCCGGCCAGTGCTTTGGCGTCGGCGGCCAGTTCGGCGTAAGCGGCGGGGCGCACGGAGCTGACGCTCGGAATCGGCACCCAGGGTTGCAGACGCCATAGATCGCCACGGGTGTCCGGGTCTTCGGCGACAACGATGTCGAGCACTTCCAGCAGATCGGCCATGGTACGGGCGTAGGGCACCACAACGTCCATGGTCGGGGTCAACGGCCAGTTGCCGCGCACCGAGATCACCCCGCGCGAAGGCGTGTAGGCGCACAAACCATTGTTCGAGGCCGGGCCACGACCGCTCGACCAGGTTTCTTCAGCCAGACCAAATGCGGCGAAACTGGCGGCAGTGGCGGTGCCGGCGCCATTGGACGAACCAGAAGCGAATGGAGCAGTGAGGTAATCGGCGTTATACGGGCTCTCGGCGCGGCCATAAACCCCGCGCTGCATCCCGCCATTGGCCATCGGCGGCATGTTGGTCTTGCCCAGGCAAATCGCCCCGGCACCACGCAGGCGCTCGATGGTGAAGGCGTCGCGATAGGCGACCAGATCGACGAAGGCCGGGCTGCCAGACGCCGCCGTCAGGCCTTTGACCAGATAACTGTCCTTGGCGGTGTAAGGAATGCCATCGAGCGGGCTGAGCGTTTCGCCTTTGGCGCGGCGGGCGTCGGAGGCTTGCGCTTCGTTCAGCGCTTCGGGATTGCGCACCACAACAGCGTTCAGCGCAGTCGGGGTGTCGGCGCCATCGTAGGCATCAATGCGGGCCAGATAGCCCTGCACCAATTCAACCGAGGTGGTCTGGCCGGATTCAAGCGCAGCGCGCAGTTGAGCAATGGAAACTTCGGTGACTTCGATCATGCGGTCACCGCCGTTTGCAGGGGGGCGGCTTTTTTCTTGAAAGGGGTGTTCATATCGGTTCTCGTTGCACGGCTTTACGCGACAAGGTTAAGACTGGCGCCTATTTAACACCATGCTGCGCGCGGAGTAATCGTGAACATAGCGGTTATTCGACTGGCGACGGAGGCTTCTCCGATTCGAGAGGCGCATGGACGATACAGGCGTGGCGTCCTGGAATTGATCTGTCACGGCCGTTGGCCGAGGTCGAGGAAGGGAAGGAACAGTGAGGCCTGCGGCGAGGTAGCACCCGCCGCAGGTTCACTGTCTTACTCGTTAATCCGCGGATGCTGCTGCACCAGATTCTTGCGCTTGGCCTCCAACTCGGCGATCTCAGCGTCGATGTCTTCGATCTTCTGCTCGATGTTGTCGTGATGTTCCTGCAGCAGCTCCTTCGCTTCCTCAAGATCGGAAGCCGCCGGAGCCGCGCCGCGCAGTGGTTTGTTCGCGGTTTCTTTCATGGTCACGCCAGTGACCAGGCCGACCACGGCAATCACCATCAGGTAATACGCCGGCATGTACAGGTCATTGGTGCTTTCCACCAGCCAGGCCACGACGGTCGGGGTCAGACCCGCAATCAACACCGAAACGTTGAATGCCGCTGCCAGTGCGCTGTAGCGAATGTGGGTGGGGAACATCGCCGGCAGGGTCGAGGCCATCACGCCGATGAAGAAGTTCAGCAGCACCGCCAGCATCAGCAGGCCGGCGAAGATCAGGCCGATCTTGCCGCTGTTGATCAGCATGAATGCCGGAATGGCCAGGATGAACAGGCCGATACTGCCGACGACGATGAAAGGCTTGCGGCCGATCTTGTCGCTGACAAAGCCAATCAGCGGCTGCACAAACAACATGCCGACCATGATCGCGATGATGATCAGCACGCCACGGTTTTCGCTGTAGTGCAGGTTGTGCGACAGGTAACTCGGCATGTAGGTGAGCAGCATGTAGTAGGTGACGTTGGTCACGGCCACCACGCCAATGCAAGTCATCAGGCTGCGCCAGTGTTTGGTGGCGACTTCCTTGAACGACACTTTCGGGCCGCCGGCCAGACCTTCGCGGTCGCCTTGTTCGAGTTGTTCCACGTGCTGCTGGAAAGCCGGGGTTTCTTCGAGGGCGTGACGCAGATACAGGCCGATCATGCCCAGCGGCAGGGCGAGGAAGAACGGCAGACGCCAGCCCCATTCCTCGAACTTGGCTTCGCCCAGCGTCGTGGAAATCAGCACCACGACACCGGCACCCAGCACGAAACCGGCAATCGAGCCGAAGTCCAGCCAGCTACCGAGAAACCCGCGTTTGCGGTCGGGTGCATATTCGGCGACGAAGATCGAGGCGCCGGTGTATTCGCCACCGACCGAGAAGCCTTGGGCCATTTTCGCCAGCAACAACAGGATCGGCGCCCAGATGCCAATCGAGGCATAGGACGGAATCAAACCGATGGCGAAGGTGCTCAGCGACATGATGACGATGGTCGCGGCGAGGACTTTCTGCCGCCCGTATTTGTCACCCAATGCACCGAAGAACAGTCCGCCCAAAGGCCGGATCAGGAAGGGCACGGAGAACGTCGCCAATGCGGCGATCATTTGCGTGCCGGGATCTGCACCGGGGAAAAACACCTTGCCGAGGACATAGGCCACAAAGCCGTAGACCCCAAAGTCGAACCATTCCATGGCATTGCCGAGCGCCGCCGCCGTGATGGCTTTGCGCATCTTCGCGTCGTCGACGATGGTGATGTCTTTCAGGCCGATCGGTTTGACGCTGTTTTTACGTGATTTCATCCGGGTTTTCTCTGTTGCTGATCCATTTGCCGCTTCGATGCCATCTCTTTGATGGCGCGTGCTCTTTGGCTCAGATACATGCGGACACGAAATAATTCACCGCTAACTGCTTTTTTCCCTGCCGGAACTGCCGGAACTGCCGAAAAAAACAAAACCCGCCGTCCCGATTGAACGGGGCGACGGGTTTTTTTCATGTCTGAATACAGGTGGTGACTGTGACGCCGCCTTCGCGAGCAGGCTCGCTCCCACCGTTGACCGCGCTCCAATGTGGGAGCGAGCCTGCTCGCGAAGGGGCCGGAGTTGACACCGAAAAGCTCAGCCCCTGTTCACCGCATCGAGGTCAGCCCGGCAACTCCAGATTATCCAGCACCCGATTTACCGCCAGTTCCCCTAGCATGATCAGTTGCGCAATGCCCTGCAGCGTCCTGCGCTGCGATGCGGGTACGAGATGGGCAAAGTCATTGGCGATGGTTCTTGCCGAAGCCAGAGTTCCGCAGGCATCGGCCAGCAACTCCTCGTTTTTGAAGTCCGCGGTCACGGCGTACATCCTGCGGGTTTTACGTGGAGGCGGCGTTGACCCCGGAGGGCAGAGGTAGTGATCGAGTGCGCGGTCTGCGGCTTCGTTGAGCTTTTTCGAATCGAGGGATTCGTAGGGGGAGGTGGGATCGGTTTCGGGCGGGTTAGGTGTTGGTTTGATCATGGGTAAAGCCTCTAGAGTAGTGAAGCTGCCACCGTTCGCTGCTAACGAAGGAGGTGGCGGCTGTACGCGGGTTAGCAGACCAGGACTCTAGAACCCGGCGCACCGAAGTGCCCCACGCAAAGCCGCCATAACGGCAACGGACTTTGTGCGTCTAGAGAAAACCCGGGCTGCTAAACCCGATCACTGAGAAATCAGCGACGGCTCAACAATAGGCCCCACCCCCAAGGCGCACAAGCCGGCGGATTCTGGCGTAGCTGTAGGCAATTACGCAAGGTTGTGTAGCCTCGGACGCGTGTCTGAAGGTGTCTTTTAAACGTCGCTGTTTAAGGCTGCGATCTTTTGATCTCGCCTTGCGAAAACAACAAAACCCGCCGTCCCGATTTAACTGGGCGGCGGGTTTTTTTCATGTCTGAAGACAGGCGGGACTGTGTGGTCGCCTTCGCGACCAGGCTCGCTCCCACATTGGAGCGCGGTCAACGGTGGGAGCGAGCCTGCTCGCGAAGGGGCCGGAGTTGACACCGAAAAGCTCAGCCCCTGTTCACCACATCGAGGTCAGCCCGGCAACTCCAGATTATCCAGCACCCGATTCACCGCCAGCTCTCCCAACATGATCAGTTGCGCAATGCCCTGCAACGTCCTGCGCTGCGACGCGGGTACGAGATGAGCGAAGTCATTGGCGATGGTTCTTGCCGAAGCCAGAGTTCCGCAGGCATCGGCCAGCAATTCCTCGTTTTTGAAGTCCGCGGTCACGGCGTACATCCTGCGGGTTTTACGTGGAGGCGGCGTGGATCCAGGTGGGCAGAGATAGTGATCGAGGGCGCGGTCTGCGGCTTCGTTGAGCTTTTTCGAATCGAGGGATTCGTAGGGGGAAGTGGGGTCGGTTTCGGGCGGGTTAGGTGTTGGTTTGATCATGGTGAAGCTCCTTGAGAAAAATGGAGCCGTCAGCTATCGCTGCTAAACGAAGAGGTGGCGGCTGTACGCGGGTTAGCAGACCAGGCTCAAGGATCCCGGCGCACCGAAGTGCCCCACGCAAAGCCGCCATAACGTAGCGGAACCTGCGTGCCTTGAGAATTGCCGGGCTGCTAAACCCGATCACTGAGAAATCAGCGACGGCTCAACAATAGGCCCCACCCCCAAGGCGCACAAGCCGGCGGATTCTGGCGTAGCTGTAGGCAATTACGCAAGGTCGTGTAGCCTCGGACGCGTGTCTGAAGGTGTCTTTTAAACGCGGCTGTTTAGATCAAAAGATCGCAGCCTTCGGCAGCTCCTACATAGGCCGGTGTAGGAGCTGCCGAAGGCTGCGATCTTTTGATCTGTCTTCTGAAACAACGCCTAATTCGTCAGCGAAACGACGATGTCCAGCGCACAGATCGGCAGGTAAATCAGGGTAATGGTCGTATAAGTCTCGCGTGATTTCGCCGCGAAGGCGCAGAGCGGAAGAATGATCATCAACACATCCAACACCCCCCACAGCGCAATCGGTGAGGCTTGAAACAGAAAGACATTGACGATCAGCCCGAGCAACAGATAAGTCGACAACGAGAGCAGGGCGTAGCGACCATCCTGCTCGAAATAGACCCGCAGGCCGTTCTGCTCATCCTCACTGCGGCTCGGCAGCAACAGCGCCGACGAGACAAACAACGACAGCGCCAATACCACCAGTAACAAAAACTCCGCGAACGAAAATGTCGACTTGATCTGCGGCAGCGAATTGACCGCCCACCAAAAGTCCAGTTGGGTGGCGAACAACGTAATGGCCCAGACCAACGCCACCCAATCCGGCGCGGCCGCCCGGCGGATGCGGAATACCGTCAACGCGCCAAGCAGCAGCCGAGTGACGGACAGCCCCAGAATCATCGAGAGCACCGTTGCAACGATAGGGAAGTTGCTCATCATCAGTCGTGGCCCGTGTTATGCAGATAGCTGCACATCACGGTAGACGAGAAAACGGGCGCACTAACGCCGAATCGCCACATACGATTGCCCCAGGTCGCTGGCCCAACCCTCCAGCACCATTTTCACGTCATCGGCCGTCAGCACCTGTTTGTCGTTCTCCAGCGGCATGCCGGTGCCCTTGCGCACGACCTCTGCGACGACTTCCCCGGTCGAGCCGTCCTCGAACGACACTTCCGTGAAAATTTCACTGTCCTGATCGCGGATCCCGACGGCAGTGCTTACCCCGGCCGCGACCAGCGTGACCGGCAGCCATTCATAAAATCGCAAGCCTTGGGTGCTGGCACTGACCCGGGTGATAGCCGGCCTGACGATCAGCGTATTCGGGCCGGGTAATGACACCAGTTGCAGCACCTTGCCCAATTCGTGCCTGAGGGCCGCATCGTAATAGTCAGTCACACCGGAGAGCGTGCTCATTGGAATCCGGTCAGTCGGCTCTACGCTGGGGTAAAACTGACTCGGCGCCAGATAGGCCTGGGTGTAACGACCTCTGGCCAATGCCGGACTGACCCAGACCATTACATCCTGTCCCGACGGCGACTTGCGCTCCTTCAATACGCTGTAGTCGTGCAGAAACCCGGTATGTTCGACCTTTTGGCTGCTGCAAGCCGACAGGCTCAGGGATGCCGTACACAACACCGTCATCAGGCAATGGCTTCTCATCAATGGGATTCCTTGTGCTTTGGCGGGGTGTCTTGCGAACACTCGATGTGCAACTGGCCGTGGCTCATGATCCAGTGGATGAGCTCGGCGGTCGGAATCGAATGGGCATACTCCACCCATTGCGCGTTGGCCGGGCTGTACTGTTCGAAATAGCGGCGCAGGACAATGCGGCTCTGATCGCTGGCCAGCCCCAGGCAGAACTCCTGAAAGAGGATCGGCGTATCCTCCGTGGGCGCCGTGGTGCGTTGGCTTAGGATCAACGGATACTTGGCGTTATGGCCGTCGGCGGTGTAGCGGCTATGTAAAACCTTCATGAAAAGCCCCCTGAGTTGGAATGCGTGCAGGGTGCCCCAGGGATTTTGCCGGACGATGTCCGGTTGATGTCCGTGGTGAAGGAATGTTGCTCGATTGAAATAAATGACCTGAGCGTCGGAATGGTTTTAGATGCGCTCTTTTCTGGTCTGAGGAGCCTGTGACCGTGAGCAGACTGCTGTTCGTTGACGACGACGTGGAAATTCTCGCCCTGCTGAAGAAGTTCTTCGTCCAGCACGCCTACGAAGTCGACGTCGCTGCCGATGGCGAGGCGATGTGGGCGGCAATCGCGCGGCAGCGCCCGGACACGATCATTCTTGACGTAATGATGCCCGGTGAAGGTGGCCTGAGCCTGTGCCAGAAAGTCCGGGCGCAGATGGGCATTCCGATCATCATGCTGACGGCGATGGCCGAGCTGAGTGATCGCATTGTCGGTCTGGAACTCGGCGCGGACGACTACCTGACCAAACCGTTCGCCCCTCAGGAATTACTGGCCCGCGTGCGCGCCTTGCAGCGGCGTGCCGGTGACCAGAAGACGCCGCTCGAACCGTCAAGGCCGGTGATCGCCTTCGCCGGTTGGCATCTGGATATCACCTGCCGCGAATTGCGCTCCCCGGAAAACGTGATGATCCCGTTGTCCGGCGGCGAGTTCGATTTGCTGGTGGTGTTTCTGGATCATCCGCAGCGCATCCTTACCCGTGAGCAACTGATCGACTTGACCCACGGCCAGGGTCACGACGCTTTTGATCGCAGCATCGACGTGCAGGTCAGCCGGTTGCGGCGCAAGATTGAGCCGGACTGCAAGCGACCGGACCTGATCAGAACCGTGCGCAACGGCGGCTATATGTTCAGCGCCAAGGTCAGTCGCTGATGATTCGCCGGATGCTGCGCCGCGACACCCTGAGTCGGCGGATCGCCCTGACCATCGTCGCGGCGATGCTCGCCTCGCTGGCGCTCAATGCCCTGTTTGTGCAGGTCGCGGGTATTTGGGCTCGTCCGCCCATCGAACGCACCGGCCTGCTGGAACAGATTGCCGCGACCAGCAAAGTCATCGAGGCGGCGCCGGCCAATTTGCGCCCGCAACTCGCAGCGGCGGCGACCAGTCCCGCGCTTCAGGTGGCGTGGAGCGCGCAACGCAGCGACCTCGGATTACCCGCGGTCGGCACGCAGGTCGAAGCGAGCAGGGTGCCGGCGCTGCATCAGTTGCTGGGCGATGATCGCAACATTCAAGCGTTCAATCCGCACGACTGGCCAGAGGACAGCCCGCAGGCACGCTATGCCGCACTGGTGCAGTTGCATGACGGCAGCTGGTTGGCATTCTCACCGCCCGAGCGTTCCTGGGGCCTGGACATCGGCACGCGGATCGCAGTGATCATTGCTCTGGGTTTGATCGCCACTGTGCTGGTCGCCTGGATTGCCACACGCCAACTGGCCAAACCATTGCAACGGTTTGCCAACGCCGCGAAACGCTTTGGCGGGGATTTACGCGCACCACCGATCAATGTCGAAGGCCCCGAGGAAATACGCCAGGCCATCGTCGCGTTCAACACCATGCAGGCGCAGATTCAGCATTTCATCGGCGAGCGCACGCACATGCTGGCGTCCATTTCCCACGACCTGCGCGCGCCGCTGACACGGATGCGTCTGCGCAGTGAGTTCATGGAGGACCTTGATCATCAGGGCAAACTGATTCGCGACATCGAAGAGATGCAATCGATGATCAACGCTGCGTTGGCGTTTTTCCGCGAAGACACGCACCGCGAGCAAACTACCGCGTTCGACCTGTCCGAGCTGCTGCAAACCATCGTTGACGACTACCGCGACCAACACATCGTTGTCGACTTCAACGGCCCCGCGCATCTGGTGTACAGAGGTCGCCCGCTGGGTATCAAGCGGGTGATCGTCAACTTGCTGGAAAACGCGGTGAAGTATGCACACAACCCGCGCGTCGCCTTGAGCCGCACTGATTACTCGATACGCATCGAAGTCAACGATGAGGGGCCGGGTATTCCTGAAGAGGCGCTGGAGCAAGTGTTCGACCCGTTTTTCCGCCTCGAAGCCTCACGCAACCGCGACACCGGCGGGGTCGGCCTCGGACTGTCGGCGGCGCGGGCCATCGTGCGCGAGCAGGGCGGCGAGTTGACGCTGAGTAATCGCGAGGGGACAGGGCTGGTGGCAAGGGTGGAACTACCCTTTATCCGTTAGGCGGGGGTTGTCGGCATGAAATTAACGCTGTAGATTTTCATGAAATTATAAAAAGATAATTTCATGAGGCCGTGAATGTTTCAGCAATCCCAGCGCCATGTCGACAGTTACTACGCCCACAGTTGCGCCGATATTCTTAGCCATCGACCCGCGCTGGAAGGGCAACACGACACCGACGTAGTGATCATCGGCGCCGGCTTCAGCGGGCTGCACACCGCGTTGCGCCTGGCGTTGGCCGGCAAGCGCGTGACGCTGCTGGAAGCCAGTCGCGTGGCGTGGGCCGCTTCTGGGCGTAATGGTGGGCAAGCGATTCTGGGTTGGTCTTGTGACATGCCGCCGCTGGAAGCCGCGCTGGGTCATGAGCGGGCAAAGCGGCTGTGGGACGGCATGCGTTGGGCGGCCCGGGAATTGCGTGAATTGCCCGGACGCCATGGCTTCGACTGCGATTATCGATCGGGGCATTTATGGACGTCGGTGATGCCGCGTCGCGTGAGCCTGTTGACCGAGTGGCAACATGAGGCCAGCCATAAGTGGGGCCACGATGCATTGCAATTCATCCCACGCGAAGAGCTGCCGCAATGGGTGGCCAGCGAGCGTTATCAGGCTGGTCTCTATGACCCGGAAGGCGCGCACCTTAACCCGTTGAAACTTGCCTTGTGTCTCGCGGCTGCCATCGAGCGGGTCGGCGGGCGTATCCATGAACAAAGCAAAGCGCTGAGTTATCAGGAGGAGGGCGCAGGTTTTCGGGTGAACACCGAGCGTGGCTCGATTAAAGCCGATGTACTGGTACTCGCCTGCAATGCCTATCTCGATGAACTCGACCCCAAACTCGCCAGTTGCATCTTGCCGGTTGGCACTTATCAAGTCGCCACCGCATCGCTCACTCTGGAGCAAGCCACCGCACTGTTGCCGAGCAACGTCTGCGTCACTGACAACCAATTCGTCCTCGATTACTTCCGTCGCACGCCGGACAACCGCTTGCTGTTCGGCGGCGGCTGCACTTACTTGGGTGGCATGCCCAAAGACATCACAGCGGCGACCCGGCCGTTTCTCGAGCGAGTGTTCCCGCAGCTCAAAGGTGTCGAGGTGGAGTTCGCCTGGGGCGGGCACATTGATCTGACCCTGAACCGCACGCCGGATGTTGGCGGCGAGGGCAATCGTTATTGGCTGCAGGGTTATTCGGGGCATGGCGTGCTGCCGACACTGGCAGCGGCTCGCGCGGTGTCTGACGCCATTCTCGGCGATGCGGATGAATTGGCGTTGTACCAAGGCTTGAGTAATGGCAGTTTTCCCGGCGGCAAATACCTTGCGGCGCCGCTGGAAGCCATTGGCAAGGCCTGGTATCGATTGCGCGACAGCATCTGATTTGGAACCCCTGTCATGAACAAGCAAGAAGAAATCGCCGCGCTGGCGATCCTGATCCACGACCTGCGCAAGCACAAGAAGTGGACCCTGAAGGAACTCGCCGACAAGATCGGCCGCTCGGTGGGTTTCCTCTCGCAAGTCGAGCGCGGCTTGTCGCGGCCGACGGTGGCGGACCTGACGGCAATCAGCGAAACCTTTGGCGTGCCGACCACCTATTTCTACAGCCTGCCTAAAGCCAAAGAGTTGCCGTGGGTCACCCGGCCGGACGAACGCCGCACGCTGTATTACGCCAACGGCATCACCGACATTCTGGTGTCGCCGCAGATCCGCGCCTCATTCTCCATGCTCGAAAGTCACCTTGAACCCGGCGCCAGCAGCGGCGACCGGCACCTGAGCGACAGCTCGGAGCAGGGCGGTTACGTGCTCGAAGGCGAATTGACCCTGTGGCTGGGCAATGACGAAGAACCGGCGACGCTCAAGGCCGGCGACAGCTTCCAGTTCGACAGCCACACCCGTTGCCGCTACGGCAACCTCACCGATCAGCTCACCCGCGTGCTGTGGGTCTACACCTGATAACAATAAAAGGATGAACACGATGGACGCTGTCTGCGCAGGCTTGCTGGCTGAAGTGCGTGCGTTTCGCCAACGCTACCCCGAGGTGCGTTATGTCGACCTGATCTCCCTGGACATTCCCGGGCACTTCTACGGCAAGCGCTATCCCGTGGACATGCTCGAAAAAGTCGCCGCCGGCAGCGCGCTCAAACTGCCGCAAAACTGTGTATTGCTCGGCGTGCAGGGCGGCTTGTTCAAGATTGGCGATTACTGCTTCAACGACGGCGACCCGGACGCGGTGCGCCGCTTGGTGCCTGGCACACTGAAACCAGTGACTTGGGAAGTCCAGCCGCTTGGGCAGATGCTGATCACCTCTGACGGCACGGAAAAACCAATCGAATTCGAACCCCGCGAAGTCCTCGCTCAAGTGCTGAACCGACTGGCACGCAAAGGCATTCACCCGGTCGTAGCGTTTGAACTGGAGTTCTACCTGTTCGACAAAAAACTGCGCGACGGCCTGCCGCAATTCCCCCGCGACGACCTGACCGACGACGCCGATGACCAACCGAACATGCACATCGAGCGCTTGTCACGCTTCGCGCCGGTGCTGGATGAAATGGTCGAAGCAACACGCGCTCAGGGCATCGACGCCACCGTGATCACGGCGGAATTGGGGCCGGGCCAGTTCGAAATCAATTTCGGCCACCTCGACGATGGCTTACGTGCAGCGGACTGGGCTGCTTTGTTTTGCCGCAGCACCCGTGGCGTCGCGCTTAAACACGGCTATCGTGCCAGTTTCATGGCCAAGCCGTACTTGCAGCATCCGGGCAGCGGCATGCATATGCATGTCAGCCTTTATGACGCGGCCGGCAATAATCTGTTGGCGGCGAATCAACAGCAACCACTGCGCCATGCAGTTGCGGGGTGTCTGGAACTGTTGCCGCACAGCATGCCGATCTTCGCCCCGAATCAGAATGCGATGCGGCGATTGGGCGGTACGGTGAACACCGCCACCAAAGCAAGCTGGGGCTTTGAAGATCGCGATGCGTGTTTGCGCATTCCCGAGTCGGACGAGAAGAACTTGCGCATTGAGTACCGACTGGCTGGCGCGGATGCCAATCCGTATCTGGTGTTGGCCGCGATTCTGGTGGGGTTGGAGCATGGGTTGGCTTCGGCAAAAGAACCGATCGCGCCACTGAATGAGGATCGCAACAGCGGGATAGGCTTCCCGACAGAGATGTTTGAAGCGGTGAGGGCGATGCAGCATCAACCGCAACTGCGCGAAGGGTTGGGTAGCGAGTTCGTGGATGTGTATTGCGAGAATAAACGCCAGGATCATCTGGCGTTTATGCAGGAGATCAGTGCGCGGGAGTATCGGTGGTATTTGTGATGGGGTGGCATTGGCGGGGGGCAAGTTATGCTTTCCGCGCCCAGCTTCCGAACATCACATCGCCGATGTAGACGCCAGAAGAGGCTGAGCGCTCCTGATCCAAACGCTCTTGCAGCGTTTCAATGTCGACCTCTTCTGCACTGGCCACCCCTAGTGCAGCGATTCGCGGCAAGCAGGCTCGAACAATGTAACCAAGGCCGTAAGGAGTACTTGGTGTTTGTATAAGACATTCGGCCCGAACGCTTTCGACGGTCAAGCCTGCCTTAGTAAAAATGCCATGCAGGTTGAAACCAATGTGTAGGTCGGCCCCTTCACGAGCAATCATTTCTTGTATCCAGGATTGCGCTCTTTTATGCAGAGGGAAAGGGTCCAGGCTTGCAGGCACCATCGTCGTGTCGTGTTCTTGAAAGACCACGATGCCATTGGGGCGCAAATACTTCGACAGCGCACGGATCGATGCCACCGCATCCTTCTGATACATCAGCACGCGCCGTCCGACGATTGCGTCAAACGTACCGATAGAGTCCTGCAGCTCTAGAAGCTCGCACTGGAGAAATGTCAGTGAAGGGTGGTTTTGTGCTGCGCCGCGCTGGCGTGCAGTGGCGATGGCTTGGGCGTCATGATCAACTCCGATGACCTCTGCGTCTCTTCCCACCAGATCGCACAACAGAAAAGAAACATCACCCGAACCACAGCCCACGTCCAGGATTCGCATGCCTTTTTCAATTCCCGCGTCGATCAGCAAACGCGTGGTGAAGTCGGGCAGGTTGGTCGACATTACTAAGCCTCGCTGAGTTTTCCGGGAAGTCTATTGCATACTCTTCGGCCATCATGCCGCTCGGGTCGATAGCTGCCCGCTGCGATTGACTGCTACCGACCATTGACGCCTTTGGGAAGGCTCCATGTTGAGTATCAGCCCATGGCGCCCAGCAGCGCTTCATCCTTCGCCACCGCACGTTTGTAGGCATCGCGGCTCATTAACTTCTCGGCGTAAGCGAGAAACGCTGCTCTGTGTGGCAAGGTGCCCAAGCCAAGCCCCCAGCCGATGTGGGAACCAACATAAACGTCGGCAGCGCAGAAGCGCTCTCCGGCAATGAACGGATTAGCAAACACGGCGCGTTCGAGTTGGTCCACGGTGCGCTCGTAGCTCCCGTAGCCAAAGAAGAACTCCTGATCCGGCGTTGGGTTGAAGCCCGCGCGGTGGTTGGTCACGGCCTGCTCCAGGGGGCCTGCAGCGAAAAACATCCATCGGTAGTAGGCCGCCCGCTCCGCTGCTGCAGGAGCCAGGTTCGCTTCGGGGAACGCATTAGCCAGATACGCACAGATGGCGGCCGTTTCTGTTATGGTTTGCCCGTTATGCACGAGTGCAGGGACCTTCCCCATCGGGTTCACATCGCGAAAAAAAACTACGCGTGGATCATCAGGGTCGGCCACCGTCGGCGCTGCCAGCGCAGCACCTCCCCAACGGTCAGACTCGCTGGTCGACTGGTAATCCAAGATGACCGATTCATACGTGCAGCCGATTTCTTCGAGCATCCAGCGCACCATGCGGCCGCGAGAATTGGGATTGGTATAGAACGTCATTGTCATCGTGAGCTCCTCTTGGCTCGGTTCGTTGACGACAATGGTAAGAGCGACGCTGCATAACCCCTTGGGCGGTTTGCGCCAGAATACTTGCTTAACGCGCCATTAATGGAGCGTTGCGTTACGCGCTGCCGCTCACTTGCGGCTCGGAGCATATAAATGTCCCACCTTCATACCAGCACCGAGCGGTGTAAATTGCCCAGAGTATTCTGGCAATCGATAGAGCAACTGGGAGTCGATCCCGCGTTGATTCAACAGCACGCTCAGTTGCCCCATGACCTTCACCTGAACGAATCTGCCTTTGTCAGCACGCCTCAGCTCTTTGCCGTCTGGAACGCCATCGAGGCGATTTCTGCAGACCCTGCCTTTGCGATAAAAATGGTCCGTGATACCCCCAGTGCGAAACACAAACTGGCGTTCCTCGCGGCGTTATATGCGGCTGATTTTCGCGACGGACTTGCGAGGTTGTCTCGCTTCCAGCGCTTGTGCAGTCCCGACAAAATTTGCATCGACGAGCACAAGGGCAATGTGTCATTCACGATTGTGTGGCCTTCTGGCACGGGGCCGGCGCCTTATCTCTCGGTGGAGGCGTGTTTTGCTTTGATACTGGAACTGGGTCGACGAGGCACTGGCAAACACATTGAGCCCATTGCATTGAGCTTGAGACGGCCGAGGCAAAAACTGGAAACCCATTCAAGTTACTTCGGTTGCCCCATTCGCTACGGCGCAACCCGTGACGAGTTGACTGTAAGCGCCACCGACATCGATCTACCGTTTCTTGAGCACAACCCGGAAGTGCTGCACATGATGACGCCCGGCCTTAGTGCCGCAATCCGAGAGATCGAAGCGCCCTTTGGATTCTGTGAGCAGGTCATTGAAGTGCTGAAACGAGCCCTGGCAGCGGGGCGGCCAAGTTTGCAGTATCTCGCCCAAGAACTATTGCAGAGCGAGCGGACGCTGCAACGACGATTAGCCTCAGAGGGTACGACATTCAGCATGCTGCTCAACGAGGCCCGGCGCCAAGTCGGATTTCACCTGCTTGCTGATACGACCCTTGAACTGAAAGAGGTGGCGTATCTGCTCGGTTACGAGGACGTCAACTCCTACTACCGGGCTTTTCGGCAGTGGGAGAAGGTTTCACCGAGTCAGTGGCGACGCCTCAATACGTGAAGTATGCCGCCAGGGGGCGATAACCCGATGCCGCTCCCTCAACTATTCAACGACATCAGCTTATCGCCACCCGGCGGCAAGCCAAACAGCTTGCGCACCACGTTCAGAAACGCCCCATAAGGCCGTCCCAGAAACAACATCATCAACGCCGCGCCGAGTGTGCCGCGCACCATGCCGTCTCCCGAAGCGCCACTGAAGGCAATGATCGCTGCATAGATGGGCACCTGAAAACTGATGAGGGCAATGCTGTCCCACAGCAACTTCGAACCCCGATGCTCACTGGCTCGCGTCATTAACCAGTCGCGCCAAAGGCCGTAAGGTCTCGCGACTGGAACCATCAGGGCTGCACCCATAAGGCGAGCATGAAGGACCTGATCCCACGTCATGTCGGCAATGAAGCGTTCATTACGTTCACTACACCAGTGCTTCGTCTTGATGCGACACCGGCAGCACCGCCAGGTGCGGAGAGTCGCCGAAGTACTCGATCAACAGTTGGGAGGACACCGAGTTCAAGCAGGCGGTCAAGGCGTTCGGGCGCAGGAAGCTCATCATGACCGCGCTTTGGACCGAAGCCTGCCTGGCATTCCCGGTACTCGATGCAATCCAGGAAGGCTATGAAGTCTATGTGCCGGTCGATGCGGTTGGCGGCACGTCGCTCGCCGCGCACGAAGCGGCGTTGCGCAGGATGGAACAGGCGGGCGCGAAGCTGATCAGCCGGGTGCAAATGTACTGCGAACTGCAGCGCGACTGGGCGCGAGAAGTGACCGTGCCGGGCTTCTTGGGCGTGTTCGAGAACTTTGACGGGTTCAACGCTGAAAAAGCTCTGGAGGAGGCGGCCAAGAAAGCCTGATTAACCCGCAATTGATGAAGGTGGCGTTCGCAACAGCGGACGCCACCTTCATTTGCAATTCAAAGTACAGACCACATTCAGAAGCGTGGCTTGTCCCCATTTAAACGCACACTTTTTCACAAAGCCCTCTCCCTAACCATTCAATGGCAGAATCCCCTCAACTTGAAAGTTTTGGAGATCACCATGCTTCGTGCGTTTGAACGAAGACTCGACCCTTTTCCTCCTGACGAGGTACCACCGCCACCCAACGGTCTGGCGCGTTTTCTGTGGGCCTGCACACGGGGTGCTCGCGGTTACATCCTGGTGCTGGCGCTGCTGAGTGCCGGTGTGTCGATTTACGAAGCCTGGTTGTTTTCCTTCCTCGGCCAGGTCGTGGATCTGCTCTCGACCTGGCAGGCCGGCGGTGAAGCCGCGGCGCAGGAGAGCCGCGTGCTGTGGGGCATGGGCATTGTCATGGTGACCAGTGTCGGGCTGGTGGCGCTGCGCACGATGGTGCAGCACCAGATATTGGCGATTAACCTGCCGTTGCGGCTGCGTTGGGACTTCCACCGGCTGATGTTGCGACAAAGCCTTTCGTTTTTTTCCGATGAGTTTTCCGGGCGGGTCACGACCAAGGTGATGCAGACGGCACTGGCAGTGCGCGACGTGCTGTTCACCATGATCGAGATCATCCCCGGGATCGGTGTGTATTTCATCGCGATCATCGCGCTGGCCGGCGGCTTCGCTTTGAAACTGATGCTGCCGTTCATTGGCTGGGCGGTTTTGTTCGCGCTGGCCATGTGGTACTTCGTGCCACGCTTGGGCAAAGTCGGGCAGGAGCAGGCCAATGCACGCTCGATGATGACCGGGCGTATATCAGACGCTTACACCAACATCACGACGGTAAAACTGTTCTCCCACTCCAATCGTGAAGCGCACTTCGCCCGCGCTGCGATGGAAGATTTCAAACTCACCGGGTTTCGCCAGATGCGTCTGGTCAGCATGTTCGAGATCGTCAATCAGGCACTGGTGGTAGGGCTGATCATGTCGGCCGGAGGTTATGCGCTGTGGCTATGGCACCAGGGTGATGTCGGCGCCGGTGCCGTGGCGGCGATCACCGCCATGGCGTTGCGGATCAATGGCATGTCGAACTGGATCATGTGGCAAATGACCTCGCTGTTCGAAAGCATCGGCACCGTTCAGGATGGCATGGCGACCCTGACCCAAGGCGCCAAGGTGCAGGACGCGCCGGATGCCGGCGTGCTGGTGACCAATGGCGGCGCAGTCACCTTCGACAAAGTGCATTTCAACTACAACGGCGAACGTCAGGTGCTCGATGGCCTGAACCTGAACATCCGCCCGGGCGAAAAAATCGGTCTGGTCGGTCGTTCCGGTGCCGGTAAATCCACGCTGATCAACTTGCTGCTGCGCTTCTATGACGTCGACAGCGGCGAGATTCGCATCGACGGGCAAAACATCGCGCACGTCACGCAAGACAGCCTGCGCAGCGCCATCGGCATGGTCACGCAGGATACTTCGCTACTGCACCGTTCCATTCGCGACAACATCGCCTACGGCCGTCCCGATGCGACCGACGCGCAAATCCGCAGCGCCGCCGCCAGTGCCCAGGCCGATGAATTCATCAGCCAACTGAGCGACCGGCAGGGCCATAGCGGCTACGACACGCTTGTAGGTGAGCGGGGCATCAAGCTGTCGGGCGGCCAGCGCCAACGGGTTGCGATTGCCCGGGTGATGCTCAAGAACGCGCCGATCCTGTTGCTCGACGAGGCCACCAGCGCGCTGGACTCGGAAGTCGAAGTGGCAATTCAGGAAAGCCTCGATGACATGATGCAAGGCAAGACCGTGATCGCGATCGCCCATCGGCTGTCGACCATTGCGGCGATGGACCGGCTCATCGTCATGGACGAAGGACGCATTATTGAACAGGGAACGCACAGCGAACTGCTTGAGAGAAACGGCGTCTATGCGCGGCTTTGGCAGCATCAGAGCGGCGGGTTTCTGGGGGAAGACAATGGCGTGATCGAGGCGATGGATCAGGTGTGAGCGGGAAGGGCGCACGGTGAGTTCAATCCGGGCGCCCGTTAATTTCGCACGTGCATTCAGCGTTTAGGCGAGCGCGTCTAAAAGCGGTTCAAATTTCTTGAGGTGGCCATATTTGCCGCAAGCCAGGGGTGAATGCACGGAGGGATGCCAGAAGCAGGTCACCATTCGTCCAATACCCGGCACTCGCCACGCCTGATTGCCTCTCAACCTTAAGCACGGACTTCCCGCGCCTTGGTAGGAGAGCCAGCATGGAAATTGATGAGAAAGCGCCAGGCAACACGTCGCAGCAGGAAGTGACGCGCACTACGGACAATGAAACCGGCCATGATCCGCGCCGAGATGAGTCTTCGAACCCGTTGCCGGCGGACGATGAAGCGGCGGTCGATGAAGACATGAGCGATGTGGATGCGAACAACTCGGTGTCGAGTGAGCACCCTTAGCCAAGTTAAAACGAAGGCAAAAGAAACCCGGCGTTCAGGCCGGGTTTTCTATTGGCCCTCAGCCTGACCCTCGCCCAGAGAGAGAGGGGACTGATAGGGGGAATGCTCAGAGCGCAGCCTTCACCTGCAAGCCAAACACCAGCGCATTGTCGATATCCTGCCCGGAAAACGCCCCCGGCTCGATGATGTATTGCAGATTCGGGCGCAGGGTCAGCCAAGGCGTGGCCTGATAACCGTAACCGAGCTCGATCAACTGTTCGGCGCTGTCCAGGTTCGGGAACGCCGTGCCATTGTTCAGCGCAGCGTCTTGCAGCACGTCGCGACTGCGCGGGTTGGGCACGGCGCGGCCATAGCCCAGGGCAACGGTGTCACGCGGGCGACCTTCGAACGGTTTGTACAGAACCACGCCAGTGCCGTACCACTTGCTGAATGGCGAAGCCGCTTCACTGGCAGCCGAGTATTGGCCGAAGGCGTGCAAGCTGCGTCCTTCGGACGATTTCGAGCTCCATACGGCCTGATCGACCAGCAGGTAATGACCACCACGACCGGATACTTCCTTGTCGCTGCCGATGCGTTTTACGTCGGAGCTGTCGTAGTAGTAGCCGACCTTGTATTCGCCGGGCAGCTCACCCGCGTGCTTGTACACCAGCTCGATCGGCACCACGGTGCCAGTGGTGTGTTTCGGGCCCAAGTGCCAGGCGCGGCTGGAGTTGCCGTTACTGTCCGGGTCGACATTGAACGCGGCAACACGCAGTTGCCACTCAGGCGACAGGTCGTATTTCACACGCACGCCGAGATGGGCGTTGGGATAGTTGGTCCAGCCGCTGCCGCCGGACATGTTCAGCGGGTGCCCGCAGAAGCCGGCGTTCATGAAGTTACAGAGAATGCCGCTGTCGAGGCCGCCGAGGTCGTTGCCCATGGCCATGTAACCGAGCTTGACGTTCAGCGCCGGAGTGAACAGCGTGCGCTCGTAGCTGAGTTCGGTCAGGCGGGTGTAGAGACCGCCGTAGTTTTCCTGAATCGGCAGACGGTTGCCGACCAGATCCTCGGAAGCGCTGTTGCCGCGCCGGTCGTTGATGCTCAGTTGCACCTTGCCGGCGTTGTCGACGCCATACAGTTTGCTCAGATCGAACTGCACACCGAGCTTGATGTTTTGCGAGTAACGGGCCGAACGGTGCAGGCCACCGTCAGCGTTGTAGGCCATTTCGCCGGTGTAGTCGCCGGTGAACTTGATACCGTCTTCGTCCATCTGGTGGCGCAGGCCACCCCAATCACCGGTCAGCGTGTTGCGGGTCATCAGGTTCGAATCGGCATCGGCGAAAGCGGGCAGGGTAGCACTGCAGGTCAGGCCCAACAGCAAGCCGACATGAGAAAAGCGAACAGGCAAAAACATGTGAATCTTCCAGCTGAAATTTTAGCGATAGCGCAAAGCAACGCGGCACCCTAAGGTGCCGCGCTATAAATGAAATGCCCATGTTCACCATGGGCATGGCGGCTTACGGCAAGGCGTAAGCCATCACGTAGTCGCCACGATCGGTCGACTGACGAGCGCCACCGGCGGTGATGACGATGTATTGCTTGCCGGTTTTTGGCGAAACATAAGTCATCGGGCCGCCCTGGCTGCCGACCGGCAGACGGGACTTCCAGACTTCCTCACCGTTGCCGCTGTTGAACGCGCGCAGGTAGAAGTCCTGGGTGCCGGCGATAAAGATCAAGCCACCTTGAGTCGACAGGGTGCCGCCCAGAGTTGGCAGACCAATCTTGATCGGCAGGTGCATGCGGATACCCAGCGGACCGGTGTCTTCAACGGTGCCGACCGGAACCTGCCAGGCGACTTTTTGCGTCTTCATGTCGATGGCGGTCAGTGTGCCGAACGGCGGCGCCTGGCAAGGAATGCCGGCGACCGACAGGAAGCGGTTCTTGTTCACCGCGTAAGGTGTGCCTTTGAGGGGTACGGCGCCCATGCCGGTGTTCAATGCTTCGCCACCGGAAGTGGCCTGGCCCTTGTTTTGCGACGGGATCATCTGAATCCACAGACCCAGACGCATGTCGTTGACGAAGATGAAACCGTGCACCGGATCAGTCGAGATGCTGCCCCAGTTCATGCCGCCCAGCGAGCCCGGGAAACTCAGGGATTTGTCGGTGCCCGGCGCGGTGTACAAGCCGTCATAACGCATCGACTTGAAGTCGATACGGCACAGCAATTGGTCGTAAGGCGTCGCGCCCCACATGTCCGATTCGGTCAGGTGCTGGGCACCGATCTGCGGCATGCCCACCGATTTTGGCTGGGTTGGCGAGTAAGGCTCGTCAGGAATGTTCGCCGCTTTGACCGGTACCTCTTTAACGTCGGTCAGCGGTTTGCCAGTGGCGCGATCCAGTACGTAGATCTGCCCGGCCTTGGTGCCGATGACCAGCGCCGGTACGGTTTTGCCGTCCTTGGTGAAGTCGATCAGGCTCGGCTGCATCGGCAGGTCGAAGTCCCAGAGATCGTTGTGAACGGTCTGGAATACCCACTTTTCTTCGCCGCTGTTGGCGTCCAGCGCCAGGATCGAAGCGCCGTAGGTGTGATCCAGTTTGCTGCGCTCGACACCATAAATGTCGGTGGAAGAGCTGCCCATCGGCAGGAACACGGTGTTGGTCGCCGCGTCGTAAGACATGGGCGCCCAGCTGTTCGGGGTACTGCGCACATAGGTGCTGCCGTCTGCCGGTGCCTTCTTATCCTGCGGATTACCCGGGTCGGACGCCCAACGCATGGCGCCGGTCATCACATCAAAACCACGAATAACGCCGCCCGGCATATCGGCTTGCACGTTGTCGGCAACCCGGCCGCCAACCACGACAGTGGTGCCTGCCATCAACGGTGCGGACGACAATTGATAGTAGCTGTCCGGGACATCACCCAGACCGGCCTTGAGGTCGACTTGACCGTTATTGCCAAAGCCTTGGCAGAACTCACCGGTGTCGGCATCGACGGCTATCAGGCGCGCATCAATCGTGTTGGTCAGCAAGCGGCGCTGGCAGTTGGCGGCTGGCGCTGGCTGGGCCTCTGCGACTGGCGAGCTGCTCGGCTTGGCGACTGCGGCAGTGGCGTCGAAATAGGCCATGCCACGGCAACGCTGCCAGACTTTCGACTGCGCGTTGATGGCGTTTTTCCACAGTTCCTTGCCAGTGTCGGCATCCAGCGCGATCAGGTTGTTGTGCGGGGTACAGATGAACACTTTGTTGCCGACCTGCAGCGGGGTGAGCTGGTCTTCGGCACCGTTGCCGTCGCTCACGGCGACATCACCGGTGTGATAGGTCCACGCTACTTTCAACTTGTCGACGTTGTTGCGGTTGATCTGGTCCAGCGCGGCGAAACGGCTGCCGCCTTCAGTATTGCCGTAGTGAGCCCAGTCTTTCTGGGCTTTTTCCGGCTCGACCGGCGTAATGCCCGGGCCATTGCCCGTAGCAGCAACAGTCGGGTGAGCGACGAACATGTTGCCAGCGGCTACGGCCAGACCGACCGCCAGTACCGCAGCAAGGGCATAAGCACCACGCCCCGGAACACTACCGTTGGCACGTTTCAACAACGGGTAAACCAGCGTGACGGCCAGACCCACTGCGCTGAACATGAACAGGCGCGAGAACACCGGCCAGAACAGCAGCCCTGCGTCGCTCACTGCCCAGATCGCGGTCCCCATCAGGAACACCGCGAACAACCACGCACCGGCCGGTTTGAAGCGAGCAATCAGCAGGCCGGAGACTGTCATCACCAGACCACCCACCAGGAAGTACCAAGAGCCTCCCAGGCTGACCAATTTCACGCCGCCAGCAGCAAGCGCCAAGCCGAGCAGGGCGATGATCACGCCCAGCCCTACCAGAATGAATTTTGATATGCCCGAGAGGCGTTGACTCTGCTTCACGTTGAATGTCCCGTTGAAATGAGGCGCGCAGTATATAGATAGGTAACTACCTAGTTAAATCACTATTTCTGAGTGAAGCGTAGTTCGCTGCTTAAGCACGCGCCGAGAAGGGCAGCCGGGCGTTCCGCATAGGGTCGATGCAATTATCCATAGGTCGGTGAAAGCGTTGTTTATGTCAGAAGGATCGTCAGTTTTGACAGTGTTAAAATTGCGATCAGAAACCTTCGATTAGCCGACGTACGGCAACTGACGGAGAGGATCGGTGACACGATCAGGCATATGCATATGCTCATTTAATCTTTGATTCGCGATCGGTTTACCGCTCAACTGGCGCTTTTTTGATAGGTGGCTAATGATGTCGGAGCGGTGTGACGTAGTGGTATTGGGCCTGGGCGCCATGGGCGCCGCCACCGTGTATCAGTTGGCGAAGGCCGGTGTGGATGTAGTCGGTATTGACCGCCATTACCCGCCGCACAACCTTGGCTCCAGCCATGGCGATACGCGCATCACTCGGCTTTCGGTCGGAGAGGGGGCGCAATACGTACCGATTGTGCGCAATTCCCACCGGATCTGGCGCGAACTTGAAGTGCTGACGGGGGAGTCTCTGTTCGAGCAATCAGGTCTGCTGGTACTGACATCAAGCCCCGAGTTCGACCCAAACGACAAAACCGACTTCACCCTGCGCACCATCGGTTTGGCGCAGGCCTACGGTATCGAGCACGAAGTCTTGTCCGCCGCACAGATTCGCCAGCGCTTCCCGCAATTCGCCCACGTGCATGACTCGGCCATCGGCTATTTCGAGCCCGGTGGAGGGTTTGTGCGACCCGAGCGCTGCATCGACGTGCAGCTCAAACTGGCCGAACGACACGGCGCGACCCTGTACAAAGGCGAGACGGTCACCGGGATCACATCGGACGAGCAGGGCGTCACTGTCACCACTGACCAGCGCACGCTGCAGGCCAAAAAACTGGTGATCAATGCAGGCAACTGGAGTGGCGAATTGCTCGGTAAACCGTTTGAAAATCTGCTGAGTGTCTACCGGCAAAAGCTGTTCTGGTTCGAACTGGAGGAGCACGCCGGGCTGGTCGGCCACTCGCCGACATTCATCCTCACCCACGGCCATGGCGACGACAAAATCAACTACGGCTTCCCCGCATTGTCCGGCGAAGGCTGCATGAAGATCGCCACCGCCCAGTACCACACCGCCTCGTTGCCGCAAACGATCGACCGCACCGTCTCGACGGCCGAAGAGCAGGACATGTATGCACACCAGGTACACGGCCGCATCGCCGGCGTGACTTCCAAAGTGATCAAGTCTGCGGTCTGCGCCTACACGGTGACGCCGGATCGCCACTTCATCATCGACCAGCATCCGTCACTGCAACACACCTCGTTCGTGTCGGCCTGCTCCGGCCACGGCTTCAAACATTCCACCGCACTGGGCGAGGCGTTTGCGCAGTGGTGCATGCGCGGTTCGACCGACCTGGACCTCTCGTCTTTCTCCCTGAAACGCTTTGAAGGCTGCTGAGCCCGCTACTGTGGCTTCAAGATGAGCCGATGGATCGCCAAGTGACACATCACGATGGGATGTCAGTTCAGCAGGGTATTTACTTGAGTCAAAATGCGCTATTTCCAAAGCAATAAAGCGCCAAGATGGTTTTCAACTACACTGAAGAAGCAAAAACTATTTTAATAATCTTGGCTGCGGGTTGTTTATTCATGCTGGCGGTGAGGCCTATATGGACATTGAAATCCTTAAACAGGCTGTCATGGATTCGCGCGATGGAATCACCATCTCCGACAACTGCAGAGATGACAATCCGTTGATTTTTGTCAATCCCGCCTTTGAACGCATGACCTGCTATTCTCTCGAAGAATCCATAAATATTAACTGTAGGTACTTACAGGGAGATGATCGTGAACAACCTGAATTAGAGGTCGTTCACCACGCCATTGCAAACGGGGAGTATTGTCTGGTTGTGTTGCGAAACTATCGGAAGGACGGAACGATGTTCTGGAATGAATTGAGCATATCGCCAATTCATGACGAGGCGGGAGCGGTCAGCAATTTTATAGGGATACAAAAAGATGTCACATCGCGAGTTATTCTGCAGCAGCAACTCAATGACGAAATTCACTCCCTCGAAAAAACAAAATCGCATCTCGAGCAGCTATCGATAAAAGACGGGCTTACCGGGGTTTATAATCGGCGCTTCTTTGATAGTCAGTTTGAGATTCAATACAAGATCGCTTGTCGGAACAGTGAGGCGCTCACGCTGATCATGATTGATGTTGATGACTTCAAGTCATTCAATGACATATATGGGCATCAAGCAGGTGATGAAGCATTGATAGGTGTGGCGAATGGTTTGAGTAAATCATTCCAGAGGGGCTCTGATTTTGTTGCCAGGTACGGGGGCGAAGAGTTTGTGATTTTATCCAGCGGCATGACGATGGATCAGTCATCTGTTTACGTGAACTCACTGTGTCAGCGTGTGCGCGACTTGAGAATTGCGCACTCCTCTTCGCGCACGGGCTATTTAACGATAAGCATCGGATTTTCTGTTCATCAATTCACCCCGACAAACACGTCCAACTTACTGCTTACGCAAGCTGATAAAGCACTTTATCTAGCGAAAGAACGAGGTAGGAATCAGTGTGTAGGTTTTTAGGCGCGCTTTTCGGCCTCTTAATCATCGCCAACCCGACATGTCTGTCATGATCTTCCTTGAAAAATCTGCCCCACCTCAACGTTTCACTCGTCGAGGTGGGCAACCCTGCTCTCAGCCGCGCTTTGGCAGCTTCCAGTTCGGGCGAATGAAGTGGCAGGTGTAGCCATTCGGAATACGTTCCAGGTAATCCTGGTGCTCAGGTTCCGCTTCCCAGAACGGTCCCGCCGGTTCGATTTCGGTGACGACTCGGCCTGGCCACAGCTTTGAAGCGTCGACGTCGGCGGCGGTGTCTTCGGCGATGTCGCGTTGCTGTTCGTTCAGGTAATAGATCGCCGAGCGGTAGCTGGGGCCGAGGTCGTTGCCCTGACGGTTGGGCGTGCTCGGGTCATGGATCTGGAAGAAGAACTCAAGGATCTGCCGATAGCTGATCACCGCCGGGTCGAAGACGATCTCGATGGCTTCGGCGTGGTTGCCATGGTTGCGATAAGTGGCGTTCGGCACCTCGCCGCCGGTGTAGCCGACGCGCGTTTGCAGCACGCCGGGATAGCGCCGCAGCAGGTCCTGCATGCCCCAGAAGCAGCCGCCAGCGAGGATGGCAGTTTCGGTTTGGCTGGTCATGGTCTGTGCTTCCTCTCGGGAATTTTGGGTGTAGCCATTGTTATGCGGGCGTGTCCGGCAATTCCAAGTCTGGACGATACAAATAAGTCTGCTGATCACTCCCCACTTCAAGCGTGCTCTTCAAACCTGCGCACATCACCCAAAGAGTCACGCTGCATCGATTGCAGGTTTTTCTCGATGGTTTCGCACAGGGCTTCCATCTGGATCTGGTGTTCGCTGTGGCGAAACGGGCTTTGCAGGTCAGTGCCGATGCGCTCGATGGCCAGTAGCATAAAGCCCACCACGGTGGAAGCCAGCGGAGTGAACCAGCCCAGGGATTCCACCAGACCTACGGGCACGATCAGGCAGAACAGCGAAATAAACAGCCGCGGGAAATACACATAGGGGTAGGGCAGCGGGGTATTGGCGATGCGTTCCATGCCGCCCTGGCTGTTGGAGAGTTCCACCAGCGTCGACTCCAGCCGTGCCAGGCGAATGCTGTCCAGGCGTCCAGCCTTGTATTCCCTGGCGAGCAGGGCGGCGGAACCGGTGAGGATGTCGTTGGCAAAGTTGTTGGTGGTGCCACTGCGGGCGAATTCATCGGCGGGAATGAACGCCCGGACTTCCTCCGGACAAGGCTGACCCTGCAGATGCGCCGCGAGGCAGTTCACATACGCCACATGGCGTCGCAACAGGGTCGACTTGACCGGATTGACTTCGCTGTCGGGGTCATCCAGCAACGTCAGGACCTGGCGGGCAAAACTGCGCGAGTTATTGATCATCGTGCCCCACAGCGTCCGCGCTTCCCACCAACGGTTGTAGGCGCTGCTGTTACGAAAACTGATCAGCACCACCAGCGCCGAACCCAGCAACGTCAGGGGCATCAGCGGCAGGTTCATCTTGGCGTTCAGGAACAGCATGAAGTCCACGGTGACGGCGATGTCCCAGAGCAACAGCCAGAACAAGGCCCAACCGACATAGCCCATGGTCTTGATGATCAGACGGTATTTTTTGACGATGGCAGCTTTCAAACGGAAACCTCGTGGCGAGCGATAAGCATTGATGCCTTAGCTCGGACGGTGTTTTCGGGGTAAAGGTTCGGTCAGTCGCGCAGGTTCTTCACTGGCTGGCTTATCAGCTCTGACACGATTGAGGGAGAAGGAAAGGAATCTTTTCATGAATCTGGCAATCGGCGTTTCTACTTTTTTGTGGATGAGCCACGACGCACCAATCATCAGGATGAGGGTTCCCCACAGCAGCAGATGCGGATTCACAGCCGGATAAGCAATGTTGAAAATCATGAACCCGATCATTTGATGTAACAGGTAAAGCGGGTAAGTCAGTGCCCCTAATGCGGTCCAGTTCAACCTGCCTATGGCCGCTGTTTTGTTGGTCACAATCAAAAGAAACGTCATGAAAAACAGGAAAATCACGCCGCAGATAATCAGAGGGTCGTATTCGGTCGAATACTTGCTTTCGATCGATTCGGCCCATGCTATGGCGGTGAAACAGGCCAATGCCAATGCCCCCAGCAAGAGGAGAATCCGGGCAACTGTGAATCCTTTCGCCCATATGAGGTAGAACGTGGCACCTGCGATGAAATACGCCGCGTAGTCGGTGATCAAGATCGAACGCAGTTTTTCAAATACGAGTATTTCTGCTGTAGCAGAGACCAGTAGCCAAAGCACGAGGCAGGGTTCGATTTTCTCTATTTTTTTGAAGCCCAACAGTATGGAGATCATCAGGTAGAACTTGATTTCCACAAACAGTGACCAGTAAACGCCGTCTATTTGCTCGACACCCATCAAGTCGCCAAGCAATGTCATGTTGATAAGGTATTGATAAAGAGTGGCCGTAAATCGTGGCTGGCCGATGGCGAGGATAAAAAGAAAAGTCAGGGTGCAGCACACCCAGAACGCCGGGCAGAGCCGAACGACGCGGGAGATGAAAAAAACTTTGAGGTTATTGCTCGACGCGGTCATCAGAATGACGAATCCGCTGATCATGAAAAAAAGTTCGACGCCCAAATACCCGTACTTGGCGGGCTCAGCCAATAACGGGTAAGGCATTACAGACATGTCGCCCTTTGCATAGCCGCGAAAAGCATAGTGAAAAAACACTACGGCGATCGCAGCAAGGAATCGCAGCAAATCCAATTCCTTCAATCGTCGGTCGTTCATGTATAGGCGCTCCAGACTTGTTAGCGCTGATTGAAAACTGACGACTCTGGCGAGTGAAATTCGACCCAAGGCGAAAGCTGTTACAGCAAGGGCTGCTTATGGACTATCCAGGCTCCGTGAGACGGTTATGGACTGCGTTGCCACATGTAGAAGTAGTCAACTTCGAAGGTGGAGGGCAGGTCAGCATCGTCGACCACCCCGAACCATTTCCACATGGCCTCACTGTCAAAGTTCACCTCCATCGGGAAGAAGAAGTAGTTGTTCTTCGACTCCCTGACCAGCACGCCATCGACGTACCAGCGCAGGGTGTCGGGCTGCCAGTCGAAGCCGTAGATATGGAACGCATCCGCCAGGCGCCACGGACTGACCCAGATGCTGCCATTGTCGATATGTTCAGTGCTTTGTGGCGTCGCCCAGAGGTGGGCATTCATGTGATACGAGCGGTCCAGGGCCGCGTCTTTGGTCTTGCCGGCGATTTCAAAGATGTCGATCTCGGTGGCGTTGTCGAGCATGCCTGTCCAGGCGAGCCAGAATGCGCTGGAACCTGCGGAGTTCATGGGTTTGGCACGGGCTTCGTAGTATCCGTAAAAACCGCGTTCAATTGTCCGCACCATCGCTGAGGTGTAGTCCTTGAAGCCGAGTTTGACGTACTTCTGCGGCAAGGTTTCCTTGCGGAAAACAATGTTCAGATTGCCATTGCTGACGGAGGCATTGTTCGGCGTGTAAAGCGCCGGTTTGCGTCCGAGCGACTCGTTCCCGATGGCGTTGTTGACGTGCCAGCGTGTGCGGTCGAGGGTGCTGCCGTTGAAGTCGTCGGACAGCTTCCTGTTGAGCGTCCACTGACCGGCATTGGCCTGGTCGGACAACGGCAGATTGGCGCGGGTCCGGGTCGGTAGTGCGCCGAGTGGTCCGACTCGGGTCCAGGTATCGGCTTGTTTGGGAATGGCAACGGACCATTTTTCCGCCAGGTACTGAAAGGCACGCTGGCGTTCTGCGAGTGAGGCAAACGCACGGTCGTACACCATCACTTCGGCGATGTCGCCGCGAAAGTTATCAGACTCACCCACGGCACTGCGCCCGATTGCATACGGACCGATCGGCACATCGTAAAGCTCAAGGACGGAAACGGTCGGCGCATACGCCGTGGTCTGTTGCAGGCTGATGGCGAAATTCGGCAAGACGTTATCGTTTTGGGCGGTTTGCGGGCCTGAGCTGAACAAGCGTTGCCAGGGATCAACCTCGGCTTGTTCGGGCAATCGGCGAGACACGATCAATACCGTCACCGGGCCTTTGGCGCTGCGCAGGGCTTTGCCCTGAAACGCCGACGCGCCACTGAAACGCACGACGGAATGGCCATTCAGGGCGTTTGCCATCCGCTGTGGCGGCGAGGCAGCATTGTCGACTGTCGCGTGATTGGACTTGCCGGATTTGTCATTCCAGCGCTGGACCCGGTTCTGCGCATCCAGGGTCATTGTTGACGCATCGTCCGCGTCCAGCCACAGCACCAGCCCGGTGGTGGGGGCACCGGGAGGCGCTGGTGCGGCGTTGCACACCATCGAAACCGACAGCAGCAGCAACGGCAGCAATCCTTTGAACGTCATTTAACGGCAACCAGCGCTGGAATTTCGAATGACGACTGATATCCCTGCGGATTACACGACTGCCAGCGCCATGTATCGACAATCATCTGTTGCAGATCGCGTTGCGCGGTCCAGCCCAGCTCCCGTCCGGCCTTGCCGGGGTCGGCCCAGCATTTGGCGATGTCACCTTCGCGTCGCGGTACAAACCGGTACGGAATGGTAATGCCGGTGATGTCTTCGAAACTCTGGATGATTTGCAGCACGCTGTAGCCGATGCCTGTGCCGAGGTTCCAGACATTGATGCCGTTGTTGTACTGCAACACTTGAAGCGCTTTGAGGTGGCCGATGGCAAGGTCGACCACGTGGATGTAGTCGCGCACGCAGGTGCCGTCCACGGTGGGATAGTCGTTGCCGTACACCGTGAGTTCGGGAATCCGGCCAATCGCGACCTGCGTCAGACACGGCAACAGATTGTTGGGGCGGCCTCGGGGGTCTTCGCCGATCATCCCGCTTTCGTGAGCGCCAATCGGGTTGAAGTAGCGCAACAACGCGATGCTCCAGCGTGGATCGGAATGGCACAGATCGGTGAGCAACTCTTCGATCATGAGCTTGGTGCGGCCATAGGGATTGACTGGTTTGCCGGTGCCGAAATCTTCGGCGATCGGTGTGCGAGTGGGCTCGCCGTAGACTGTGGCCGATGAGCTGAACACCAGTCGGAAGACGTTATGGCGAGCCATTGCCCGGCACAGGTCAAGCGTGCCGGCGACATTGTTGGCGTAGTAATCCAGCGGTTTGCGCACGCTTTCCGCAACGGATTTGAGGCTGGCAAAATGCACCACGGCCTCGATGTCATAGCGGCTGAAAATGTCGTCCAGCACGGCCGAATCACGGATGTCGCCATGGATGAAATCGACCCGGCTCAGGGTCAATTGCTCCAGGCGCGCGATGCACTCTCGACAGCTGTTACTCAGGTTGTCGAGCACCAACACATGGTGTCCGGCATTGATGAGCGCCAAAGCGGTATGCGAGCCGATGTAACCGGCCCCGCCAGTAATCAACGTAGTTTTGCGCATGGTGAGCTCTTCCTGTCTAAGGGACTGAATTCAGCGGGAGGTGAAAACCGATTTGAATTCTTGCGGCCAGCGCGGGTGCATGACGCTATACGCCACGGCATAGCTCAGCGCGCCAACCACGATGTTGCAGATCAGGTGCAGGTAACCTTGAAAACCTTGCAGCGGTGACACGTACACGACGGTCGTGGCCATGACGAGTGAGGCGATCACGCTGCGGTAATTGGAGTCGAAGAACCGACCCCAGCCGTAACCAATGGCCTCGTTGAGTCCACGGATTTGCAGCGGTGTGATCAACAGCATCCTGGCCAGCAACGCGATGGCCGCGGCCATGCCGCCGTACACGCTGCCGAACCCGTAGACCAGCGCCAGCGCCAGCACGGTGGTGACCACTTCAGCCTTGATCGTCAGGTGGCTGCGATTGACCGCAACCAGTGCGGTGGTGGCGTACATGGCGGTGTTACCAATTGCCGCCGTGCAGGCCAGTACTTGCAGCAAGGGAATGGCCTCGGCCCACTTGGCGCCGAATATCAACAGGATGAGGTCGTTGGCCGTGAGCGCGATTCCGATGAACAGGGGCGTCAACAGAAAGCCGCTGACGGCAGTGGAGTCGCCAATGATCCCGAGCAGTCGCGATGGCTCTGCGCTGCGCCGGGCGAACACCGGCAGCGCATAGCTCAGCAGGCCGTTATAAATCGCCGTGCGTGGCAGATCGATGATGCGCATTGCCATGTTGAACATGCCGACCGCGTTCGCGCCGGCCGTCATCCCCAGCACCACGTTGACCCCGCGCTGGAGTGTTTGTGTACTCAGCGCGTTGATGGCAACCGGTGTGCCGGCCTTCAACAGCTCCCGCAAGAACGGACCGTCAATGTAAAAGGCTATGCGCCGCGGGTCTGAGCGCATCAATACGATGATCGACACGAACTCCATGATCAGCACCTGGGCAATGACCGCCCAGGCCCCCCATCCCCAAAGCGCGACAGCGATGCCGCCGACGCCACCAAACACTTTGCCCAGTAACGTGCGCGACGCCAGCGTCTTGAAGTTGCCGCTGCGGCGCATTTGCGCCACATAGACACGCGCCATCATGGTGAAGAGGATTTTCACCGAGGCCACCGCCGTCATCGCTTGCAGCATCGGGTCGGGCGTATACAGCATCACCGCGCCCGAGATGACGACGATGGAGACCAGGCTGACCAGTACCGAGGCCCAGAACGCGGTAGAGATGTGTTTATCTTCCAGTCGTTCAAGCCGTACCAGCGGATCTTCCAGCACCGAGGAGTAGATGAGACCGACCAACTCGACGATGGCAATGATGATCGTGCCGACCCCCAGTTCGGCGGGCGACAGCAGCCTGGCATACACGACAAAGGTAATCATCGACAGGAAAATCAGGCCGAATTTTTCGGTGAAGATCCAGCCCAGGGAAATGAGGCGTCGATTGGCCATGGCGGATACCGGTTCAATGAGCGGTGGTTGACACCGTTGGCTTGCGCAAGGATCTGGCGCGGGCATAGAGGTAACGCAGGGTTGGTTTGCCGTGGTCGAAGAACAGCGTTTGCCAGGAATGCTTGAGCATTCGCTGGTACACATCGATCACCTCGCCATGCCAGCCGCCTCGGGAAAAGGTATTGAGAAAGTCGGTGTGGTTGGCCAGCACGAAATCGATCTGTTGCTGCTTGCTGAGCTGCGCGCCATAGCGGGCGAGATAGACTTCGACGAACTTGATCTTGTTCTGGTAGTGCTTTTTCGGTTGCGCGGTCATGTTGCCGCTGTTGATCGTGCGCTCCAGCAACACCTGCGGCACCGTGTGGATCTCCCAGTGTTCAGCGATTCGGGTCCACATGAAGCGATCCTCGCAATAACGCAGGCCGGCATCGAAGCAGCCGAGTTGCATCATCACGTCGCGCTTGACCAGCGCGGCGGATACGCCGTTGAGGACGTTGGCGTGGATGAAATCGTAGAAGTGCATGCCGCTCTTGCGGATGTTGTCCAGTTGCCGCCTGCCGTCGCTGTAGTTGACCTGGCAGTAGCAGTCGATCAGCCCCACCGGCCGTCCCTGAAGACTGAGCTCGTCATACAGCGCCAGTTGCAGCTCCAGCTTTTGCGGGCGCCATTGGTCATCGGCATCGAGCATCGCCACAAACGTCTCTTGAGAGTGCCGAATCCCATGGTTGCGGGCGCTGGCCTGACCTTCGTTGGCTTGCTGCAACAGCGTCAGGCGAAACGGCGCCGCGAAGTCTTTGACCCGTTGTGGCCCGTCATCGGTGGAACCATCGTCAATAACGATGACGTGATCGGGCAGTCGGGTTTGCTCGGCCAGGGATACCAGCGTTTGCTCAATGCTGTCGGCGCCGTTGTACATCGGGATCACGACGCACACGGTATGCGGTGAAGGGGAGGCTTGGTTTATCACGGGTGTTTCTCCTTCTGTTACGCCTTGGCTGAATCACGCGGTAATGCCCTGCCAGACGGACGCTGACGCAGGGTGGCCGGTGATAACTCGGGAAATATCGCGCAGTGATGTCGGAAGGACAGCGCCAGGGTGCAGAACACCAAAAACTCGGCGGAGCGGTAGTTGGGGATCACGTACGCCACATAATTGGTGACGGCGAACAAGCCGATGATCACCAAAGCGCTGGCACGAAACTGTGCGGACTGGTTCGCCGTCACAGCGCGGTATTGTTTGAATAACGCTTCGCCCAGCAGCAGCACCAGCGCAGTCAACTGGATAAAACCACCGTTGAGCAGCGTCTCCATGTAGCCGCTGTGGGCGTTGCCGATGTAGCCCCAGCGAGTGATGAAAGCATCCGCGTCGGGGCTGGCCCAGAAGGCGCCGAAGCCGTAACCCTTGAGCCACTGCTGGTCGATAAATGGCGCCAGCAGCTCCCAGATCAACGTGCGATCAGTGAGAGAAGGATCGCGACCGGCGATTTCCAGCAGCCACGCAAGGTGGTTGTACAGCAACAGACAAACCAGCAGAAACACCAGCGTGCAACCGAAGAACAGCCACTGCGAGCGATTGATACGCAAGCGAATCAGAGTGAGGAAGTACCAGTAGCTCACCGTGCCAGACACTATCAGTGCTACGCCGGTCGCCGATTGGGCGAGCAGGATGGCGATCAGCGAAGAAAACGAGCAGAAGAGGGCCCAGCGGTTGCCCTGGCGGATCATCGGCAGCAACAGCAGGATGGCGATCGCGTTGAGCCGTGCACCGGCATTTTTTTCGGCAAAAATCCCCTTGAAGGCGCCGTCGCGAATACCACCGGACAAGAACGCGAGGTCAGGCCTGACCACGGCGAGTATCAAGCCAACCAACGCCGCCACGCCGATGGCACAACCGAGCATGTAGGTGATTTTTTCGAGGGGGTAGTTATAGGCAATGAAACCGGCAAAAAAGACCACGCTGAGCATCGCGATAACCCGCTTGAACGTCAGCATCGGGTCGTAGGACCAGCCAATAGAGGCGATCACACAAGCCATGAACACCAGCAGAAAGAAGTTACTGCGGTAAAAGGTTTTGCTGAGGAAGACCTTGTTGCGGATGAAGAAGAACAACGGCACCAGCAGCGTGATGAGGCCGCAGACCTGGTTGGCGACGCTGCCTTCGAGGTCTTTATCGACGTCACCGAAACTGAATGCGCCGCCCAGCCCAAGGACAAACGTGATCACCTGGATGTAAAACAGCACGCCGAACAGGGTGAAGCCATCGCGTAACGTCGAGTATCTGATCGCCAGTGTGCTCATGATGTTGGGCTCCCGAGCAACGCGTCGAGGTAAGTCTGCACCGCGCTGGCATTCATGAAACGGGCGGCTGCTTCAAGGCGCGAATGGCGCTGTAGATCCCGCGGTGTAGCGAGTTGCAAGGCAATCGCCTGCGCCAGCTCGAGCGGGTCGTCGACAGCGACGAGCGGTGCCACCAGGCCGCCGATCAAAATATCCTGGGGGCCATGGGGGCAGCGGGTCGCTACCACCGGCGTGCCCGTGGACAAGGCTTCTACCAGCGCATTGGGACTGCCCTCGAAGCGCGACGACAGCACAAAGCAATCGGCCGCCGCCACTTCTGCCAAGGGATCACTGGTGTAACCCGGCAGGTCGACGCGATCGGCGACGCCCAATGTGCGTGCGAGTTCAAGCAGTCGAAGTCTGAGTGCGCCTTCACCAAAAATGATCAGGCGTACGTCGGTATCCGGCAACGCGGCGAACGCTTTAATCAAGGTGTCGAAACCTTTTTGCGACGCCAGGCGACCCACGGCGACAATCACCGCGCCAGACTTTTCCAGCAGCCAGCGGTGACTTGGCAGGCCCGGTGGCTTCTCGCGGAAGTTGTTGTCGAGCACCGGGTTGTCGGCAATGGTTACGTCCTGGCGGCGCGCGATGGTGGTATCGACCAGATCCTGGGCGACACCGCGCGACACGCAAATCACCGGGTTGGGAATAAGCCGATAGAGCAGCGGGGCCACCAGATAGGCGGCCCGCACCATGAAGTCGGGATTAACGTGTTTGTCATGGGAAAAGGCATTGCGCTCGCTGACGTGCAGCCGCGCCAGCGTGCCGGACAGCATGGCAGCGGCGATCGCCACGACGTTGACGTGTGTGAGCGCCGCCAGTTGCGCGTCAAAGCGATTGGCACGAAGAAATCGCGCGAGCGCCGGCACCGCACGAGAGCTGCGCGGACTGCGCAGTTCAACCTTTTTGACGCGTGGGTCGAGGTGCGCTGCATTGATGCCGCCGCCGGTGAGCATCAACAGCGTCACGTCATTGCCGGCGTCGACCAATGCTCCGGCCAGGCGCGTCATCATTTTTTCAGCCCCGCCCGCGCTGAGGTCATGCAGGATAATCAGCAATTTTTTCATTGGTTCCACACCTGGTAATACGCCTGCGCCGCGTGCTGGCTGGTGTACTGGCGGAGGGCGTCAGTGACCATTTTTTCGCTGGGAGCCACGTGATCGGTTGATGTCAGGCTTCGCAGCATTCCATCGGCCAATGCCGGGATGTCGTTGACCTTGACCAGTTGGCCGAGCTGGCCGTTGTCCAGCAGTTCTCTGGGACCCGTCTCGCAGTCGCATGCCAGCACGGGAGTCCCCAACGCCAACGCCTCGATCAATACGGTCGGCATGCCTTCGTGAAGGGAACTCAGAATGAACAGGCGTGCTTGCCTGAGCAGTGAATAGGGGTTGCTCAGGAAACCGGTAAAGTGCACCCGGTGGGCGATGCCCAGCCGCTGCGCCTGAGCGATCAGTGCGCCGCGCAACGGCCCGTCGCCAGCGATCACCAGATCGGGTAGCGCCTGGCGGTGCAGCGCCATGGCGTAGGCATCGAGCAGCAGGTGAAAACCTTTCTGTTCCGTCAACCGGCCCAGACCCAACCAGTAGTCGTCGGGTAACCCGGCGGGCAGCGGCGCGTGTGAGGCTTGAAACAGTTGCTCGGTGATGACCGCGTTGGGGCAATAGCAAACACGCTGCTGACCCCATGGCAGTAAGTCGGCCAGAGACTGGCGCAATGCCGTGGAGACCGTCACCACTTTTCCGCTGCCACACAAGTACAAGGCATAGAGCAGGCGCAGGCTTGAAGGGCTGGTTTTCTGCTCAGTGCAATCGAGCGTGACGTGCCGGCTATAGATGACTTTGCAGGCACTGCCCAAGGTGGCGAACCAGGTGCAGACGTTGGCCTGTTCCTTGGCGGAAATCAGGTGAGTGACGCCCTCGCGACGAATGAGCCGACGCAACAGGACGATTGATTTGAGCAGCCCGACGATGCCGTTGCCACCGCCGCTGTTGTGGCGTTGATCGCCGTCAGTGTCCGGCGTTTCACCGTTCATGACGAAAAAGCTCACCCGCTTTCCATCCTTGTGAAACTGCTCGGATAACCGTTGCTGTACCCGCTCGACGCCGCCGCCGGTCTTGAAATCTTTGAGAATGAACAGGATGTGCATAGTCATTCCCCAACGCTGATGGCGACTTTGTGCCGAGCGAGCATCGTCAACAGGTGCACAAAGTTGCTGGGGTAATCGATAAGGTAGCGTTTGATCGTATGAGGCTCGCGATACATTCGATAAAACGCGCGCAGGTGCAGGCGATTGATCATCGCCGGGTAGTACTGCCGCGTGGCCAGCGCTTCCTGGCGAATGAACCCGCCACAGGTGAAGGCGACACCGCGAAAGCCTGCGCGCAACGCATCCTGTTCGAACTGTTCTTGCAGTCCCGCGCCCAGGCCAACGATCAGGATGTCCGCTTCGCTGTGGCAAATGTCGGCCTGAATGGCCTCGGCCTGCGAGGTATCAAAGTAGCCGTTGTGATAACCGGCGATGGCCAGTTGCGGGTAGAGGCTCTTGATCTTGCTGATGAACAGATCCAGTTCAACTTGCCGAGCGCCGACGAAATACACGCGCTTGCCCAGTTGCTCAGCGCTGCCGAGTACAAGATCGGCAATCGAGGTGAAGTCAAAGCTGACCCGGCCGATCGTCTTGCCGGTTACGCGAGACATGAAGGTCGACATCAGCATGCCGTCGCAAAAATAGTTGATGGTGCTTGGGGTCTGCCCGAACACGCTGCCGATGGAGGCGAAGTTGATGAAGGAGTAGGCCTGGTTGGCCTCCAGTAATTTCGGTGAGTACTGCCCGACTAATTCCAGCTTGAACATGGCGCGGCTCCTTTCAGATGACTGAGGGGGTCTGCCGCCCCACGGAAACGTAGGTGAAGCCGCGTTTGCTCAAACGCTGTGGATCGAACAGATTGCGTCCGTCGAAGATCAACGGCTGTTTGAGCCGCTGACTGAGCAGGTCGAAGTCCGGTGCCCGAAACGATTGCCACTCGGTGACGATGATCAGCGCGTCGGCATTTTTCAGTGCCGCTTCCTTGGTGCCTGCCAACGTCAGGTCATCGCGCGAGCCATAAATGCGTTGGGCTTCTTCCATGGCTTTGGGATCAAACGCCTGAACGTTGGCGCCGGCCTGCCACAGGGCCTCCATCAATACCCGGCTGGGGGCTTCGCGCATGTCGTCGGTGTTGGGTTTGAAACTCAGCCCCCAGAGGGCAAAGGTCTTGCCGCGAAGGTGACCGTCGAAGTGATTGAACACTTTGCTGTACAGGCTGGTTTTCTGTTCCTGGTTGCGCGCCTCGACGGCCTTGAGTACCCGAGCGTCAATGTCGACGCTGGTGGCGGCATGTATCAGCGCTTTCACGTCTTTGGGAAAGCACGAGCCGCCGTAGCCGAGGCCGGGGTAGATAAATTGATAACCGATGCGTGGGTCGGAGCCGATGCCGTGGCGGACATTCTCGATGTCGGCACCGAGTTTTTCGGCGAGGCAGGCCATTTCGTTCATGAAGCTGATCTTCGTCGCCAGCATGCAGTTGGCGGCGTACTTGGTCAGTTCGGCGCTGCGAACGTCCATGACAATGATTTTTTCGCGGCTGCGATTGAACGGTTCATACAGCTCGCGCATGACTTCTTCGGCACGCGGGCTGTCGGTGCCGATGATGATCCGGTCGGGCCGCATGCAGTCTTCGACCGCGCATCCTTCCTTGAGAAATTCCGGATTGGAGACCACGTCGAACGTCAGGTCGCTGCGATTGTTGTCGGCCAGTACCTGCTCGACACGCTCACGCACCACGTCCCCAGTGCCGACCGGCACCGTGGATTTGTTGACGATGATGTGGTGCCGATCCATGTTCAACGCGATGGTTTGCGCCACGCTCAACACGTATTTGAGGTCTGCCGAACCGTCTTCGTCTGGCGGTGTGCCGACGGCAATCAACAGCACATCGCCATGGTGAACGGCCTCGGCGAGATCAGTGCCGAAGCGCAGCCGGCCACTTTGATAGTTGTCCCGCACAAGGTTTTTCAGACCCGGCTCGTAGATGGGCAGCGCGCCTTCCTTCAGCGCCTCGACCCTGGCAGCGTCGACATCGACGCAGAGCACGTTATGCCCAACCTCGGCCAGTGCGGCGCCTTGAACAAGGCCCACGTAACCAATACCGAATACGCTCACATTCATGGTCAAACCTCAGGTCGTCGTGACGGTTGTCAACGCAGGGCAGGGGGGGCTGTAGAGCTGGGGCAGGGGTCAGTAGATGTTTTTCGAAAACAGCGTGAAGGGCGTCTTGATGAGGATTTTTATGTCGAGCCACAGCGACCATTGGTTGATGTAGTTGAGGTCTTGGGCGACGCGCAGCTGCATCTTTTCCACCGTCTCGGTTTCGCCGCGATGCCCGGTGATCTGGGCCAACCCGGTGATGCCCGGCTTGAGACGATGGCGGGCCATGTAGGCGCGGACTTTGCCGGTGTAGTAAATGTTGTGAGTGACGGCATGCGGGCGCGGGCCGACCAGGGCCATCTGCCCGGACAGGACATTGAACAGCTGGGGCAATTCGTCGATGGAACTGCGGCGCAGCAAGCGTCCGATCGGGGTGATGCGGTCATCGTCACGGGTGGCTTGGCGCACCTCGTGGTCGTCGTGGACGCGCATCGAGCGAAACTTCCAGACCTTGATCACTTCACCGTTGCAACCGTGGCGGTTCTGCTTGAACAGCACCGGGCCTGCGGAGGTCAGCTTGACCGCTGCCGCCACCACCAACAGCAATGGGCTGAGCAGAATAATCGCCACGGTGGCCAGGCTGCGCTCGAACAAGTCTTTGCAAAACAGGCTGGCCGGATGCGAGCTGATCAGGCTTTCATTGAGGTAGATGGCCGGCATCCGCTCGATTTCCGAGATCGAATGGTTGAGCAACACCATGCTGCCGAAATCCGGGATCCACACCACGTCGACATTCATGTCCAGCAGGTCGATGTAGAGCGCTTCGATGGTGGCGGCATGCGCCATGGTCAGCACGACGTAGACGCGGCGCACTTCCAGGCGCGTGATGATTTCGCGGATCGCGTCAACGTGACCGAGCAGCGGCAGAATGCTCGGGGCCGGGCCGCTGTTATCGGCGGCGGCGATGAAACCCAGTACCAGCGCGCGATTCGGCCTGGAGAGTTTTTTCGCCAACTCATGGGCCGTCGGGCAGGTGCCGATGATCACTGAACGACGCTCGTTACAGACCTTGCGCGAGTGCAGTCGGGCCAAATAATGAAGGGGCAGAAAACTCGCCGCCTGCACCACGAAACCCAGCACCGCCCAGACAATGATCACCTGGCGCGAAAACGTCGCACTGGTCTGGGTGATGAAGGCAATCGCCGCGAGCACGGCCAGCAGGATCAACCAGCCGGCGAGCAATCTGCCGAGCCCGACCAGCAGGCCATGGCGTTTGTGGTAGACCCTCATCAGGCTGTAAATCGGCACTGAACCGAGCACCGTCAGAATGATCAGGATGCGGTATTCGCTGGTCAGACTGCCGACGCGCCAATACACGAGCAGCATCAGCAGCGAAGTCACCAGCGACAGCGCACACAGCCACTGGCCCCAGAATGTCAGGCCACGGCGTTGCGTCATATGAGCGGTATAGAGCGGTGTCATCGGCTTAACCTCAGGCAACAGTCATCCATCAGCGCTAATCAGGCAGACACGAGGTGTCTCCTGAAGGCTGTTCCGTAGTTCGGCAGAGGTGAAGCGGTTGTGTGATGGCAGAACGGGGGCAACGGCAGGCTTGTTCGCCCGACGTTACCTGGGCGCGAAGTCGTAGTTATAGAACGCCCGGGAGTGGTGGTGGCCATACTTGCGCGCCTTGCGCAGGTCCACCTGATTGAGCACGGTGCCAAATACCGGCACATGGCTCTGTTGCAACATGGCAAGGCCCCTTTGCACTTGGCTAATGGGCGTGCTGTCGGCCTTGACTACATAGATCACCGCATCCGAGTGCTTGGCCAGCAACAACGCGTCGCTGATCATCTCCGCAGGGGGTGAGTCGATGATGATGTGGCGGTAACGCGATCTGAGTACCTCAAGCATGCGCGCCATGCGCGGCGAGCTGAGCAAATCCTGTGGTGGCGGCTGCAACGCGTTCGGTGAAGTGGCAGGGGAAGGCAGGCGCGGCGCGGCGAACATATCCAGCGAAGGCGGCAGAACCTTCCCGGCCGGCAGCATGTCCAGGTTGCCCACCGAAACGATGCAGTCTTCGAGCCTGGCGGTGCCTGCAATGACGTTCGCCAGTCCCGGACTGTCCGGTGGGAAGTCGAAGTTCAGCGCCAGGGTTGGCTGACGCATGTCAGCATCGATCAACAGCACCCGCTCCAGCGAACTCAGTGAACTGGCCAGGTTGTTGGCAATGGTGCTTTTTCCCTCACCGGCAACGGTCGACGTCACCAGTACCACCTGCGAGGGCATTTCGCTGCTTTGCAACATCAGCCAGGTGCGCAGATTGCGAATGGTCTCGGAAAAACGCGGGTTGTCGTTGTCTTCGAACAAGCGCGCCAGTTGCCGGCGAGTTTTCTTCGTTACCAACGGCACGACGCTGAGCAGCGGAATGTTAAGTGCGCTTTCGATCGATTCGTCGGTTTTGAAGGTATTGCTCAGGCTCTCGAAGAGCAGCGCCAAAGCAACGCCGATCACCGCAGCGATCAACCCGACGATCCCGACAATCAAAGTTTTACGGGGCTTGCTCGCTTCAACTGGAACAATGGCCGGGTCAACGATGCGCACTTTGGTCGAGTCCATGTCGGCGGTGGCCGTGGTCTCTTTCAAACGGGTGACGAACGTTTCATAGAGCGCGCGGGAGCTGTCGACCTCACGCTGGAACTCGCGTAACTGGAACTCTTTGCGAGCGATGTCCTGGATTTGCGCCTTGTTGCTGTTGAAGGATTGGCGCAGCGAAGCTTCACTGGCCGTCGCGAGCTGGTATTGCCGTTCAATACCGGCCACCACTTGCTGGACTTGCAATTGCAGGCTGGTGGTGGCGGTGCGCAATTCGGACTGCGCAGACACCAGGCTCGGGTGTTTTGGACCATAGCGTCCCGCCAGTTCATCAACCTTGGCCTGGGCCAAGGCGCGGTCCGCCTGAAATTTCTGCACCAAAGGGTTGCTCAAGACGGCCGGTACGCTGGAGAGCCGACTTAGATCGCCATTGCTCAGAGACTTCGCCTGGCGGTACTCGCTCTCGGCTTCAGCGCGATTACGACGGGCGTCAACCATGCGATTACCGGTCATTTCCAGTTCGTTGGCGCTGATAGTGGCAACCCCACCAACGTCGACCAGACCTTGCTCTTCGCGGTAGCCCTGAAGCTTTTTCTCGGCCGCACGCAAGTTGTCACGCAGCTTGACCAGCCTTGTGTTCATCCACGCCGTGGTGGTTTGCGACGACTTCTCGCTGGTGTCGAGCTGGCTGTCGGTAAAACCCTGGGCCAGCGCATTGGCTGCTGCGGCCGCCAGATCAGGGTCGGGCAGCTCGACCTCGATTTCGAGCAATTGGCTCTTGCCGACGAACTTGACGCTGGTGTGCAGCATGAGGTTCTGCGTGACCTGATTGAAGACGTCTTCTTCGGTCAGCACATCTTTGAGCGGCATCAACATGCCCAGCCCCGGAACCCACTGCTCGAGATCAAGATTGGTCAGCCATTGGCGCGGAGTGAACCAGGGCTTCGGTTGCTGGCGCGGGTCGGTGACCGGGTGAGTCGTCAGGCCGAGTTTTTTCACCGCGCGTTCGGCAAGATCCCGCGATTGCAGGAGCGCTTGCTGGGTCTGCAAGTAATCCGTGGCGTTGCCGCCTGAATCCTTGACTTGCTGGAAGGACATCAGCGGAGGCGTTTTATCGTTGAACAGCAACGTGGTACTGCCGATGTATTGCGGGGTGATGGTCGAGACCACCACGGCCGCCAGCAGACCGCTCACCAGAACCAGCCATCCGATGCTCCATTTGGCACGCCAGATCACCCTCCAGAGCTTTAAAAGATCAATGGTGTCCTTGTCTTCGCTGTACTGCTGATGCAGATGCGCTTGAAGAGGACGTTCGACGTAGGTGCTAGGGCTGTTGTCCATGATTAGAAAAAGCCTTGTGCAATGGAAATGGTGTCGCCGGGGGCAATCGTGGTGTTTCGCGTAACGTCATCGGTGAGGGTCGAACCACCGTCACCGCGCAAAATGGTCACGCGCTTGATTGAGGCCCGCTCGGTCAAGCCACCGCCCAATGCGATGGCTTTCTCTAGCGTCAGGCCTGGCACGAATGGATAGCTGCCGGGTTTTTTCACTTCGCCATTGATGTAGAACGAACGGTATTCGATCTGGCTCAGGCTGACTTTCGGGTCGATCAGGTAACCCTGTTTAAGCCCGTCCACAATGATTTTTTCGACTTGGCCGGGGGTGAGTCCCTTGGCGGAAATCTCGCCCAGAAAAGGATAGGAAAAGGTGCCAGCGTCGCTGAGACGGATCTTTTTCAGGCTCAACTCCGGCTCACCGAACACGATGATGCGCAAGACATCACCAGCAGCCAGTTTGTATTGAGTGCTGGGGTCTGCTGCATACGCAGAAGGGACAAAAACCAGCGCGAACAACAAGACAAAGGTGTGTGTGTTCATGTCGAGACCCTCTTAAAGGCTGACGTTGAAGCTGATCTGAAACACGTTGCGGCTGAAGCTTTCATTGTCGGCATCAGAATCGTTGTCGCGGAAGCGATAACCGAGTTCGATATCCAGCCATCGGCGCATCGCGTACACCACCGCCAGGTTGTAGTCCTGAAGATTGTCGGTTCGGTCTTGACCTTCGTAGACATAACGCCCAACCCCGGCTTGTGCCACCGTAGTGATGCGTTCCGTCCAGCCATGACGCCAACCCACCTGGGTGAACGTCGACTTCACGGCTTCAGCGCCATCGTCGCCTTCGGCGAGGGCTTGGCGAGCGACAAAGGTAAACGTCGAGTAAGTTCGCGGCTTCCATTGCAAATCCACTTGCCAGGTGGGGTTGTTGAGGTCATTGGATTCGTCGCTGTCGAAGTTCTTTCGCTCATAACCGAGGCGGACTTTGCCCGTGGTGCGAGCCGTGAAATCCCATACGGCACCGGCCAACACGGCATCTGATTTACTGCTGCGCGGACTGTTGGCTTGCTGGTAATCAAAGTTGGTGTGGTCATATTCCAGCAGGCCTCGGGTATTACTGCCGATGCGGTGGTACCAGGTGCTGGTGAGTGCGGTGGTATTACGTTCTTTGTCGTCGTTGATGCCATCGGCATTGTCGTAACGCAGTTCGGCGTAATTGGCCCCGAACTCGAGTTGATTGTCAGCGCTCTTCGCGCCGAAGGTGTAGAGGCCACCGACCTTTTTGTTGTTGAGCTTGTCGTTGACGCCTTCGACTGCCGTCGATTCCGTGCGCTCCCATTTCCGATATTCGGCTTCGAGTTTCAGCCGATGCCGGTCGGTGAACTCCATGACGCTGTCCGCACGCACGCGTTGTGCCGTGTTCGAGGCATCCGTTTCGTCGTGATAGATGTAGCGAGTGGGCTGCCAGATCAGCCGAGTGGCGCTGTTGCGATCTTCGGCTTTGAGTTCGAAGGAGGGCGCCAACTTGGTGATCATGGAAGACTGCGTATTGTTTTCCAACTCGCGAAAGTTGTCGTCATAACTTTCTGAAAACAAAAAAGTCGGAGTAAAGTCGAATCCGTAAACATTTATCGCTTGCGGTTCAATACTCCAGACCATTCCGGAATAAAGAGAGGCCGTCATCAGTACAACAGGGCAACGTGACATCAAGGCCATGTTATAGCTCCTGAGGAAAAGGCATATAAAGGCAGGCAGCTAGTTGTAGGTTTGATAGCTGGGTTGTTGACGTTCAAGAACGCTGAGTGGCAAGCAGACAGATTGTTCCCGGTTGAGAAACTGCAGAAGGATCATCACCCGGTCGGTACCGTGCGCAGCAACGAACACGCCCTCGAGTGGCGACAGTGGGCCGCTGATGATCTGTAAATGCTCGCCGGGTTTGAGCGCTTCGTCCGCGTCCGACTCTGATTCAAGACAGCGCCCACGCAAATGCTCGATGACATGCTCTGCCACCGTCGCAGGACCATGGTTGAATTCGACAATGCGACTGACACCGCGAGTGGAACGCAAGGGCGCCCAATTGTCGTTGCGGCTGAGTTGGATAAACAAATATCCGGGGAAGAGGGATTCCAACACCCGCTGTCGTTTCCCGCGAATGACGCGTTCACTGACTAGCTGGGGGTGGTAGACCACATAATTCTGTTGCAGGAGGTTGAGGTGGGCACGTTCATCCTGACGTGGTTTGCATTGCAATAAGTACCAATTAGGTCGATCTGAGCTGGTTGCTGGCATGCTGGTAAACTCTGTAATGATCGAAAGTTTATGCAGGCAGTAGCTCAATGGTGGGCTAAGAAGAGACCGTTGGCAGAAGAGTGTTTTTATTATGATGTAACGCAAGGGTGTTTCAATAATGAATCACATAAGGTTTCATTAAAGTGCGTGACGTCAGGGCGTGACGCTATATTGTGCAGCGCACTAGGAGCGATTAACCGTCTAACTTTTCCAGAGACAAAGCTACCGCACGGTCTGCATATCGCAGCGTTTATGATAGGTAGCTAAGTAGTTGTCTCTAAAATGTCAGCTGTCGAGTAAATTAGCGCTCGCGCCTTGTTCGACGAGACCTTGGTAGTTATCGGCCAGTCTTCACGGTCTGTCAAACGTTCCTTGTCAAAAAACACGCCATTGATCCAATAGTGAATTCGGCCGATTACATCATGTTGTTTTTATTGAGTATTTATTTCTGACGGATGGCTCGGAATTTTTTCGTCTTTCAAGGTGAAGGCTAATAGGCAAGATCAACAGACGAATCCCCATAGTTGGGGGTTATTATAAAGTCTGGACTGCGTTTCCCGATCAACGCTATAAGTAATCACCTATTGAGTTGATTGGAGCAGGGACTATGACCGTTCTTGTGACAGGTGCTGCGGGCTTTATTGGATATCACACGGTCAAACGATTGACTCTGGACGGCCACACAGTAATAGGCATCGACAACCTCAACGATTATTACAGCGTGGCGCTCAAACAGGCGCGCCTCAAGCAGTTGAGCGAGCTGCAAGGTTTCCGTTTCCACACGATGGATATTGTCGATAAGCCGTCCTTGATGGCGCTGTTCGATGAGCACAGTTTCACCGAGGTCGTCCACCTGGCCGCCCAGGCGGGTGTTCGCTACTCACTGGATAACCCGGATGCCTACGCGCAATCGAATCTGGTGGGATTTTTGAATGTGCTGGAAGCCTGTCGACATTACCAGCCTGCGCATCTGATCTACGCGTCGAGCAGCTCGGTGTACGGTGCCAACAGCAAGCAGCCTTACAGTGTCGACGACGCGGTCGAGCAACCGGTTTCCCTGTACGCCGCCACCAAACGCGCCAATGAATTACTTGCCCACAGTTACTGCCATCTCTACGGGCTGAAGGCCAGCGGGCTGCGTTTTTTTACCGTTTACGGGCCATGGGGCCGACCGGACATGGCGCTATTCAAGTTCACCGAAGCGATCCTGCAGGGCCGTCCGATCGATATTTACAACCATGGTCAAATGGCGCGGGACTTTACCTACGTCGATGACATTGTTGAAAGCATCGTGCGGCTGTGTCCGAAACCTCCGGTAGCCGACAAGGAGGGCAAAGGCGTCAACCGGATCTTCAACATAGGGCGCGGCAGCCCGGTTGCGCTGCTGGATTTTGTCGATTGCCTGGAGACGGCATTGGGCACAAAGGCTCAGCGCAACTTTATGCCGATGCAAGCGGGCGATGTCATCAATACCTGGGCCGATGTTTCGGCGCTGGCAGAATGGATCGGTTTTTCTCCGCAGGTGGAGGTTGAAGCAGGGGTGGCGCAATTTGTGAAGTGGTATCGAGATTACTATCAGGTTTGAGTCTGACGGTTAAGACCGTTCCAGGCTTGAACATCGCGGCGGCTGCATCATTTTCAGGCTCGCTAAGCCGGCACATTTATTGCTTTTCTAGCAATAAATTGACTTATAGCTAGCAAAATATGAGAGGCCTTTGATTATGATTGCCACGTCGCGCCGCGCGGTTATCTGTACACCTCATGCTGAAGCCAGTGCTGCCGGCATGCGGGTTCTCGACGCGGGAGGCACCGCGATCGACGCGATGTTGTCGGCCAGCGCCATGCTTGCAGCGGTTTTTCCGCACATGACCGGGCTGGGCGGCGATGCGCTGTGGATGATCCATGATCGTCAGGTACGCACCATTGTAGGGATCGGGCAGGCCGGGCAGCGCTTGCCAGAGGCCGGCAAGATCAGCCTGCGTGGACCGGCTTCGGTCGCCACGACGGCGGGTGCCCTGGCCAGCTGGCAGACAGCGGCGACTATCAGTCGGCATGAGTGGGGCTCGAAACTGGGCTGGGCCGATTTGCTGGAGGACGCGGCATTCATGGCCGGGCGGGGCACGCCCGTCTCACAATCGCAATTGTTCTGGCAGACCCTGCGCCAGCCGCTGATCGAGCAACTACCGGGTCTCCATCACCTGTGCAAGACCGAGGGTCGCTGGTTGCGTGAGGGCGACATTCTGCGCCAGCCAGAACTGGCCAATACCCTTCGCCATCTCGGGCGGCACGGTGTTGAAGACTTTTATCACGGCGAACTCGCGCAAGCCTTCGGCGCTGCATTTGACCGCTTGGGTTGCGGCTTGACGGCCGCCGACCTGGCTCAGACCCGAGCCCTTGAAGCCGCACCGATTTCCGTGCGTTATCGCCAGGGCACGCTGTACAACGTCGCGCCGCCCTGTCAGGGACTCTATACCTTGCAAGCCATGGCCGCGCTGCAACACAAGCCACTGGCCGACGTCGGCAATGGCAGCGCGCTCTACTATCACTACCTGGTTGAAGCGATCAAACAAAGTCTGCTGCGCCGCAATGCGCAATTGTGCGATCCGCTGACGTCTGAGCGGGATTTCACCTCAAGCCTGCACGCGGCGCAGATTCAAGCCTATGCGGAGGCGATTGATGATCAGCGTGCGGCGCCCTGGAACGAACCCGGTCGTCCCGCCGACACCGTCTGGATGGCCGCAACCGATGAGCAAGGGCGTACTGCATGCCTGATCCAGAGCCTGTTTCATGATTTCGGCTCCGGCTGCGTTATGGGCGATACCGGCGTGTTGTGGCAGAACCGTGCCGCCGGGTTCAATGCCGACGCCAGTCATGTCAACGGCTGGGCGCCGGGCAAGCGGCCGGCGCATACCCTGAACCCTTCCTGCTACCTGGCCGACGACGGGCGTCGCTGGTTTTTCGGGACGCAAGGAGGCGATGGCCAGCCACAGACGCAAATGGTCCTGGCGACGCAGTTGATTGACTATCAGCAACCCATTGACCTTGCACTGCAGACGCCACGCTTTCTGCTCGGCCGCAGCTTTTTCGACAGCACCGACAACCTCAAGCTGGAAGGCGATATCCACGAGTCGACGATCACAGGACTCGCCGCACTGGGCCACGAGGTGGAAGTGATTCCGGCACTTAGCGCCATGACCGGCCACGCCGGGATCATCGCGATTGGCGCCGATGATCACCGCAGTGCCATGCACGATCCCCGGGGGGAGGGCGTCAGCCTCGGTCAATCGAGCTGAGCTGCCGGTCACAAGGTTTGCCGCCGCCCGGGCGGCTGGCGGATAATGCCGCCCATTACTTACCGTCAGCCGTTTTGCGCGACGGGATGAGGCCTTTTTTGAAAAAGAGGAAAGGATGGGCTTGACCACAGTCACCGCCAAACAGCTTGAGGTCCAGCGCATCGTCGATGCGTTGTACAAGGCCATCGCCCAGCATCGTCTGCCGCCTGGCACGCGATTGATCGAAGCGCAGATCGTCGAAACGCTGCAAGCCAACCGCAATCATGTGCAGGTCGCATTGCAGCGTCTGGCCATGCAAAAAGTCGTGACCATCGAAGCCAACCGAGGCGCCATGGTGGCTCAGCCAACCGCGCGCGAGGCGAAGGATATATTCAGCGCTCGGCGGGCCATCGAGCGGGCCATTGTCGAAGCGATCACCCCGGCGGTCATGCGCAAACAGCGCCAGCGCGTGGCCAGTCACATGAACAACGAACGCAAAGCCACCAACGACACCGACCGCCGCGCCATCGTCAGGGAATTGAGTGAGTTTCACTTGATGCTGGGCGAGCTCTGCGGCAATACCGTGCTCAGCGATATCCTCGCCAACCTGATGGTGCGCAGTTCGTTGATCGTCGCGCTGTATCAGCGTAACGACGTACCGTCCTGCGCGTCCGATGAGCACCAGGAAATCATCACGGCGCTGGAAGCGGGCGATAACGCCAAGGCAGTCAAGGTCATGATCGAACACCTGGACGAGCTGGAAGGGCAACTGGCTCTGGAAGAATCAGCGCCTGAAGAGTTCAACCTCAAGCAGGCGTTGAGCGACTGAAATATTGCCGCAAGCCACGCTATGGCTTGAGTAATACCCCTGCTGGCCTGCTGAACGTTTGGCGCCCAGCCTTGTAGCCCATTAACGGCGGGCTGATCTCGGCAATCACCGCTGCCGGTGAAGGCGCGTCGAAGACGATGAAATCTGCACGGCAACCAGGTAGAAGGCCGTAATCCGTCAGGCGGAGCAGGCGCGCCGATTCACTGGACACCCATGACAGGCATTGCAGCAACTCCGGCACAGTGCCCATCTGACTGACGTTGGCGAACAGATTGGCCTGGCGAATCAGCGAAGCGTCACCATAGGGCGTGAACGGGTTGCCGATGTTGTTGGTCGAGACCGAGCAGGTCACCCCGCAGGCATGCAGTTGAGCCAAGGGTGCAAGACCGCGTGGTTTGTTATGAAAGGCATCGCGCCCCATCAGGAACAGATCGGTGCTGGGCAGGCAAGTGACCTGCACGCCAACGTCCGCCAACTGCCGGCCCAACTCCATCAACTGTTCGCGAGGCAACGTCGACAGTTTGGTGACATGGCCGATGGTCACTCGACCGCCCCAGCCATGCAGTTGCGTACAGCGGGCAACTTCCATGACGGTCATGCCGTCAGGATTCAGATCGAAATCCAGGTGCAAATCCAGATCGCAATCGTAAGTTACAGCCAGTTCGAACAGGCGCTGAATCTGCCCGAGAGGATCACTGTCCATGTAGGGGCAGCCACCAAGCACCGTGGCGCCACACTCCAGCGCCTGGCAGAGCAGGGCTTCGGTGCCCGGGTTGTTGAGCAGTCCCTCTTGAGGAAATACGCAGATCTGGAGCGTGATCGCCCAGGCGTAATCGGTCTGCAGGCGTCGAATCGCATTGAAGCCGATCAGTCCTATTTGCGGGTCAAGTTCGACGTGGGTGCGCATGAAGGTGGTGCCCTGCAGAATCGCCTTGTCCAGCACCTGTGCACCGCGCAGATAGATGTCTTGCTCGGTGAATTCGGCTTTCGCCGCCCGAGTCTGGGCAATTGCTTCGGCCAGCGTGCCTTGCTGCAAATGGCAGCGCTGCATGATGCACGCCTTGTCCAGATGGATATGGGTTTCGACCAGCCCCGGTAGCAACAGGCGGCCCTGCAGGTCGAGGGTTTCCCATGCGGTAGTGGCCGGGTGAAAGGCCGGGACGAAACAGCCATTCTCGATGTACAACACCGCGTCCGCAGAGGTCTTTTCGCCGACGCGTGCATTGATGATTTTCAGGGCACTCATGCGCTGACTCCTTCGCCCAGATACGCGGCGGCCAGTTCGTCGTCGCCGCGCAACTGTGCGGCGCTCCCGCATTTGACGATGCAGCCGGTTTCCAGCACGTACGCCCGATCGGCGACTTGCAAAGCAAGGTTGGCCATTTGGTCCACCAGCAACAAGGTCACACCATCGTCGCGTAGGGCTGCCAAGGCGTCGTACAGCTCGCCGATCATGGCAGGGGAGAGGCCCAGCGACGGTTCGTCGAGCAGCAGTATTTTGGGTTTGGCCATCAAGCCGCGTCCCACGGCAACCATCTGTTGTTCGCCACCGGACAACAGGCCCGCCGGGCTGTCGATGCGGTCGCGCAAACGCGGAAAGCGCCGCAGGATCGCCTCGATTTCGGCATCGGCGTCGAACGCTTCGCGCCGCGAATAACCACCCAGCAACAGGTTGTCGCGCACTGTCAGGTACGGGAATACCTGGCGACCTTCCGGAACCAGTGCCAGACCTTTACCGGCGATGCCACTGGCGCTGGCCATCTCAATGTTTTCGTTGTCCAGCAGGATGCTGCCGCTGGCGGCCCGATGCAGCCCGGCCAGGCACTGCAAGATACTCGATTTACCCGCGCCGTTGGCGCCAAGGATCGCCACCATCTCACCGGGATTGACCACGAGGTTGACCTTGTTGACCACCGGCGCTGCGCCGTAATCGATCACCAGATCTTTGACGTACAAGCGTGCGTCGCGACTGCCATCCCAAGTCTGTTCACGGGGCGTCGCCTGATAGTCGGTCCCGCCCAGATAAGCAGCGATGACCTGTTTGTTCTGGCGGATTTCGGCCGGTGTACCGAAGGCGATGGGCTTGCCCGCGTCCAGCACCAGCAGGCGTTCGGACACCGACATGACCAACGCCATGTCGTGCTCGACCAGAATGACCGTCAAGCCGAAATCCGCCAGTTTGCGCAGCAGCAGCGCCAGGTCATCGGTGTCACGTCGGCTCAGGCCAGCGGCGGGTTCGTCGAGGAGCAGCACCGCCGGCGCGGTCGCCAATGCCCGGGCAATTTCCACCAGACGACGATCCACGTGGGGCAAGTCCTCGGCGGCGATGTTGACCGCGCCGCGATAGCCGACCAATGCCAGCAGATCCAGCGCAAGGTCGCGCTGCTCGGCACTGCACAGCCTGAACGGTGATCCGAGGCGGCCTTTCTGCATGGCCACCAGCAGATTGTCGAGCACCGACATATCGCCGAATAACTGAGTGGTTTGGTAAGTGCGCGCAATCCCGGCGCGGGCCGTTTTCCAGGCGGGTAAACCAGCGAGGGCGGTTTGCAGTTCGATCTGGCCACTGTCAGGCGTATAGAAGCCACTGATCATGTTCAGCACCGTGGTTTTGCCTGCACCGTTGGGCCCGATAATGCTGGTGATGCTGGCGGCGGGGGCATGCAGATTGACGTGCTGCGCGGCCTGGACGCCGCCGAAGCGAATGCCGATGTCGGTGACGCGTAAACCGCTCGAAGCCCCTCGACTTTGCAGATGCGCGGCCAGCCTCGCTTGATTGATCGTGTTTGGTGGCACCAAGTGCGTGGGTTTGATCCAGCGACGAGCGAGCGCACCCAATAAGCCGTTGGGGGCGATCCACAACACCACCAGAAGCAAGGTCGAGAAAATCAACAGGCGGTATTCGGCGAAATCCGAAAGTAATTCCGGCACCAGCACAATCAGCAACGCCCCCAGTAAAGGGCCGAACAATGTCCCGCTGCCACCGACAATGACGGCCAGCACGAACAGGATCGATTGCGAGAACGGAAAGGATTCGGGGTTGATAAACATCAACAGTGGCGCCAGCACAGCTCCCGCCAGACCGGTCAGCGCGGCCGACAGGGCGAAGGCCAGGGTCTTGCTCAGAACCGGATTGAACCCCAGCGAGCGGGCGGCAATCTCCGATGCCTTGACGGCGAGCATGGCTTTGCCACAACCGCTGTGGCGCAGACGCTGATAAAACGCAAGGGCGCCGATCATCAAGGCAGTGGCCAGCAGTGCCAGGAGGATGGCCGGATCGAGTCCGGCGAACTGCGGTAACGGAATGCCCATCAAACCGTTGGAACCGCCGGTAACGTCACGCCATTCGATCAGGCTGTGATGGACGATGAAGGCAAAAGCGATGGTAATCATCGCCAGATAAGGACCGCTGACACGCAACGCAGGAATCGCCAGCAAGGCGCCGATCAGCCCAGTGACGACAGCCGTCACCGGCATCGCCAGCCACAACGGCCAGCCCGCGATGGTCAGCAGTGCCGAAACATAGGCGCCAATGGCATAAAACGCGATATGGCCGAAGGAGATCTGGCCACTCAGGCCAATCAATATATTCAGCCCTACACCGACCACTGCCGCCAGCGCGCAGAGGGTGAAGACCAACAGGGAATAGCTGTCTAGCGTGAACGCCATGACAACGCATAGCAGCGCCAACAACGCGATGAACACCGGGCCGAGCAGCGTTTTGAAGTCATTCATACTTTCACCAGTGCCTGACTGCCGAACAGGCCGTTTGGACGGATCGCCAACGCCAGAATCACTAGGGCGAAGGTCAATATCTGCGTGAAGGCCGAGCCGAAATACAGGGTGATCAGCGCTTCCGAGAGACCGAATATCAAGCCGGCGGCAAAGACCCCTCCGGCGCTGGTAATCCCGCCAAGGATCGCCACGGCGAACGCCTTGAGGCCGAACAGCAAACCCATCTCGGCATTGACGCTGAACAGGGGCGCAATCAGCAGACCCGCCAGGGCCGCGAAGACGGTTGAGATGGCAAACGCGATGGCAACCACCCGATTGACGTTGATACCCATCAGCATGGCCGCACGTGGATTTTGCACGCAGGCCTCCAGCACCTTGCCCAACCGGGTATAGCGCCGCACCAGAAATAGCGCGAGCGCGATGGTTGCGCCGGCCAAGGGGATCAGCAGTTGCAGCGCGCCAACACTGGCGCCTGCCAGCTCGACATTGACGTTGAGCAGACTGCTGGTGAATTGCCGAGGCTCCTTGCCGAAGGTGAACAACGCCAGGTTATCGACCAGAATGCCGCCGGCCACCGTTGCCATCAGCCAAGCCTGAGAACCACGACTGTGAAACGGCCGCACCAGCCAGCGCTCGATCACCAGGCCATACAGCGCACTGAGGATCAGCGTTGCCGGCAGTGCCAGCCACATCGACCATCCCCAGGTGATGCAAAAGGTGTAACCCAGCACGGCGCCGACCATCATGGCGCTGCCTTGAGCGAAGTTGACGGTGCGTGAAACCACGTAGGTCAGGTGAAAACCCAGCGCCAGCAGGGCGTACATACTACCTAGCCCAAGGCCGGTGACGATGGCGGCGGTGAACATGGCGAACTCCTCAGGGCTTGAGTGGAACGATCTGACCGTCGACGAAATGAGTGAACAGATAGTCGTCCGGCCCCAGCGCGTCATGTTTTTGTGCCGTAAACGGCTGCTGGTACTGTTTGATCAGGCCGTCATAGCCCTCGATCGCATAGAAGCCGTTGCGCACGGCAGGGCCATCGGTATTGCCTGCCTTTTCAATGGCCAGAGCACTCAAGTGCAGAGCGTCGTAAGCATTGGCAATGCCCACGGCGGGCGTGACGTCGGCCAGGCCTTTGATCTGCGGATAAGTTTTTTTCAGTGCGGCGAGCACTGCATCGCCCTTGGCGCTGTTGTGTTCTGTGAACACGTAGGTCTGGACGAAGTGGACCCGCGAAGCGTTCGGGCCAGCCAATTCACCGAAGCGGCCACCGGCCGGGCCCCAGTGTGAAACCACCGGCACGTCCCACCCCATGCGATCCAGAGACTTGACCACTTGCGCCGATGGGCCGACGTTGCCGACCATCAGCAGGGTGTCGGCGCCGGCGTTTTTAAGGCGAGTGAGCTGAGGCACCACATCGAGATCGCTGTCCTGGATACGCTCGACGCCGGCATTGGCCAGACCGCGTTTCTCCAGGGCGCGCTTGAAGCCCGCTTCATTGGATTCGCCCCACGGGTTATTGATGAGGATCATCCCCGGCTTCTTCATTCCTTTCTCGACGCCGTATTTCACCAGCGCTTCGTCCACCAGTTCGTCGACGGCAGAGACGCGGAACACATAGTTATCCGCAGCACCGTTTTCGGTGATTTTCGTGCCGGCGGCCCAGATGCCCATGAAGGGCACTTTCAGCTGGTTGGCCAAAGGCACGATGGCCAGTGAAACCGGGGTGTCCAGCCCACCGAAGAGCACGGTGACTTTCTCGCGCTGAACCAACTCGCGCGCCGCCAGCATGCCTTTGGACGGATTACTTTCGTCGTCGCGGCGCACCAGCTCGAGTGGTCGGCCGAGCACGCCACCTTTGGCATTGACCTCCTCGATGGCGATGGTCAGGCCGCGAGTCAGCGCCTCGCCGGACTTCGCCGACTGACCCGAAAGGGCTGCGACCAGACCAACCTTGATCGGAGGCTCGGCCGCCTGGGCACCACCAAACAAAGCCACATTGAGCGTGACTGCGGCAGCCACGGGAAACACAAGACGCTGCAGGTTTAAAAGCGGGAAGGCCATTGATCGTTCTCCTGATTGCTAGCATTTGCATAATTATTGCTAGCAAGTAGGATGCCAGTCAGCCGCCCCAGTAAAACCGGGTGACGGGGCACAAATAACTTGAACTAAACGCGCCAAATTAACGCGCCCTGCACTAAGCAGAGGCGTCGATCCAGTGCTTATCAATTGTCAGTCAGGAGATTCGACGATGTCGCAGGCAAATACAGACGTGCAGATTGTTAGCAGCTTTCTCGAGGCCTCCATGGCGCCCGATCCCGTCAGGGCCGCAACCTTCATGAGTGCCGATGTGAAGATCACTTTCACCGGCGGCCGGGTCATGCCTGACCCACAGGCCATCACGGCGTTCAACGGTTCCCGTTATGCCTGGGTAAAAAAAGCCTTGGGCAACTTCGACTGGATGGATCGCGGTGATCACACCGTGGTGTATTCCAACGGTACCTTGTATGGCGAGTGGTCCGATGGCCGCAGTTTTTCCGGTAATCGCTATCTGGATCGCTTCGAAGTGCGCAACGGCAAGATCACCCACATGGATGTCTGGAACGACAGCGCCGAATGGCTTTTGACGCCGGAAATAGCCAAGGCTTGAGTTCACGCAGTGTTGAGGCGACAGGTCGGGTCACCGGTCAGGAACAAGAAGCCAGCGCAATAATGTTCAGAAATACATACAAAAACGCCGCTCAATGAGCGGCGTTTTCGGAGCAGGCAGTGAAGCACCCCTGAATGTTGCGAGCCTTAGGCGTCGCCGTTCCAGGGGCGGTCTCCATTCTCGTCCTTGATGCGGGTCGGCAGACCCATTACATCCAGTGCCTTGAGGAACGGCTCAGCCGGCAGCTCCTCGACGTTGGCCATACGCTGCACATCCCACTCGCCGCGGGCGACCAGCAGGGCAGCAGCGACTGGTGGTACGCCGGCGGTATAGGAAATGCCCTGGCTGTCGGTTTCGGCAAAGGCTTCCTCGTGGTCGGCCACGTTGTAGATGAACACTTCACGCGGCTGGCCATCCTTGGTGCCTTTGACCAGATCACCGATGCAGGTCTTGCCGGTGTAGCCGGGCGCCAGCGAACTCGGATCAGGCAGCACGGCCTTGACCACTTTCAGCGGCACAACCTCCAGGCCTTCGGCGGTCTTGACCGGTTGCTCGGACAGCAGGCCGAGGTTCTTGAGTACGGTGAACACGTTGATGTAGTGCTCGCCGAAGCTCATCCAGAAGCGCACGTTGGGCACGTCCAGATTCTTCGACAGCGAGTGCACTTCATCGTGACCGGTCAGGTACAGATTCTGCGACCCTACGACTGGCAGGTCGTCGGTGCGCTTGACTTCGAACATGGTGTTACTGGTCCACTGGCTGTTCTGCCAGCTCCACACCTGTCCGGTGAACTCACGGAAATTGATTTCCGGATCGAAATTGGTGGCGAAATACTTGCCATGGGAACCGGCATTGACGTCGAGAATATCGATCGATTCAATTCGGTCGAAATACTGTTGCTGCGCAAGTGCAGCATAGGCGTTGACCACGCCTGGGTCGAAACCCACACCGAGAATGGCAGTGATGTTCTTTTCTTTACACTCTTCGAGGTGATTCCACTCGTAGTTGCCGTACCAGGGCGGCGTCTCGCAGATTTTGCCCGGCTCCTCGTGAATGGCAGTGTCCAGGTAGGCTACGCCGGTATCGATACAGGCACGCAGTACCGACATGTTGAGGAACGCGGAACCGACGTTGATGACGATCTGTGATCCGGTTTCGCGGATCAGCGACTTGGTCGCCTCGACATCCAGCGCATTCAGCGAGAAGGCTTTGATGTCGGCGGGTTGTTTGAGGCTACCCTTGGCCTTGACGCTATCGATGATGGCCTGGCATTTGGAGATGTTGCGCGACGCGATAGCGATACGACCGAGTTCATCGTTATGCTGTGCGCACTTGTGGGCCACCACCTTAGCGACACCTCCTGCACCAATGATAAGAACGTTCTTTTTCAATTGCTTTTACTCTCCTTTATCTGTCCGTTTACGAAAGGCTGGACAGGTAGTCTTCATAACCAAATTGGCGCACCACTTCGACCGTTCCGTCGAGTTGCTTCACCACGATGGATGGCATTTTCAGGCCGTTGAACCAGTTTTTCTTGACCATGGTGTAACCCGCGGTATCGATGAATGACAGTCGATCGCCGATGGCCAGCGGACGTTCAAATTGGTACTCGCCGAAGATGTCCCCGGCCAGGCACGACTTGCCGCACACCATGTAGGTGTGTTCACCGTCGCTCGGTGCCAGTTTGGCGTTGAGGCGATAAATCAGCAGGTCAAGCAAATGGGCTTCAATGGAGCTGTCCACCACTGCCAGGTGCTTGCCGTTGTAGAGGGTGTCGAGCACCGTCACTTCCAGCGAGGCACTGTTGGTGATCGCCGCTTCGCCGGGCTCCAGGTAGACCTGCACGCCGTACTTTTGCGAAAACGCCTTCAACCGCGCACAGAAAGCATCCAGCGCATAGCCTTCACCGGTGAAGTGAATACCGCCGCCCAGGCTGACCCAGCTGACCTTGTGCAGCAGCTCACCGAAGCGTTCTTCGATGGTGCAGAGCATTTGGTCGAACAGACCGAAGTCGCCGTTCTCACAGTTATTGTGGAACATGAAGCCGGATATCTGATCGATAACGCCTTCGATCTTCACCGGGTCCCATTCGCCGAGACGGCTGAACGGACGCGCCGGGTCGGCGAGCAGATAATCGGAACTGCTGACTTGCGGGTTGACTCGCAGGCCGCGGACTTTGCCTTCAGCGCGCTTGGCAAAGCGTTGCAGCTGGCTGATGGAGTTGAAGATGATCTTGTCGCAATTGTCGAGCATCTCCTCGATCTCATCGTCGGCCCAAGCCACGCTGTAGGCGTGGGTTTCGCCTTCGAACTTCTGCCGGCCGAGCTTGAGCTCGTACAGCGACGACGAGGTGGTGCCGTCCATGTATTGCTGCATCAAATCAAACACCGACCAGGTCGCGAAGCACTTGAGCGCCAGCAGGGCCTTTGCCCCGGACTGTTCGCGCACATAGGCAATCTTCTGCATGTTGGTCAGCAGTTTCTGTTTGTCGATGAGGTAGTACGGTGTCTTGATCATTTCGAGGCCTCCGGCAAGGCCAGCCAAAAAAGGATGCGCATTGTGCCCGGACTGACTCCATATCGAAAGAGCTGAGCGTACGACTCATTGAGCTAATGAATCTAAAGGGCGCGATTCACTGCACATGAGGTTCGTTCGGCGGCCGTTAGTAAGAAGGTAGTCAGGTGATGACTGCCCAATGGCGGAGTAAGAACAGAAGGGGGGATAAGCCCTAGCTAGACAGTCTTGAGGCCGATCAGTAGCGTCAAGCCATTACGTTACCTTTGCTGGTTTGGTACGTGTTGCCTTTCATATCGCGTTTTCACCTGACTTAGTCGCGTTTGCCATTTTCGCTTCTATGCAAATCAGGTGTTTACTGCATGACAACGGATGTTATCAGTCAGCTCAAGATGCGTTGTGCGACAGCAATGTTGCCTGATTAATAGTTAGGTCGTTAGGGAGGTGGTACTTATGTCAGAGAAGTCCGAATTCTGGTTCCGGTGGCTACAAATTGCTTGTGTTGCGGTCCAGGCCTTTGGTGCGTTCATGATTCTGTCGCAAGCTGGAACGAGAGCGTTCTTCGGCGCGCTGCTGATGCGCGACACGTCGGCCATAAGCAGGTTTCAGGAGCCAGCAGTCAACTACATCGATCTGCTACATGTGGTACTTGGTGCAGTGCTTGTGGGGTGGGGCGTAGCTCTCTTCTTGATGGTCCGCTATTTCTACAAGCTTCAGCCGTTGCTAGTAAGTCGGGTCGTTACTGTTTCCATCCTCTGCTGGGCCGTTCCTGACACTGCGTACTCCTTGTGGTCCGGGTTCTGGCAAAACGCTGTCCTGAATGTTGTCTTCATAGCCGTGTTTTTCCCTCCGCTGCTCGCGTTGAGACGGATCCCGCGTGCCTAGCGGCCTAACTATGCGTTCAAGCGGACCGCGGGTAGAGGTTTCGATGCTTCCTGATGCGCTGTCGGCCCACAACCGCTTAACGCGAAGGTAAGAGTGAAGGGCGCTACGCGTACCCGATCAGTGAAAAATCGAAGCGTTACGTCGAGAGGTTCTGCATTCCGTATGGACGTTGGTAACCCACCACAGCCATTGGCCTTGACCCAACAATGTACGGAACTCATACGCTACGCAGAACCAAAGCATCTCTGATTTATCGGAGGACGAAGAATCCGGGAGCTGTTCAACTCCTGCTTGGTTATACGAAGCTTGAAAGCACCGTCAGATACCTGGGAATCGAGGTCTATGATCCCTTGGAAATTGCGGAACAGACGGAAGTTTAACCACCCGTTGCGACGGTCGATGGCAAACCGTCGCGATCCGGCCCAACAGGACCGGTCAATCAAGGAAAGGACTGAATCACTGTTCAAGTGAAAAGCATTGGCATCAGGTCTGAGCTTTTGGGTCTACAGTCTTGTATGTCGGGCACTGGAAGAAATTGAAATGAACGTGTCGTCTTCGATCTCGCCGCCAAGGTATATCGTCCTGCTGGGCTATGGCGGTTTGCTGCCGTTTATTGGTCTCGCGCTACTCATCCTCACGTCTCTAGAATATCGACCGTTTGGGGCTGTGGCGCTGGTCAACTATGGCGCTGTCATCCTGAGCTTCATCGGCGCCTTGCACTGGGGCTTCGCCATGTCAGTGCAAAACATGACTGCCGAACTGCGCCGCGACCGGCTTATATGGAGCGTCATCCCGGCTCTTATCGCTTGGCTCAGCACGTTACTGCCGGTGTCATTGGGTTGCTTGCTGTTGATCGTCGGATTTGTCGTCCACTTCTGGCAAGACCGACAGTTGGTTCGGGTTGTGAGCCTGCACGCCTGGTACCTGCCAATGCGATTGCGCCTGACTGCTGTGGCTAGCGTTTGCCTGCTTATTGGCGCAATCGCTGTAGTCATTTATTCGTGAAACCGCGTCGACCCGAATCGTCTGCAGTGCCGGGCAGTCGCTTGTCGCGGCTGATGCGTTTTGGCAGTTTGGCCTCGGGCGTGGTGGGCGGCATGTTGGCCGAAGGTGCGCGGCAGTTGGCTCAAGGAAAACGTCCGGCGTTCAGTGACCTTCTGTTGACGCCGGGTAATGTGCAACGGGTGGCCGAGCAACTGTCGCAACTGCGTGGTGCGGCCATGAAGATCGGACAGTTGTTATCAATGGATGCGGGTGACTTGTTACCGAGCGAGCTTAGCGACATGCTTTCTCGTCTGCGTTCCGACGCGCATCCGATGCCAATGAGTCAGTTGGTCGCGGTCCTTGACGAAAGCTGGGGTAGGGGCTGGGAAGGGCGCTTCGAACGGTTTTCCTTCACGCCATTGGCGGCGGCATCCATCGGCCAGGTTCATGCTGCGCAAGGCAAAGACGGCCAGCGTCTGGCGATCAAAGTGCAATATCCAGGTGTGCGCGAAAGTATTTCCAGCGATGTGGATAACGTCGCTACTTTGCTGCGCATGTCCGGGCTGCTGCCTCACGGCATGGACGTCGCACCACTGCTCCAAGAGGCCAAGCTTCAACTGCATAATGAAGCCGATTACCTACAAGAAGCCATGCACTTACAGCGCTTCCATCAACTGTTAGCCGATAGTCCGGACTTTCTGGTTCCTCGTTGGTATGCCGAGTTCAGTACGTCAAACATTCTGGTGATGTCCTTCGCCGACGGCGTCGCATTGGAGAGCCTTGAACACGCGCCACAGACAGAGCGCGACCGGATCATCACATTGCTGTTTGCTCTGTTTCTGCGCGAGGTCTTTGAGTTTCAGTGCGTCCAGACTGACCCCAACTTTGCCAATTACCGTTATCAGCAGGAAACCGGGCAGATAGTGCTGCTCGACTTCGGTGCCACGCGCCTTTATAGACGCAACAGCACCGAGGCATTTCGGAAACTGTTAGTTGCAGGCCTGCGTGAAGACCGCGCCGCCATCACTGACGCAGCGCTGGATGTCGGCTACTTTCAGCATGAAACCCTGCCCAAGCATCGGTTATTGCTGACTGACCTCATCTCCCAGGCCTGCGAGCCATTGCGGCATCAAGGCGCCTATGACTTTGCGATGTCCGACCTCGCAGGACGCTTGCGCGATGCAGGTTGGCAACTGGGTACCGATCGCGACTTCTGGCACACGCCACCGGTGGATGTCCTGCTTCTGCATCGCAAGATAGGAGGGTTGTATATGTTGGCTGCGAAGCTTAAGGCGAGGGTGAATGTGCGATGCCTGTTCGAGCCTTACGTAGTTTGAGCGCTTCCTGAACGAAAAATATCCCGGCAGGCTTACGTCTAACCGCTTCGATTTCCCTGACGCGCCAGGCCATCCGGTAGGTCCCTCGAATGTTTATCCAACACTTCCAGTGCCTTGGCCGCCGCTTATGGGGTAGCTGTGGCCGGCACCATGTTGTTCACCACCATTCTGTCTTCGGCGGTCGTCCGGTTCCTCTGGAAAGCGCAGCGCTAGTTGGCCATCCCGATGCTGCTCAGTTTTCTTCTGGTAGACAGCCTGTACTGTGATCGCCGGTATTGGTCTGTTTATTACGTCACAGATACTAACCTTGTGCGCGTAGTCGACGTCTTTATCGACAAACTCGAGCCGGCCACACCGGGTTTTGACGGCGCAATACCGGCAGACACTGGCCGGCCGGCTGACCATCAACGATAAGACGTTCGAGCGAAAGAGACATGAAGCGTATTCAAAATGAAATGTGTGGTCTGAAAATTTATAGGGACCTGAATCCATCTTGATCCATCAACCCGTGCCGATCATTCGAAACCCTCGATCAGGCAGCCTGGCGTATGCGAATCGCTCACACAGAGCGTGTCTTCTGAAAAAATAAACTACTGCCTTTTACGCCCTCCGATGGAATAGAAAGCCTCGGCAAACATCTTACTGTGCGTACGCCATTGTGCTCCCTTGTCCCGCATTTCATCGCGCGTTGTGGACAGTGCCAACCAAGCTGGAGGCGAGGTCATATGCGTCACTCGCAGTGGTCAATGACAGGTTGTACGCTCGTTTTCATAAATCAGGAGAACCTATATTGTGAGTTCATTTAATCAAGATACCGAATCAAATCATCTTTTAACTGCCATGAGCCAAGGCGCTCATACAGTCCGCGTGGACGATGTTCTCCTGCACTACCGCGTTGATGGCAATGGACCTCTGCTGTTTGTCGTGTCACCTGGTTGGGGTGTGGGTAGTGGCTACCTGCAACGAGGCATGAATTTCCTAACGAGGCTGTTCAAGGTTGTGTTTATCGATACCCGTGGCAGCGGTCAGTCCGGTCGCCCTGCTGACGGCGCAAAGATGGGCAGCAACGAGATGGCCGATGACATAGAGGCGCTCAGGGCCTACTTGGGTATTCCTGCCATTTCACTGCTAGGTCATTCAAACGGCGGAGCCATTGCGCTTTCTTTCGCCCAGCATTATCCGGATCGGATCAACAAACTGATGTTGATCGACAGCCAATTGTTCGGGTTCGGTGCTGGGGAAGACACCCAAGCTTTTTTGGCAAGAAATGCCGAGGACTTGCGCTATGCATCAGCCGCTCAGTTAGCCGCAGGGGTATTTTCCGGACAGGTCAAGCAGCCTTCAAACGATGAGGAACTTTCCGAGTTCTCGAAACGGCTGTCGCCAAACATTGCCCATTTGGCGCCTTGCGCAACGATACAAATGGCGGGTGTGAATACTCTGTGGACGGGACGCTTTACTCGATCGGAGCGAATGATCAATACGTCGCTGATCGGAGTGGTGTAAGGGCTGTCCCCAGTCTGCCGATCCGTATAGTCGACGATTGCTTCTATCAACTGCTGAGACATTTTCGGGTTCTCTCGGTTTATCGGCCGATTGAGGTGAGGAGCAAGAATAGGCAAATAAACGCCAGTTTTCGGCATCCTAGCTGAGGCATATCGCACCTAAGATCAGCCTACACCATCAAAAAACGCGAGATGTGCCATGACTATAGAAAATGCCGGTAAGCAATCAGACAAAATCGCAATAGTGACAGGAGGCAGCCGGGGCATAGGCCGCAGTACCGTAATTTGCCTGGCAAAACAGGGCATACGGTCAATATTTACCTATAACTCTAACAAAGTCGAAGCGGAGCGAGTGGTTGCGCTGACAGAGGAAGTAGGGGCCAAAGCGATCCCCCTTCAACTGGATACCGGTAACGTTAGCCAATTCGCCAACTTTGCTGATCAGGTCAGCCGAGCGCTTGGAGTCTTAGGGGCGAATCGCTTTGATTACCTTGTGAATAATGCGGGTACATCGTCCAACTCAAGTTTTGCTCAAACCACTGAAGCGGAGTTAGACGCTCTGTACGCCGTGCATTTCAAGGGCGTTTTTCTGCTGACACAAACTCTCGTCCCGCTCATGAATGACGGTGGAAGGATTGTGAATATTTCGTCGGGATTGACACGATTTGCGATCCCGAATCGCGCCGCCTACGGTTCAATTAAAGCCGCGGTCGAGTCGCTCACGAGGTACATGGCCGTTGAGTTGGCGCATCGCCGAATAGCAGCCAACGTTGTCGCCCCTGGCGCCATTGCTACTGACTTCAGTGGCGGTATTTTGCGAGATAACGCTGATGTGAACAAAATGGTGGCCAGTCAAACCGCTCTCGGTCGCGTTGGACTGCCTGAGGATGTCAGCTCAGTGATTTCAGGGTTGCTTTCGGATGATTTTGGGTGGGTTAACGCTCAGCGCATTGAGGTAGCTGGCGGCGTACACATCTAGATAGATGTGGAGGTGATACCCCCCCACGAGAGTCGAGGAAATTGGATGTTCCGTTATGGTCTATTCTAGAAGAAATTAATACGATTTCGGATGCAGGTCAGACCTTAAAGCCATCGGCAGAAAGCTTTAGAAATACTTCGCTTTTGTGGTTGGTTTCCACTTAGGTGACGCATGATAGACCATAGGTCGCTGTACTCATGAAAGGGCGGAGGCGGGCGAAAACGTTGCGAAGGTTCACATATTTTCGCAACCAGCAGATCTGTATTTTCTTGGCGCTGAAGCGGAACGGGTACTTCCAAAATCGTGGTTCAAAAAGATATCAAATTACTCAAAAGCTTTGCATAGCATAGAGTTACGGAGATCAAATGACCTTAAATGTGGAAAAACGCCAGTCCGGCATGATTGATTATTCACGTCCTGACGGTTCGAAAGTAAATGGGTATCTAGCCTGTCCCCAAGTACCTGACGGCGCCCCTGCCATTGTAGTGATCCAAGAATGGTGGGGACTGAATAAGCAGATTATGGATGTCGCGGATCGCTTCGCAGAATGCGGATACTTAGTTTTGGTGCCAGATTTGTATCGCGGCAAGTCTACAGTTGAAGAGGAGGAAGCTCACCACCTCATGGATCATCTGGATTTTGGTACCGCGATATCTCAAGACATTCAAGGCGCCGTTGATTACTTAAAGTCTTACTCCAGCAAGATAGGCGTAACGGGCTATTGCATGGGCGGAGCGCTGACGTGGCTCGCCCTCAGCAGCATCGCTGACCTGTCCTCGGGCGTCGTTTGGTATGGATTTCCACCTCTCGAAGCATTGGATGCTTCCAAAATAACCGTGCCTGTTATAGGGCATTGGGCTACGCAGGACGTATTTTTCAATATTGAAACGGTCGAAAAACTTGAAGCGAAGCTGCGCGACGGCGGGGTGGATGTAGAGTTCTATCGATACCTTGCTCACCACGCATTTGCTAATGAAACGGCGGTAGGGACTGGTCGTATTGCTGGAACACAGTTTGACGCGATCTGGGCTCAACAGGCTTGGGATAGAACGCTCACATTTTTCGGTAAGACGTTGTGGTAGGGGCAGTCGGTGTTACCTACAGGTCAGGGACAGATAAGACGGGATCATAGCAAGATTGCGCGGATTTAGCGTAATGTAAGTAATATAGCTCGCGGGCTTTTTGAGCTGATCACTTATACGCCTCATCCGTTGTTGCGTGGATCTTCGGATTTTACGATGTTCGCGTCAGCTAGAATTTCCTAGATTAATAGTGAAGTTTCCAGCTTGACTTTATGACTGCTATATTAAAGCCAAGCCAACGGGTTCATTGAAGTACGACTCAACGACCCGTTGGATATGGCGTATATACGTATCGATTCAAGATTAAGGTTTTTGCCATAAAACTTGCGCAAGGTGATAATTTTATTTTAAAGCAAATGTTTGATCTTCAGTTGCAGATGACTCTTGTGAAGCTAATACAATTGGATTGAATTTCATTCTTACATCATTTTGCTGAGAAAAGCTCCTCCAAGAACTTAGTCGCGACGTCGACATATCGATCAATGTCACTTTCGGTATGTACGAAGGAAACCTGAGGGCCTGCGGATAGAATGCCGTCCCAGATTCCGCGATTTGCCATGAACAAACGCCGGCAGTCAATAAATTCAGCGTCCATGGACAAATTAGCCTCTGCGCCGTTTTTTGGAAGCTCTTTCGTCAGGCAGTAGCCGCTGCGAGGGCCTAGCTGAAATGCCAACCATGGCAGGTTATGAGTAGCGAAAGCTCGTCGCAGTCCATTGGCTAGTCGTGCACCGAGGTGGTTAATGCGCTGGTAATTATCGGAGGTGAGGACTTCCTCTAAGCAAGCACGGGCAACGCTCACCGCCAAGGCTGAAGCGTACAGAGTGCCACCAGTGGCAATGCCCGGCGGGCCGATATCACTGTCGGTAAAGTGCTCCAGATGCTGAGCGATCTCTCTGGTCATGCCATAAAGTGCGAACGCTATACCCGATCCAAGTCCTTTGCCTAGGACTACGAAGTCAGTCTTGAGTTGCCACGATCCTGTGAGCCCACCGTGGGCAAATTGAAAGGTATGTGCTTCGTCCAAACACAGCAGACTGCCGTACTGAGCGGTCAGGCGGCGCACTCCCTCAAGATAGCCAGGAGTTGGGCGTACCAGTGTGCAGTTAGTCAAAGCCGGTTCCGTGAGGACCAGCGCCACATCCCGTCGTGCCAATACCTCCTCAAGCGCGGCCAAGTCGTTGAACGGAAGAATGAGCGTCTGGCTCGCGCTCCCCTTGGGCAGCCCAAGTTGCTCATGCTCGACACCTTCTGCGCCTTGGCTGACCAACGTCTCGTCTATGTGACCGTGATAATGCCCATCAAACACTACGATCTTCTCGCGCCCGGTTATATGCCGGGCAATTCGCATCACTTCGATGTTTGCACCAGAGGCGGATAAAGTGAACTGCCAGCAGGGCAGGCCGACTTGTTCCGCAAGCAGTTGACATACCACCAAGGCGTCCTCGGTTGGCAGCAGGAACTGCGCGCCCTCAAGAACCTGACGGCTAACCGCTCGAACGACCGGTGCGGGACCGTAGCCCATGGTCATACTCAAATCAGCGACATTGAAATCCAGGTAATCGTTACCGTCGACATCGGTGAAAACTGCGCCAGCGGCCGAGCGGATGAAAGGCGGATTAAAGCGATTTAGCGAGACCATCCACGCCATTGGAACGCCTTGGGGCATATGTTGCCTCGAAGCCTCTCGCAAAAAATGGGAGCGGGGGGTGCGTTTTAAAAACATGGCCTCTTCTCTAGCGCGCAAAGTGGCCAGTCGCGATCGATCAAATAAAAAGGGGGTCAAGGTGGGCATGGATGCAACTCCGCTGGCTGATAGTATCCCCACCTTAGTCAGCGCTGCTCGGCTCAGGAACGCTCATGAATGTGGAGTGGCTATGCAAAAAACGACGGACACCTCTGCGGACTGGGATCTCTACCGCTATTTTCTGGCTGTGCTGGAGTGCGGCAGCCTTAGCGCGGCTGCGCGTCGCTTGCTGACAACTCAGCCAACGGTGAGCCGGCAAATTGCCCGTTTGGAATGTACATTGGGGGTCAATTTATTCACTCGCTCCCCCGAAGGTTTGGTGCCTACCGAAACGGCGTTACGCCTTCGCGAACCTGCTTACGCGATGGCTGGCGCCGCGACAGCCATCCAGCGCAGTGCTGGGGACGATGACTCAGGAGGAAGTCTGCGCGTCACAGTGCCTGAGGTAATCGGAGTAGAGGTGTTGACGCCATTGCTGGCTGAATTTCAAATTGGCAATCCGGGCGCCCGGCTTGAGTTGTCCATCGCTGAACATACAGAGGATCTGTTGCGCCGTGATGCCGACCTCGCCGTGCGCATGCTTCGACCGCAACAGGGCGCATTGATCGCTCGAATCCTGGGTCACAGTAGAGTTTGTCTGTACGCCCATCGCGACTACCTGGCCCGGGAAGGTACGCCGCGAAATCGCGAACAACTTATGGAGCACCGATTAATCGGTTACGACCGTCGCATCGGATTGCATGCGCATTGGCAGGCGAAGGGGTTCCCGATGCCTATCGAACAGTTGGCATTCCGCTCTGATTGCGCCATGGCGCGATTGGCAGCACTTCGTGCAGGTCTCGGGATTGGCCTATGCCACATAGCACTGGCCGCTCGGGAGTTCGAATTGGTTGCTTTGGATCCTGAGTTATTTGGCTTCGATTTAGAGATATGGCTGGCGATCCATGAAGACCAACGTGAGCGAGCAGGGTTGCGCAAGCTGTTCGATTTTCTCGCCGAGCGTTTGCCTATACAGCTGGGATTGGCCACCTTGAGTTAGGCCAAGGAAGCGGGCAGCGGTCTTAACGGGCGAGTGGTCTTTTCTTGGGACCAGGCTTGTTAGCCGACACATGCAAGTAAGAAAGTACGCTTTCAGTCAGCTCCGCAGACAGGCGCACAGCCTCCTTGTTTCGCGTCATCACGGCAGCGACCAAACCCTCTATCAATGCCAATACCGCCGAATTTGAACTGATCAACACCGGATGATTTGCCGCCGCGAACAGTGTGTGATCGGCGATGTTGGCCAAAGGTGACGCGGGTGAATCCGTAATGGCGAGCACCGCTGCCCCGCGCTGGTTGGCGAATCGTGCCAATTGCAGTGTGTCCTGTGAGTAACGCGGCAGTGAGATTGCAAGCAATACGTCATTGGGTGTTATCGAGGCCAGTCGATAGGCGGCGTTTTCGTTGCCTCCTTCCATGCTGATTGCCTGAGCGTCTGCGATGAAGGGGATCAGGTTGGACGCGGCGAGTCCAGCCATGTAAGCACTGTTTCCGAACCCGAGAATATAGATTTTGCGCGCCCTAATCAGCGCCGCGACAAACGCTTCGAACACCTGCGAAGGATTGTTGGTGTTCGTGGAACTAAGGTTGCTGGCCGCCAATTGAAGTTGTTCGGTCATGCCGAAGTCCCCCGAGGGCCGCAGGGCCATTTCATCTCGCAACTTGTCGACCGGCGACACCATGTCTTGCAAGGTCGAGACCAACTCCGCCTTCAGTTGCGTGTAACCCTTCAAGCCCAAGGCCCGCGATAGCCGATTGACCGCCGCCGGTGACGTCAGTGACTGCTGGGCCAGTTCCTCAATGTTCAGGGTTGCGGCCTTTAACGGGTGACGCAAAATGAAGTCAGCAACCTTGCGCAACGACGGTTGCAGATCCGGTGATGCCTGCGCGAGGGTACGCATAATGGGGGCGGTATAAACAGTGGCATTGCGAGAAGGTTGGAGCATAGGTCAGGCCAGCCTGTCGATAGATGGCCCCAGTGTATCTGAAGCGAGCGGATTCACGGGGATGTTGCTTCAATCGGTCAGCAGTCTTCCATGGCGGGTGGGCTCGCTGCCCGTGACCTTGGCCAGCCAAAGGCCTGGTTGAGCAAAACGCAATCGCTCGCGGGCATAAAGAATGCCGTTCGTGGTGGCGCACACTTGTGTGTGTCTGTCGCTGATCGGATCGAAGACGTCAAAGAGCGGGTCGCCTTTATTGACACGCGCCCCCAGCGGCTTGAGAAACGATACAACGCCCGTATGTGGCGCATAGGCATAGTGCGCGCCTGCGAAAGGTGTGGTTTCACAGCAAGGCAAGGGGGCAGGTGGCCACTCACCGCTGATCATTTGTAGATCGCTCAAGTACGCCAGGATGGCTTCGGCGTGAGCTTCGGCTTCGACTTGGCCGGTGTCCGCCATTCCGCCCAGTTCGATTGTCGTGGCCATGCACGCCATCGGAATGGCGGCCGCAGGAAATTGTTTGGCCAGTTGGAGCCATGGCGTCGAGCACGCTTCGTCAAAGGAATCGCCGCCAGCGGCTTCAGCAAGCAAGGCCACGCCTGCACCAAGGCGAGTCGCCAGTGGCGTCAGCCCATCCCAGAGCTGCGGCAGGCTGTAAAGCAATAAAACAGATTCAAAATCGCAGTGCAGATCGAGCACTACGTCGGCGTCACAGGCGTGAGTGAGTAAGAGGCGTTGCAGTCCCTCAAGGGCTGACGCCGCCTGCGGCAGTTCTGCCAGCACCTCATGCATGGCTGCTCTGATAATCCGCACATTATCGTTGACCGTTGCGCGCAGGCGACCAGTGACTTTCGTCGCGACCTTTTCAGCAAGTGACGGGAAATCGCGATTGAAATTCTTGCCACTGGAAAAGTCGAATCGACCTTGATGGGTAGCTTGAAACATCTGTGACAGTCCAATCGGATTAGCCACTGGAACCAGTTCGATAGTCGCGTTCAAGCGACCTTCCTGCTCCAGCTCGCTCAGGCGTTTTTTCAGTTCGACCGCGACGCGCATGCCTGGTAATTCATCTGCGTGCAGCGATGCCTGAATGTAGGCTTTTCGCGGGCCGCTACCAAAACGAAAAACCGACAGCCGTCGCTCGATACCTGGGCTGCCCCAAGGCAGCAAGTGCAGGATATGCTCCATACAGAACTCCTGAAAAGGGTAAACGGGAGTCGCCGCGTAGCGCCTCCCGAGGACGTGATCAGCCGCCGTAAATGTCGTAGCTGAAGTACTTGCTCTGGATTTTCTGGTAGGTGCCGTCTGCGCGAACGGCATCGATAGCCGCGTTGAGCTTTTCAGCGGTTGCAGAGTCACCTTTTCGTACCGCAATACCCGCGCCGTTGCCGAAATATTTGTTATCGGTGAAGTCCGGTCCTACTAATGCGAAACCCTTGCCTGCGTCGGTTTTGATGAAGCCTTCATCAATGTTGACGATGTCGGCAAGGGTGGCGTCCAGGCGTCCGGACGCCAGGTCCAAGAACGCTTCACCCTGGGAGCCGTAGCGCACGACTTCAATACCCGCTGCGGCGAATTTGTCACTGGCATAGCGATCGTAGGTTGACGCTCGCTGAACGCCCACTCGCTTTCCTTTGAGGTCTACCAGCGGGTCGTTGACGACGGTGCCGGCCTTCATCGCCAGTTTGCCAGGCGTGTGATAGTACTTTTTGCTGAAATCGACCGATTTAAGCCGATCGGGTGTGATCGACATGGAGGAGAGGACTGCGTCGATCTTGCGAACCTTCAGTGATGGAATCAATCCGTCGAACTGCTGTTCAGTCCATACGCATTTGACCGCCATTTTCTCGCACAGCGCATTCCCGATGTCGTAGTCGAAGCCGGTGATCGCCCCCACGGCTGTCTTGGACGCAAAGGGGGGGTAGGCGGCTTCGATACCGATGCGAAGTGTCTGTTCTTCTGCCATCGCGAATGCGCTCAGGGCGGTTAACGCAATGGCGCTGAGGAGAGTGATTTTTTTCATTGTGGTACTCCTTGCATCGGGTATCAGATGGGTGACGTTGTGGCACCGACGACGGTTTAGCGAGTCGACGCGCTACCGATAAATGAAACGATTATTTTCATTAAAAGTAAATTAAGAAAATAATAAATTCATTTGAGTCTGGGTTCTCACTAAGAGAAGTATTTTATAAGTGATTGATAATTATAATAAAAACATAACTAAACCTCTTGAAAATGGTGTTTTTTCGCGTTAGGGGGGGGATCTTGAATCGTGTGTTTTTGCGGCGTATAAGATTTCACCAGCGTAAAAAATGAAAAAGAGATTTCAAGCTGGCCGACATGAGGGCGTTGAGGTCGTCGATGTTCTTCCCCACAAAAAGAGCAATGCGGATGAGCAAAATAATGAGAAAAAACACGCTGGCGGCAATGATGATTGCTTCAACAACGACCTCAGTTATGGCCGAGGGGCATTTGCTCGCGGTGGGAGGGATGCTGAGGGCGAGCAACTTGCCTGTGTATCAGAAATTTGTTGATCTTGCGGGTGGCCCTGCCGCGGCAAAAATCGTGATCATGCCCACGGCCAGTGGCAGCTTAAGTTCCAGCAAACGCTTTCAAGGCGAGCTTCTGGCTCTGGGTTTACCGGCTGCTCACGTCACTATTGCCTCGATTGACAGCAAAAATTATACGAAGACCATGAACGACGCTGACGCGGTCAGCCCTATCACGCAGGCAAGTGCCGTATGGTTTGTTGGCGGTGACCAGGCGCGAATAGCCAAGGCTTTGATTAACACTGATGGTAGCGACTCGCTGGCGATGCAAGCGGTTCGCAAAGTGTACGAGCAAGGTGGAGTCATTGGCGGCACTAGCGCAGGCGCAAGCATTCTCGGTGCGCAAATGCCAACAGCGTATGGGGTTGTCATGGACACGTTGGATTTCGGTGTCGCGAAGTCCGCTGGGCAGCGTGGCGTAGCGTTACTCAAAGGCTCAGGCTTGTTCACTGCAGGAATAATTGATCAGCACTTGGATCAGTTGGAAGAAACCAGTACCGGCCGCACGGCGCGCATGGCGAGTTATCTTATCGGCGGGCGGAGTATGAAAGGCTTCGGACTCGACACCAACACTGCTATGTGGGTGAAGCCTGGTGGTCAGATCGAGGTCATAGGCGAGGGTTACCTGACGATAATGGATGCCAGTCATGCGAACAAACAGTTCGGGGTATATGGCACTGAGTTGCATAATGTACGTCTCGCGATGTTGGGCAATGGTGACCAGTACGATCTTTCGACCGAGGCTGTATCGCCGGCAGAAGGCAAAGAAGTCATTAAAGCTGGCGATGAGTACCTGGTAGGTAACCAGTTGATCACTGACTTGTCAGCAGTGGCTGCGATGCGTCGGGCAGTGCTTTATGGCCTGGCGGACAACACGGCGACTCGCCAAGTGGGTTTAATGACTAGGTACAATCCTCTCAACGGCTACCACTACGGCTACCGGTTCGAATTCTCAAAAACCCCGGACTTTATTGCGCACAGTAACAGCTATGACTCATTGACAAATTACTCGGCTCAGGGCGTCCGTCTTGACATAACTCCTGTTGATGCCTGGTTGAGGCCTGCTCATAAAAATGTGCCCACTGACATCCCTGAAAGTCCGGAATTCGCTGCGGTACGCGCTGTTGTTTTTCGTGGGCTGATGACCTGCAACGAGTCCAATGCCTTCGAACCTCACCGCGCTATCACTCGGGGCGAGTTGGCCAACACCTTGCAGATGGCGTTGGCCGGCGAAATGAAGGTCGACAAGCGTCCTGTATTCAATGATCTTCCAGCGGACTCACCGTTACTGAGTCAGGCCGAAATTGTCGTCTCTAACGGATGGATGAAAAGCGGACCAGAGTTTCAGGCGAGCAAACCGGTCAGCAGCGAAGAATGGGCTGAAGCAGGTAAGGTTCTGATTGCCCAAGGGCGAAACACGACATTAATACTAAACCCGCCTAAGGGTAAGACCGTGCGCCGAGATGAGGTGGCTAATCTAGTGGCTAGTGTTTTTGAGCTGAATAGACAACCTTAAAGATTACTCAGCCGAAAGTTGGCTGCGATGTCTCGGTGAGTGAGTAGGTAGATGCATCTCGACGAAATTGAAATTCGTGCGTTAACTAACTTGTTTCGTCGAGAGGACATGGATCTTGCTTTAAGGGTGCGAGATAATAACTTATTTAAGGTGTTGGCTCGTGAAAAGACCAGCGCTGGTTTTTATTCGATTATTCAATGCACCTTTAAAACGAGATTCATGTCGGAGATCGGAGAAAGGTCCTGGGCATTCGAACATCCGCTGCTGAGTCAGCGTTCTGGCGCTTGGCCTGATGAACTTTTGCCTAGACACTTAATTTAAACAAAAACTATATAACCTGTTTTCTGAATTGATTTTTTAATCAGATGCTAATGTTTTGCTTGCCTTTCAAATGTGCGGGCTAGTCATCGATGATATCGGAGATGCAAAAACTCACGCTTGGCAGGTGTCGGGCGGGTTATGTCATTACTTTACAGGAGCCAATTCTGCGACAATAAGATCCATCAGCAATCGAACCCTTTTTGGCAGCATCTGAGTATGCGGATACACGATGTGTAAAGCGGTTGTACCGGCTGTATATTCCGGTAATAGCTCAATCAAACGACCTGCATCCAGATCTGCTCGCACATCCCATATGGATTTCAGGCAGATCCCGTACCCTGCCAGACACCACTGCCGGACCAGCCCTCCATCGTTCGCAACTCGCCGCCCGTGAACGACCACACGGTGCTCCGTGCCGTTTTTGGCAAATGACCACTCGCGCGATATATTTTTCCCGAAGCGCATCACCAAACACTCATGCCGCGTTAAGTCTTCAGGGCATAGGGGGATTCCATTCACTGCCAAATAGTCCGGTGACGCGCAAACCGCTCTTCGGTTCTCTGCAATAGATTTCGCGTGCAGTGTACTGTCAGTCAACGTTCCATAACGTATCGAAAAATCCACACCCTCACCTAAGGGGTCGATATAGCCATCGTTCAGGTTTAGTTCGATGGTTACTTCAGGATGCTCGATCAAGAATCGGGCGAGGATTGGCTCAATAAGTTGGCGTCCCAAGTCATGAGGAGCGCTGAGACGGATAGGCCCCGAGACATGTGACGAACCAAGACGAATGCTGGAGTGGAGTTCGTCTGCGTCTTTGAGCAAGCGGCGAGCCCCCTCTACCAACACGCGTCCTTCATCTGTCAAATGAATGGCGCGAGTAGATCGCTTGATCAGGCTTGCGCCGTAATAACTTTCTAACTGCGCAAGCCGTTCGGAGACCGACGCCGGCGATAAGCCCATCTCTTTGCCGGCCGCAGACAAACCGCCTTTTTCGACGATTAGTAAAAACAACTCTAGATTTTTTAAAAACATTCTTCGGCTTTTCCGAAATTGATTTTCGATTGTAGGCTAATTGTCAGATTGATTCGTCCGCCCTAACGTATCACTAACGGCTCATAAGGCAATACGCACATATCTGCGGGGGGCTCTCCCGAGGTGACGAGGTCACCTTTGACGGTCGATTAGGTCAGCATTTATGTAATTCATTGCTTTCGTAGCCTTTAAGTCTTATCGAAAAAACTAGCCTTTGGAGAATCGCGATGAAATTCGGTGAAGGAACTATTTCTGTCGTAATCGGCGGCAGCAGTGGAATCGGAAGGGCATTGGCTTTGAGCCTTGAAACTCGGCCTGGCCGGGTGATTGTCGCAAGTCGCAGTAGCGGTCTCGACGTTGGAGACATTGCATCGGTAGAACGTTTTTTTACAGACATCGGATTGGTTGACCATGTCATTTTCACCGCTGGATCAAGCGCACCTGGAGGCCCCTTGGTAAACCTTGATTTCGATACCGCAAAAACTGCATTTGACGTCAAATTCTGGGGAGCCTTAGCTGTCGCCAAAGCAGCAGCACCTCACATCAAGCCCGGCGGCACAATAACGTTTACCTCGGGCTTTCTAGCGCGCAAGACAGTACCAGGAACACTGATAAAAACTGCTATGAATGCTGCCATTGAAGCAGTGGCCAAAATTCTTGCAGTCGAACTGGCACCCGTCAGAGTCAACGTCATCAGCCCTGGCCTGACTGATACCGAGGCCTATCAAGGAATGGAGCCTGTTGCGCGCAAATCCATGCTGGATCAAGCCGCTGCGACTCTGCCCGCGCGTCGCTTTGGGCGTGCGGAAGACATTGCACAGGGGTTTCTTTTTGTCATTGAAAATCCCTTCGTCACAGGCGCAACGATCGATATTGATGGCGGCGCACTGGTCAGGTAGTGCACACAGCATCTTCATCGAGGGGACTTCTGCGCGTTCCCCTCGGTTAGCTGCCTTGAATGGTTCGCTCTGCCATAGGGTGGGGGAATTGCACGTGAACGAGTGGCCAAAAAACCAAAGTGTTCGACATCACTGAAGGAAACCTCATCATGCACAGTTCATACCCAACCAGCAGTTTAATCGTCCGTGCAGTAAGCTCTTTTGTAACGCTGACATTTTCGGTACTTACATTCGCAGCGCCCGTTAATCTTGTAAAGCCAAGCGTGCTAATTATTGACAAAAGCTTATCTCCTGCACAGCTGAAAACAATGGAAACTGTGGCCCGTCGTTATGACACGTATTTGGAATACCGGTAACGAAAGCCTTGCCCGAGAGTGTCTAGCTGAAAACTTTATAGATAAAACCCCACCCGCGGGTCGTGTGCAGGGACCCGAGGGCCCATTGCTGGCATCCAAAGCATTTCGAGAGGCGGTACCGGACCTCAATTGCGACATAGAGCAGATGATCATTGCAGGCGACCGTGTTGTGGCGCACTTACATTTTCAAGGGCATTTTACCGGCACGTTCGGAGCATCTAAAGGTAAAGGCCAGGTGGTAGACTTTGTAGCCACGGATATATATCAAATCCAAAGCGGCAAGATTATTGCGAACTGGCACATTGAAGACAATCTAAAACTAATGAAGCAGATCGCCATCCTGCAAGGAAACACTCATTAGCGTGAAACTCTATCTGTATTCTAGTTTTTATTTTCGAACGAAAATAAGCGCACCCTAATTTAACTTTGCATATCGCTGGGCGGTCTAGTTTAATCAAATGCAGCACTGGCTGGAGCGATGTGATACGCAACATTAGTCTGTTTTCGCGCTACCGTCTTAGGGCTATTACGTAATAAACCAGCAGGTACGGATAGAGCTATCGAAACTTTGGCTTCACGCTGAAGTGTACTCGCACAAAAACGCTCGATTTCTTGAATGAAATAACAGCGGTAGCGGAAAACCTCGGCTCACTCAAATGGATTCAGCCGGCCCAGGCAAACTACCAGAACGGTTCCGATTTATGTTGCGTCCTCCGATCCGGCTTAGGAGGGTATTAAGATGAGGTCACCTGCGTGTAGATGTAAGTTTTTGAACCTGTCCGTACTTCTCTTTTTTGAGGCGTGCGATTTGATTGTTATTCAGGAGAAAATTGCTTATGCACACCCATTTGGTTAGCGCAATGATTGGAGCAATCGCAAGCTCATTTTTTACTAGCTCAGATCTGGGTTTTCTCTCTTTATGCCTACTCAGCGGGGTTTGGGGAGGCGTCTTGAGCCGATTTGTATCAGGCCATATGGAATGGACGCGGGGAGTTGTCGCGTATTGCTTCTCAGTGTTGCTATTTTCAAGCAATGTTAAAGAGCTTTATGGGATGAGTGAGAAAGGCCTCTATCAAGCCATTTGGGGCGAGTTACCGGAAATGTTAATGATGGTTGTCTTGTTACCTTTATTGGCCGTCATTACAGTTCATCTCTTTCGTATAGTAAACAGCGACTGAGTGTTGAAAGTTTTTGCACCAGATTGAAAATCTGAGAGAGATAAAAAATCTATGACTTCGCTGCTGGGGAATTTCCAGCATTTTGTATATTGCGGCGTTTAGAGTTCTCATTGCGCTTAAAATGACCGAGACCAATGCAGAGCTTGTCGAACAATCTAGAGCTTTTTTTGAGGGAAATGTAGCGTCGCTAAAGATCCACAAAGAAGATGGGGCTATTCAGCCGGAACGGACGTACCCCGGGAGTGCGGATCCGTCTCAAAGCAAAGGATGAGTTCTAAGAGGAGTTTTCAACGCGTTTTCGCCGTCTGCACCGCTCTGAGCAGTAGCGCACCTCAGTCCAGCAGCGCGCCTTGTAGTGGTCAACTAATCCCGGACACGACGTTAAGTTTTTTCTCGGCCTGAGCTGGGGCCAGTCCGTTATTGAATTGGTGCGGTCTAATCCAGTTGTACCGATGCATCAGGTAATGACTGATGTCGC
>NZ_JACSZV010000031.1 GCF_014472415.1 Pseudomonas sp. N40(2020)
TGTACATGCTTTTGGCGATGTGCGAGACGCTGGAGCAATACACGCCACAGGAGCTGGCGGGTTTCGCTAAAGAAGCCATCGGCTGGGTGGCCAGCCGAAGACTTTAGAGATGTGTAGATACCAATGCAGCGATGGGGCCGGTGCGGGCCGTTCAAGATTGTCAGGCACTGCGCGCCTGTAACAGCTGCGCCGCACACAACGCAATCCGCGCACAGGCATCTGCCAGTTTCACCCGATCCACCACCAACCCGATGCGAATATGCCCCGCCGCACTCGGCCCGAACGCTTCACCGGCCAGCACCGAAACGCCATAACCTTCCAGCAATCCTTCGGCAAACGCCTGGGCACCGAGCCCGGTCTGGCGCACATCGACCATCACGAACATCCCGCCATCCGGGCGGATCGGCTGCAACCCCGGGCAACCGCGCAAGCGCTCGCACACCAGATCCCGCCGTAGACGATATTCCTCGCGCATCTGCGTCACTTCCGGCAAATCGCTTTCCAGCGCCACCTGCGCCGCTTTCTGCACAAAGTCCGGCAGCCCGAACAACATGCTCAATGACAGATTGACCAGATGTTCGGCCAAGGATTTTGGCCCGATCATCCAGCCGATACGCCAGCCGGTCATGGCATGGGATTTCGACAGGCTGTTGATCGTTGCCGTCCGCTCGGCCATGCCGGGCAGACTCGCCGGACTGATGTGCTCGCCTTCATAAAGCAGCTCGCTATAGACCTCGTCGCTGATCAGCCACAAGTCGTGGTGAATGCACAACGCCGCCAACTCCTGCCAGATCAGCAGCGACAGGCTCGCGCCGCAGGGATTGTTCGGACTGTTGAGCAGCATGGCGCGGGTTTTCGAGGTGATTCGTGCGGCGACATCCGTGGGATCGACACGAAAGCCGTTTTCCGGACGCACCGGCACTGGCACCACGGTCGCACCGCAAGCGCCGAACACGCCTTCGTAGGTGACGTACATCGGCTCGGCGACGATCACTTCGTCGCCCGGATCCAGCAGGCATTGCGCCACTGAATACACCGCGCATTGTGCGCCGGGCATGACAATCACATGGTCGGCGTCAACGACTTGGCCACTGCGTCGGCGATGGCGAGCGGCAATCAACTGGCGCAGGGCCAAGCGACCGCGCACGTCGGAATAATGTGTATCGCCCGCCAGCAGACTGTCGATGGCGCCGTGGACAATCGGCAGCGGTGTATCAAAATCAGGATCACCCACGCTCAGCAGCAGAATATCGACACCCTCGGCGCGTAACTCCAGCGCTCGGTCATGAATCTGCCAGGCCGCTGCTCCCTCGCCGGCGATTCGTTGGGTCAAGGCTGAATAGCGCATGTACGTCTCCTGATTGCGCAGTCTCCAGCCTTCACCCTATCTCAAATCACAAAACGCGCCACCATGGCATTCAAATCCACCGCCAGACGCGACAGTTCGTGGGTTGCTGCGCTGGTCTGATTGGCGCCTGCTGCCGATTGCGTGGCCAGATCGCGAATGTTCACCAGGTTGCGGTCGACTTCGCGAGACACCTGCGCCTGCTCTTCCGAGGCGCTGGCGATGACCAGGTTGCGTTCGTTGATCTGGTGGATCGACTGGGTGATCTGTTCCAACGCGACGCCAGCAGCACGGGCCATTTCCAGGGTGGACTGGGTGCGCTGGTTGCTTTGCTGCATCGAGGAAACCGCTTCACCGGTGCCGTTCTGGATGCCGGCGACCATCTTCTCAATCTCTTGCGTCGACTGCGCGGTGCGATGGGCCAGTGCCCGCACCTCGTCCGCCACCACGGCAAAACCACGCCCGGCCTCACCGGCACGGGCCGCTTCAATGGCGGCGTTGAGCGCCAGCAGGTTGGTCTGTTCGGCGATGGCGCGGATAACGTCGAGCACCTTACCGATGTCACGACCTTGCGTGGCAAGACCTTCGATCATTTGCGCGGTGTTCTGCACGTCGTGGGTCATGGTCTGGATCGCGTCGACGGTTTTCACCACTTGATCGCGGCCTTCACGGGCGGCGTGGGTCGACTGATTGGAGGCTTCGGAGGTCGACACGGCGTTACGCGCCACTTCTTCCACGGCAGCGGTCATCTCGTTGACGGCAGTGGCGGCTTGTTCGATTTCATTGTTCTGCTGTTGCAGGCCACGGGACGCTTCTTCTGTCACCGCGCTGAGCTCTTCGGCGGCGGCGCCCAGTTGCGTGGCGGAACCGGCGATCTGCTCGATGGTTTTGCGCAGGTTGGTTTGCATCGCCGCGAGGGCTTCGAGCAAGCGGGCAGGCTCGTCCTTGCCGTCGACTTCGATGAGTTTGGTCAGGTTGCCGTCGGCAATGGTCCGCGCAGCCTCGACGGCACGGTTCAGCGGCGTGACGATGCTGCGAGTCAGCAAGAGCGCCAGCAACACGGTGGCCAGCGCAGCAACCACGGCGACGATGACGATACCGGTGATGGCGCTGTCGTAATGTTCGCCAGCCTTATTGGAAGCAGTTTTCGCATCGGCAGCGTTGATCGCGATGAGCTTGTTGAGTTGCTCACCCATCTGGTCGGTGCCGTCCTTGATCCGCGTGTTGATCAGGGTACGCATCTCGTCAACTTTGTCCTGACGCGACAGCTCCAGCATCTGGTTTTGCGCTTGCAGGTAGTTGTCCAGCGTCGTCGCGAACGTCTGGTAAATCGCGCGTTCTTCCGGGCCGGCCGGCAGCGCGGCGTACTTGGCCTGGCCGCTGCGAACCTTGTCCACCAGAACGCCGATGCGGGTTTGTGCTTCTTGCAGGGCGGCCGGGTCGCGGTTCACCAGAACCCGGAACGACAGGATGCGCAGACGCAGGACGTTTTCCGTGACGATGGCAAGCTGGGTCACGCTGGGTAACTGCGTCGAGTCCATCTCGACTGACGCCTGACGGATGATCGTCATGCGGTTCACGGCGAACACGCCGAGCACGACTACCAGCAGGGCAATAAAGGCAAAACCGAGGAAGGCACGGGGCGCGATATTCAGGTTACGCAAGGACATAGTTGGACTCTCGGAAGATAGAAACTACGAGCGTCCATGCCGTGATCACTGACCCGTGGGGGGCGGGCTTCAGTCCGGCGTCACTGTTTTTGGGATTCTTGTGCGCGCCTATTGGCTGTATCGGCCAGGCTTTAGGAAGGTTGCGTGTAAAGAGCAAATATTTTTCTGGGTGTTACACCATTGAAACACCGCGCGCACGCCCCGTGTAGGAGGTTGGTCAGGGTTTGGTGGAGAGTCGCCAGACTCGAGCGATGTCACACGCTCGCTCGCGCAGCAGAAGCGGCGCTTGCGCGCAAGCCTGCTCCAGCGTCATCGGTCCGCTGGTCACGGCGAACGCAGAATCAATGCCATGAGCGTACAGCTCCTGATAACCCTCGCCCAATGTCCCCGCGATGACAATCACCGGGACGTTGTGTTGTTTGGCAATCCGCGCCACGCCGAACGGGGTTTTGCCGCGTAACGTCTGCGCGTCGAACCGTCCTTCGCCGGTAATCACCAGATCCGCGCCTTTGATCGCCTCGGCCAACCCGACCAACTCGGCGACCACCTCGACCCCGGCCTGAAACTGCGCACCGAGAAATGCCTTGGCGGCAAAACCCAAGCCACCCGCCGCACCGCTGCCGGGCTCGTCGCGAACATCTTTACCCAAGGCTTGCGCGCTCAGCTCGGCGAAATGCCCCAACGCTTGATCAAGTTGCTGCACTTGCGTCGGCGATGCACCTTTCTGCGGACCAAAAATCGCCGAGGCACCGTGTGGGCCGCACAACGGGTTGTTAACGTCGGCGGCGATATCGAAACGCACTTGCGCCAGACGCAGGTCCATTTCGCTCAAGTCCAGACGCGCCAATTGCGCCAGCGCCAGGCCGCCGGGCACCAACGCCTGACCTTGTGCGTCCAGCAACTTCACCCCCAACGCCTGCATGGCTCCGGCGCCACCATCATTGGTGGCACTGCCGCCGATCGCCAGAATTACCCGTTGTGCCCCGGCATCCAGCGCTGCGCGAATCAGTTCGCCGGTGCCGAAGGTGCTGCTGATGCACGCATCGCGCTGCCCCGGCGGCACCAATTGCAAGCCGCTGGCCTCAGCCATTTCAATGATCGCGGTGTGGTTATGCGGCAACCAGCCCCACGCGGCGTCAACCGCTGAACCCAACGGGCCACGCACGCGGGTGCGGCGCAACTCGCCTTCGCACGCGGCGAGAATCGATTCGACCGTGCCTTCGCCGCCGTCAGCCATCGGGCATTTGATGAGTGTGGCCTGCGGCCAGACTTGCGCCAGGCCCAGAGCAATGGCCTCGGCGACGCCCTGGGCACTCAGGCTGTCCTTGAACGAATCGGGGGCGATGACGATCTTCATGCGAATTCTCCAGTTCCAATGCTCATCATGCTGCCAGTCGGTCTGCGCATTGACGCCGGTCCGCTGCACAATGGGCGCAGGCGTTTATTGTTCATTTCTACAAAAGCCCTGGAGTGGATGCTGAATGTGCCGGCGCCATCGCTGGCAAGCCAGCGATGGCGTCTTCAAAAACACCTCATGCAGAGGGTTCAGTTTGCGGCAGCAATTGCACCCCAAGATATAGCGCCAACATCCCTTCCAGCCTCAACGGATCCACCCCACTGATCTCGGCAATCCTTTCCATCCGATAGCGCAGGCTATTGCGATGAATCCCCAGTGCATCGGCACACGCCTGACTCTGCCCATCGTGATCGCACCAACTGCGCAACGTCGCCAGCAACTGGCCGTTGCTGTCCTTGGCGATCACCTTGCGCAGAGGCTTGAGCAGTTCATCGAGCGCATCGTCGTTGCGATGCCGCCAGAGCATCACCGGCAAGCGATAGCGATTGAGGGTCAATAGACGTGAATGCGGCAATACCTCGCGGCCATAGGCAAGCAAATCGCCCACCCGGCGATAACAACGACGCAACCCGCTCAACCCATCCGCCTGCCCACCCACGGCAATGCGCAGGACGTTCCAGCCCAGGCCGTCGAGTTTCTCCAGCAAGCGATCATGCTCGACGTTGTGGCTCGCCGGCCGACACCACAGCAGCGAAGTCTTCGCCGAGCTTACGCACCAACTGTCCGGATAGCGTGACATCAGCCAGGCACTCAGCGCCTCGACGGTTTGCCCCGGGCCATGTTCCAGCCCCACCTCGAACAGATACGGCACCCGTGTCAGTTGCGGTTTGAGGCCGAGTTGCTGCGCTTCATCGACCAGCCGTGGTGAATCTCCCGCCTCGCTTAACAGCAGCGCCAGCAGATCATCACAACGTTGACGCCGCCATTGCTGTTCGGCCTGCTGATTGCGTTGACCAACCAACATTTCCGCCGTCATGCGCACCAGTTCGGCGTAGGTGCGCAGTTGTTCCGGTTCACCGGTGATGCCAAGCACGCCGATCAGACGCTGATCGAGCAGCAACGGCAGGTTGATCCCCGGCTGCACGCCTTTCAAATGCTGGGCTGTCGGCGCGTCGATTTCGACCACCCGACCGTTGGCCAATACCAGTTGCGCGCCTTCATGTCGGGTGTTGATCCGCTCCGGTTCGCCGCTGCCGAGGATCAGCCCCTGGCTGTCCATGACGTTGACGTTGTACGGCAAAATAGCCATGGCCCGGTCGACGATGTCCTGCGCGAGGTCGTGATCGAGTTCGAACATGGTGGGCAAGATCCTTAAAAACGGGGCGGACGGTTGTTCACGCGCACAGGGCTTGGCGGCAAACCCTGTGCTCAGGCACAAAGACAATCCGGCCAAAGGTGGCCGAGACTCTCAGGGCGATCAACGTTACCCTTTGCATCGCAAAAAATCATAATAAAGAGAGAGCCGCTATGTCGCAGAGCGCCGCAGCTACCCAGACCATCGATGACGGTAAAAACGCCGTTTATAAACGCATCACCCTGCGTTTAATCCCCTTCATCTTCATCTGCTATCTGTTCAACTACCTCGACCGGGTAAACGTTGGATTTGCCAAACTGCAGATGCTCGACGCGCTGAAATTCAGCGAAACCGTCTACGGCCTCGGTGCCGGTATTTTCTTCATCGGCTACGTGCTGTGCGGCGTACCGAGCAATCTGGCGTTGACCAAATTCGGTCCTCGGCGCTGGATCGCGCTGATGATGATCACTTGGGGCACACTGTCGACGTGCCTGTTGTTCGTCACCACCCCCACCGAGTTCTACACCCTGCGCCTGTTCACCGGTGCTGCCGAAGCCGGGTTCTTCCCAGGCGTTGTGCTGTATCTCTCGCAGTGGTTCCCGACGTTCCGCCGTGGCCGGATCATGGCGTTGTTCATGTCGGCGATCCCGGTGTCCGGTTTGCTCGGCAGCCCGTTTTCCGGCTGGATTCTCAACCATTTCGCGGCGGGCCAGGGCGGTTTGGCCGGCTGGCAGTGGATGTTCCTGCTGCAAGGCGTTCCGACCGTGATACTGGGTGCGCTGGCGTATTTCCTGCTGAGCGATAGCTTCGCCAACGCCAAATGGCTGACCCCACACGAGCGCGCCGTGCTCGAAGCGGATCAGGCCGAAGACTTGGCGAACAAGCCAAAAACCACATCTGATTCACTGCTGGCGGTATTCAAGAACCCGGCGATCTGGGCGTTTGGCCTGATCTACTTTTGCATCCAGAGCGGCGTGTACGCGATCAACTTCTGGCTGCCGTCGATCATCAAGAACCTCGGTTTCAGCGATAACCTGGTCATCGGCTGGTTGAGTGCGATTCCTTACCTGCTGGCGGCAGTGTTCATGCTGGTGGTCGGGCGTTCGGCAGACCTGCGCCAAGAACGTCGCTGGCATTTGGTGGTGCCGATGCTGATGGGTGCGATTGGTCTGGTGATTGCGGTGAACTTTGCTGCCAACCCGGCGATTGCGATTCTCGGTTTGACCATTGCGACCATGGGCGCCCTCACCGGCCTGCCGATGTTCTGGCCGGTGCCGACGGCGATGCTCAGTGCAGGCGCGGCAGCGGGTGGTCTGGCGTTGATCAACTCGATGGGGCAGATGGCCGGGTTCCTCAGCCCGTATCTGGTGGGTTGGGTCAAGGACAGCACCGGGTCGACCGATGCGGCGTTGTATCTGCTGGCGGGTGTGATTGTCGGCGGGAGCCTGCTGGCGTTGCGGATGACGCGGACGTTGCGGGTTTGATTTAGAAGATCAAACGATCGCAGCCTGCGGCAGTTCCTACAGTCGGTGTAGGAGCTACCGAAGGCTGCGATTTTTTGCTGTCAGGAAAACGCATCCAACTCAATTACTAATCCACCCGGCATCTGCACAAAGATCTGCCAGATCCCCTCGCCCGGCACTTGCGCCAACTGGTACGGCAATCCACTCTCACGCACCCGCCGCAACACAGTTTCCGCCGGCTCATCGGTGCGAAACGCAATGTGGCTGAGTTCAGTATCATCGAAAGTCGGCTGCTCGATCACATGCACCACGGCGTGCGCGTCCTGATACAGCCAGCGGCCGGGAAACGGAAACGGCGGCCGGCGCCCCGGCGCCAGCCCCAGCAATGCCGCGAAATTGTCCTGCAACGTCTGGCCGTCAGCGGTGTTGAAAGCCAGATGATCGAATGTCCACGTCATGCTCGTCTCCTGCGGTTATTCACTGATTGCAGTATCCACACTTGCCAATCACGGAAAAATCCCGCTAAAACGCAAAGATCTTTAAAGGATTTTTACCAATGAGCTCGATTCTCGATCTGGAGATCTTCGTCCGCGTCGCCGACTCCGGGAGCATTTCCGCCGCCGCCCGCGCATTGGAGCTGACACCGGCCGCCGCCAGCATCGCCTTGAAGCGTCTTGAAACCCGCCTCGGCATACGCCTGCTGGCGCGCTCCACCCGCAGCATGCGCCTGACTGAAGAAGGCCGGCGCTATCTGGAAAGTGTGCGCCTTGCCCTCGCGACACTGGCCGAGGGTGAGCAGGCGCTCAAGCAGCAGAGCGAAGGCCTGAGCGGCGTACTGCAACTGGCGGCACCGTCGGACTTCGGGCGCAATGTGTTGTTGCCGTGGCTGGATGATTTCAAACGCGAACATCCGCACGTTCAGTTGCAACTGCTGCTGAACGACCGCCATGCCGATCTGTTTCGTGAAACCGTGGACGTGGCGCTGCGCTTCGGCGTACCGAGCGATTCGACGCTGGTGGCGTTGCCGATCCTGCCTGAGCATCGTCGCGTGGCTTGCGCCAGTCCAGCCTATTTAGCCCGTCATGGCACACCGCGAAACCCGAGCGAATTAACGAAGCACAGTGCCCTGCTCTACTTACGCAATGGTCGGCCTTACAACACCTGGCGTTTCAGTCGCGACGACGAAACGCTTGAAGTCGAAGTCCATGGCGACTATCTCAGCGACGACGGCGAAGTCGCCCGCCGTTGGGCACTGGCCGGGCATGGCATCGCTTACAAAGCCTGGCTCGATGTCGCCGAAGACGTGCGTGCCGGGCGACTGATGACCTTGTTCGATGACTGGCAAGGTGAAAGTGTGCCGTTCAATTTACTCTGCCCACATCGGGTGCAGGTATCGGAACGGGTCCGTGTGTTGCAGGCGTTTTTGCAGGCACGCTGCCGAGGCTTGAGCCGATAATTCACTTTGCCGCGTCGCACGCTTCTGATATTTGATTAAGGCATTCCCACCGACAAAAGGATTTTGGCATGAGCTATCGCACACTGGGCCACTCGGGGTTGCAGGTGTCCACCCTCACCCTCGGCACGATGATGTTTGGCGAACAGACCAGCACCGAGGAGTCATTGCGCATCATCGACAAGGCCTGGGATCAGGGCATCAACTTCATTGATACCGCTGACGTGTACACCAATGGTCGCTCGGAAGAGATCGTCGGCGAAGCGATTGCCGGCAATCGCCATGAATGGGTCTTGGCGACCAAGGTGGGATTCGGCCCGGTGGACGGCGTACCAAACCGCAGCGGTTTAAGCCGCAAACATATCTTCAACGGACTCGATGCCAGCCTGACTCGGCTCGGCACTGATTACCTCGACATCTATTACCTGCACCGCGAAGACCACAACACGCCACTGGAAGTGACGATCTCGGCGATCGGCGACCTGATTCGTCAAGGCAAGATTCGTTACTGGGGCCTGTCGAACTATCGTGGCTGGCGGATCGCCGAGGTGATTCGCATCGCCGACAAACTTGGCATTGATCGCCCGGTAATCAGTCAGCCGCTATACAACATCGTTAACCGTCAGGCCGAGACTGAGCAGATTACCGCTGCGCAGACGTATGGTCTGGGTGTGGTGCCTTACAGCCCACTCGCCCGAGGCGTACTCAGCGGCAAATACGCGCCAGACGTAACGCCAGACGCCAACAGCCGTGCCGGGCGTCAGGACAAACGCATTCTGGAAACCGAATGGCGGGTGGAGTCGCTGCGCATTGCCCAGCAGATTCAACAATACACCGAGGGCCGTGGCATCGGCATCGTCGAGTTTGCGATTGCCTGGGTGTTGAACAACAGCGCAGTCACGTCGGCAATCGTCGGGCCTCGTACTGAAGCGCAGTGGGACGCGTACACCAAGGCGCAATCGGTGAAGATCACGGCGGAGGATGAAGCGTTTATCGATTCGCTGGTGACACCAGGCCATGCCTCGACACCGGGGTTCAACGATGTAAGCCATTTTGTGTCGGGTCGCAAACCGCACCGGACTTAAGATTTTTCCCTATCCCTGCAACAGCCGATACAATCGGGTGTTTTTTCATTGAATCGAGCACGATCAAACGGAATCAGTGATCGTTCGGACATCGCCAGGGATTAATCATGTTCAATCGCCCCGTTGAGGTATCAAAAAAGTCTTTGCGTGGGCTGCTGTTTAATCTACTCGGCGAGAAAAAGCAGTGGCGTCAGCCCGTTGCGGCCGTAACTGCCGGGGATCGCACGCCCTCCATTAATTACCGCGCTGATGTTGATGGACTTCGCGCAATCGCTGTTCTGCTCGTACTGATTTTTCACGGCGGACTGGCGCTTTTCCCCTCCGGTTTTATTGGCGTCGATATCTTCTTCGTGATTTCGGGGTATTTGACGACCTCGATCATCCTGAAGTCGCTGAACAACGGCACATTCACTTTTTCCGGGTTTTACACGCGTCGGATCTGGCGATTGCAACCTGCCGTCATCGCGTTGCTGGTAGCGACACTAATCGTCACAACGCTGCTGTACCTGCCCGATGACTATGTCGACTTTCTGAAAAGCGAAAAGTACACATCGTTAATCATCTCCAACCAGTACTTCTCCAAAGTGACAACGGGTTACGCCACGCCCGATGCGGCAAGTCTGCCGCTGTTGCACACCTGGTCGCTGGCTATCGAATGGCAGTGGTATTTGGTTCTGCCACTGGGGATGTGGTTGATCAACCGTTATGTGGCGAAAAAAGCCTTCAAAGCGACGGTCTTCGCTTTGACCGTGGCGGCAATGGCACTCGCGTTGTATCTGTCTTACGCGCACCCCGAAAAGAACTATTACTTCTTCACCGCGCGAATCTTTGAATTGATGATCGGCTCCTGCGCCGTGATCTTCAGCACGGACAGGTTCAGACTCAATCGCCTCAGCGCGTCCCTGCTCTGTGCGCTCTCACTCGCCACTATTATCTACTGCGCTACCCGGGTAGATATTGTGTCGGGTTTTCCGGACTACTACGCCATTGCCGTGTGTCTCGCCACCGCAGTGCTGCTCTTTCAGGGCATAGGCGACGCCAGCATCACGTCAAAATTGCTGGCGTTCAAACCTCTCGTGTTTATTGGCACGCTCTCTTACTCCCTGTACCTGTGGCACTGGCCGATTCTGGCGGTGATGACTTACTTGGGCATCGCCCTCACGCCGATGATGACGCTCGTCTACTTCGTCTCCACCTTCGTGGTTGCCTGGCTGTCCTTTGTGCTGATTGAAAACAGATATCGAAAAGCCCGGGCTGGTTTTACCAAAACCCTGGTAGTGCTGATGATTTTGCCTGCCATCTGCCTGTCGATCCTCCACTCAGCCAGCGATAGACACGAGGGTTGGCCGAACCGCTTCAACGAAGGCTACACCAACCTGTTCAACGGTTTGAAAGCGGCTGTTCCGGTGAGCCGTGAGGGTTGCCTGGGTGTCAGCGATGGTGCCGATCCCGGCTGCCTGATGGGCAGCGCGCAGGCAGCGCCGCAAGTACTACTGATGGGTGATTCGTTTTCAAATCACTACTGGGGCTTTGTTGAAACACTGGCGACGGATGCCAATCTTTCAGTTCTTGTTCAGGGTTACCCGGCATGTCTGGCGCTGCCCGGAATCTATTTGTACAACTGGAATAAATACAAGAACGCGCTTTATCAAAAGTGCCACGATGCCGCCCAGCGCTACTACGCCATGATCGCGAAGAAGCATTTTCAGTATGTGATTGTTGGCCAGTTCTGGGAGGCCTATCTCACCGATGCCATCGTCACCAAACTGGATGACCCGCGCAGTTATGAACTGTCGCAACAGCGCCTGGGCGTGGCGATCCGTGAAGCCCTGGATATCATCGTCAAATCGGGAGCTACCCCAGTCTTTTTGGAGAACACCCTGCCAATGCCGCCGGGTATCAACGAGTGCCTGTTAAAACAGGTCAAGTTGCGGGGTTTGATGGGGAGTGCCGAGCAAAGCCGTCTCTGCGCTACGGTGCCATGGGCAGGCGATAAAGACCCCGTGCTGGAAAAACTCTTCAATGACCTGACGGCCGAATATCCGACGTTGATTGTCATCGATCCAAAAAGCACGCAATGCAAAGACGGTACTTGCGTGACGATGGTCGACGGTTTGCCGGTCTACCGTGACATCGGCCACGTGACCGACTACGCCTCTTACCGGTTCGGGGAGATGTACCTCAAGCGCTATGGCAATCCGCTGAAGGCCAGGCCGTAAAAACTGACTACGCTTGTGTGTGTGGCAAATAATGAGCATCTGGCCAATATTCAGCACAAAAACCACGTATCCTTCGCGCCCCGTTTGATCACCCACTCGCGAGGACAGTTTGTCTAAAGGTATCGCTCTATCGGTTTCAGCCTCGGTGCTGTTTGCCGTCATGTATTACTACACCTCGCTGCTCACCCCATTGAGCGGCGTGGAAATCTTTGGCTGGCGGATGCTGCTGACGGTGCCGTGCATGACCGTATTCATGCTGGTGTCCGGGGAATGGCGGCGGGTACTGGAGTTGGTTCGCCTGATGGCTGCGAAGCCGAAACTGATCGGAGGGCTGATTGTTTCGGCCGGCCTGCTCGGCGTGCAGTTATGGCTGTTCATGTGGGCGCCGCTCAACGGCTACAGCCTCGATGTGTCGCTGGGCTACTTCCTGCTGCCGCTGGCCATGGTGCTGACCGGGCGGATTGCCTATGGCGAGAGCCTGTCGTACCTGCAAAAGGTTGCGGTGTTCTTCGCAAGTCTGGGTGTGTTGAACGAGTTGTATCAGGTCGGCGGATTTTCCTGGGCGACGCTGGTGGTCGTGGTCGGCTATCCGTTGTACTTCGTGCTGCGCAAATACCTGAAAACCGACAACCTCGGCGGCTTGTGGGTTGATATGACCCTGATGCTGCCGGTGGCCTATTGGTTTGTTCAGGGCGGCGAGCAAGGCCTGGCCGTGTTCGACCAGTATCCGGGGTTGATGTGGCTGATTCCGCTGCTCGGCCTGATCAGTGCTTCGGCGCTGGTGGTTTACATTATTGCCAGCCGGTTACTGCCATTCAGTCTGTTTGGTTTGTTGAGTTACGTTGAGCCGGTGCTGTTGCTCGGTGTGGCGTTGTTGCTGGGTGAAAGCATCAAGTCCGGTGAATGGTTGACGTACATTCCGATCTGGTTGGCCGTCGTTGTGCTTGTCTTCGAAGGCTTCAAACATTTGATACGTCAGCGCCGTCCTTAAATCCAACACAAAAAAATCCCAGCCCTGCATCACTGCAGGCCGGGATTTTTCATTTCAGTAGCCGGTTACTCGGTCGCGAGTACGCCACGACGCACCTGGTCACGCTCGATCGATTCGAACAGCGCCTTGAAGTTGCCCTCGCCGAAACCATCGTCGCCTTTACGCTGGATGAATTCGAAGAACACTGGCCCCATCAGAGTTTCCGAGAAGATCTGCAGCAGCAGACGCTTGTCGCCCTGCTCCGACGAGCCATCGAGCAGAATGCCGCGCGATTGCAGTTGATCAACCGGTTCGCCGTGGTTCGGCAGGCGGCCTTCGAGCATTTCGTAATAGGTTTCCGGCGGCGCGGTCATGAAGCGCATGCCGATTTTTTTCAGGTGATCCCAGGTCTTGATCAGGTCGTCGGAGAGGAATGCGACATGCTGGATGCCCTCGCCATTGAACTGCATCAGGAACTCTTCGATCTGCCCGGCACCCTTCGACGACTCTTCGTTCAGCGGGATGCGGATCATGCCGTCCGGCGCAGTCATCGCTTTCGACGTCAGGCCGGTGTATTCGCCCTTGATATCGAAGTAACGAATTTCGCGGAAGTTGAACAGCTTCTCGTAGAAGTTCGCCCAGTAAGCCATGCGACCGCGGTACACGTTGTGGGTCAGGTGATCGATGATCTTCAGGCCGGCACCGACCGGGTTGCGGTCAACGCCTTCGATGAAGACGAAGTCGATGTCATAGATAGAACTGCCTTCGCCGAAACGGTCGATCAGGTACAGCGGCGCACCGCCAATGCCTTTGATCGCTGGCAGGTTCAGTTCCATGGGACCGGTTTCGATGTGGATCGGCTGGGCGCCGAGTTCCAGTGCGCGGTTGTAGGCCTTTTGCGAATCCTTGACCCGGAACGCCATGCCACATACCGACGGGCCGTGCTCGGCTGCGAAGTACGAAGCAACGCTGTTCGGTTCGTTGTTGAGGATCAGGTTGATCGCGCCCTGACGATACAGGTGCACGTTCTTGGAGCGGTGGGTCGCGACTTTGGTGAAGCCCATGATCTCGAAGATCGGCTCCAGCGTGCCAGGAACAGGCGATGCGAGCTCGATGAATTCAAAGCCCATCAGGCCCATTGGGTTTTCGTATAAATCTGCCATGGTGGCGCCTCATCATTTCTTATCAATTAACCAGGGTTATTTGTCAGTAATGCTGAGACCGGTGGGTGGCGCGCAGGAGATGCCACGCACACTGCGGGCGAGGAAGTCACCGTAGATCAGTTGAAACCCGAATATCTTCATTGTCGACCCAAGGCTCTTGCGGGCGAGGCTTCTGCTGCCAGAAGACGATTATTATTGTATGCGTAACCCGATTCTACACAGCGTAAATAGGGTTGTCTGCCCTCTCTATAAAATCCGCTTTTTTGGCGCTGGTGCAAGGAGATTGTTGCTAACGTATATTGCCCTGCATTCCGCACATCCCCGGCAGATGGCCAGCGCGGCTACTTATAGAGTTGGCCGCACGCATAGCTGACGATGAGCGGCACAAGCGTGAACGGCCATCTATCATCCCCTCTAACTGAGCAGTTTCTCAGTGATGCGCCGTTGCCCGGCCTGCATTCAAGATCCCACTTTCATGCGACAGGATGCGCTCATGCCTTTAACTATCAGAACCCGCCGCAAGCGCATGACCCGCATCGTCGTCACACTGTTCAGTGGCTTGCTCCCGATTTTACTGGGCAGCTTAATTCTTTATATGCAGGCGGAACGAACGCTGCAGCAAAGTTCACAACAGACCGCCGAGGAGGCGTTGCGTCAGTTTGAGTTGATGCTCGACAACACCGCCCAAGCCGCTCAGGAACTGCTGCCACTGGCCGGCCAACGCTGCGAAGACGTCAAATTGGCCCTGCGCGAGCAAGTCACCCGCCGCCCTTTCGTACGCTCCACCAATCTGGTGTGGGACGACAACCTCTATTGCAGCTCGTTGTTCGGAGACTATAAGGAAGCCGTCAATGCCGGCGACTACAACGATGGCAAGTTGTGGTTGATGAACGGCAACCCGGTGACGCCCAATACGGCATTGCTGGTGTATCGACTCAGTGAAGGTCGCGGCGGTGCATTGACGACACTGGATGGCTATCACTTGAGCAACATGCTGCGCCTGATCGGCCGGCAGACGCTGCTGTTGCTGCAAGTGGGCGACAACTGGTTGTCCGCCGATGGCAAAGTCCATCAAGGTGCCCTGCCCGCTTTCCCGGTAGCGCAAAGCATGCTGGATTCTTCCCGCTATGCATTCAACGTGTCTGCCGGGTTTCCCAGCGGTGAAACCTGGCGTTATATGGCCCACGAATACCCGCCGCTGTTCAGCCTGTTGATTTTTTTTGGTGTGGTCTCCGGCGCAATCGGGCACGTCTTGCAAAAGCGCTCCACTTCGCCGAGCCATGAAATGCTCCGTGCCCTGGAAGCCGGCGAGTTCATTCCGTACTTCCAGCCCGTGGTTCATGGCGATAGCAAGAAATGGTCGGGCGCCGAAGTCTTGATGCGCTGGAATCACCCCAAGGAAGGCCTGGTGCGTCCGGATCTGTTTATCCCGTTCGCCGAGCATTCGGGCCTGATTGTGCCGATGACCCGCGCCTTGATGCAGCAGACCGCAGCATTACTCGGGCCACAGTCATCGACCTTCGCCACACCGTTTCACATCGGCATAAACATCACGGCAAGCCATTGTCAGGATCTGGTACTGGTGAAGGATTGCCGCGAGTTTCTCGCCGCCTTCGTTCCCGACAGCATCCACCTGGTGCTGGAGCTCACCGAGCGCGAGCTGATCGAGCCCACCGACACGACACGACAACTGTTCGAACAGTTGCGCGCGCTGGGCGTGATGATCGCCATCGACGACTTCGGCACCGGTCATTCGAGTCTTGGTTACTTGCGCAAATTCAATGTGGACTTCCTCAAGATCGACCAGAGCTTCGTTGCCATGATCGGCATCGATGCGCTCTCACGGCACATACTGGACTCCATCATCGAACTCTCGGCCAAGCTTGATCTGGGCATTGTTGCCGAAGGTGTCGAAACTCAGGCGCAAGCCGACTATCTGACCGCGCACAAAGTCAACTTTCTACAGGGCTATCTGTACGGCAAACCCATGCCGGCGGCAGACTTCATTAGTGCATTAAGTCACCATTAACTAAATTGACTTATGCGTGACACGCCGACAAGGCGCACCAAATTGATACAAAAAGTCCACTGCTGTTACATGAAGACAACATCAGGATTTACTCCTGAGGCATTAACAACTACAATTTTTCTTGCCTGCGCAAAGATTGGCAGGTGAGCCAATTATCACCGAGTCGCTACAGGGCTCTTGGCTTATAGCTTTGTTTGCGGTTGGTATCAGCCAAATACACTATTGGAGTAAAGATATTGTCCAGACTCGCTGAATTTCGTGCAGCTGAAAAGGCCCTTCAGGAACAGCTCAAGCAGTTGGAATCGCTGAAGAACGATGCCGGGCTCAAGAAAGAAATCGAATTCGAAGAAAAGCTCCAGGGGCTGATGAAAACCTACGGCAAAGGCCTGAAAGACATCATCGCCATTCTCGACCCGAATCCGGCTAAATCCGGCCTGCAAACCGCTGCAGCACCTAAAACCCGCCGCGCTCGCGTGGTCAAGGTCTATCACAATCCGCATACCGGTGAACTGATTGAGACCAAGGGCGGCAACCACCGTGGCCTGAAAGCCTGGAAGGAACAATACGGTGCAGGCACCGTTGACTCCTGGTTGCGCGGTTAATCTGACGCCAACAAAAAGCCCTGCATACGCAGGGCTTTTTTTATTGACAATATCTAACAAATGAAATGAATTTCATCGTTAAAGTTGCGACTTTTCTGTAACGTTTCCGAGCCAGCGAGCTAAACATTTTGCTGCTCGATGTTGCGACCTGGAGCAACGTTAAACTTTATGCTTAATCCCTTCGGGTATCTAATCCTGTCTTGAATAGAGCAGGCGTCTAAAGTTTTAGGCTGTTTTTCACTGCTACTATTTCGTCTGAACTCGCCTTATAGACGTCAGCCTGACCGGCATACGAAAGGACATAAGCCTTATCCGCTTCGATGGCTGCGACGAGCGTTTGCGATAACACATGCCGACCGTTTTCAGTCACCGTACAAGTCGTCTCCAGCGCAGACAAAGAACCGAGCGTCGCAGGATGCACCTTGTTGCAGACACTTTGATAACCCCCCTGAAAAAAGTCCTTTTGTATCGACTTGCGCATTTCCAGCAACACGCCCTGCAAATTGACCTGGTGACCCGGCTCCACCTGAGTCATGGTCAATTCCATCACCATCACTTGATTGCCATCGGCATCATTCTTCACCGCCCGCTGCCGGAAAACCTGTGGCGCGGTATCAGCCAGCGCTTCGACCTCCCAACCTGCGGGCCAAGTGATGCCTGGGGGGTCGGCAAACACGGCCGGCGCGACAAACGCCAGGCCAAAGAAAACAAACAGGGTTTTGAACAGTCGGATCATTGCCGGCAACACTCGCAGATTGAACCACAAAGTCTGAGGCCCACCCGCACACAGAGCAAGCCCGCGCTTTGGGTTTGGCGATGCCGGCAGGCATGCGTATCATTGCGCCCATTCACTCGCCCCATTGTTACGGAGGGCCTATGAGCCTGCAAGAACTGAACACTTTCCCTGGCGTCACTGCCACCCCGGACAGCGCAACCCACAACTTCGTTTTCAACCACACCATGCTGCGTGTGAAGAACATCACTCAGTCGCTGGACTTCTACACACGCGTGCTGGGTTTCTCCCTGGTCGAGAAACGCGACTTCCCGGAAGCCGAGTTCAGCCTGTACTTCCTGGCCCTGGTCGACAAAGCGCAGATCCCGGCCGACGCCGCTGCCCGCACCGAGTGGATGAAGTCGATACCGGGCATTCTGGAATTGACCCACAACCACGGCACCGAAAACGATGCTGAGTTTGCCTATCACAACGGCAACACCGACCCGCGTGGTTTCGGCCACATCTGCATCTCGGTGCCGGATATCGTCGCCGCTTGCGCGCGTTTTGAAGAACTGGGCTGTGATTTCCAGAAACGCCTCACCGATGGCCGCATGAAGAGTCTGGCGTTTATCAAGGACCCGGATGGCTATTGGGTTGAGATCATCCAGCCAGCACCGATGTAAAAAGATCGCAGCCTGCGGCAGGCTGCGATCTTTTGTTACACCCACACAAAACCCCATGATCACTCATGGGGTTTTGTGCTTTAAGGCTTGGCGTTTACGCCGGAGCCGAAGTACGGATCAAGTGATCGAACGCGCTCAGCGAAGCCTTGGCGCCCTCGCCCACCGCGATGACGATCTGCTTGTACGGCACAGTGGTCACGTCACCGGCAGCGAAGATGCCCGGGATCGACGTTTCACCACGGTTATCGACAATGATCTCGCCGCGTGGCGACAGCTCGATAGTGCCTTTGAGCCAATCAGTGTTCGGCAGCAGACCGATCTGCACAAAAATCCCTTCCAGTTCGACGTTGCGCAGTTCGTCAGTATTGCGATTTTTGTAACGCAGGCCGTTGACCTTTTCACCATTGCCGCTGACTTCGGTGGTTTGCGCGCTGGTGATCACAGTGACGTTCGGCAGGCTGTGCAACTTGCGCTGCAACACGGCGTCAGCACGCAGCTGTACATCAAACTCAAGCAAGGTTACGTGAGACACGATACCGGCCAGGTCAATCGCCGCTTCAACGCCGGAGTTACCACCGCCAATCACCGCGACACGCTTGCCTTTGAATAGCGGACCGTCGCAGTGCGGGCAGTACGCCACACCTTTGTTGCGGTACTCCTGCTCGCCCGGGACGTTCATTTCACGCCACCGCGCACCGGTCGCCAGAATCACGCTCTTGGCTTTGAGGGTCGCGCCGCTGGCGAAGCGGACTTCGTGCAGCTCGCCGTTTTTGCCCGGGATCAGTTTGTCGGCGCGCTGCAGGTTCATGATGTCGACGTCGTACTGTTTGACGTGTTCTTCCAGTGCAGTGGCCAGTTTCGGGCCTTCGGTTTCCTGCACGGAAATGAAATTCTCGATGGCCATGGTGTCCAGCACTTGACCGCCGAAACGCTCAGCCGCAACGCCGGTACGAATGCCTTTGCGTGCAGCGTAAATAGCTGCCGAAGCACCAGCCGGGCCACCGCCGACGACCAGCACGTCGAAGGCTTCTTTGGCGCTGATTTTCTCGGCTTGACGCTCGATGGCGCCAGTGTCGAGTTTGGCGAGGATTTCTTCCAGGCCCATACGGCCCTGGCCGAAGTTCTCACCATTCAAGTAGATGCTTGGCACGGCCATGATCTTGCGATCGTTGACTTCGTCCTGGAACAGCGCGCCGTCAATGGCGACGTGGCGGATGTTCGGGTTGAGTACGGCCATCAGATTCAGTGCCTGGACGACGTCCGGGCAGTTCTGGCAGGACAGCGAGAAGTAAGTCTCGAAGCTGAACTCACCTTTGAGCGAGCGGATCTGCTCGATCACTTCAACACTGGCTTTCGATGGGTGGCCGCCGACTTGCAGCAGGGCCAGCACCAGCGAAGTGAATTCGTGGCCCATCGGGATGCCGGCGAAGCGCAGACTGATGTCGGCGCCCGGGCGATTGATCGAGAACGATGGCTTGCGCGCATCATCACCGCTGTCGATCAGGGTAATTTGGCTCGAAAGACTGGCAACGTCTTTCAGCAGTTCCAGCATTTCACGGGATTTCGCACCGTCGTCGAGAGAAGCAACGATCTCGATCGGCTGGGTGACCCGTTCCAGGTACGATTTCAACTGGGCTTTAAGATTGGCGTCCAACATACGGGCGATTTCCTTTATTTGAGGCGAAAAAAAGCCCGAGCGAATCTCGCCCGGGCTTTTCTATTGGGCGGTGCAGCTTACTTAAGTAGGTGCGGAGTTCCGCCCTGAGTTGCGTGTCACAGACTTAGATCTTGCCGACCAGGTCCAGGGACGGAGCCAGAGTGGCCTCGCCTTCTTTCCACTTGGCTGGGCAAACTTCGCCCGGGTGAGCGGCAACATACTGAGCAGCCTTGATTTTACGCAGCAGCTCGGAAGCGTCACGGCCAACGCCGCCATCGTTCAGTTCAACGATTTTGATCTGGCCTTCAGGGTTGATCACGAAGGTGCCACGGTCAGCCAAGCCAGCTTCTTCGATCAGTACGTCGAAATTGCGGGAGATGGCGTGGGTCGGGTCGCCGATCATGGTGTATTCGATTTTGCCGATGGCTGGCGAAGTGTTGTGCCAGGCAGCGTGAGCGAAGTGGGTGTCGGTGGAAACGCTGTAGATCTCTACGCCCAGCTTCTGGAAGGCAGCGTAGTTGTCAGCCAGGTCTTCCAGTTCGGTTGGGCAAACGAAGGTGAAGTCAGCTGGGTAGAAGAACACCACCGACCACTTGCCTTTCAGGTCAGCGTCCGAGACTTGAACGAAGTCGCCGTTTTTGAACGCGGTAGCTTTGAACGGTTTTACTTGGCTGTTGATGATAGGCATTGATGACTCTCCGTCAGGGGTTATGAAGTTGATGGGGTGAATCCTACCCACTCACTCGACGGATGGCTCATTGGCAAACCTGATGCTGCTGATTTGTTTTCGCTATTAGCAGACTGTATTAATAGAAGAAAACGATATCTACGACGAAGCCGGTTTATCCGTAATCCGAGCCATCTCTTGAAAGGGGCTGGCTTCAACATAGCGCATGGCTGACTGCATATCCTTCCAGCCTACGTAACTCATCAGTGATTTGAGATCCCAGCCGCTTTGATGCGCCCACGTTGCGAAGCCGCGGCGCAACGAGTGGCTGGTGTAACGTTCGGCGGCAATCCCGGCACGCTCCAGAGCCTGGCGCAATAACGGGATGATGCTGTTGGCATGCAAGCCCTCCTCGTTCAAATTGCCCCAGCGATCGATACCGCGGAACACCGGACCGCGCACGAGCGCCACTTCGGTGATCCAGTCGATGTAAGCCTGCACCGGGCACAGCTTCAACAGTGCCGGGGTCTGGTAGGTCTGGCCAAGGTTTTCCCGGTCGCCTTTGCTGCGCGGCAGATACAACGTAATGCCACGCCCTGCGTGCGCTTGCACATGCTCAATCTGCAAGCGGCACAACTCATCACTGCGGAAGCCGCGCCAGAAGCCCAGAAGAATCAGCGCCCGGTCGCGATAAGCCTTGAGCAACAACGGACGATCCTGTTGTTCTCTGGCGGTTTGAATCTCTTGTTCCAGCCAATCGACAACGCGCTCCAGATCCTGCAACTGCAAAGGCTCGGCCTGTTTTTCCTGCGCCGGATGCAGCGCCCGAATGCCTTTGAACACCTTGCGCACCATCGGCGCTTTTGTCGGATCGGCAAACCCCTGACTGTTGTGCCATTGCGCCAGCGCAGATAAACGCAACTTCAACGTGTTGATCGACAGCACGCCCGCATGCGCCACCAGATAACGCGCAACACTTTCTGCTGTTGCCGGCAAGAAACCACCCCAGGTGATTTCGAAATGCTCGATGGCCGCGCGATAACTGCGGCGGGTGTTTTCACGGGTGGCGGCTTGCAGGTAGCGATCGAGGTCGCTCATGGGCTGTTTTCTCGCTGGCGTACTGATTCAAGGATGCAGAAACGCATTTTGCCGTCTGACACTGGGTAATACCAGTATATCCCGCCTCTTTAATTTCAAAGATTTACCTTTATTCCTTAGATGGTACACTGCGTACTTTAGTGGCATGTACTACAGTACGTAACCGTAGGAGTTCACATGGCCCGTGGCGGCATTACCAAAGCGCTGGTTCAGATCGCGCGCACAGCGATCCTGGCCCGCGGCGAACACCCGAGCATCGATGCAGTACGCATTGAAATGGGCAATACCGGCTCGAAAACCACGATCCATCGTTATTTGAAAGAGCTGGATGACGGCGCCCAACCGATCGAAGCGTCGGCAGAACCCATCGATGACGAGCTGACAGCGTTGGTTTCGCGGCTCGCTCAGCGCCTCAAAGAACAAGCGCAAGAGCCTATCGAGCAGGCTCGCGAGCAGTTTGAAGAACAGCGAGAGACACTCGAATCGGAGCTGAAGCAGACACGCCAGACACTGGAACAACTGGAGCAACAGCACGAGATCCAAGGCGCTGCACTGGAACGTGAATCCGAAGCGCTGAGCAACACCCGCTCAATGCTGCAGACCGAACAAACCCGCAACGCCGGCCTGAATCAGGCATTGGCCGATTTTGAGTTGCGCTTGCAGGACAAAGACGAGCAGATTCGCTCACTGGAAGAAAAGCATCTGCATGCACGCGACGCGCTGGAGCATTACCGCAACGCCACCAAAGAACAGCGCGAACAGGAACAGAGTCGCCACGAAGGGCAAGTGCAGCAGTTGCAGGCAGAACTGCGCCAGGCGCAACAGAGTGCGCTGGTACGTCAGGACGAGATCACTCAACTGCACCGTGACAACGAGCGCCTGCTTACCGAAAACCGCGGCACCCAGCGCGAACTGAGCCTTATGCAGGATCAGCTCAAGCACAGCAACCAGCGCCAGGATCAACTGCTGGAGCAAGCGACCCGCGTCGACAGCGAGCGCACCCTCCTCCAGGAACGCTTGCGCGTGGCATCACTGGAAACCCAGACGCTCAAGCAGAACGTCGAAGAGCAAACGCAACTTAATCAGTCACTCGAGAAGGCATTGAGCAAAGCTCGGACGAGCCTGGAAGAGAGCCAGCGTCTGGCGGCTACCGTTGCGGCAGCGCCAGACTCGGCCAAACAGAAAGACGCTTAAGCGCCGACCGGCGTACGCATGGTGACGAACTCTTCGGCGGCCGTCGGGTGTACCCCGATCGTGTCGTCGAAGTCGCGCTTGGTCGCGCCAGCTTTCAACGCGACCGCCAGGCCTTGGACGATTTCGCCCGCGTCCGGGCCGACCATGTGGCAACCGAGCACTTTGTCGGTGTTGCCGTCGACCACCAGCTTCATCAGCGTTTTCTCCTGACATTCGGTCAGGGTCAGCTTCATCGGCCGGAAGCGGCTCTCGAAGATCACCACGTCATGACCTGCATCGCGCGCCTCTTCCTCGGTCAAACCGACAGTGCCAATGTTCGGCAGACTGAATACCGCCGTCGGGATCATCTTGTAATCAACCGGACGGTATTGCTCCGGCTTGAACAGACGCCGCGCTACCGCCATACCTTCAGCCAATGCCACCGGCGTCAACTGCACGCGACCGATCACGTCACCCAGCGCCAGAATCGATGGCTCGCTGGTCTGATACTGCTCGTCGACCTTGATGAAGCCTTTGTCATCGAGCTGCACGTCAGTGTTTTCCAGCCCCAGGTTGTCCAACATCGGACGGCGACCTGTGGCGTAGAAGATGCAATCCGCCTCCAGCACGCGGCCATCCTTGAGCGTGGCTTTCAGGCTGCCGTCGGCTTGCTTGTCGATGCGTGCAATGTCGGCGTTGAATTGCAGATCCATGCCTCGCTTGGTCAGCTCTTCCTGCAAATGCTTGCGTACCGAACCGTCGAAACCGCGCAGGAACAGATCGCCGCGGTACAGCAATGTGGTGTTCGCGCCGAGACCATGGAAAATCCCCGCGAATTCGACCGCGATGTAACCACCGCCCACAACCAATACACGCTTGGGCAACTCTTTAAGGAAGAACGCCTGATTGGAGCTGATCGCGTGCTCATGCCCCGGGATCTCCGGAATCTGCGGCCAGCCACCGGTAGCAATCAGAATATTTTTGGCCGTGAAGCGCTCACCATTCACCTCAACCTCATGCGGGCCGACGATTTTGGCGTGCGCCTCGTGCAGGGTCACGCCACTGTTAACCAGCAGATTGCGATAGATGCCGTTAAGGCGATTGATCTCGCGATCCTTGTTGGCGATCAACGTCGACCAATCAAAATCCGCCTCACCCAGGCTCCAGCCGAAGCCTGCTGCTTGCTCAAAGTCCTCGGCGAAATGCGCGCCGTACACCAACAGTTTTTTCGGCACGCAGCCAACGTTGACGCAAGTACCGCCCAGATAACGGCTCTCGGCAACCGCCACTTTCGCACCGAACCCGGCAGCAAAACGCGCAGCCCGCACACCGCCGGAACCGGCACCAATCACATAAAGGTCAAAATCGTAGGCCATTTCTATCTCCTCGGCAGGGGATCAGCATACCTGTAGACATCCATTGGGCAAGCACTGCTATCCATATAAGGACGGAAAATGAAAAAGCCACCCGAAGGTGGCTTTTTCGTACAGACGGATCAAGCGCTATCAGTAAGCCTTGCCAGTCTTGTAGAAGTTTTCGAAGCAGAAGTTGGTTGCGTCGATGTAGCCTTCGGCGCCACCGCAGTCAAAACGCTTGCCTTTGAACTTGTAGGCCATTACGCAGCCGTTCTGGGCTTGTTTCATCAGGGCGTCGGTGATCTGGATTTCGCCGCCCTTGCCTGGTTCGGTCTGTTCGATCAGGTCGAAGATGTCCGGGGTCAGGATGTAACGACCGATGATTGCCAGGTTCGACGGAGCATCTTCCGGCTTTGGCTTCTCGACCATGCTGTGAACGCGGTAGATGTCGTCGCGGATCATCTCGCCGGAGATAACGCCGTACTTGTTGGTTTCCTGCGGATCGACTTCCTGGATGGCCACAATAGAGCAGCGGAATTGCTTGTACAGCTTGACCATCTGGGTCAGTACGCCGTCGCCTTCGAGGTTGACACACAGGTCGTCCGCCAGCACCACGGCGAACGGTTCGTCACCGATCAGCGGGCGACCGGTCAGGATCGCGTGGCCCAGACCTTTCATTTCGGTCTGACGGGTGTAGGAGAACGAGCACTCGTCCAGCAGTTTGCGGATGCCAACCAGGTATTTCTCCTTGTCGGTGCCTTTGATCTGGTTTTCCAGCTCGTAGCTGATGTCGAAGTGGTCTTCCAGAGCGCGCTTGCCACGACCGGTAACGATCGAGATTTCAGTCAGGCCAGCGTCCAGAGCTTCTTCAACGCCGTACTGGATCAGTGGCTTGTTTACCACCGGCAGCATTTCTTTGGGCATGGCTTTAGTCGCTGGCAGGAAGCGAGTACCGTAACCGGCTGCTGGGAACAAGCATTTCTTGATCATATAAGTCCTTGAAAGGGCTGTGTGTACGAGTTTCGGCGCAGTCTAATCAGGCGGCGTGCACCTTACAATGCCCCGCACTGGCTAACCGATGCCAACATAGAGAAATATTCTCGCTGATAGTTCCATCGGCATTTTTGCGCAACCAGATCAGCGTAGCTCAAAGATGCCGGCAAGCAGAACCACCATACGCTCATCGCCCCCCAATGCGAGCATTTGCCGGTATCATGGCGACTTTGAACCAGCGAACGAGACAGATAGATGGCCGCGGTAAAAATCATCAACGGGTATGTGATCGACAAGAAAGACGGCAAGTGGACTCTGACGACTACCAATGGCGAACACATCGCCGGGCCTTTCAATAGCGAACAGCTGGCGACTGATGTAGCGTCGGTGTTCACCGATACCCCAGCGTCGGCGAAGCGTCGCGGCAAAGATAAAGATAAAGATCAGGATTGATCTCCAGCGGCGCAAGCAGAGCCCTGCCATCGTGCAGGGCTTTTTTGTGTCTGGCCAAACAACAGTCGCAAACAAGTGGCCAATCGCTATAACCTTTTCACACCGGCGCTGTCAGAGCGTCTAGTCCCCCCCTCGCTGAAGACGACAACTATGAACATGAAAGTATTTTTGCCACTGATTGCGGTACTGGTAATGAGCGGCTGTGCCACTTCAGAGCCTACCACCCTGAACAACGGCGAACAGGGCCTCACCATCGACTGCTCCGGTGAAGCCAACTCTTGGGCCACCTGCTATGAGAAGGCAGACGCCTCTTGCGCAGGCACCGGCTATCGCATCATCGGCACCGACGGTACGCCAGCGCCTAAGGAAAGCGACAAGACACTGGGCGTCGATGTCGGCAACTACAAGAACCGCAGCGTGGTGGTGGTCTGCAAATAGACGCTACATATGAATTTCAGCAAATTTGATTCCGAGCCCGCGTACGACTTCGATCAGATCGTCGAGTCGATTGAATGACTCGACTTCGTCGTTCTCGTCCACCAGGAAGTAGCTGCGGCCGGCGCTTTTCTTGAAAAATACGATCCACTCGCCCGAGTTCGCCGGGTTCTGGATTACATGGGTGGCAGAGATAAGGCCCTCTACATGGCGCTCCCGCACTTGCTCTCGCTTCATCGCGACTCCATAAATGAAAATGCCGTCACAGCATGACTGTGACGGCATCGATGCTGATGACCCACAGTCTATCAGCCGGAAATACACGCATTGGCAGCGTTGCGCACATCGTGCGGGCGAACAGGCACATTGGACATGCGCTCATGCAGCTTGATGCTGCTGCCGCCGGAGCGATCTTCGATATCGAATACGGCGGCCGGGCCTGAGGACAGTTTGCCCGGAACAATAACGCGAACCCCATCCTTGTGCGGTTGCACCTGCAGCGCGCCGCGGCTGTCAGCCAGTTTTTCGGTCAGGCACTGCGCGTACTCCTGGGGTTTCTTTCCGGAGATCACGCTCACAGTCGGCAGCGTTTCATTGATTTCGGAAACGCTCGCACAACCACCCACAGCCAAAACCAACGGCAGACACACCACACCCCACTTCATACAAAACCTCCGTTAAAGACCGTCCGACAGCAAAAATGCCGTTTTTCTCCGGGGCCTTCTGCATTTAACCCGCATCCAATCGCGAATATCTGTTCAAAATTGTCAAAGCAACGCCCGACGGCCCGATAATAACCCGTGCGGGCTGATAAACTGCGCGCAATTACAAGCTATCGTTTTGATTTAGTAGAAAAAGCCCTTCTGGAGGCGCCCATGAAATTCATTCACCAGCGCGAGCACCTCAACGAAGACGACATCGTCGTCATCCAGTGCTCGCAAACCTGCAACATCCGTTTGATGAGCGATGCCAACTTCCGCAGCTTCAAAAATGGCGGTCGTCACTCTTACCACGGCGGCGCTTTCGACACGTTCCCGGCGCGTATCACCGCGCCGAGCACCGGTTTCTGGAACATCACCATCGACACCGTCACCACCCGGGCAATCAGCGTTACACGCAAACCGACGCTGACGCATTCGATCAAGATCATCCGCCGCTCCAGCTCCAAACTCAGCTGAGCCGCCCCGCCCACACAGACAGGTATTCATGACCGTGGCCCAAACGACCAAATACGTCATCAAGTACAAACTCAACGGTGAACGCCGCTTCGAGTTCGCGCAGCTGGAAAACGGCACCGCCGAAGAAGCCAAAGCTGCGCTGGACGCGATCCACGGCCAGAGCGAAGACGTGATCAGCGAGATCGCCGTCAGCAAAGCGCTGTAAGACTGCGGCAGGAATTCAACCGCAAGCGGCGGAGTGATCTGCCGCTGGGGCCTGCCTAGACTGGCCGCCTCGACCTTGAGTCAAGGAGTCAGCATGTCGATGTCACCCTCCCGGCTGGATGCGCTCGACTGGGCCAGCCTGGAACAGCAACTGGATCAGGACGGCTGCGCGATCATCCGTTCGCTGCTGCATGCCGAGAGCTGTGATCGCTTGAGCGGCCTGTATTCGCAGACCGAACCGTTTCGTTCGCAGGTCATCATGGCCCGCCACGGTTTCGGTCGCGGCGAATACAAGTACTTCCGCTATCCACTTCCCACGACCGTAGAACGTCTGCGCACTGCGCTCTATCCGCGCCTGGTGCCAATCGCCAACCGCTGGCACGAACGGATGGGCCTGCCCACTCGCTTCCCGCCGACCCACGCAGCATTTCTGCAGAGCTGTCATAGCGCCGGGCAGTTACGCCCTACTCCACTGTTATTGCAGTACGGCCCACAGGACTACAACTGCCTGCATCAAGACCTGTATGGCGAACGGGTTTATCCGCTGCAAGTGGCAATTCTTCTGTCAGAGCCCGGGCACGACTTCACCGGCGGCGAGTTCGTGCTCACCGAGCAACGCCCGCGCATGCAGTCCCGGCCGCAAGTGCTGGACTTGAAGAAAGGCGACGCGGTGATTTTTGCCGTCAACCAACGTCCGGTCAAAGGCGTGCGCGGTGACTATCGGGTGACCATGCGTCATGGTGTCAGTCGCCTGCACAGTGGAAAAAGGCATACCCTAGGCATCATCTTTCACGACGCCACATAACCGCCATGCAGCCTCACACGTTCGATTTGTTCGCTGACAACGAACCCGCACAACAATCACGCGCCGAACAGATCGGCGAACAATCGTGGGTGCTTCGCGGGTTTTCCCTGCCGCTTATCGAGCAATTGCTGCCGGCGCTGGATGCCATTCTTGTCGCCGCCCCGCTTCGCCACATGGTCACACCGGGCGGCTTCAGCATGTCGGTGGGCACCAGCAGTTGTGGGGAGCTGGGCTGGATCACCGATCGCAGCGGCTATCGTTACTCGCGTGTCGATCCGCTCAGCGGATTGCCCTGGCCGCAGATGCCAGCAGTGTTTGTTGATCTGGCGCATGCGGCGGCGCTGGAATCGGGTTTTTCCGACTTCAAGGCAGACTCCTGTCTCATCAACCAATATGTCCCCGGCGCGAAGATGTCACTGCATCAGGACAAAGACGAAAACGCCTACGCGGCGCCGATCGTTTCGCTGTCGCTAGGGTTGCCGGCAATGTTTCTGTTCGGCGGATTCGCTCGAAGCGACAAGAGACAGCGAATTCCTTTGCTGCATGGCGATATGGTGATCTGGGGCGGCGTCGATCGTTTGCGCTTTCATGGGGTTTTGCCGATCAAGCAGGGTCGGCATCCACGACTGGGTGAACAACGGATCAATCTGACTTTTCGCGTTGCTGGATAAGCTGCAAAAGTTTGACCGCAAGGCCCGGAGTGTTGCGTCCACCCACGCTGGTTAACCTGAATCAAACAGGTCAACGGATTACCCACCATGAAAACGCTTTCAACCCGCGTCAACGCTGAAGACGATCCACGTTGGGCCGCCGTGGTAGCGCGGGATCCAAGGGCAGACGGGCAATTTGTCTATGCCGTTAAAACCACTGGCATTTACTGCCGCCCGAGCAGTCTTGCGCGGTTGCCGAAACCACAGAATGTCGAGTTCTTCGACACTGCCCAACAGGCTGAAGCCGCCGGTTATCGCCCCAGCAAACGAGCGAGCAAGGATCAAAGTGACGTGAGCGCTCAGCATGCCGCCACGGTGGCGACAGCCTGCCGCCAGATCGAGTCCGCCGAAACCTTGCCGGCACTCAACGAACTCGCTGAGAAAGCCGGGTTAAGCCCCTTTCATTTCCACCGTGTATTCAAAGCCGCGACAGGACTGACGCCCAAGGGTTACGCCAGTGCGCACCGCTCGCGCAAAGTCCGTGAACGTCTGGCGGACGGAGGTTCTGTGACCGATGCGCTGTATGACGCGGGTTTCAATTCCAACAGCCGTTTTTATGAAGCCGCTGATCAGTTGTTGGGAATGAAGCCCGGCGACTACCGCGCCGCCGGGCGGAACAACGACATTCGATTCGCCGTCGGGCAATGTTCACTCGGGGCGATTCTGGTGGCACAGAGCGAACGCGGCGTTTGCGCGATCCTGCTAGGCGACGATCCTCACCAACTGGTGTGTGACCTCCAGGACCAGTTCCGCAAGGCGAACCTGATTGGCGCCGACTCTGGATTTGAACAGTTGATCGCCAAAGTGGTGGGTTTTATCGAGACACCGGCCATTGGCCTGGATTTGCCGCTGGATGTGCGCGGCACTGCTTTTCAGGAACGCGTCTGGCAGGCACTTCGGGAAATTCCGCTCGGCAGCACCGCCAGTTACACCGAGATTGCCCAGCGCATCGGCGCGCCGACCTCCATGCGCGCCGTGGCTCAAGCGTGCGGGGCTAACCGCCTGGCGGTGGCGATCCCTTGCCACCGCGTGGTGCGCAGCGATGGCAATCTCTCGGGCTACCGCTGGGGGGTGGAGCGCAAACGGCAATTGCTTGAGCGCGAGACGCAGCCTTAGCGACTGAATCAGCGATTGACGTCAACCACAACCCGTCCGCGAAGTTGTCCGGCCAGTAGTTTTGGCGCGGCTTCAATGACTTCGCTCAAGGCAATTTCATGACTGATCAATGGCAGCAAAGTGAAGTCCAGATCCCTGGCCAGACGATCCCACGCTTCAAGGCGACGCGCCTTGGGTTGGGTCACGCTGTTGATACCCGCCAAGGTGACACCACGCAAAATGAACGGCGCTACCGACGCTGGAAAATCCATGCCTTGCGCCAGACCGCACGCGGCGACGGTACCTTCTGCACGCGTACTGGCGCAGGCATTGGCCAACGTATGGCTGCCGACCGAGTCGATTACCGCTGCCCAGCGTTCCTTGGCCAGCGGTTTGCCCGGTTCGGACAGGGTCGCGCGGTCGATGATTTCGCTGGCGCCCAACTGCTTCAGGTATTCATGCTCAGACACCCGGCCGGTGGACGCCACTACTCGATAGCCTAGCTTGCTGAGCAGCGCGATAGCGAAACTGCCGACGCCGCCGTTAGCGCCAGTGACGAGTACCTCGCCCTGCTCCGGCGTCACGCCATTACGTTCAAGCGCCAGAATGCACAGCATTGCAGTGTATCCGGCGGTACCGACGGCCATCGCCTGTGCTGCCGTAAAAGCCTTGGGCAGTGGAATCAGCCAGTCACCATTGAGCCGTGCCTTCTGCGCCAGGCCACCCCAATGGCTTTCGCCGACGCCCCAGCCATTGAGCAGCACCTGGTCGCCCACTTTATAGTCAGGATGGGAACTGACTTCGACCGTGCCTGCCAGATCGATCCCCGGCACCAGCGGAAATTTGCGCACCACCGGGCTGCTGCCGGTAATCGCCAAACCGTCCTTGAAGTTCAACGTGCTGTAGGCGACGTTGACCGTGACATCGCCTTCGGGCAACTGCTCTTCGTTGATCTGTTGCAGGTTGGCGCGGTAACCGTTGTCGTCTTTATTGATCAAAATACCGTTGAACATGATGGCCTCTCATGGAAGGGTTTGCGGTAGTCATGCCATTCAAATAGCACATCGCAACAGGTTGCCACACTCGACTTTCCGCCAATCGGCGAATCCCCGCCAACAACTTTGGCAATCAGCGTACTCGCGGTTTTCACAGCTGCTCGCAATTCCTGAACCATTCATTTGGCGGAGGCAGATTCCGTCAACGCTGAAAATCTGAATGTGACGTTCTGTATTTCAGAGTGGCCCTGAATCCGGTTTTACTGTTAAAAAACCGGCTCTGCCGTCCCTGCCCCGTTTTATCGTTCGGAGAACCGCCCCCATGAGCCCATGGCCAGATACCCGCATAGTCGACTTGCTCGGCATTGAACTGCCAGTCATTCAGGGCCCGATGGCCGGTGCCACGAACTCATCCATGGTGATTGCCGTGTGCAACGCCGGCGGCCTCGGGTCGATGCCGGCGGCGTTACTGAGCATCGAGCAGTTGCGCGAAGAACTGAAGACGATTCGTCAGCACACCGACAAGCCTTTCAACGTGAATTTTTTCTGTCACCAGCCGCCCGCAGCCGATGAGCAGCGGGCGCGCGACTGGAAGAATCTGCTGGAGCCGTACTACCGCGAGTTAGGCGTCGACTTCGATGCGCCAACACCCGTGTCCAACCGGGCGCCGTTCGATGCGGCGGCGTGCGAAGTGCTGGAGGAATTCCGGCCTGAGGTGGTGAGTTTTCACTTCGGCCTGCCGGAAAACTCCTTGCTCGATCGAGTGAAGGCCACCGGCGCAAAAATCCTCTCTTCTGCAACCACCGTCGATGAAGCGGTCTGGCTGGAGCAGAACGGTTGCGACGCGATCATCGCCATGGGCTATGAGGCCGGAGGCCATCGCGGGATGTTTCTCAGTGATGACTTGAGCAGCCAGGTCGGCACATTTGCCCTGGTGCCGCAGGTAGTCGATGCAGTGAAAGTGCCGGTGATTGCCGCCGGGGCGATTGCCGATGCCCGCGGTGCTGCGGCGGCGTTCATGCTGGGCGCTTCGGCGGTACAGGTCGGCACCGCGTATCTGTTCACCCCCGAAGCGAAAGTCAGCGCCTCGCATCACAAGGCATTGCGCACTGCCAAGGAAAGCGAAACAGCGATCACCAACCTTTTCACCGGGCGTCCCGCTCGCGGCATTCTCAACCGCGTCATGCGTGAACTGGGGCCGATGTCGCCGAAAGCACCGGCATTTCCGTTGGCCGGTGGGGCATTGATGCCATTGCGTGCGAAAGATGACGCGCAGTTCGCCAACCTGTGGGCCGGTCAGGCCTTCACACTGGGCAAGGACATCAGTAGCGCCGAGCTGACGCGGCAATTGGCCGAAGGTGCGTTGGCTAAGCTGACTCGGCGTTGACGGGTGAACAGGGTGAGGAAGCAAAGGTCTTTACCCTGATTTCCAGCAGAGCTTCCCGTTTGGCGGCATTTCGCTATATATTTCGCTATATAGCGATTTCACCTCTGCAACGGCGCAGTCCATTCCAATAAGAACTGCCCTCTGCACCGCCAATAACGGAGCTGTTACATGACCATTCTTGCCTCACGTTTTGCCCCTGCCTGCCTTGCATCCTTGCTGGCGGTCTTCGCCATTGGCGCAGTTCAGGCTGACGAAGTACAGGTAGCGGTTGCAGCCAACTTCACCGCTCCGATCCAGGCCATCGCAGCCGACTTCGAAAAAGACACCGGGCACAAACTGGTCGCAGCCTATGGCGCCACCGGCCAGTTCTATGCCCAGATCAAGAATGGCGCACCGTTCGAGGTGTTCCTCTCGGCTGACGACACCACCCCGGAAAAGCTCGAAAAAGAAGGCGACACGGTTAAAGGCTCGCGCTTCACCTACGCCATCGGCACTCTGGCGCTGTGGTCGGCGAAGGACGGTTACGTCGATGCCCAGGGTGAAGTGCTGAAGAAGAACGCATACCAGCACCTGTCCATCGCCAACCCTAAAGCCGCGCCATACGGCTTGGCCGCCACGCAGGTATTGGAAAAGCTCAAGCTGAGCGAATCCACCAAAGCCAAAATCGTTGAAGGCCAGAACATCACTCAGGCCTATCAGTTTGTCTCCACCGGCAACGCCGAACTGGGCTTTGTGGCGCTGTCGCAGATCTACAAGAACGGCAAAGTCAGCAGCGGTTCGGCGTGGATCGTCCCGGCCAGCATGCACGACCCGATCAAACAGGACGCGGTGATCCTCAACAAAGGCAAGGACAACGCCGCTGCCAAGGCGCTGGTTGAATACCTCAAAGGCCCGAAAGCCGCTGCGGTGATCAAGTCTTACGGTTACCAGCTCTAAATGTCGCTGACGAGTGCTGATTTCGCGGCGATCTGGCTGACCCTGAAACTGGCGTCCCTGACCACCGTGATCCTGTTGATTGTCGGCACTCCGATCGCCCTTTGGTTGTCGCGCACCCGCTCGTGGCTGCGCGGCCCGATCGGGGCGATCGTCGCCCTGCCCCTTGTGCTGCCGCCGACCGTCATCGGGTTTTATCTGTTGCTGATGATGGGGCCACACGGCTTTCTCGGCCAGTTCACCCAATGGCTTGGGCTCGGCACCCTGACGTTCAGTTTCACCGGACTGGTGATTGGTTCGGTGATCTATTCCATGCCTTTCGTGGTGCAACCGTTGCAAAACGCGTTCTCGGCGATCGGCACCCGCCCGCTGGAAGTGGCCGCGACGTTGCGCGCCAACCCGTGGGACACGTTTTTCAGCGTGATCCTGCCGCTGGCCCGTCCCGGTTTTGTCACTGCGGCGATTCTCGGCTTCGCCCATACCGTCGGTGAGTTCGGCGTCGTGCTGATGATCGGCGGCAATATTCCCGACAAGACCCGCGTGGTCTCCGTGCAAATCTACGACCACGTCGAAGCGATGGAATACGCCCAGGCTCACTGGCTGGCGGGCGCGATGCTGGTGTTTTCGTTTCTGGTGTTGCTGGTGCTGTACTCCAGCCGTAAAACCCGCGCGGGCTGGAGCTGATCAATGATTGATGCACGTCTTCAACTGGCTTACTCAGGCTTTAGCCTGGATGTCGATCTGCACTTGCCGGGGCGTGGCGTCACCGCACTGTTCGGCCATTCCGGTTCGGGCAAAACCACCTGCCTGCGTTGTATTGCCGGGCTTGAGCGCGCCGACCACGGTTTTATCCGGATCAACGAAGAAGTCTGGCAGGACAGCGAAAACGGGATTTTCGTCCCGCCGCACAAACGCGCACTGGGTTATGTATTTCAGGAAGCAAGCCTGTTCCCGCATTTGTCGGTGCTGGCCAATCTGCAATTCGGCCTCAAGCGCATCGCCAAGTCGCAGCGTCGCGTAGACATGGCGCACGCTACCGAATTGCTGGGGATCGGTCATTTGCTCGAACGGCATCCGCAGCATTTGTCCGGTGGCGAGCGTCAGCGTGTCGGCATCGCCCGCGCGCTGCTGACCAGTCCGAAATTGCTGCTGATGGACGAGCCGCTGGCCGCGCTCGACAGCCAGCGCAAAAACGAAATCCTGCCTTACCTGCAACGCCTGCATGACGAACTGGATATTCCGGTGCTGTACGTCAGTCATGCGCAGGATGAAGTCGCTCGTCTGGCCGACCATCTGGTGTTGCTCAACGATGGCAAGGCCCTGGCCAGCGGCCCGATCGGCGAAACCCTCGCCCGTCTGGACTTGCCGATGGCAATGGGCGATGACGCCGGCGTGATCATTGAAGGTCAGGTCAGCGCCTACGATACGGACTATCAGTTGCTGAGCCTGCAACTGCCAGCCACCGAAATGAACATCCGCGTAACTCATGCGCCGATGGCCGTGGGCCAGGCCTTGCGCTGCAAGGTACATGCGCGCGACATCAGCCTGGCCCTGCACAACGACGCTTTCAGTAGCATCCTCAATCGCCTGCCGGTGACCGTGATCAGCGAGCAAGCGGCAGACAACGCCGCCCATGTGCTGATCCGTCTCGACGCTGGCGGCACTCCGCTGCTGGCACGCATCACACGGTATTCGCGCGACCAACTGGGTGTGCGTCCGGGTCAGCAACTCTGGGCGCAAATCAAGGCAGTCGCAGTGCTCGCCTAAATCCGTTGGCACGACGGCATCAGTGCGCGGTCAATCGTTTTACAGACCGCCGCGCCAACGAAGGAAGCCGCCATGCCCGATACCGCGCTGACCGATGCACTGCCATCCGACCTGCATTACGTCGATGACACACAGCCCGGCATCACCCGCAAAAAACTGCGCGGCAAGTTCAGCTACTTCGAACCGTCGGGCCAGCGCATCACTGATCCGGACGAAATCAAACGCATCAACGCCCTCGCCGTGCCGCCGGCTTACACTGACGTGTGGATCTGTCTCGACCCACGCGGCCATCTGCAAGCCACCGGCCGCGATGCCCGTGGCCGCAAGCAATACCGCTATCACGCGCGCTGGCGCGAAGTGCGCGACGCCGACAAGTACTCGCGGCTGCGCGAGTTCGGCCTGGCGTTACCGAAGCTGCGCAAACAGCTTGAAACATTGCTGGCCGCGCCCGGTTTCAGCCGCGACAAAGTCATGGCCACGGTGATCACCCTGCTCGACGCCACGCTGATACGGGTCGGCAATACGCAGTACGCGCGCGACAACCGCTCCTACGGCCTGACCACGCTGCGCAGTCGGCATGTCGAGGTCAACGGCAGTGCGATACTGTTCCAGTTCCGTGGCAAGAGCGGCATCGAACACCAGATCACCGTGAAGGATCGGCGCCTGGCGCGGATCATCAAGCGCTGCCTTGAGCTTCCCGGGCAGAACCTGTTCCAGTACTTGGACGAAAACGGCGAGCGGCACACCGTCAGCTCCTCCGACGTCAACACCTACCTGCAAACCCTGACCGGTGCCGATTTCACTGCCAAGGACTATCGCACCTGGGCCGGCAGTGCCTTGGCATTGGCGGTTTTGCGCGAGCTTAAACACGAGTCCGAAACGGAAGCCAAACGGCACGTGGTGGAAATGGTGAAGGGGGTCGCCAAACAGTTGGGCAACACGCCAGCGGTGTGCCGCAAGTGCTACATCCACCCGGCGGTGGTGGAAAAATTCATGCTCGGCGCCCTCGCCGAATTGCCCCGGCCACGTGTACGCAAGGGTTTGCGCGCCGAGGAAGTAGCGTTGGCGATGTTTCTCGAACGCATGAGCGAGATGACCGACGCACCTTGATCGATTGCGCATCGTCCTCTAGGCTAGCCACCTTTCCCCTCCTCAGACGACCGCAGAAGTGAACAACTCAGCCCTCTGAAAATGTAATCGCGACACGCCGCAAACGGCGCTTGTCAGTTTTCACGACATTTTTCTGGAGGTGCCGATGACTCACGTCTCGCGTACGCCCGCACTCGTCTCGCTGAATCAACTGGGTTTTCAATTCGCCAATGGCGAGACGATTTTCAACGACCTGAATCTGACATTCGATCATCTGCCGACCGCTATCGTCGGACGCAACGGTGTCGGCAAAAGCGTACTCGCGCGGCTAATTGCCGGGCAGCTGCGGCCCACAACCGGCAGCGTGGTGAGTTCTTTTACTGCGCATTACGTCTCACAAAACTTCGTCGCACCACCGGGGCAAACCGTGGCCGACGCAACGGACGCGGCCTCCGTTCTGGCGGCCCTGGGGCGACTCAACCTGGGGCACGCCAGTGCCGGGGATTTCGACATCATTGGCGAACGCTGGGATTTGCCGGAACGCTTGCGCCAGTTACTCGATGAGTGCGGACTGACCGACATCGCGGCGAACGATCTGACGGCCAACCTCAGCTGCGGCCAGCAAGCCAGGATTGCCCTGATTGGCGCGCTGCTGAGCCCGGCACAATTACTGGTGCTGGATGAACCGACCAATCATCTCGACAGCGCGGGCCGGCAGTGGCTGGCGAAAAAACTCGAAGAATGGCGCGGTGGCTTGATCGTCGTCAGCCATGACCGGCAGTTGCTGGAGCAAATGCGCAAAATCATTGAACTCACGCCTTTGGGCGCCAGCGTCTTCAGCGGTTGTTATTCGGAATTTGCCGAACAACGCCGAATCCATCAAGCCGCTGCGCAAGCTCAATTTGATCAAGCCCGGATCGAACGCCAGCGCGAGCGTTCGAGACTGCAACGCGAGCACGATGCGATCCAGCGCCATGCTGCCGGCAGCCGGCGCAAAGCTGAGACTGCCAACGTGGCCAGCTTCGAACGAGTGGCCGCTAAAGCGGCTGCGAGAGAAATCATAGGCAAGGTGCGCCACGGGCATCGGGCACGTAAATCCGATCTGGATACTCGTGTGCGCGACGCTTATGCGAACGTCGTGCCCGCCGACGGGGTGCTGATCAACCTGCCGGGCAGCGTCGTGCCGAGCAAGCGTCAGGTCTGCACACTGGTCGATGCGTGCCTGCCATGGCTGCCGATTGGTGCGCCTTCTACGCGGGTGAGCCTCGCCATCCACGGGCCGATGCGCATTGCCGTCAGCGGCCCCAACGGGTGTGGCAAATCGACTCTGCTGAACATCCTCGCCAATGACCTGAGACCTGTGTGCGGTGAATGCCTGACCCACGTGCCTTTTGCGTTCATCGATCAACAATTGAAGCTGCTGGATGAGCGGACATCCATCCTTGAGCAACTGAAGGCACAACAAACGCCATTGGACGAAGGCACCTTGCGCAGCTATCTGGCGCATCTGCAACTTAATGCGCGGCGCGTCACCTTGCCCTGTGCCTCGCTCAGTGGCGGTGAACGCCTGAAAGCCGCGCTGGCCCTGGCATTGTGGCGCCAGACGCCGGCGCAATTGTTGCTGCTTGATGAGCCGACCAATCATCTTGATCTGGCATCCGTGGAAGCTTTCGAGCGGGCATTGCAGACATTTCCCGGGGCGATCGTCGCCGTTTCCCACGATCAAACGTTTCTACGCGCCTTAAACCCAACCCATGATTTGATTTGGCATCCGCAAGGCTGGCACCTGCAACCGACGAGTTGACCTGTCTATTTTTTGCACGATCGCTGGGGGCTTCTATAGTTGATGTGACACGAATCAGCTGCGGTGACGCCATGGAAGACATTTTCGTCGTGAAGCGTTGCAACAAGATCATTATTCACGGTCGACGCGCCGAGGACAGCCAGCATGATCCCGCCGAAGCCATTGGCTGGTTCCGCATTTGCGATACCCGAACAGGCGGCTTCATCGGCGATGGCTACGACGCGGAAGCAGACGCACGGCGCGAATGCACCCGTCTCAATGCAGTCAGTTCGCCCATTCCGGCCCGCGAGTCTTCCGGCTGATGCCGAGCAGAAGCGGGTCTATACTGAAACCAGCTGAAGGAGCGGCGCCCCAACGGCAGAAGGCTCGCAAATAGCGGGCTTTTTGCTGCCGCTCAGCGGTTTCACGAACGGAGGTGTTCCATGTCCGAAAAAGAGTCCATCACCACCCTCCTCACCCTGCTCGACGCCCGGCAGGCGCGCCTCGCGGCCGCTTGCAAAGAGATCGCCGACTGGGTCGATCACCAAGGCGGACACCCGACCGCCCTGCGCATCCGCGATCGCCTGAACGATATCGAGAAAGACGCGCCGCTGATCCGCAACACGCTGACAGCGCTCAAGCCAATCGATCGGCCGCTACCTCGGTTCAGATAGCACCGGTCGGCAATAAGGCTTCATACGCGGTGACGCTTGTGCCACCGCGGCGTCGCCTGTGCGGCATTTATATTCTTCGCTCAGGGATTTGGTTCTTTTCACATAACCATCACATCTAAGCGCTTACAGTGAAATTACTCCTTTAGAAAGTCCCCCTCTCACCCGCCCGCATGCGGGTGTTTTTTTGCCTGCAGCTCCACTCACCGAACGGCGCTATCTACGAGTTGTCATAACCTGTACACGTCACGAAGGAGACGGTCCATGGTTATCCATTTCAACGTCGAAGGGCATCTGGCCTGCGGCCACAAAGGCAAGCAACTCACTGCGAGCAAGGAACTCAATCGCGTGAAGTGCCGCAGTTGCCGTAATACCGATGCCTACAAACAGGCGAGAAAAGATCAACGCAATGCAGCCCGACGCAGCGCACGGCACGCAAAAACCACTCATGTCGCAACAAACTGGCGCGCAGAATGGATTGAGCGGCTCACGGCGATGGCCGGGCTTCAACGCTTGCCTCGTGGTTTTGCCGGGCAGGCATTTGTTTAGAGCGGGATAAAAAATGGGCCGAGCAAGTCGGCCCATTTTTGCGTTAGTTGTTATTCAGAAGACAGTTTCACCAGGGATCTATCTCGCAACGAGAATCTCCTCAAGAAAATCAATAAACACATTGATCCGGCTAGACCCCCGGTGATTGGGCAAATACAGCGCATTGATGCAACTGCTCGCACTGCCGGGATTGACCTCATAGTGTTCCAGCAATCGGGTGAGTCGCCCTGCCGCGACGTCGTCGCGCACCAGCCAATCGGCCAGTAATGTCACCCCGCCGCCCGCTATTGCTGCTTCGCGCAGAATATCGGCGTTGTTGCTTTGCAGGCGACCGTGGACGTTGAGCTGGATGGTTTCTTCGTCGCCCTGAAAGGTCCAGTGCAGGTGGGAGCCAGCGTAATCAAAGCGCAGACATTGGTGTTCAAGCAGGTCGCGGGGATGACATGGCGTCGGGTGCCGAGTCAGATAATCCGGGCTGGCCACCACCCAGCGCTGGAACGCCCCGACCCGCTTGCTGACGATATCCTCGCTGACCACCGAGGAGCCGAGGCGCACGGAAACATCGATCTGCTCACTCAAAAGATCACTGACCTGGTCGCTCAACGACAGGCTGATTTCCAGCCCCGGATGACGATCCAGCAGGCGACTCAAATGCGGCGCAATGATGCGCCGGCCAAACTCGACGGGGACGCTGATTCGCAATCGTCCTTGCGCCTCGCTGCCACGATCGGCGACGACCGCGTCGGCCTCATCGATGGCATCGAGAATGGCCACGGCTTTCTCGAAATAGGTTTGCCCGGCGACAGTGACGCTGGTATTGCGAGTCGTGCGGTTGAACAGGCTGGCGCCGAGCTCGTTTTCCAGGCCTGCCACCTGACGCGTCAGCCGAGCACTTTCTTTGGTGGCGATCACCGTGGCTACGTGGATTACCCGGTTGCGCCGGCGACGCCCCAAGAGTGACTTTCTTTGGGCCCACAAGGCAGGAGCCAATGGTGGCTTTACAAAAACTCACGCGGGCTATGGCTCGTCGAAGGATATGACTATTTGCGAGTGAATCGCGGTGCATAGTCCATATTATGGCGGGCAAAAAATAAGGGCTCGCATGAGAAATCTCATGCGAGCCCTTGATATTCATGGTGCCCGAAGCCGGAATCGAACCGGCACGCCCTTACGAGCGGGGGATTTTAAGTCCCATGCGTCTACCAGTTTCGCCATTCGGGCGGTAGCGCGGTGTAGCTCATTTCAACTGCCGAGTCGCGATCCTGACAGGATGCACGCTAAGCAGCAGAGCGGGAAATATATACATCACTTCCCGGTGAAGCAAGTTCGCAATGGCCGTATTCAAGACAAAATCTTGCAGCGCACTGGAAATAAAAAAGCTCCGTAAATCATGGATCTACGGAGCTTGTTTATAGTGGAGGCCGAGGTCGGAATCGAACCGGCGTAGGTGGATTTGCAATCCACTGCATAACCATTTTGCTACTCGGCCTCAAAGCATCTGCTGTCAGTAGCACAACAACAAACACGTACAAATTGGAGCGGGAAACGAGACTCGAACTCGCGACCCCGACCTTGGCAAGGTCGTGCTCTACCAACTGAGCTATTCCCGCTTGGTGTGGCGCATTCTATAGATTTCAGAAGCCCCGTCAACCCTTTGATTCAAAAAAGTTTTATTTCTTTTCAACATCGGTTTTCAGATGTGGCCAGGCAGCGCGAAGGTATTGAACCATCGACCACAAAGTCAGACCTGCCGACACCATCAGCAAGGCATAACCGAGGATCACCCAGAAACTGAAGTCTTTCGGATTGGCCAGCAAAATGACCAGCGCCAGCATCTGCGCAGCGGTTTTCCATTTGCCTAGATTCGATACAGCTACATGAGCACGGGCGCCGAGTTCGGCCATCCATTCACGCAATGCCGATACGACAATCTCACGACCGATGATCACGGCAGCCGGCAGCGTGAGCCAGAGATTACCGTGTTCTTGCACCAGCAGTACCAGCGCCACCGCGACCATGAGTTTGTCGGCGACCGGATCAAGAAAAGCGCCGAACGGAGTGCTTTGTTCCAGACGGCGGGCCAGATAACCATCCAGCCAGTCGGTGGCTGCCGCAAAGGCAAACACCGAGGCGGAGGCCATGTAACTCCACTGGTAAGGCAGATAGAACAGCAAAATGAAGATCGGAATGAGCAGGACGCGTAGAACGGTAATCAGATTAGGGATATTCATCGGCACAACTGGCTACGAGGTGAAGGGGCATTCTACTCGCTATGCAGGTTTGCATAAATCGACTCTGCGAGCTTTTTACTGATCCCCGGGGCTTTGGCGATCTCTTCGATGCTTGCACGAGACAGCTCCTGCAATCCACCAAAATGTTTCAACAAGTCGCGACGTCGGGTCGGCCCGACGCCGGCAACGCCTTCCAGTGTGGACGTGCGGCGGGTTTTCCCGCGGCGTGCGCGGTGTCCGGTAATTGCGAATCGGTGGGCCTCATCGCGGATCTGCTGAATCAAGTGCAATGCGGGTGAGTCGCCGCGCAAGGTGAACTCGTGCGCGGCATCATTCAGATACAAAGTTTCAAAGCCAGCCTTGCGGGTTGCGCCTTTGGCCACACCGAGCAAGATCAGATCCGGGACTGCCAACTCATTGAGAACGTCACGGGCCATCGATAGCTGCCCCTTGCCACCGTCGACCAGCAGAATATCCGGTAACTTGCCCTCGCCGTCTTTGAGCTTGCTGAATCGTCGCGTCAGCGCCTGGTGCATGGCGGCATAGTCGTCACCTGCCGTGACACCTTCGATGTTATAGCGGCGGTAATCCGACTTGATTGCGCCCTCCGGGCCAAAGACCACGCAGGACGCGACCGTCGCCTCGCCGCTGGAGTGACTGATGTCGTAGCATTCCAGACGCTGTGGCGGCTCATCCAGGTTCAACACCTCAGCCAGTGCATCAAAACGCGCTGCCGTGTGCTGCCGATTGGCAAGGCGTGCGCCCAACGCCTGTTCTGCGTTGGTGACGGCCAGTTGCTGCCAGCGCGCGCGGGTGCCGCGCACCCGATGACTTATGGCCAATTCGCGACCACGCAGTTCATTAATCGCCTCAATCAGTGTCGGGAAGTCCTCATGCACGACGTTAACAATCAGTTCGCTCGGCAGGTCGCGCTCCGGGCTGCTGATGAAATACTGCCCAAGAAACGCCGCCATGACTTCAGAAACGTCTTCTTCGATCCCGACTTGCGGGAAGAAATTCTTGCTGCCCAGCACGCGTCCGCCACGGACACTGATCAGATGCACGCAGGCACCGCCCGGGTTGACGAAGGCAGCGATGACGTCAATATCACCCGTGCCCCCTTCCATGCTTTGCTGGTCCTGCACGCGGCGTAGCAGCGCGATCTGATCACGCAGCTCGGCGGCACGCTCGAACTCAAGGTTGATCGCCGCCTCTTCCATTGCCGTGGACAGCTCATTGGTCAGCGCATGACTGCGCCCTTCAAGAAACATCACCGAGTGGCGCACGTCTTCGGCATAAACATCAGGCTCGACCAGCCCGACGCAAGGTGCCTTGCATCGCTTGATCTGATATTGCAGACATGGGCGCGTGCGGTTCTTGTAGTAACTGTCTTCACACTGACGAACGAAAAACGTCTTTTGCAGCAAACTCAGGCTTTCGCGAATGGCGCCGGCACTTGGATAAGGCCCGAAATATTTGCCCTTGGCCTTTTTTGCCCCGCGATGGATGCTTAAACGCGGGAACTGCCCATCTGACAGAAAAACATAGGGATAGGATTTGTCGTCGCGTAGCAGGATGTTGTACGGCGGCCGCCATTCCTTGATCAGTGTCTGTTCAAGCAGCAGCGCTTCCGTTTCGTTGGCGGTGATGGTTGTTTCGACCTGAGCAATGCGACCAACCAATGCAGCCGTTTTCGGCGCCAGCCCGGTCTTGCGAAAGTAACTCGCCAAGCGCTTCTTCAGGTTTTTGGCCTTGCCGACATAAAGCAGGCGCGCATCGCTGTCGAACATGCGATAGACGCCGGGGCGCCCGCTGACGGTAGACAGGAAGGCGCTGGAATCGAATGTTTCAATCATGGTCAGAGGCTGGCATCAACCATGCCGTGACGAACCGCCAACAGTGTCAACTCGACGTCGCTGCTGATCGAAAGCTTTTCGAAAATACGGTATCGATAGGTGTTAACGGTTTTCGGCGACAGGCACAACTTGTCGGAAATGATTTGCACCTTCTGACAGCCGACAATCATCAAAGCGATCTGGATTTCACGCTCGGATAAAGCGTCGAAGGGCGAATCGTTGGACGGCTGAAAGGACTTGATCGCCAATTGTTGAGCAATCTGCGGGCTGATATAGCGCTGACCGGCAAAGACCAGACGAATGGCCTGAACCATCTCCGGCAAACCCGCGCCTTTGGTCAAATAGCCAGCAGCACCTGCCTGCAGCAACCGAGTAGGAAAAGGATCCTCCTCACACACCGTAACCGCGACCACTTTGATGTCCGGATGACTGCGCAACAGTTTTCGCGTGGCTTCCAGGCCGCCGATGCCGGGCATCTTGACGTCCATCAACACCACATCGGGTTTCAACTCTCGGGCCTTGATCAGGGATTCTTCCCCGGATTCGGCCTAGCCCACCACCTGCAAGCCATCAATATCGGCCAGCATCCGTGTAATGCCTGTACGAACGAGATCGTGGTCATCGACCACTAGCACCCTAATCAAGCAGACACCTCGCGATATGGTCTTATTGGGATGCCGGACACCTTAGCAAAAAGTACCGGACAGACCTAGCGGCAAGCATCATTTAAAAAGTTTCAATTCATCATTGAGGGCTTGCCCGCCGTGGGTTTCAGAGCACAGGTGTACCGATATCCAGCTGCATCCGCAGGAAACACTCGTCCTCGCCTTGCACGCGTAGTCCTTTTCTTTCATACAAATATTTCGCCGGGTTATTTTCAAACACGGTGAGTCGCAAAGCCGGGCGCCTTTGCTGATGAGCCATGCCAATAACCTGATCAATCGCCCAGGAACCTGCACCCTGCCGCTGAAAGGCTTCAGCAATCTGCAGCTCACGAATATACAGTGCGCGCGCATCTCGGCTGAGACTGAAAAAACCTGCCGGCACATCATCACGCAATATCAGCCAGTTCTCGCGCCCCAGCCATGCAACATCGAATGCCTCGTCCTGCCACAACAGGTCATGGTGAATGTAGTAACGCAGCATGTTCTGACAAGTAAGGTAGCGCGAAAACGCCAGATCTTCTGTTGTCGCAGGGCGTGCCTGGAATGTCATTGAGCCTGTTCCACGTAAATGACTCGCCCCTGCCATGCACCGGCGTCACGCCGGGCGACCACGAGAAGATCACCCGCCCCCGGCGCCGCAGCAATCAGTGAACCGTCCTCGGACCAAATCGCGCTACGCCCCGCCGACTGCCAACCGCCGGTAAGGCCACTATGGTTGGCCATCAGCACCGCCATCGCATGTTGTCGGGCATAACCCTGCAGCACCGCGGCGTCTGCGTCGTAGCCCTGCTCACCGATTAACACACCCGCAGCGTAAAGGTCGGCGCCTAGATCAGCGGCCGCAGCCGCATGGCTGGCATGAGAGAAATCGGCGCAGACCGCCAGCGCTACCTTATCGTTACCGATGCTCAGGGGTGACCCGCCGAACCCAGCGGCGAAGACCCGCTCCTCGCCCGAGTGCAGATGTTGTTTGCTGTACACCTCAAGCGATCCGTCGGCGCCCAGAACCAGTGCGCCAATCAATACCGCCGAACTGTGTTTCAGTCGAATCGGCATGCCGACGACAGCCGTCACACCCAGTGCGTGCGCCAGATCCCGTAGTGGCTGAAGCACAGCATCCTGTGGATCGATGGCCAATGCCGCAGCCACCTCGCCTTCGTAGCCGGTCAGTGACAGCTCAGGAAACACCAGCAACTCCACACCCTGCTCCCCCGCGACCTCGATGAAGCGCATATGGCTGGCGATGTTTGCGGCAAGATCGCCAGCAATGGAAGTAGTCTGGGCGGCTGCAATGTTCAATGTCGACATGATTCAACCTTGGTCATCAGGCAAAACGCTGAGTGTGTCACAACTCATGCAGCGCTCAAGCAATAGGCATTTGGCTAGCCGCGCTATAGCATTTTCTGATTGCTGAGGCGTGTCGGCCTCTAGTAAGCTCGGCGCATTCATCGGAGACAGACCATGTTCAACGCCCTCTCACAGCTTCGTACCGCCAGCGCACTGCGCTCGGTTGCGGCTGCTCGGGCGAATGACGTTTGCGCTCCGGTCAGCTTTTATTTTGGGTATTGGTTTAGCCACTGGCGCGCCTGATACCCAAACGGCGCCCATAAAAACGGGTCGCCTACCAGAGATTTCTCAACCCCCGGTCGGCTTCCCGACCGGGGGTTTTGTTTTTTCAGGCCCAAAATTTTTCAGCAACACATCAGACACCTTGAGGATTTACGCAATGAACTACGCCACTTATTACCGTTACGACAGCTTTAGCGCCTGGCGATTTAGCAGCCTCCGCTCGGGACAGCCTGCCGCCTCCGATCGGTCACCTACAGGTGGCAAACATGCACACGTAGCCAATACGGCCAATTGTCGAACACCCCAGTAGGGCCGAGCGCGCGGGAAAAGCCCGCCGCCCGCCCAGGAAGACCGAATATGAACTCGTCAGTTTCTGCTCTGCCACTGTCCACCCTCGATTCTGCAAACGAAGCACTGACCCTGCGTCTGCCCAGCTCGTTGCAACTCAAACAGCAATTGCCATTGAGCAATGCCTTGAGCCAACAAGTCGCCGCCCACCGCCAAGCGGTTCGCGCGATCCTCAACGGTGAGGACCAGCGCCTGCTGGTAATCGTCGGCCCCTGCTCTATCCACGACCCTCAATCCGCCCTTGAATACGCCGGAAAACTCGCCCGCCTGGCAGAAGAAGTCAGCGACGAAATGCTGCTGGTGATGCGTGCCTACGTCGAAAAACCGCGCACTACAGTCGGCTGGAAAGGCCTGGCTTATGACCCGCACCTGGACGGTAGTGATGACATGGCCGCAGGCCTGTCCCTGTCCCGTGGGCTGATGCTGGAAATGATCCGTCTCGGCTTGCCCGTGGCGACCGAATTGCTGCAACCCATGGCAGCTGGCTACTTCGACGACTTGCTCAGTTGGGTTGCCATTGGCGCACGCACAACCGAATCACAAATCCATCGCGAGATGGCCAGCGGCTTGAACGTGCCGGTAGGATTCAAAAATGGCACCGACGGCGGCGCGGCCGTGGCTGTCGATGCCATGCGCTCGGCCTCACACCCGCATCGCCATTTCGGCGTCGACAGCCAGGGACACCCAGCCATCATCCAGACGCCTGGCAACCCTGACACCCATCTGGTACTGCGCGGCGGACATAAAGGCCCCAACCATGATCGCGAAAGCATTGCCAGAATTCACGCCGATCTGGACCGACTGAAGATCCCGAGCCGAATCATGGTCGATTGCAGCCACGCCAACAGCGGTAAAGACCCATTGCGTCAACCTGGCGTTTTCAATGAAGTGCTTGAACAACGCTTACACGGTGATCGCTCACTCATCGGCATGATGCTGGAGTCTCATTTGTTCGAAGGTTGTCAGCCGCTGAGTGCATCGCTGCGCTACGGCGTTTCGATCACTGATGGCTGCCTAGGTTTCAGCGCAACAGAGCGATTGCTGGTCGATGCTGCTCAGCGTCTTGGCGCACACGCCAGACGCTGATTGCGAGACAGGCCCTCCGGCTTATTCAAACTGGAGGGCCGTCAGCGTTACAGCTTCGCCTCTACCTGCACCCGCGTCACTGCGGACTCCTGACTGACATCGTCCAAACGTTCAACCGTGTACGCAACACGCACGGAAGATCCGTGGTGCTCGCGCCAGAAGCGATGTGGAACGATAAAAATCAGCGGCTTTCCTGCGGTTTCCCGGGTGATTTCGCGATCATCCCGATGATTGAAAAAGTCTCCGTCACATTTGAGATAAACCAGCTCACCCTCTTGCGCCTGAGCGTTGCCGATCACGACGGTTACGCCATCAATCGAGTCTTCCGCAAGCAGCACGCCGTCCTCAGCTTCAAGTACGTCGGGTGCGTCCAGTTCGCCACGCAGAAACGGGGTGATGAGAATTCTCGTCGGCTCGGACTCACGTGCCACGCCATTGGACTGCTCGACTCGGTAGCGTACCGACACCTCACCACCGAGATTTGCTGCGATGTACTCGGGAGGTACCCAGAAAGACAGCAAATCTGAAACAGCAAAGGTTTCGACCTTCAATCTGTCGTGGAACGATGCGGATGACGCGTCTGCGCACCAGCTCAATGACACCTGATCGCCTGCCGCCATTCGTGCGTAGGGCTGGAGAGTGACGAGTGCCCCTTCCACCACCCGCGCCGGATCCAGGGCCCCACCGATTGCACCTTCGACGTGCGGGGCAAGCAACTGCGGCCTTGAATCCCCCACTGTCAGTTGCAAGCGCGCAGACGATGCAGGTTCGGGCAGGGCCGCGCTGACAAGTGTCCAGTAGACCTCCAGTGAACCGCCATCCAGGGCCGCGACGTGCATGCCTTTGATAACGAAGATGACGTCTTTGCCTACCTGAGCTTCGCTGACAAAGCGGACCATTTCATGCTGATAAACAAAACCCTCGACATCCAGCCCCTCCCAACTCATCAGCAACTGATCGCCACACGCCATGTTTGCATAAGGCGTGATAGGAACGACGACCTTGCCCAGGGCGGGATCGAGCACGCTCCCCTGCAGAGAATCAAGCGTTGCTGCTGGCAACTGTTCATGTGGCGTCTTGGGGCTGGCGGGGTGGCGCACTCGATAGCAAAACTCGATTTCATGCATGTTCATTCGCAACTCCATTCCCTGGATAAAACGCTGTCTTCATGACGGCGTCGACACCCAACATTGAACGCGATTGCTGGTGTTCTCGATATCAGCCCGATACACCGCAGCCATGGCGCAAAAGCTACAAGCCCGGTAGGCAACCAACACTAAATCGACCTTCCCCAGGCGGAGGACGGCTAGAACTTCCGATTTGGATTTCGTAAGTATCTGAAAATTCGTACAGCCTCTAGTCCGAATTCAACGGCCAAGTGAAGCCTCTTCGTACTTCTTCAACGAGGTGTGTGTTTTAGAGTGGCCAACAGATTTCCCCGATGAACTTCTGCGAAAAAGGTAAGAACATGCAACGGAGTGCTACAACTCGTTATCCCATCCTGTTGGTACACGGCCTGTTTGGATTTGAGCGTATCGGCCATTTCGAGCTGTTTCATGACGTCAAGGACGCTTTGAAAACCGCTGACTGCCGAGTGTTCGTTCCACACCTCTCCGCCACCCACGACAATGAAGTCAGGGGTAAGCAACTGCTGACGCAGATTGACAGTGTCCTGCGGGGCACAGGTGCCAAAAAAGTCAATCTCATCGGGCACAGCCAGGGAGCTTTGGCAGCTCGATACGCCGCAGCGCTTGCCCCACACGCCGTGGCCTCAGTGACTTCAGTCAGCGGCCCCAATCATGGCTCGGAATTGGCTGACTTTTTGCGCAAGGCGCTGGTTCCAGGTCGGCTGCCGGAAGTCGTCGCGCAGAACGTGGCGACGGTATTTGCCGATTTTCTTTCGTTGCTTAGCGGCAGTACCACGCTGCCGCAGAATGCATTGGCGGCGCTCAATGCACTGACGACCGAGGGAGTGGGCGACTTCAACGACAGGTTTCCACAGGGATTACCCGGCACTTGGGGCGGACACGGCCCCGAACAGGTCAATGGTGTACGGTATTACTCCTGGAGCGGCGTTCTTCCGGCCATTGGGCTAGCAACACTCGACCCGGTGCAGGGAGCCTGCCGGGCGCTGTCGCAATATTTCATGACCGAGGGGGAGCAGAATGACGGCTTCGTCGGGCGTTTCAGCTCTCACTTGGGTCAAGTCATCCGTTCCGACTATCCGCTGGATCATCTGAGCAGCCTGCGCCATTGCGCCGGCAAGGTAACCGGTCAGTTCGACCCGATAGACCTTTACGTTGAGCATGCCGCGCGCCTGCAAGCAGCGAATCTCTAATCAGGCCATGACAACCGAACGGAACTTTGCCGAGAATTCGACCACTGAATCCGGTAGGCTCCGCACTTTATTGAAATAGATTGGAGAGTTTTCTCATGGCTAAAGCCACTGCCCGTCACATCCTGGTTTCCGATGAAGCCAAATGCAACGAACTCAAGACCCAGATCGAAGGCGGCGCTGATTTCGCTGAAATCGCGAAGGCCAACTCCACTTGCCCATCCAGCCGTCAGGGTGGCGACTTGGGTTCGTTTGGTCCAGGCCAAATGGTCAAGGAATTTGACACCGTGGTATTCAGCGCGCCAATCAACGTCGTGCAAGGCCCGGTAAAAACCCAGTTCGGTTATCACCTGCTGGAAGTCACCAGCCGTCAGGACTGATCCGTCGCCTGATTGCTGTCCAACGGCCCGCCTTCTGGTGGGCCGTTGTGTTTCAGTTACACATACGGCTGGCGACTGACGCGCCTCTCGCGTACAACTTGCGCTTATCGATTACCCGGCTCCAAGGCTGACAATGCGACTGGTTTTCCCCACATTGATGCTCACCGCCCTCGCCCTGCTGTCGGGCGCCGCCGGTGTGAACGCGGCACCGCAACATGCGTTGACCGTGTATGGCGAACCTGCCAAATACCCTGCCGGTTTCAGTCACTTCGATTACACCAGCCTGCAGGCCCCCAAAGGGGGAACGATGCGCCGCTCGGCGATCGAAATCGGTCACTTCGACCATCTCCTTCCTTATATAGACAAAGGCATCGGCGTCACTCAGATCGACGGCCTGCTTTATTCACCGCTGGCCCAGCGTTCGATGGATGAGCCCTACACCGTTTACGGCCTGGTCGCACAGAAGATGGAGCGCTCGGACGACGGCCTGTCACTGCGTTTCTTCATCAATCCCAAAGCACGCTTCGCCGACGGCAAACCGATCACCGCCGAAGACGTGCGCTATACCTACGATTTGTTGATGACCCAGGGCAGCCTGCGCTACCGCACCCAATTCGCCGACGTCAAAGGCGTCGAAGTGGAAGCGCCGCTGACTGTGCGTTTCGACTTCAAAAGTAATGAAAACCGCACCCTCCCGCTGGATATAGCGACCCTGCCGGTATTCCCCGAACATTGGTGGAAGAACCGCGATTTCGCCGGCGGCGGCGGATACGAGCCACCGCTGGGCAGCGGCCCGTATCGTGTCGGCAAAGTCGATTCGGGGCGCAGCATTACGTTTGAGCGTAATCCCGACTGGTGGGGCAAGGATTTGCCGGTCAGCCGCGGCCTGTACAACTTCGACCACTTCAGCATCGAGTATTTCGGCGATACCGACGTTGCACGTCAGGTGCTGCGCGGCGGCGCCTACGACTACAACCGAGAGTTCTCCGCCACTGGCTACTCGATCGGTTATGACAGCCCCGCCCTCAGCGACGGGCGCCTGCAAAAAGCCCACTTGGCCACCGAGGCGCCGCAATCGGCCCAGGGTTTTGTGTTCAACCTGCAAAAACCGATTTTCCAGGATCGGCGCGTGCGTCAGGCGTTGGCCATGCTCTGGGATTTCGAGTGGAGCAACCGGCAGATGATGCGCAACCTGTACATCCGCCAGCAAAGCTACTTTTCCAATACCGAACTCGCGGCTCGCGAACTGCCCGATGCGCAAGAGTTGAAAATCCTTGAGCCGCTGCGTGGGCAGGTTCCCGACGAAGTCTTCTCAAAAGTCTTCGAAGCGCCAAAAACCGATGGCAGCGGCCTGATCCGCGACAAGCAGTTGCAAGCCCTCGAGTTGCTGGAACAGGCCGGCTGGAAACCCGATGGCGATCAACTGGTCAACGCCGAAGGCGAGCCACTGAGTTTTACCTTCCTTGTCAGCCAGAACGGCATGGATCGTCTGTTGCTGCCGTACAAGCGCACGCTGAAACAGATCGGCATCGATCTCAATATCCGCCGTATCGACTCCTCGCAATACGTCAACCGCCTGATGAGCCGCGATTACGACATGATCGTCACCGGCTACCCCGTCACCACGTCTCCGGGTGGCGAGTTGCTCAACTACTTCGGCTCAGCGTCGGCCAACGATCCGGGCGCCAACAACTACATGGTGTTGAAAAACCCGGCGGTTGATACCTTGATCAACGGCCTGATGCGCGCCTCGACCCAATCCGACATGCTGCACTACGCCCACGCGCTGGACCGGGTGCTGCAATGGAATTACTACTGGATTCCCAACTACTATCCGCCGGGTACCTCGACTGTCTGGTGGAACCGTTTCGGCATGCCGTCGGTTCAGGCGAGCAATGACGAAGCCATCGAGAGCTGGTGGGAAATCAGCAGCACACCGCTGACCAATCAACAGATGACCGCTGAAAAAATCTCTCGCGGCAGACCCGGAGGACCGCACTGATGTGGGGTTACATACTGCGGCGCCTGCTGCTGATCATTCCGACACTGGTGATCATCCTGCTGGTGAATTTTGTGATCATTCAAGCCGCGCCGGGTGGCCCGGTCGAGCAGGCGATCGCGCACTTGCAAGGTATCGGCGGTGCCAGTGTCGGCGGCGGCGCGAGCGAAACCATGAGTGGCACATCCCGTGCCAGTCGTGGTCTCGACCCGCAGCTGATCAAAGACATCGAAAAACAGTACGGCTTTGACAAGCCCGCTCATGAACGTCTGTGGCTGATGCTCAAGAACTATGCGCAACTGGACTTCGGCAAAAGCTTCTTTCGCGGCGCGACGGTCACCGACCTGATCCTGGAAAAAATGCCGGTGACCATTTCCCTCGGTCTGTGGGCGACGCTGATTACCTATCTGGTGTCGATACCGCTGGGCATCCGCAAAGCCGTGCACCATGGCAGCCATTTCGATATCTGGAGCAGCACGGCGATCATCATCGGTTACGCAATGCCGGCGTTCCTGTTTGCGATGTTCCTGATCGTGCTGTTCGCCGGCGGCACCTCACTGAACTGGTTTCCAGTACGGGGGCTGGTGTCGGACAACTTCGAGTCGCTGTCGACCCTGGGCAAAATCGCCGACTACTTCTGGCACTTGGTGTTGCCGGTGACGGCACTGGTGATCGGCGGTTTCGCGACATTGACGATCCTGACCAAAAACTCGTTCCTCAATGAAATCACCCGCCAATACGTGGTTACCGCACGGGCCAAGGGTCTGAGTGAGCGTCGGGTGCTCTATGGCCATGTGTTTCGCAATGCAATGCTGTTGGTGGTGTCGGGCATTCCTCAAGCCTTCATCAGCGTGTTCTTCGCCGGCTCGCTGCTGATCGAAGTAATCTTCTCCCTCGACGGCCTCGGCCGCATGAGCTACGAAGCAGCGGTTTCCCGGGATTATCCGGTGGTATTCGGCTCGTTGTTCATCTTCACCCTCTTCGGCCTCCTGATAAAACTGATCGGCGACCTGTGCTACACCCTCGTTGATCCGCGCATCGACTTCGCCGCGAGGAACGCCTGATGTTCAAGCTCTCGCCTTTGGGCCGTCGTCGCTTCGAGCGATTCAAGAAGAACCGTCGTGGCTGGTGGTCGTTGTGGCTGTTTATCGGGCTGTTTATTGTCACCTTGGGTGGCGAACTGATCGCCAACGACAAGCCGCTGGTGGTCAGCTATCAGGGCCAGTGGTACTTCCCGGTGTTCAAGCGCCACACCGAGCAGGAGTTCGGCGGACAACTGCCGTTCCAGGCCGATTACCGCAGCGATTATGTGCAGAACCTCATCCGCAAGGACGGTGGCTGGCTGCTGTTTCCGCCGATTCCCTTCAGCGACGACACACCGAACTACGACCTCACCAAACCGGCACCGAGCCCGCCCACGGCAGTCAACTGGCTGGGCACCGACGATCAGTCGCGGGATGTCTTGGCGCGGGTGATCTTCGGCGCGCGGGTATCGATTCTGTTTGCCCTGATGCTGACGTTTGTCAGTGCGCTGATCGGCATCGCTGCCGGCGCGTTGCAGGGCTACTACGGCGGCTGGGTCGACTTGATCGGGCAACGTCTGCTTGAGGTGTGGTCAGGACTGCCGGTGCTGTACCTGCTGATTATCCTTTCCGGTTTCGTCGAGCCGAATTTCTGGTGGCTGCTGGGAATCATGGCGCTGTTTTCCTGGCTGGCGCTGGTCGATGTGGTGCGGGCGGAGTTCTTGCGCGGGCGTAATCTGGAATACGTCAAAGCCGCGCGAGCCCTTGGTCTGACTGACCGCAAAGTGATTTTCCGGCACATCTTGCCCAACGCCATGAATGCGACATTGAGCTACTTGCCGTTCATTCTGACCGGGGCGATTTCCACCCTTACCGCCTTGGACTTCCTCGGTTTCGGCATGCCGGCCGGCAGCGCTTCGCTGGGCGAACTGATCGGTCAGGGCAAGCAGAATCTGCAGGCGCCTTGGCTGGGTCTGACGGCGTTTTTCACCCTGGCGCTGATTCTTTCTTTACTGGTGTTCATCGGCGAGGCGTTACGTGACGCCTTCGACCCTCGATCCTGAAGCGTGGCCATGACTGACAACCTGATTGAAATCCGTAACCTCAACGTTGCCTTCCATGGCCAGCCCGTGGTGCGCGACCTGTGCCTGGACATCCGCCCTGGCGAGTGCCTGGCGCTGGTCGGCGAGTCGGGCTCGGGCAAATCGGTGACTGCTCATTCAATCCTGCAATTACTGCCTGACAGTGAAGCGCAAACCACCGGCAGCATTCGCTATCGCGGGCAGGAACTGGTGGGGGCAGACCCCAAGGTCCTGCGCGAACTGCGTGGCAACCGTATCGCCATGATCTTTCAGGAGCCGATGACCTCGCTCAATCCGCTGCACACCATCGAAAAACAGATCGGCGAAACCCTGCTGCTGCATCGCGGCCTCGGTGGCAAAGCGGCGCAAGCACGCATTCTCGAACTGCTCGGACTAGTGGGCATCCAGAAACCCAAGGAACGGCTCAAGGCTTACCCTCATCAACTGTCCGGCGGACAACGCCAGCGGGTAATGATCGCCATGGCCCTGGCCTGCGAGCCGGAATTGTTGATTGCCGACGAGCCAACTACAGCGCTCGACGTCACCGTGCAACGCAAGATCCTGTTGCTGCTCAAATCCCTGCAACAGCGTTTGGGCATGTCGCTACTGCTAATCAGCCACGACCTCAACCTCGTGCGTAGCATCGCTCAACGCGTGTGCGTGATGAAGGCCGGAGAAATCGTCGAACAGGCACCGTGCGAAACCCTGTTTACCGAGCCGAAACATCCTTACAGCTGCGTCCTGCTCAATGCCGAACCGGAAGGCGAAGCACTGCCGAGGGACGAGCGTGAGAACGTGTTGGAAGTCGATAACCTGCGGGTCGAATTTGCCGTCGGTGGCGGCCTGTTTCAGCGCAAACAATACCTGCGCGCGGTCGACGGCATTAGCCTGAACATTCAGCGCGGCAAGACGTTGGGCATCGTCGGGGAGTCCGGTTCGGGCAAGTCGACACTCGGTCAGGCGATTCTTCGTTTGCTCGACTCCGAAGGCAGTATCCGCTTCCAGGGCGAAGCGCTCGACGGCCTCAATCAGAAGCAGTTGCGACCCTGGCGCCGGCAGATGCAAGTGGTGTTTCAGGATCCGTTCGGCAGCCTCAGCCCGCGTATGTCGGTAGCACAGATCATCAGCGAAGGCCTGGAAGTGCATTGCGAATCCACCGCTGGCGAATGCGATGAGCAAGTGATCCGTGTACTCAAGGAAGTCGGTCTCGATCCTGAAAGTCGTCATCGATACCCTCACGAGTTTTCCGGCGGTCAACGTCAGCGCATCGCCATCGCCCGGGCATTGGTACTGAAACCGGCGCTGATCCTGCTGGATGAACCGACGTCGGCACTGGATCGCACGGTGCAGAAACAAGTGGTCGCCCTGCTCCGTCAGCTTCAGGAGAAACACGGTCTGACCTATCTGTTTATCAGCCACGACCTGGCGGTGGTCCGCGCTTTGGCCCACGACATGATCGTGATCAAGGACGGTAAAGTGGTCGAGCGTGGCGCCAGTCACGAGGTGTTTGATTCGCCGCAGCATCCTTACACCAAAGAGCTGTTGGCGGCGGCGCATCCGGGGTAGGCATAATCGGCGCTCGATTTGAAACCCGGTCGTGGCCATCGCTGGCGAGCCCGCGATGGCGTCGGCACTGACAACACAAACCTCGGACCAGCCTTCATGAACACCACCGAAAGCCTCAAGGACTACCAAAGGGTTCGCACTCTGGCGATCCGTTCGCTGTTCGAGATCATCGAGCAGTCGAGCGAAGGCACGGTGATTGTCGATCGTGACGCCAACATCGTCTGGATGAACGAGCGATACGCCCGGCGTTTCGGCCTGGAATCCGCCGCAGGCGCCATCGGCAAGCCCTGTGAAAGGGTGATCCCCGGAAGTCTGCTGCGAGAAGTGGTGCGCACCGGTCGACCGATTTTGCTGGACATGCAGGACACCCCAAAAGAACCGCTGGTGGTGATGCGCCTGCCGATCCACGACGACGCGGGCACGGTCATTGGCGCCATCGGCTTCGCCCTGTTCGATGAGTTGCGTACCCTGTCGCCGATGCTCAAGCGTTACCTGAGCATGCAGGAAGAGCTGGCCTCGACCCGCTCCTTGCTGCGCGCGCGGCAGACCAAATACAACTTCGCCCATTTCATCGGCACCAGTGCCGCCAGCCTCGACGTCAAACGCCGTGCGCGGCGCAGTGCGAGTGCCGAGTCTCCTGTGTTGCTGCTGGGTGAAACCGGTACCGGCAAGGAATTGCTGGCACAGGCCATCCACAGTGCCTCGCCCCGAGCGCACAAAGCCTTCGTCAGCATCAACAGCGCGGCGATTCCCGAGGCGCTGCTGGAAGCGGAGTTTTTCGGCACCGCCCCAGGCGCGTTCACCGGAGCCGACCGCAAGGGCCGTACCGGCAAACTGCAAATCGCTCAGGGCGGCACGCTGTTCCTTGACGAAATCGGCGACATGCCGCTGCCGCTGCAAAGCAAATTGCTGCGCGTGCTGCAGGAGAAGGAGTTCGAGCCAGTGGGTTCGAACGACGTGATCCAAAGTGATGTGCGGGTGATTGCCGCCACGTCGACGGATCTGCAAGCGGCGATCAAACGCGGCGAATTCCGCGCGGACCTTTATTACCGGCTCAACGTGTTGCCGATCAATGTACCGCCGCTGCGTGAAAGGCTCGACGATCTGCCGGCACTCAGCGAAGCCATTCTGGAAGAGCTGCGCAGTCAACATGAGCTGAACCGTGAAGCGTTGACGTTGCTTGGGCAGCATGCCTGGCCGGGCAATATTCGAGAGCTGCGCAACGTGCTGGAACGCGCAGCGCTGCTGAGTGATGACCTGATGCTCACCGAGAACGACATTCGCGCGGCCATCGTTACGTTTACGCCGGTGGAACGTGCTTCGGCACCGATGATTGAATCGTTGGCCGAGGAGACATTCGCTGAGGCGCGGGAGCGGTTTGATCGGCAGTTGATTCAGTCTGCCCTTGCGCAATGCGGGGGTAAGGTTCCAGAGGCGGCGGCTCGGCTGGGGCTGGGGCGGTCGACGCTGTACAAGAAAATGGTGGCGCTGGGGATCGTCTAGTCTCAATAAAGAGATACTTATCTCTATTTCTGGATAAGACCTTAAAGATCAAAAGATCGCAGCCTACGGCAGCTCCTACAGGGTGGATAGGCTTCAAATTGTAGGAGTTGCCGGAGGCTGCGATCTTTTTTGGCCGACGCAATCTCCCGATTGAGACAAAACTCTATCCACATATTTAAAACAGAGAATAATTTCCTTAAATTTCAACACGTTAACAACTTGGCACACATCTCGCTTTGCCCCTTCTTACACCCGTTTCAACCACAAAAATAACAATTCTGGAGAGACACACCATGAGTGTGATCATTGCCTTGGCAGCCCTGGCGCTGTTGATGGTCGCTGCGTATCGTGGCTACAGCGTTATCCTCTTCGCACCCATCGCCGCGCTCGGCGCTGTCCTGCTGACTGACCCGTCCGCCGTTGCCCCAGCTTTCACAGGGGTGTTCATGGAGAAAATGGTCGGTTTCATCAAGCTGTATTTCCCCGTGTTCCTGCTCGGTGCCGTGTTCGGCAAGTTGATCGAACTGTCGGGTTTCTCGCGTTCGATCGTTGCAGCGGCCATTCGTCTGTTAGGCACAAAGCAGGCCATGCTAGTGATCGTGCTGGTCTGCGCCCTCCTCACCTACGGTGGCGTTTCGCTGTTCGTGGTGGTGTTCGCGGTTTACCCGTTTGCGGCGGAGATGTTTCGCCAGAGCAACATCCCCAAACGTCTGATCCCGGCCACCATCGCCCTCGGCGCGTTTTCGTTCACCATGGACGCCCTGCCCGGGACGCCACAAATCCAGAACATCATCCCCAGCACGTTCTTCAACACCACCGCTTGGGCAGCGCCGTGGCTGGGTGTGATCGGCACGATTTTCGTGTTCTGCGCCGGCATGCTGTTTCTGCAACGTCAACGCAACAAGGCTCAACGCGCCGGTGAAGGTTATGGCACCGAACTGCGCAACGAGCCGGAAACCGCCGAGGACCTGACGCTGCCGAACCCTTGGCTTGCGCTCTCGCCGTTGTTGGCGGTGGGCATCATGAACCTGCTGTTCACCCACTGGATTCCGCAGTGGTACGGCAAGACCCACAGCTTGGCGCTGCCAGGCATGGCCACACCGGTGACCACTGAAATCGCCAAACTGACGGCGATCTGGGCCGTTCAAGCCGCATTGCTGGTCGGGATTCTGATGGTATTGGCGTTCGGCTTTCAGGCGATTCGCAGCAAACTGGCCGAGGGCAGCAAAAGTGCGGTCAGCGGTGCGTTGCTGGCGGCCATGAACACCGCTTCCGAATATGGTTTCGGCGCAGTGATCGCCTCGCTGCCGGGCTTTCTGGTGCTGGCCGACTGGCTCAAGCAAATCCCCAATCCACTGGTCAACGAAGCGATCACCGTGACCTTGCTCGCGGGTATTACCGGCTCGGCTTCGGGGGGCATGAGCATTGCGCTGGCGGCAATGTCCGAGCAGTTCATCAGCGCCGCCAATGCGGCGAACATTCCGCTGGAGGTGTTGCACCGCGTGGCTGCGATGGCCAGCGGCGGCATGGACACCCTGCCGCACAACGGCGCGGTCATCACCCTGCTGGCAGTCACCGGCCTGACCCATCGTGAAGCCTATAAAGACATTTTCTGTATTACGCTGATCAAGACCCTGGCGGTTTTCGTGGTGATCGGCACTTTCTACGCCACTGGCATTGTGTGAGGCATTCATGACGACTCTTACTGGCAAGACCGCACTGGTAACCGGCTCCACCAGCGGCATTGGCCTGGGCATTGCGCTCGTACTGGCCAAGGCTGGAGCCAATGTTGTTCTCAATGGCTTTGGCGATGCGTCCAAAGTGATTGCCGAAGTGGCGCAGTTCGGCGGCAAGGTCGGCCATCATCCGGCGGACGTCAGCGACCCGGCGCAGATTGCCGAAATGATCGCCTACGCCGAACGCGAGTTCGGTGGCGTGGACATTCTCATCAACAACGCCGGCATCCAGCATGTCGCCGCCGTGGAAGAGTTTCCGATTGAACGCTGGGATTCGATCATCGCCATCAACCTCTCTTCGGTGTTTCACAGCACCCGCCTGAGCTTGCCGGGCATGCGCGCCAAAGGCTGGGGGCGGATCATCAATATCGCCTCCGTACACGGCCAGGTCGGTTCCACAGGCAAAGCGGCTTACGTTGCTGCCAAACACGGGGTGATCGGCCTGACCAAAGTGGTCGGTCTGGAAACCGCGACCAGCAACGTCACCTGCAATGCGATTTGCCCGGGCTGGGTACTGACGCCGCTGGTGCAGAAGCAGATCGATGATCGCGCCGCCAAGGGCGTCGATCCGCAGCAGGCGCAGCATGATTTGCTGGCCGAGAAACAGCCATCGCTGGAGTTCGTTACGCCGCAGCATCTGGGGGAACTGGTGTTGTTTCTGTGCAGCGAAGCAGGCAGCCAGGTGCGTGGTGCGGCGTGGAATATTGACGGTGGTTGGTTGGCGCAATAAGCCGCGACACCTTCAGGAAAACAAGAGGCAAACAAATGTCCGACATCCTCTGGCAGCCCGACGCCAACCGCATCGCCAAGTCGCGCATGGATACATTCCGACGCTTCGTCAATCAGCGCCATTCGCTCAATCTGGAAGGCTACCCTGCCCTGCACCAATGGAGCATCGAAGAGCGTGAAGCGTTCTGGCAAGCCATCGTCGACTTCTTCGACATTCGCTTCCATACCCAGCCAGACGCCGTGTTACGCGAAGGTGAATACATGCCCAGCGCCGAATGGTTTCCCGGCGCCACCCTGAACTTTGCCGAACATTTATTGCGGCGCCGTGATGACGCCGTGGCGGTGGTAAGCCTGGCCGAGAACGGTCAGCGCGAGCAATTGAGCTGGGCCGAACTGGCTCACCAAGTCGCCGGTTTGCAGGCCAGTCTGCAAGCCGTGGGCGTGGGTCTCGGCGACCGGGTGGCGGCGTGTATGCCCAACACCTGGCAGACGCTGGTGGCGATGCTCGCAACCACCAGCCTCGGGGCAATCTGGTCGTGCTCTTCGCCGGATTTCGGCACCCACGGCGTGATTGATCGTTTTGGTCAGATCGAACCGAAAGTCCTGATCACCTGCGCCGGTTACCGCTATGCCGGCAAAGAGATAGACCAGACGACGAAGCTCAATGAAATCCTTGCGCAACTGCCATCGCTGCAACAGTTGCTCATCGTTCCCTATGCGCGTGCGCAAGCGCGCATCGAAGACTATCGCACGCAAGCCAATGTCACCCTGTGGGACGACTTTTATCAGCCCGGCGATGAACCGCGCTTCGTCCCGGTACCTTTCGCTCATCCGCTGTACGTGCTGTATTCCAGTGGCACCACTGGCGTGCCGAAATGCATCGTGCACAGCACCGGCGGCGTACTGCTGCAACACGTCAAGGAACATGGCCTGCACGTCGATCTCGGCCCAGGCGATCGCTTGTTTTACTACACCACCTGCGGCTGGATGATGTGGAACTGGCTGGTGTCAGCACTCGCGGTTGGCAGTGCCGTGGTGCTGTACGACGGTTCGCCGTTTCACCCTGGCCCGGAGCGTTTACTGGATCTCCTCGAAGACGAACGTGTCAGCGTCTTCGGCACCAGCCCCAAATACCTCTCGACGCTGGAAAGCAACGGGCTCAGACCGCGCGAGAGCCATGACCTCAGCAGCCTGAGAACCCTGCTTTGCACCGGCTCCGCGTTGTCGCCGCAGAGTTATGACTTTGTGTACCGCGACTTCAAACCTGACGTGTGCCTGGCTTCGATGTCCGGCGGTACCGATATCGTTTCCTGCTTCGTCAATGGCAACCCGATGACGCCAGTGCGGCGCGGGGAAATCATGGGCAAGAGCCTGGGCATGGCAGTTGAAGTGTGGAATGACGCCGGGCAACCCGTGATCGGCGAAAAAGGTGAATTGGTCTGCACCCGGCACTTTCCGGCGATGCCGATCGGGTTGTGGAACGATGTCGATGGGGAAAAATTACGTAAATCCTATTTCAACCTGTTCCCCGGTGTCTGGGCACAGGGCGATTACGCCGAACAGTTGCCCCATGGCGCGATGATGATTCACGGTCGCTCCGACGCCGTGCTCAATCCCGGCGGCGTGCGCATCGGTACGGCGGAAATCTATCGCCAGGTCGAGAAAATTTCGCAGGTGCTGGACAGCGTGGCCATCGGTCAGCAATGGCAGGATGATGTGCGGGTGGTGCTGTTTGTGAAATTGCGCGAGGGCGTCGAACTGGATGAAGCACTGGAGCAGCGAATCCGCCAGGTGATCCGCGCCAATACCACCCCAAGGCATGTACCGGCGAAGATTGTTGAGGTCACAGACATTCCGCGCACCATCAGCGGCAAGGTCGTGGAACTGGCCGTGAGAAATGTGGTGCACGCAGAGCCGGTGAAAAACACCGATGCGCTGGCCAATCCCGAAGCGCTGGAGCAGTTTCGGGATCGGCCGGAGCTGATGGTTTGATCGGTCGGTGGAAATGATTCAACCGAAGGTCGGCACCATCACACCAGCTTGTTCAACGTGATGAGGACAGGCTCGACAATGGCCTTGCCATAACTGACGCCGAGTGCACCGCTGATGATCGCCATGTTGCGATCAAATGTGGCTTTGTCCGTGCAAAGCTGACTTAGCAACGACGTCGCCACAGCCAGGGAATCGGCATTTGCAAAAGACCTGGAAGGCTCATGACAGGCCGTGCTCTGATCCGACACGGGCAGGCAACCCGATGCAATATTCAGCAACGGCGCCACATCGAGTCGCTGCCCGTTTTCGCTACCGCCCTCTGCGTCGGTGGCATAGCCGACATCGTCGAATTGCGCGCTGGCATGAAACAGCTCATGAATCAGGTCATCGGCCACCACATCATGGTTGAAGCCAAGACTGACGAAATGTTCGTTGAGGTTTTTTGTGTAGATTTCAACAAACGCAATATCAGTGCCGTTGCTGGCTCCAGCGCTTTTCCAGCGCTTGTAACTGTCCACGTCAAATGCCGCGATAGTGTTGTGTTCTTTAAATGCATCGAGCGCAATGTTGCTCAGGGAAAAGCCCGCAAAATCGAAGCGGATCAAGCGCAAATAGTTAACCAGACGTTCAGTGGCAACCGATGAGGTATCGCCGAATAATGTCTTCATCACCAGACTGCAATCGCGCTTGAAGTCATGTCGGCTCATGGCCCCAATGGCGTTTTCGATTTTCGCTCGGGCGCGGGGCAGACTCTGTTCGATGAACTTTCGCGTATAGCTTTCTGGCAAGGTTCTGGGCGAGTAGCGTAAATGCAGAGGAGCGTTATACGAAAACCCATTCAGCGGTTTGCCCCACAGGTCGCCGCGACGATTCAAGACATACCATTTGTTGTCGCGGCGCGCGGCCAGAACGGCAACGGCGTCGCTCGCGGCGCCGCGTGGGCGCCAGCTGCCAAGACCTAACTGGGCGCTGCCAGCGCTATCGATCAAATCATAGGATTGTCGGCGACCACTGAGTGTGTGCAGCTGTTTGTTAGCCTTGGCGATGATTTCGTGAGTACTTTTATTGAACCGCAGCAGGCCCTTGTGCACGAGTTTCCCACCGGCTTGCAGGCCCGATGGCACGCCATCCAGAGGATTGACCAGAGAAATTGCCGAGGTGAAGGCCAACCTGGTGAAACGCGCAGCTTTTGAGGTTGTGGAAATGGCTTTTGCGGAAATACTCAACACTTTCGAACTGGCTCCCGCCACCGTTCCCACCAGCCCAATGCCGTCCATCAAACAGCCGTAGACCCCATCTACGACCTTGTCATGCTCACCGGATGCAATGTCCTCAATGCATTTCTTGAAAGGCACCACCAAGTCGATGAAATAGGTGAGCAGTCGCTCGCCGTCCTCTCGGGAGAGTTCAAGAGGCGTCGGTATGCGAACCAGCTCTCTGAGTTCCTGGGCATTCAAAAACGGTCGATGATTGACGACAAATTCGGCGATACGGGCAACATTCGGATCGTTGAACCGTTGATAAAAGCCGTGCATCGGATTTGCGGAATTAGCAGGTTCCGGCAGCACGCCGAAGTTATCAATGATCGCCATGCTGCTTTTGACCGAGGGGTCCTGTGCAACAGCATGGGTAAAACATTTCACATTGATCGGCAGGTTTTGCGGATAAGTCAGCGTCAGATGGGTGGTCAAATCTGCCGGACGGCTCATTCTTGAACGTTGTTCGAGTTTTCGCTCCCGAATGATCAACGCTCCCAGGGCGTCGTTCTTGCGGAATTCTCCACGGGATGTGAACAGCTCGTAGCAGACGAATGCATTGTTGTACGACGCACACATCACCAGGCCAAAACGTCCGGTTGCAGCATCTCTGCTTTGTTGCGTTTCTCTTGGAAAATCAATACCGACAGGTCCGCCAGCGCGACGTGAAGTGGTATAGATCGCTGACTCGCGCACCGTCAAGAAGTTGATCCGGGCATTCATGAATGCTCGCAAATCCGCCTCGGGCATCTGCGCCAATGCCAGTTTCACGGTCGACAACATGGCACTGTTGAGATCCTTCAGATGTACCACCAACTGACGATCCATCTCCTCGTCACAGGAGCTGAGCTTCAGCAGCAGTGGATATCGCGTGTAGAGACTGATGCCCGATGGGTTGTAATTGATGGACGGCAGAGGTACGCCGTTAGTGACCAGGCGGACGGTACGTCTGTCCCACTTTCCGGAGACGAGATCACCCGATTGGTGCAGATCGACCATGGACATGACCTGCTGCCCGCCTTTTTCCGAGAGTGCTTTTTCATCCAGTGTGTCGCAGCCCGGTGCCGCGACTTTCAATGCTGCGCGGGCGATGCCTGACCTGCTCGGTAACGCTGTCGAAAATGCCCGGGCTATCTGGGCAAATTTTTCCGAGTGCTGCTCAAATGCCTCAATCGCACGTCGGGTAGCGGCTTCCTCCGACTGCTCGAATTCAGTTGGCGTTATAACCTGGTTAATCAGCGCCCAGTTGACGATCGGGTCAATCAAGGCCAGATCCCGCAAATGTTTCTGTGCATCACTGATTGGCTCCAGGTCGGCATAAGCCATGATCTGTGCATAGGTCAGGACTCGCGATGCGCCTGCTTTTGCGGCATCCACAAGCACGACGGCACGACAGAAAATGATCCAGGCAATTGACCCGAGAGTAATTGACGACGGAATTTCCCTGACCAGAAACTCCGGTGCGGTACGCGACAACAGCATGTGCGCTATCAGGGGCGCCAGATCAGGATCAACCCACCCTTTGGCCCGCAGAAAAGCGGTAAATTCCTCGCGTACGGTAAATGCGTGACGCTCAACATTACTCGGTGCATACAGATCAAACCCAGCGATCTTTCTCCGCTGGTTGGTGTGCAGTAACGACGGATCCAACTCGAGTAACAGGGCCGTGACCAGTAATTGCCGGAGCGTATTTTCCGAGACAATCTGCCCTTCATTGACGCCAAACCAATCCAGTTCTTCCACATAACTCCTGGCGAGAATCAGAGAGACCGAGTAGCTGACAAATTCGTTGATTCGCTGGGCCGCGTTTTCATGCGATATCGCCATACGACCGGTGAGGTTGTGCAGGCCATTCAGCAGTTTTTTTTGTGGTATTAGTTTGGCTGTCGCTGCACGAATCGCCGACAACTGGTCCGCAGAAAGTGCGACGAAAGTCTGATCTTCTGCGTGAAAGTACTCCCAATAGTTCACCGGCTCATTGACGTGAGGATCAAACTTGAACAACTCAATCAGATTTCTGACCTTCGATTTTTTTTCAGGTAAATCCACCTCATGAAATCCCATCCATTGGTCGAGTGTGACATCGAAGTCCGGCCAGATATAGCCTCCCGCCCCCCGCGCGAGATCGGCAATTAACTGTATTGTAGAAAGTGTTATTTCACTTTGTTGGAAATAGCCAGCCGCGACCAAATCCAACCAGCCATTGCCGGAATAGACTTCCATCTTGCCGTCAGGTGTGACACGAACAAGGCCGTCATGGTTGGTAGCCCGTTCCTGGACCAGCGCACTGTTGACCGCGCTGGTTTCGAGCAACCGGTTAAGCAGAACCTGACCAGGGTAATACATCTGGTAAAGCGACGATCCCTCCTGAAGCTCAACTTCCTGCGCATACCAATTGATCACGTCGCCATCAGCCAACTTACCCAGTACTTGCTCGAGTTGAACTAAAACCTGCTGACGCTCTATCGCATCGGCTTCGGCCATGCGCTTCCACTCCGCAAGACTCATGTTTGACGAGCGGAATAACTTGCTTTTCTTTACAGCACTCACTGCAGAACCTCATCACGTTAATAGCTGACCATTTCAGCTCGATGACGTTCTACTTATTGATATAAAAACATTCCACTCAAAATATATTAACCCTTATTACCAATGGCGCACTTACAACCCTCTGGCAGAGTAACTTTCAATCCATCAAACCCCATTCTCCCGAGGTTAAATTGCCTGCATCCGGTGCACTTCCGGCAAACTTGATGCGCAACTTCAGATTAGTCGCCGAGTCGGCAGCCTTTAACGCTTCTTCTTCGGTAATTGCACCTTCCGATACCAAAGCGAACAGCGCCGCATCAAACGTCTGCATGCCTAACTCGTTAAACTTTTCCATCATCGGCTTGAGTTCTTCAAAGTCACCACGCCGAATCAGATCGGCGATAGTGGGCGTACCCAGCATTACCTCGACTGCCGCCCTTCGTTGCCCATCCACGGTGCGTACTAGCCGCTGCGAGATAAATGCTTGCAGATTGTTACCCAGCGTATGCAACAGCTGCGGCCGACGCTCTTCGGCAAACATATTGATAATCCGATCCAGCGCCTGGTTGGCGTTGTTGGCGTGCAACGTGGAAAGCACCAGATGCCCGGTTTCGGCAAATGCCAAGGCGTGTTCCATGGTTTCGCGGTCACGGATTTCTCCGATCAGCACGACGTCCGGCGCCTGGCGCAGGGTGTTTTTCAGCGCTACATGAAAGCTGCGCGTGTCGACACCGACTTCACGCTGATTGATGATCGACAGCCTGTGTCGATGGATGTACTCGATCGGGTCTTCGATGGTGATGATGTGCCCGGTGCTGTGGCGGTTGCGGTGATCGATCAAGGCTGCCAGCGAGGTCGACTTGCCCGAGTCGGTGGCGCCGACAAACAGGATCAAGCCTTGTTTGAGCATCACGGTTTCGAGGAGTACCGGCGGCAGTTTCAAGTCTTCGAAACGCGGAATGTCGAGTTTTACATTGCGAATGACGATCGACACATCGTTGCGTTGCTTGAAGATATTGACCCGAAAGCGGCCAATCCCGGCTCGGGAGATCGCCAGATTCATTTCCAGATCCCGATCGAACTCTCGGCGCTGCTCGGCGTCCATCAGTGAGGTCGCCATGGCGGCAATTTCACCGGATTTGAAGGGTTCGTCGCTTAATGCCGTCAGTACACCGTCTACTCTTACACTGGGCGGCGCGGCGGTAGACAGGAACAGGTCAGAACCCTGTAAGTTGGACAAACGAGATAACAGTGCATCGATTTCCATGGCAAAAAGCACCCGCGAAGCATTCAATGAGCAGAATTGGCCGCCGTCGTGACGCGACGAGCCATACAGCGTCTATAGCCTGCAACAATGATAGACGCCGTCTCACCGACCGACGCTCAGGATTGATGTGATGAACGCTGCACCGACCAACGACGACGCGCAGGCACTGATTGCCCGCACCGACTGGAGCCGCAGTCCACTGGGCGCGGCAGGAACCTGGCCGCAGAGCCTGCGTACCGCGGTGGATATCGTGATTCACTCGCCGATGCCGATGCTGTTGTTGTGGGGGCCGCAACTCACGCAAATTTATAACAACGGCTTCGCCCTGCTCGCCGGCAACAAACATCCCCACGCTTTCGGACAGCCTGCGCACCTTATATGGCCGGAACTTCGAGACTTCACTGACCCGATTTACAGCGCCGTCCTACAAGGCCAGGTGCGCACCTACAGTGAACGGCGCTTCACCCTGCAGCGCGACGGTAAAGACACTGACTTTTGGCTGGATCTGACCTATAGCCCGATCCGCGATGAAAACGCGCAGGTCGCCGGAATTCTGGTTACGGCGATCGAAACCAATGAGCGCCGACGTATCGCCCTGGAGTTGCAGCAGCGCTCCGACGACAGCCTTAAGGCTCAGCGCGAAACAGAACAGCGCTTGCAACTGGCCCTCGCCGCGACAGATGCGGTCGGTACCTGGGACTGGGATATCGGCGAAGACCGCTTCATTGCCGACGCCCACTTCGCCCAATTGCACGGCATTGATCCGTCTCGCGCCGCGCAATTGCCCATCAGTGATTACCTGCACGGTGTCCATCCTGAAGACCGTGCGCTGGTCGCTCGCAGCATCAAACATTGCATCACCCACGGCACCGAATATGCCGAGGAGTACCGTTTGTTGCTGCCCGGCGGCGAGCAGCGCTGGGTGTTTGCCCGCGGCCGCTGCTACAAGGATCACCATGGCCGGCCGGTTCGTTTTCTCGGTGCGGCGCTGGACTTGACCGAGCGCAAACACACCGAACAAGCGTTGCGCCAGAGCCAGACTGAGTTGCAGTTAATCATCAACGCCATGCCGATCCTGATCAGTTATGTCGACCACGAAGAACGCTTTCGCCTCAATAATGCGGCTTATCTGGACTGGTACGGCCTCACACCCCAAGAGCTGTGCGGCCGAACCATTCGCGAAGTGATCGGTGAGGAAGCGTACTTCCTGCGCGCGCCGTATATCGCCGAAGCACTCGCCGGTCGATCCTGTTCGTTCAGCCTGTACACGCCCCACCGCGACGGCAGCAGCCGCCATGCCCTGATGAATTACCTGCCGCGCCACGGTGCGGACGGTTCGGTCAACGGTTTCTACATCTTTGTGATCGACGAATCCGAGCGCAAGAAAACCGAAGAAGCCCTGCGTAACCTCAATGAAACCCTTGAAGAGCGTGTCAGCGCCCGCACCGAGCAATTGGCCCAGGCCAATCAGCGTTTGCAGAACGAGATGTTCGAACGCGAGCGCGCTGAAGATGCGTTGCGCCATGCGCAGAAGATGGAGGCGGTCGGTCAGCTTACCGGCGGCATTGCCCACGACTTCAACAACATGCTCACCGGGATCATCGGCAGCCTCGACCTGATGCAGCGCTACATCGCCAACGGTCGCGCCAGCGAGATCGGCCGCTTTACCGAAGCCGCCGTCGCCTCGGCGAACCGTGCAGCCGCCTTGACTCACCGGTTGCTGGCGTTCTCGCGGCGGCAATCGCTGGATCGCAAGCAACTGAACGTCAACGAACTCATTCACTCGCTGGAAGACCTGATCCGCCGCACCAAGGGCGATCCAATCGACCTCAAGTTAAAGTTGGCCGACGACTTGTGGCCGGTGAGCACTGACATCAGTCAATTGGAAAACGCCCTGTTGAATCTGGTGATCAACGCCCGCGATGCCATGCCTGAGGGCGGTGACTTGCTGATCGAAACGGCAAACGTCTTCCTCGACGGCAGCGACATCACCACCCTCGAACCGGTCAAGGCCGGCGATTACCTGATGCTGGCGGTCAGCGATAACGGCACGGGAATGACGCCATCGGTCAGGGCCAAGGCATTCGATCCCTTCTTCACCACCAAACCGATCGGCCAGGGCACCGGGCTCGGCCTGTCGATGATTTACGGTTTTGCCCAGCAATCGGGTGGGCATGTCAGCCTCGACAGCTTGCCCGGCCAAGGCACCTGCGTGCGTCTGTACTTGCCGAGAATGGTTGGCCTGGAAGCGGAACGTCTGCCAGTCGAGCCCACCGAACCGCAACCGGCCACGGCCACCGGTGAATCCGTGGTGGTGGTCGAAGACGACCCGGCGGTGCGCATGCTGGTGCTCGATCTGCTCAAGGAGTTGGGCTATCAGGCGCACGAAGCCGAGGACGCCCGGGTGGCCCTGCCGTTGCTCGAATCCGATCTACGGGTGGACCTGCTGGTTACCGACGTCGGCCTGCCGGGCATGAATGGTCGCCAACTCGCGGAAATCGCCCGTCAGCATCGCCCGGGCCTCAAAGTATTGTTCATGACCGGTTATGCGCAGAAAGCCGCCGAACGCCAGGGCTTTCTCGAGGACGGCATGGACATGGTGGCGAAACCTTTTTCCATCGAGCTATTGGCCAGCAAGATCCGCGCGATGATCAGCCAAACCTCTTGAGTTGAGGCATAATCCGCGCCCCGCCTTCACCCCGTTATCAGGTATCGCAAGATGAAAGCCCAAGCCCGCCACATTCTGGTGAAAACCGCCGAAGAGGCCGAACAGCTCAAACAACGCATCGCCAAGGGCGAAGCGTTTGATGTGTTGGCCAAGAAATTTTCCACCTGCCCGTCCGGCAAACGCGGCGGTGATCTGGGTGAAGTGCGACCGGGGCAGATGGTGGGGGCGATTGATGCGGTGATTTTCAAGAAGCCGCTGCGTACGGTGCATGGGCCGATCAAGAGCAAGTTCGGTTATCACCTGGTGCAGGTTTTCTATCGCGATTGACCACTGCTCCCCCCACCGGTAGGAGCTGCCGAAGGCTGCGATCTTTTGATCCTGTTTTTTACAATCGAGATCAAGAGATCGCAGCCTTCGGCAGCTCCTACAGGGGTTGTATTTCAATCGTTGGGGATCAGTGCTCCCGGCACTTGAATCACCCGGCTTGCCAACCTATGCCCCGCTTCGGCCGCCTCAGCCGGGCTGCCGCCAGTCAGACGACTGGCCAGATACGCCGCACTGAAAGAATCCCCCGCCGCCGTGGTGTCCACGACCTTCTCGACCTTCTGCGCCGGCACTTCAAACGCTTCACCGTCACAGCGAATCAGGCATGCCTCGGCACCGCGCTTGAGCACCACTTCCGGCGTGCCGATCTGCGCGTAAGCGTCGAACACCGCATCGCAATCGGCAAAACCAAACAGCGCCTGCTCGTCATCCACTGTCAGCAACGCCAGATCGATGTGCGGCAACACGCTGCGATAGGCCGCCCGCGCGTCTGCCAGTGACGCCCACAAACGTGGTCGGTAGTTATTGTCGAAGACAATCCGTGCATCCCGCTGACGCGCTTCGATCAACACCTGAATCAATCTTTCGCGGCCCTGCGCACCGAGCACGGCCAGGGTGATGCCGCTGAAGTACAGCACGTCGTAATCCGGCAACGCGGCCAGAATCGGCTCGGCGGCCGGGGTGGTGAAGCAATCGCGCACAGCCGCTTCGTTGCGCCAGTAGAGAAAGCGCCGTTCGCCGTTGGCGTCAGTCTGGATGCAATACAAGCCCGGCAAGCGACCGGGCAGGCGCTGCACGAGGTCAAGGCCAATGCCTTCGCTTGTCCAGATCTGGCACATGGCGTCGCTGAAACTGTCATCGCCCAGCGCCGTGACGTAATCGACCTGAGCCTTGTCGCCCAAGGCGCGAGACAGGTAGACGGCAGTGTTGAGCGTGTCGCCGCCAAAGCTTTGCTGCAGGCTGCCGTCGGCGCGTTGCTGGAGTTCGATCATGCATTCGCCGATCAGGGCGATGCGCGGGGCGTTGGGGCCCAAGGGGCTGAGGGTGGTCATTGTGGTGTCTCTGCTGATTCGCGGGTGTCTTGTCTGGCCTCATCGCTGGCAAGCCAGCGATGATCACTACTCGGTTTCGAGTCTTAGAAACAGGTTTCCATGCTCTCGATCACCGACAACTGCTCATCCACCAGCAACCCCACGCGCCACTTATCAAAGGTCAGGCACGGGTGCGAAGTCCCAAAGGAAACGATGTCGCCGACGCGCAGTTCAACGCCCGGCGCCACGGTCATGAACGCGTGCTGATCCATCACCGCTGTCACCTTGCATGCACTGACATCATCGCCCTCCGCCGGCAACACGCCTGCCTTGTAACGCAGCAGCGGCACCGGCAGCCCGGCATCGAACGCCACATCACGCTTGCCCAGGGCAATCACCGCAAACCCCGGTTCCGGCATCGACTGTACGTGCGCCCAGACTTCCAGCGCCGGCCGCAGGCCTTCATGCAAATCGCTACGACGATCGAGCACGCTGCACTGCGCTTCTTTGTAGATGCCATGGTCGTGTGCCACGTAGCTGCCCGGACGCAACACACTGAGGAAGCGGCCGCCAGCGTTCTGCACTTCGAACGATTCGGCGATCAGGTCATACCACGCCGATCCCGAAGCGGTGATGATCGGCTTGGGAATGGCAAACGCCCCGCTGTTCTGCAATTGCACCGCCAGACGCACCAGCGACGCGGCGAACGCGCGAATGCCGCTGACCGCGTGATCACCGTGAATCACGCCTTCGTAACCTTCGATACCGGTAAGCGCCAACGAAGGTTGCGCGTTAATCGCTTTGGCCAGCTCAATGACTTCCTGCTCGCTGCGGCAACCGCAACGACCACCGACCACGCCGTACTCGATCATTACGTTGAGCTTCACCCCGCGCGAAGCAAAGTAGGCGCCGAGGTCGGCAACGTTGTCCGGATGATCGACCATGCAATGGAAATCGAACGACGGATCGGCCAGCAGATCGGCAATCAGCGCCATGTTCGGCGTGCCGACCAATTGGTTGGCCATCAGCACGCGACGCACGCCGTGGGCATATGCCGCGCGGGTCTGGGTAGCGCTGGCGAGGGTGATGCCCCAGGCGCCAGCGTCAAGCTGACGCTTGAACAGTGCCGGGGTCATGCTGGTCTTGCCATGGGGCGCGAGTTCGGCGCCGCTGTCGCTGACGAACTTCTGCATCCAGCGAATGTTGTGCTCCAGCGCCCCGCGGTGCAGCACCAGCGCCGGCAGGCTGACGTCTCGTACCAGGTGCGCGCCGATGGCGGCATCGCCCTTTTCCACAGCAGTATTGATGGCAGTCGTCATGGTCAAACTCCTCGCATTCATTCGCGGCGCAGACAGCCGCGGTTATTCGTTGATTCGCCGGGCGAGGCTGTTGGCACTCTCGATCAGAACCCGGCGATAGTCGTTGTAATTGTTCTTCGCATCGGCCCGTGGGGCGACGATGCACAGGGTGCAGATTGCAACGCCGGAAGGGTCTTTGACCGGTGCCGCGAAGCAATGGGTGAAGGTGTCGGCAACACTGTCGAAGGAGAAAAATCCATCGATACCGGCCTGACGGATCTCCGCCAGAAACCGCTCCAGCGGCAGGCGTTCACCGTCGGGCAGGATGTAGTCGTCTTCGTCGATCAGGTCGATGATTTGCTGATCGCTCAGGTGCGCGAGCAGCAAGCGCCCGGACGCGGTCCATGGGATCGGCGCGTTCTCGCCGATATCAGAGGAAATGCGGAAGTGCCGCTCGCCCTCCTTCATCAGCGCCACGGTGTATTTGCGCCCGTTGAGCAGGCACATCTGCGCGGTTTCGCGAGTCTGGCTGACGATCTCCTGCAAGGCGTGATCGGCTTCGCGGCTGAGGTCAAAATGGCGCAAATGCGCCTGACCGAGGAAGTACAGCTGCCGGCCGAGATAGACGTGACCGTCCTTGCCCACCGGTTCCAGGATTCGCCGCTCCAGCAACGAGGCGACCAGTTCATAGACCGTGGATTTCGGGCTGCCAATGCCGTTGGCGATGTCATTCGGACGCAGCGGCTGGCCGACTTCCTTGAGGAAATCGAGGATATCGAACGCCCGGTCCAGACCTCGGGCCCTGCGTTTGATGGTGTCTTCGGTCATTTCAGTGGTTCCCATTCAAAGTCGCCGGGAGTTTACCGAGAGTATTGCATCGCTTGGTAGGCCGCTTTCGCGAGCAGGCTCGCTCCCACAGGGGATTGCATTTCAAATGTGGGAGCGAGCCTGCTCGCGAAGAAGTCAGCACAGATTTCAGGCCTTCTTCTTGTAGGCGATGCAATCAATCTCGACCTTGCAATCCACCATCATGCTCGCTTGCACACACGCCCGCGCCGGGGCGTGTTCCCGTTTGAAGTACTCGCCGAAGACTTTGTTGAAACTGCTGAAATCCCGTGGATCATCCAGCCACACGCCGGCACGCACCACGTCTTCCAGGCCGTAACCGGCCTCTTCGAGAATCGCGATCAGGTTCTTCATGGTCTGGTGCGTCTGCTCGACGATGCCGCCAACAATAATCTCGCCATCCACTGCCGGCACCTGGCCGGACACGTGCAGCCAGCCATCCGCTTCAACGGCGCGGGCGAATGGACGAGCCTGACCACCAGCGGCGGTGCTGCCGGTACCGTAACGAGTAATGCTCATGGGTGTTTCTCCTGATTACAAAAGTGAAAATTCAGAACCGCGTGCTTTTCAGAAACTCAGCCAGACGCGGTGATTGCGGGCGTTCGAACAGCTCCTTGGGAGGCCCCTGCTCTTCGATCCGCCCTTGGTTCATGAAAACGATTTTGTCCGAGACCTCGAAGGCGAAACGCATCTCGTGGGTCACCAACAACATGGTCATGCCGTCTTCGGCCAGGCCCTTGATCACGTTGAGCACTTCGCCGACCAATTCCGGGTCGAGGGCTGAAGTGACTTCGTCGAACAGCATCAGGCTCGGGTTCATCGCAATCGCCCGGGCGATGGCCACGCGCTGTTGCTGACCGCCGGACAACTGACCGGGAAAGTGATTGCGCCGTTCCAGCAGGCCGACCCGCTCCAGCCATTTTTCGGCCAGCACCACGGCTTCATCCTTGTGCATCTTTTTCACCTTGAGCAGTCCCAGGGTGACGTTCTGCAACGCGCTCAGATGCGGGAACAGATTGAACTGCTGGAACGCCATGCCGGTCATGGCGCGATGGCGAGCGATGACTTTTTCACCATGGCGCACGCGTTTGCCGTTGACCTCGTCATAGCCGATCGATTCGCCCTCAAGCAGGATCTGCCCGCCCTGGAACTCTTCGAGCATGTTCACGCAGCGCAGCAGCGTGGTCTTGCCGGAACCGCTGGAGCCGATCAGCGTGACGACGTTGCCGCGTTGCATGCTCAGGTCGACGCCTTTAAGCACCTCCACCGTGCCGTACTGTTTGTGCAGGCCACGGATGTCCAGCAGTGGCTGGCCGTTTTGAACGTTGGAAACTTGAGCTTCAGTCATGGCAAGGCCACCCGCTTTTCAATGTGCCGGCCGAGTAATTCGATGCCGAAGTTGATGACGAAGAACAGAAAACCGGCGAACAGATAGAACTCCAGGGTCATGAAGTTCCGGGCGATGATCTGTTGAGTGCTGAGCAGCAATTCGGCGACGCCGATCACCGAAAGCAAGGTCGATGCCTTGACGATTTCGGTGGACGAGTTGACCCAGGTCGGCAGGATCTGCCGCAGTGCCTGGGGCAACAGCACATAACCGAGGGATTGGTAAAACGTCAGGCCGATGGCCTTGCTGGCTTCCATCTGCCCACGAGGCAACGCCTGCAACGCACCACGCACGATCTCGGCGACGTGAGAGCCACAGAACAGCGTCAGCCCCAACGCGCCGGCCTGAAACGCGCTGATCTGCCAGCCAAGCGCCGGCGCCATGTAGAAGCAGGCCAGGACCAGCACAAACACCGGGGTGCCGCGAATAATGTCGACGTAAAAGCGGAACGGTGCGCGCATCCAGAACTTGCCGTAGGTCAACACCAGACCGGCAAACACACCGAGAATCGTGCCGAACAGAATCGCCAACGCCGAGGCCTGCACACTGGTCAGAAAGCCTTGCCAGAGTGGCTCGCGCGCCACCCACAATTCATGCAACCAACTGGGGGATTCGTACATCGCAGCCTCCTATCGGCGGATCGCCAGACGCTGCTCGAGATACCGCAGCAGCATGGCAATGAGGTAACAGGCCGCGACATACAGCGCCGTGGTCACCAGCCAGGTTTCGATCACCCGGTAGCTCTCGACGTTGATCTTGCGCGCGTAATAGGTCAGCTCCGGCACCGCAATTGCGGCGGCCAGCGAGGTGTCCTTGAACAGCGAAATGAAGTTGTTCGACAGCGCCGGCAGTACATTGCGCAGCATCACCGGCACGGTAACGTAGGCTTTCACTTGCCACTCGCCCAGGCCGATCGCCAGCCCGGCTTCGCGCTGACCTTTCGGGATGCTGAGCAAACCACCTCGGAACACTTCGGTCAGGTACGCCCCGGCATACAGCGACAGGGTGATGATGAACGACGGAATCTTGTCCAGGCGGATGCCCAGGCTCGGCAAGGCAAAATAGATCAACAGAATCAACACCAGAATCGGCGTGTTACGGACCACCGTGACGTACACCGAAGCCAACACCCGCAAGGCGCGATGCTTTGACAGCAAGGCAAACGCCATCAGCAGGCCGATCACGCAACCGATGGCGATCGACACCAGCGCCAGTTCTAGGCCCAGACCGAGCCCCGCCAGCAAGGTGTCGAAATCGCGCCACACGGCGGCAAAGTTCAACTGATAGTTCATGGTCAGCAGTACCTTGAGCGGGGCGCGTTATCGACGCCCCACTCTCACGGGATCATTTGAATTCGACAGGAAAACCGATGGCTGGGGACGGCAGATCCACACCAAACCATTGCTTGAACGACGCCGCGTAAGTCGGGAATTCAACGCCGGTCATGGCTTCATGCAGCGCGGTGTTGACGAAGTTCAACCAGTCCTGATCGCCGCGTTTAACCGCACAGGCGTAGGTCTGTGGGCTCCAGGCATAGGCCGGGCTGCGGTAGCGGCCAGGGTTCTGCACCATCAGGTATTTGACCGAGGACTGATCGGTGGCGGCGGCATCGGCGCGACCGGAGTTCACCGCCTGATACATCAGATCGACGCTGTCGTACTGATCGACCTTGGCCTTGGGCAGTGCCTGGTGCACCAGTTCCTCGGCATAGACGTTTTGCAGCACGGCCACAATGACGCTGTCGCCGGCAGCCTGCAGGTCTTCGATTTCCTTGTACTTGCTGTTGTTCGGCAGCAACAGACCGACGCCTTCGCGGTAATACGGCAGGGTGAAGGCGACTTGCTGGGCGCGGCTGGCGGTCACAGTGATGAACTGGCAGCTCATGTCGACCTTGTCGGTGAGCAGATTGGGAATCCGTGCATCGGACGACTGAACGACGAACTCGACTTTGCTCGGATCGTTGAACAGACCTTTGGCCACCATCCTGGCGATGTCGATATCAAACCCCTGCAACTTGCCATCCGCGCCTTGGAAGTGCCACGGCGCATTGGTGCTGCCGGTACCCACAATCAGTTTCCCACGGGCCAGAACACTGTCGAGCTTGCTGTCGGATGCCTGGGCCATACCCATGGCAGCGGACGAAGCCGCAAGAACAAAAACACACGCTTTGAACAAAGAAGGTCGGCGATGCATGGCAAGCACTCCAGGATGTTGTTTATTCCGCTATACCGGAACTCGGTTTGTTACTACGGAATAGATAGCAGAAAGTGTGCCACAGGAAACGCGAGGAATCTGTAACGGATTGAAATGATCGTGGAATCAAAGAGATAAGCGAGTCGCACACGACGGTGTTGAGCGGGGTGCCTCAACCGTGCGCTACCGCGGGCCACACATTGCGGGTAGCGGGGCCACATCTCGGTGCAACATTATTGAAAGTGCACACCGGGTTCGCGCTGTCACCTGTCAACTCTGACAGTAGATCAACGCCTTGCGGAGTATTACCGTCAACCCAGTCGACATCACCAGTGCAACGAGGTTGATATGCGCCCTGCAACACAGCGTCCAGACCTGCCCGACACCTACCGCAAAGCCCTGAATACCTGGCGCCCGGTAATCCTGTATTTCGCCAACGAACATTGCCCCGCCTGCGAATGGGCCGGGCCGATCTTTCGCCAGACCGCCGAGCCGTACCGGCATCGCGCCAATATCTACATGCTCAATACCAGCCAATCGCCGCGCCATCCGCTGGTCACGGGGACGCCAACGGTGCTGTTCTACAAGGACGGCAGGCTGGTGAAAAAACTCAAGGGGATTGGCACAGAAGAAACGTTGGCGGCTGACTTTGCCCGGCACATTGGCAAAACCAAGGCACCGATGGTGCTGCGTAAGCAGCGGCATGATTTGAGTTGGCTTCGACGCACCTTGAGAAGCTATTGCAGCATCCCGCGTGCGCAGTCACTTCGACACCACGCGATATCCCTGTAGGAGCTGCGGCACGCTGCGATCTTTTGATTTTGTTTTTTAAGATCAAAAGATCGCAGCG
>NZ_JACSZV010000032.1 GCF_014472415.1 Pseudomonas sp. N40(2020)
AGCAGTGAAACGATGCATCGCCGATGGTAGTGTGGGGTTTCCCCATGTGAGAGTAGGTCATCGTCAAGATTAAATTCCGAAACCCCAATTGCGAAAGCAGTTGGGGTTTTGTTTTGCCCGCAGGAAATGCGCCTGCTTGATTTCTATGCAACGGCCCGGGGCATGGCTATTATTCGGGCCTCATTGTGAGGCGAGACCTGCATGCTGACGTTGTTGAATCTTCTGAAGGATGGGCGATTCCATTCTGGTCAAGACCTGGGTGCAGCCTTGGGAATTAGCCGAAGTGCGGTGTGGAAGCAGCTTCAGCATCTTGAGGTTGAGCTTGGGCTATCTATCCACAAAGTTCGAGGCCGTGGCTATCAGTTGGCTGCTCCATTGATGCTGCTCGATCCTCTTAAAATGGCGGGAATGAAAGTCGGCTGGCCAATAACTGTCTTTGATTCTATCGACTCCACCAACGCAGAGGCATTGCGCGCGATTGGCCAAGGCCAATCGGCGCCCTTCTTGGTGCTTGCCGAGCGGCAGGTCGCCGGGCGCGGACGTAGAGGGCGCAAGTGGGTAAGTCCGTTTGCCGAAAACCTTTATTACAGTCTTGTTCTGCGTATTGATGGTGGAATGCGCCAGCTTGAAGGCCTGAGTCTCGTTGTTGGATTGGCCGTTATGCAGACCCTGCGGAAGATGGGGGTGCCCGGTGCAGGTTTGAAGTGGCCCAACGATGTTCTGGCGGGCAATAAGAAAATTGCCGGCATTCTGCTGGAGCTGATTGGAGATCCGGCAGATGTGTGTCACGTGGTGCTAGGTATAGGCATTAACGTGAATATGCAGGTTGCAGAAGAGGTCGACCAACAATGGACGTCTATGCGGCTTGAGTCCGGCAAAAACTGTGATCGCAATGTCCTGGTCGCTGAATTGAGCGAGCAGTTGCAGGCATACATACAGCGGCAGCAAATGCATGGTTTTTCGGTTCTCCAGGCGGAATGGGAGGAAAATCATTTCTGGCAGAAGCGTTCCGTGTCGTTGATTGCTGGTGTCAACCAAATAGATGGTGTAGTGCTCGGTATTGATAGTCAGGGTGCGTTGCGATTACAGGTGAATGGCGTGGAAAAAGTATTTAGTGGTGGCGAGCTCAGCCTGAGGTTGCGTGATGATTCTTGAGCTTGACTGCGGCAACAGCTTTATAAAATGGCGTGTGCTGAATGCTGAGGCTGTTACTTTGATCGCGGAGGGGGTGGTCGACTCAGATCAGGCGCTCAGTGAAGGTCTGTGGGCGCTGAGTGGGGTGTCGTTAAGCAAGTGCCGATTAGTGAGTGTTCGTTCCGCCGAGGAAACCGGTGCATTAATTCAGATGCTTAAGCAGGAGTTTGGAGTAACGGTCATATGCGCGGAGCCTGCTCGTGAGATGTCCGGTGTTGTAAACGGTTACGAAGAATACGAGCGTCTAGGGCTTGATCGTTGGCTGGCTATGCTCGGCGGGTTTCACTTGGCTAAAGGTGCGTGCCTGGTGCTTGATTTCGGCACGGCGGTTACCGCCGACTTCATTGCGCAAGATGGGGGGCATCTCGGTGGCTTCATCTGTCCGGGTATGCCGTTGATGCGCAGTCAGTTACGAACCCATACCCGAAAAATTCGTTATGGCGATCTTGCAGCAGAGCGTGCATTAACCAGTCAGGCGCCCGGTCGAAACACTGTAGAGGCGGTGGAGCGCGGCTGCTCCATGATGCTGAGGGGGTTCGTGCTCACCCAGCTCGAAATGGCGCGAGCATATTGGGGGGACGGCTTCACTGTTTTCATTACAGGTGGTGATGCTGGGTTGGTTGCAGATGTCGCGCCTGAGGCCAGGATTGTTCCTGATCTGGTATTCGTAGGTTTGGCTATGGCGTGTCCTTTGTCCTGAGGTATGTATGCGTTGGTTGTTCCTGCTGCTCCTTGTTCTCAATGTTTTCTATTACGTCTGGCATCAGCAGGAAGCACCCTTGCGGGCAAAGGACGTAACCCCTCTCAGTTTGTATAAAGGCTCGCAGCAGGATATTCGTCTGTTGAGCGAGAGTGTCGGTGCTTCTAAGGCAAGGCCTGGTGTGCCGCGGACTGAGGAGAGGTGCCTTTATTTGGGTGGATTTGCTCGTGAGGAGCAAGTTATGCCGCTGAGCCAGCGTTTGGCTGAAATGGATATCAAGGCTGAACTTTCAGCGAATGATGTTCCTGCGGCAGGTTACTGGTTGCGTATCGCACCTGAAAGCCAGCGTTTGCTGGGGGATGCGCAACTGCAAAACCTTTCCAAGGAATTCAATGAGTTAAAACATAAAATAATGCTGTGCGAGGGGGTTGCACCTGCTGAATAGTTTGAATAGAATGGCGCCCGCTCCGCAGTGAAGACCTTTCAAAGGTTAACGAGGCGGGGTGGTGTCAATGCAGCTAACCTCAGGTTTTTAAATGAGAAAATGCTTGACAGGGGCTTGGCATAGTATAGAATGCCGGCCTGATTAGGAGGGGTTCCCGAGCGGCCAAAGGGATCAGACTGTAAATCTGACGTCTACGACTTCGAAGGTTCGAATCCTTCTCCCTCCACCAGATTTAAGCGTGAGCTGCAAGCTCTGCGGGTATAGTTTAGTGGTAGAACCTCAGCCTTCCAAGCTGATGATGCGGGTTCGATTCCCGCTACCCGCTCCAGGTTTGCAGGTTGTGCAAAGTGTTTTGCTCTTGTAGCTCAGTTGGTAGAGCACACCCTTGGTAAGGGTGAGGTCAGCGGTTCAAATCCGCTCAAGAGCTCCATATAACAAGGCAGATATGAAAATATCTGCCTTTGTTTTAGTGGTTGATATTGTTTGTCTAATTCTTCTGTTTGAGGGTGATATCGATGGCTAAGGAAAAATTTGATCGTTCCCTGCCCCACGTCAACGTTGGGACCATTGGTCACGTTGACCACGGTAAAACCACTCTGACTGCTGCTCTGACTCGCGTTTGCTCCGAAGTTTTCGGTTCCGCAATCGTTGACTTCGACAAGATCGACAGTGCACCAGAAGAAAAAGCTCGTGGTATCACCATCAACACCGCACACGTTGAATACAACTCGCTGATCCGTCACTACGCTCACGTTGACTGCCCAGGTCACGCTGACTATGTGAAGAACATGATCACCGGTGCTGCCCAGATGGATGGCGCAATCCTGGTTTGCTCGGCCGCTGATGGTCCGATGCCACAAACCCGTGAGCACATCCTGCTGTCCCGCCAGGTTGGCGTTCCGTACATCGTGGTTTACCTGAACAAGGCTGACCTGGTAGACGACGCTGAGCTGCTGGAACTGGTTGAGATGGAAGTGCGCGATCTGTTGAGCACTTACGACTTCCCAGGCGACGACACTCCGATCATCATCGGTTCTGCTCGTATGGCTCTGGAAGGCAAAGACGATAACGAAATGGGCACTACGTCCGTTCGTAAACTGGTTGAAACTCTGGACAGCTACATTCCGGATCCAGTTCGTGTTATCGACAAGCCGTTCCTGATGCCAATCGAAGACGTGTTCTCGATCTCGGGTCGCGGTACTGTTGTAACCGGTCGTATCGAGCGCGGTATCGTTAAGGTTCAAGATCCACTGGAAATCGTTGGTCTGCGTGACACTACCGTCACCACCTGCACCGGTGTTGAAATGTTCCGTAAGTTGCTCGACGAAGGTCGTGCTGGCGAGAACTGCGGCGTTCTGCTGCGCGGCACCAAGCGTGACGACGTTGAGCGTGGTCAGGTTCTGGTTAAGCCGGGTTCGGTTAAGCCGCACACCAAGTTCGAAGCTGAGGTGTACGTGCTGAGCAAGGAAGAAGGCGGTCGTCACACTCCGTTCTTCAAAGGCTACCGTCCACAGTTCTACTTCCGCACTACCGACGTAACTGGTAACTGCGAACTGCCGGAAGGCGTAGAAATGGTAATGCCAGGCGACAACATCAAAATGGTTGTCACGCTGATCAAAACCATCGCGATGGAAGATGGTCTGCGTTTCGCTATCCGTGAAGGCGGTCGTACCGTCGGCGCTGGTGTCGTAGCCAAAATCATCGAATAAGCGGTTGTAATGTATTTTTCAGGCCGGCATAATGGTCGGCCTGATTTTGTTTTAGGTCAGTAGCTCAATTGGCAGAGCGACGGTCTCCAAAACCGTAGGTTGGGGGTTCGATTCCCTCCTGACCTGCCAGATTCACTTGGTGTGTCTGGCTTTCTTTTCACAGGATCTTCATAGATGACTCCTAAAGCTGAAGCTCAAAGCTCTCGCTTCGATCTGCTCAAGTGGCTTGTAGTAGTTGCTTTGGTCGCTGTTGGCGTTGTTGGCAATCAGTACTACGCCGCTTCGCCGATCCTGTACCGCGTACTCGCTCTACTTGTCATTGCTGCTCTAGCTGCCTTTGTAGGCCTGCAGACTGCGAAGGGCAAGTCTTTCTTTGTACTGGTTAAGGAAGCTCGCACCGAGATTCGTAAAGTCGTTTGGCCAACTCGCCAAGAAACCACGCAGACCACCCTGATTGTGGTGGCTGTTGTACTGGTTATGGCGTTGCTGTTGTGGGGGCTAGATTCCCTGCTCGGCTGGCTTGTTTCCTTGATTGTCGGCTAAGGGTGTCCCGTGGCTAAGCGTTGGTACGTTGTGCATGCTTACTCGGGTTACGAGAAGCATGTCATGCGCTCGCTCGTTGAGCGAGTAAAGCTGGCTGGCATGGAAGATGGCTTCGGCGAAATTCTGGTTCCCACTGAAGAAGTGGTTGAAATGCGTAATGGCCAGAAGCGCAAAAGCGAACGCAAGTTCTTCCCAGGTTATGTGCTGGTACAGATGGATATGAATGAGGGTACTTGGCACTTGGTCAAGGATACTCCTCGGGTGATGGGTTTCATCGGCGGTACTGCTGATAAGCCTGCGCCGATCACTGATAAAGAGGCAGAGGCGATTCTGCGTCGTGTTGCTGATGGTAGCGACAAACCTAAGCCGAAGACTCTCTTCGAGCCGGGTGAAACAGTACGAGTCAATGACGGTCCATTCGCTGATTTCAATGGTGTCGTTGAAGAAGTTAACTACGAAAAGAGCCGGATCCAAGTGGCTGTGCTCATTTTCGGTCGCTCTACCCCGGTAGAGTTGGAGTTCAGTCAGGTCGAAAAGGTCTAGCTGGACAAGCATCCCAACCCCGCAGCCGTAGGCTGTGGGGTTTTGTCGTCACTGGGATAAACGCGCAAGTAACCGGGGAGCCTTTCAAGGCGTTCGAACCCGTAATTGGAGTGCCTCATGGCCAAGAAAATTACCGCTTACATCAAGCTGCAAGTGAAGGCCGCTCAGGCTAACCCAAGCCCACCTGTTGGTCCTGCTTTGGGTCAGCACGGCGTGAACATCATGGAGTTCTGCAAGGCTTTCAACGCCCGTACTCAGGGTCTTGAAGCAGGTCTGCCGACTCCAGTGATCATCACTGTCTACAGCGACCGTAGCTTCACTTTCGAAACCAAATCCACCCCTGCTTCGGTTCTGCTGAAGAAGGCGGCCGGTCTGACCAGCGGTTCCGCTCGTCCAAACACCGTTAAGGTTGGCACTGTTACTCGTGCTCAGCTGGAAGAAATCGCGAAAACCAAAAACGCGGATCTGACTGCAGCTGATATGGATGCAGCCGTGCGTACTATCGCCGGTTCTGCTCGTAGCATGGGCCTTAACGTGGAGGGTGTGTAATGGCTAAGCTGACTAAGCGTCAAAAGGCTATCGCCGGCAAAATCGAAGCAGGCAAGGCCTACAACATTGTAGATGCCGCTGCTCTGCTGGCTGAGCTGTCGACTGTCAAGTTCAGCGAGTCGTTTGACATTGCTGTAAACCTGGGTGTAGACCCGCGTAAATCCGACCAGGTTGTTCGTAGCGCTACTGTGCTGCCACACGGCACTGGCAAGACTGTTCGCGTTGCTGTGTTCACACAGGGTCCAGCTGCTGAAGCCGCTCTGGCTGCCGGCGCTGACCGCGTAGGTATGGACGACTTGGCTGCCGAAATGAAAGGCGGCGACCTGAACTATGACGTAGTGATTGCATCCCCGGATGCCATGCGCGTAGTAGGTCAGCTGGGCCAGATCCTCGGTCCACGTGGTCTGATGCCTAACCCTAAAGTCGGCACCGTAACTCCAGACGTAGCCACCGCGGTTAAAAACGCCAAGGCTGGTCAGGTTCGTTATCGCACCGACAAAAACGGCATCATTCACACTTCCGTTGGCAAGATGGGCTTCGACGCCGTCAAGCTGAAGGAAAACGTTGAAGCCCTGATCGCTGATCTGAAGCGTATCAAGCCAGCTTCTTCGAAAGGTATTTACGTCAAGCGCGTTACCCTGAGCACCACTATGGGCCCAGGTCTGGTCATCGACCAGAGCTCGCTGGACGCGTAAGACAAAGGTTGGCGCGATTGATCGCGCCAATTGAAAGATTGGGGTCCCTGCCTGGCGGGGGCTATCCAAGACCGTAGGCGGCGCAAGCCTTAAACCAAAAGCCTACGCAGATGGTGCTCCCGGTTCCTTACCGAATCAGACACCAAAACGACATTCGGTTCCGATCGAATGAAACGGTAACAAGCAGGAGTTAAACCCGTGGCAATTAATCTCGAAGACAAGAAGGCCATCGTCGCTGAAGTCAACGAGGCTGCCAAAGTCGCTCTGTCCGCTGTCGTGGTTGATGCACGTGGCGTAACAGTAGGCGCAATGACCGGACTCCGTAAAGAGGCTCGTGAAGCTGGCGTATACGTACGTGTTGTACGTAACACTCTGCTCAAGCGCGCCGTTGCTGACACTCAATACAGTGTTCTCAACGACGTGTTCACCGGCCCGACCCTGATTGCATTCTCGAACGAACATCCGGGCGCTGCTGCCCGTATCTTCAAAGAGTTTGCCAAGGGTCAGGACAAGTTCGAGATCAAGGCAGCTGCGTTCGAGGGCAAGTTCCTCGCAGCTAATCAGATCGACGTACTGGCAACCCTGCCGACCCGTGACGAAGCAATTTCTCAGCTGATGAGCGTGATTCAAGGCGCTACCAGCAAATTGGCTCGTACTCTGGCGGCAATTCGCGACCAGAAAGAAGCTGCCGCAGCCTAAGGCTCGTCAACTTCTCGCGTTTTTTGTTTATTTCGATGGTCGCGTAGGCCGTCCCCCAATTCAGGAATTGAGTCATGTCTCTGACTAACGAACAAATCATCGAAGCAATCGGCCAGAAATCCGTAGTGGACATCGTTGAGCTGATCAAAGCGATGGAAGAAGCCTTCGGTGTTACCGCTGCTGCCGCTTCGGCTGGCCCAGCTGTAGCTGCTGCTGCTGTTGAAGAGCAAACCGAGTTCAACGTTATCTTGAAAGGCGCTGGCGAGAAGAAAGTCAACGTGATCAAGGCTGTACGTGAACTGACCGGTCTGGGTCTGAAAGAAGCGAAAGAGAAGGTTGATACCGCTCCTCAGGTTATCGCTGAAGGCGTTTCGAAAGAAGCTGCTGAAGATGCCAAGAAGAAGCTGGAAGAAGCAGGCGCAGAAGTCGAAGTTAAGTAACTTTCGACTTTGCTCCTCCAGCCCGAGCGTCAAGCGACAGGCTGATGGCTGGTGGCTCTTGCCACCGGCCTTTTTCCGTTATTGGCAGCCGACTGGGTCGGTGCTGATAAAGGCGCTGTAACCACCCGATGCGGTGGCGCAAACCATGGGGTTTGCACGATTTTCTGGCTGCTCCCGTCGGGAGGGGCCAAACAAGCAGGTGACCAAGCTGGGGAACGCTGATGGCTTACTCATATACTGAGAAAAAACGTATCCGCAAGGACTTTAGCAAGTTGCCGGACGTCATGGATGTGCCGTACCTCCTGGCCATCCAGCTGGATTCGTATCGTGAATTCTTGCAAGCGGGAGCGACTAAAGATCAGTTCCGCGACGTGGGCCTGCATGCGGCCTTCAAATCCGTTTTCCCGATCATCAGCTACTCCGGCAATGCTGCGCTGGAGTACGTCGGTTATCGCCTGGGCGAACCGGCATTTGATGTCAAAGAATGCGTATTGCGCGGTGTAACTTTCGCCGTACCTTTGCGGGTAAAAGTGCGCCTGATCATTTTCGACAAAGAATCGTCGAACAAAGCGATCAAGGACATCAAAGAGCAAGAAGTCTACATGGGTGAAATCCCCCTGATGACTGAGAACGGTACCTTCGTAATCAACGGTACCGAGCGTGTAATCGTTTCCCAGCTGCACCGTTCCCCGGGCGTGTTCTTCGACCACGACCGCGGCAAGACGCATAGCTCCGGCAAACTGCTTTACTCCGCGCGCATTATTCCTTACCGCGGTTCGTGGCTGGACTTCGAGTTCGACCCGAAAGACTGCGTATTCGTGCGTATCGACCGTCGTCGCAAGCTGCCGGCCTCGGTACTGCTGCGCGCGCTCGGCTACACCACCGAAGAAGTACTGGACGCGTTCTACACCACCAACGTATTCCACCTGAGCGGCGAAACCCTCAGCCTGGAACTGATTGCATCGCGTCTGCGTGGTGAAATTGCCGTTCTGGACATCCAGGATGAAAAAGGCAAGGTCATCGTTGAAGCGGGCCGCCGTATTACCGCGCGCCACATCAATCAGATCGAAAAAGCCGGGATCAAGACGCTGGAAGTGCCTCTGGACTACGTCCTGGGCCGCACTACCGCCAAGGTCATTGTGCATCCGGCTACCGGCGAAATCCTGGCAGAGTGCAACACCGAGCTGAACACCGAAGTCCTGGCAAAAATTGCCAAGTCCGGCGTTGTTCGCATCGAAACTCTGTACACCAACGACATCGACTGTGGCCCGTTCGTCTCTGACACGCTGAAGATCGACTCCACCAGCAACCAATTGGAAGCGCTGGTCGAGATCTATCGCATGATGCGTCCAGGCGAGCCGCCAACCAAAGACGCTGCCGAAACCCTGTTCAACAACCTGTTCTTCAGTCCTGAGCGCTATGACCTGTCTGCGGTCGGCCGGATGAAGTTCAACCGTCGTATCGGTCGTACCGAGATCGAAGGTTCGGGCGTGCTGTGCAAGGAAGACATCGTCGCGGTACTGAAGACTCTGGTCGACATCCGTAACGGTAAAGGCATCGTCGATGACATCGACCACCTGGGTAACCGTCGTGTTCGCTGTGTAGGCGAAATGGCCGAGAACCAGTTCCGCGTTGGCCTGGTGCGTGTTGAGCGTGCGGTCAAAGAGCGTCTGTCGATGGCTGAAAGCGAAGGCCTGATGCCGCAAGACCTGATCAACGCCAAGCCAGTGGCTGCGGCGGTGAAAGAGTTCTTCGGTTCCAGCCAGCTGTCTCAGTTCATGGACCAGAACAACCCGCTGTCCGAGATCACCCACAAGCGTCGTGTTTCTGCACTCGGCCCTGGCGGTCTGACTCGTGAGCGTGCTGGCTTTGAAGTTCGTGACGTACACCCGACTCACTACGGTCGTGTATGCCCGATTGAAACGCCGGAAGGTCCGAACATCGGTCTGATCAACTCCCTGGCCGCTTACGCGCGCACCAACCAGTACGGCTTCCTGGAAAGCCCGTACCGTGTGGTGAAAGAGGGTGTGGTCACCGACGAGATCGTGTTCCTGTCCGCCATTGAAGAAGCCGATCACGTGATCGCGCAGGCTTCGGCGACCATGAACGACCAGAAAGTCCTGATCGACGAGCTGGTAGCCGTACGTCACCTGAACGAATTCACCGTCAAGGCGCCTGAAGAAGTCACTTTGATGGACGTTTCGCCGAAGCAGGTAGTTTCGGTTGCAGCGTCGCTGATCCCGTTCCTCGAGCACGACGACGCCAACCGCGCGTTGATGGGTTCGAACATGCAGCGTCAAGCTGTACCAACCCTGCGCGCTGACAAGCCGCTGGTAGGTACCGGCATGGAGCGTAACGTAGCTCGTGACTCCGGCGTTTGCGTCGTGGCTCGTCGTGGCGGCGTGATCGACTCCGTTGATGCCAGCCGTATCGTGGTTCGTGTTGCTGATGACGAAGTTGAAACCGGCGAAGCTGGTGTCGACATCTACAACCTGACCAAATACACCCGCTCGAACCAGAACACCTGCATCAACCAGCGTCCGCTGGTGAGCAAGGGTGATCGCGTTCAGCGTAGCGACATCATGGCCGACGGCCCGTCCACCGATATGGGTGAACTGGCTCTGGGTCAGAACATGCGCATCGCGTTCATGGCATGGAACGGCTTCAACTTCGAAGACTCCATCTGCCTTTCCGAGCGTGTTGTTCAGGAAGACCGTTTCACCACGATCCACATTCAGGAACTGACCTGTGTGGCCCGTGACACCAAGCTTGGCCCAGAGGAAATCACTGCGGACATCCCGAACGTGGGTGAAGCTGCACTGAACAAGCTGGACGAAGCCGGTATCGTTTACGTAGGTGCTGAAGTAGGCGCAGGCGACATCCTGGTTGGTAAGGTCACTCCGAAAGGGGAGACTCAACTGACTCCGGAAGAAAAGCTGCTGCGTGCGATCTTCGGTGAAAAAGCCAGCGACGTTAAAGACACCTCCCTGCGCGTGCCAACCGGCACCAAAGGTACTGTCATCGACGTGCAGGTCTTCACTCGTGACGGCGTTGAGCGTGATGCTCGTGCACTGTCGATCGAGAAGTCCCAACTGGACGAGATCCGCAAGGATCTGAACGAAGAATTCCGTATCGTTGAAGGCGCGACTTTCGAACGTCTGCGTTCCGCTCTGGTAGGCCACAAGGCTGAGGGTGGCGCAGGTCTGAAGAAAGGTCAGGACATCACCGACGAAGTTCTCGACGGTCTTGAGCATGGTCAGTGGTTCAAACTGCGCATGGCTGAAGATGCTCTGAACGAGCAACTCGAGAAGGCTCAGGCCTACATCGTTGATCGCCGCCGTCTGCTGGACGACAAGTTCGAAGACAAGAAGCGCAAACTGCAGCAGGGCGATGACCTGGCTCCAGGCGTGCTGAAAATCGTCAAGGTTTACTTGGCAATCCGTCGTCGCATCCAGCCGGGCGACAAGATGGCCGGTCGTCACGGTAACAAAGGTGTGGTCTCCGTGATCATGCCGGTTGAAGACATGCCGCACGATGCCAATGGCACCCCGGTCGACGTCGTCCTCAACCCACTGGGCGTACCTTCGCGTATGAACGTTGGTCAGATCCTCGAAACCCACCTGGGCCTCGCGGCCAAAGGTCTGGGCGAGAAGATCAACCGGATGGTCGAAGAGCAGCGTAAAGTCGCTGAGCTGCGCACCTTCCTGGACGAGATCTACAACCAGATCGGCGGTCGTAACGAAGATCTGGACAGCTTCTCCGATCAGGAAATCCTGGATCTGGCGAAGAACTTGCGTGGCGGTGTTCCAATGGCCACCCCAGTATTCGACGGCGCCAAGGAAAGCGAAATCAAGGCCATGCTGAAACTGGCAGACCTGCCGGAAAGCGGCCAGATGCAGCTGACTGACGGCCGTACCGGCAACAAGTTCGAGCGTCCAGTTACCGTTGGCTACATGTACATGCTGAAGCTGAACCACTTGGTAGACGACAAGATGCACGCTCGTTCTACCGGTTCGTACAGCCTGGTTACCCAGCAGCCGCTGGGTGGTAAGGCGCAGTTCGGTGGTCAGCGTTTCGGGGAGATGGAGGTCTGGGCACTGGAAGCATACGGTGCTGCTTACACTCTGCAAGAAATGCTCACAGTGAAGTCGGACGATGTGAACGGCCGTACCAAGATGTACAAAAACATCGTGGATGGCGATCACCGTATGGAGCCGGGCATGCCCGAGTCCTTCAACGTGTTGATCAAGGAAATTCGTTCCCTCGGCATCGATATCGATCTGGAAACCGAATAACACGTGACGCGAATCGAGAGCGGGGCAGGATTGCCCGCTCTCTGCTCCGCCAGGAGGAAAGGCCTTGAAAGACCTACTGAATTTGCTGAAAAACCAGGGTCAAGTCGAAGAGTTCGACGCCATCCGTATTGGATTGGCCTCGCCTGAGATGATCCGTTCGTGGTCGTTCGGTGAAGTTAAAAAGCCGGAAACCATCAACTACCGTACGTTCAAACCTGAGCGTGACGGTCTGTTCTGCGCCAAGATCTTTGGCCCGGTAAAGGATTACGAGTGCCTGTGCGGTAAGTACAAGCGCTTGAAGCACCGTGGTGTGATCTGCGAGAAGTGCGGCGTTGAAGTTGCACTGGCCAAGGTTCGTCGTGAGCGCATGGCGCACATCGAACTGGCTTCGCCGGTTGCCCACATCTGGTTCCTGAAATCGCTGCCGTCGCGTATCGGCTTGCTGATGGACATGACCCTGCGTGATATCGAACGCGTTCTCTACTTCGAGAGCTATGTCGTTATCGATCCAGGCATGACTACCCTTGAAAAAGGTCAGCTGCTGAACGACGAGCAGTACTTCGAAGCGCTGGAAGAGTTCGGTGACGACTTCGACGCCCGTATGGGTGCTGAGGCTGTCCGTGAACTGCTGCACGCTATCGACCTGGAGCACGAGATTGGCCGTCTGCGTGAAGAGATTCCGCAAACCAACTCCGAAACCAAGATCAAGAAGCTGTCCAAGCGTCTGAAGTTGATGGAAGCCTTCCAGGGTTCCGGCAACCTGCCAGAGTGGATGGTGCTGACCGTTCTGCCGGTTCTGCCGCCAGATCTGCGTCCACTGGTCCCGCTGGATGGCGGTCGTTTCGCGACTTCCGACCTCAACGATCTGTATCGTCGAGTGATCAACCGTAACAACCGTTTGAAGCGCCTGCTGGATCTGTCCGCTCCGGACATCATCGTGCGCAACGAAAAGCGTATGTTGCAGGAAGCTGTCGATGCACTGCTCGACAACGGTCGTCGTGGCCGCGCTATCACCGGTTCGAACAAGCGTCCTCTGAAATCCCTGGCTGACATGATCAAGGGTAAGCAAGGTCGTTTCCGTCAGAACTTGCTCGGTAAGCGTGTTGACTACTCCGGTCGTTCGGTAATTACCGTAGGCCCGACCCTGCGTCTGCACCAGTGCGGTCTGCCGAAGAAGATGGCTCTCGAGCTGTTCAAACCGTTCATTTTCGGCAAGCTGGAAATGCGTGGTCTCGCGACCACCATCAAAGCGGCCAAGAAAATGGTCGAGCGCGAACTGCCAGAGGTTTGGGACGTTCTCGCTGAAGTGATTCGCGAACACCCGGTTCTTCTCAACCGTGCACCGACCCTTCACCGTCTGGGTATCCAGGCGTTTGAACCGGTACTGATCGAAGGTAAGGCTATCCAGCTGCACCCGCTGGTCTGCGCCGCGTACAACGCCGACTTCGACGGCGACCAAATGGCCGTGCACGTACCGCTGACGCTGGAAGCCCAGCTCGAAGCGCGTGCGTTGATGATGTCGACCAACAACATTCTGTCGCCAGCTAACGGTGAGCCAATCATCGTTCCGTCGCAGGACGTTGTATTGGGTCTGTACTACATGACTCGTGAAGCGATCAACGCCAAGGGCGAAGGTCGTGTGTTCGCGGATCTGCAGGAAGTTGACCGTGTGTTCCGTGCCGGCGAAGCCGCATTGCACGCCAAGGTTAAAGTACGTATCAACGAAACCGTCAACGACCGTGACGGCAACAGCGTGAGCGGTACCCGTATCGTCGACACTACTGTCGGCCGTGCGCTGCTGTTCCAGGTTGTGCCAAAAGGTCTGTCGTACGACGTCGTCAACTTGCCGATGAAGAAAAAGGCGATCTCGAAACTGATCAACCAGTGCTACCGCGTGGTTGGTTTGAAAGAGACCGTGATCTTCGCTGACCAGTTGATGTACACCGGTTTCGCTTACTCGACCATTTCCGGCGTTTCCATCGGTGTTAACGACTTCGTTATCCCGGATGAAAAAGCTCGCATCATCGGTGCTGCCACCGACGAAGTTAAAGAGATCGAGAGCCAGTACGCCTCCGGCCTGGTAACCCAGGGCGAGAAGTACAACAAAGTGATCGACCTTTGGTCGAAAGCGAACGACGAAGTCTCCAAGGCGATGATGGCGAACCTCTCGAAAGAGAAAGTCATCGACCGTCATGGCGTTGAAGTCGATCAAGAATCTTTCAACTCGATGTACATGATGGCCGACTCGGGTGCGCGGGGTTCCGCAGCACAGATTCGTCAGCTGGCCGGTATGCGTGGTCTGATGGCCAAGCCGGACGGTTCCATCATTGAAACGCCGATTACTGCGAACTTCCGTGAAGGTTTGAGCGTACTTCAGTACTTCATCTCGACTCACGGTGCTCGTAAAGGTCTGGCGGATACCGCGTTGAAAACTGCGAACTCCGGTTACCTGACTCGTCGTCTGGTAGACGTGGCGCAGGATCTGGTTGTAACCGAGATCGATTGCGGCACCGAACACGGTCTGCTGATGACTCCGCACATTGAAGGCGGTGACGTTGTAGAGCCGTTGGGTGAGCGCGTATTGGGTCGTGTTATCGCCCGTGACGTATTCAAGCCAGGTACCGAGGACGTCATCGTTCCTGCGGGCACTCTGGTTGACGAGAAGTGGGTCGAGTTCATCGAGCTGAACAGCATCGACGAAGTGATCGTGCGTTCACCGATCAGCTGCGAAACCCGCTACGGCATCTGCGCCAAGTGCTACGGCCGCGATCTGGCTCGTGGTCACCAGGTGAACATCGGTGAAGCGGTCGGCGTTATCGCTGCCCAGTCCATCGGTGAGCCGGGTACCCAGCTGACGATGCGTACGTTCCACATCGGTGGTGCGGCAAGCCGTACTTCCGCAGCCGACAGCGTTCAGGTGAAGAATGGCGGTACCGTCCGTCTGCACAACCTGAAGCACGTTGAGCGAGTGGATGGTCACTTGGTAGCTGTGTCCCGTTCCGGTGAGCTGGCAATCGCTGATGACTTCGGTCGTGAGCGCGAGCGTTACAAGCTGCCGTACGGTGCTGTGATTTCGGTTAAAGAAGGTGACAAGGTCGACGCTGGCGCAATCGTGGCCAAGTGGGATCCGCACACTCACCCAATCGTTACCGAAATGAAAGGTACCGTGACCTACGTGGGCATGGAAGAAGGCATCACGATCAAGCGTCAGACTGACGAATTGACCGGTATGACCAACATTGAAGTACTCGACGCGAAAGATCGTCCAGCTGCCGGTAAGGAAATCCGTCCTGCAGTGAAGATGGTCGACGACAACGGCAAGGATCTGTTGCTGCCAGGCACTGACGTTATCGCTCAGTACTTCCTGCCAGCCAACGCCCTGGTCGGTGTTGCCGACGGTGCGAAGATTGCGATCGGTGATGTTATCGCTCGTATCCCGCAAGAAACTTCGAAAACCCGTGACATCACCGGTGGTCTGCCGCGTGTTGCCGACTTGTTCGAAGCTCGTCGTCCGAAAGAAGCGTCGATTCTGGCTGAAGTCAGCGGCACCATCGCGTTCGGTAAAGAGACCAAAGGCAAGCGCCGTCTGGTTATTACCCCGAACGATGGTAGCGATCCGTATGAAGAGCTGATTCCGAAGTGGCGTCACCTGAACGTGTTCGAAGGCGAACAGGTAAACCGCGGCGAAGTTATCTCCGACGGCCCGAGCGATCCGCACGACATCCTGCGTCTGCTGGGTGTGAGCGCGCTGGCCAAGTACATCGTTAACGAGATCCAGGACGTTTACCGTCTGCAAGGCGTGAAGATCAACGACAAGCACATCGAGACCATCCTGCGTCAGATGCTGCGTAAAGTTGAGATCGCTGAATCCGGCGATTCCAGTTTCATCAAGGGCGACCAGATGGAACTCACTCACGTACTGGTAGAGAACGAGCGTCTGGGCGGCGAAGACAAGTTCGTGTCCAAGTACACTCGTGTACTGCTGGGTATTACCAAGGCGTCGTTGTCGACCGAATCGTTCATCTCGGCGGCTTCCTTCCAGGAAACCACCCGTGTACTGACCGAAGCGGCCGTAACCGGCAAGCGCGATTATCTGCGCGGCCTGAAAGAAAACGTGGTCGTGGGTCGTCTGATCCCGGCCGGTACCGGTCTGGCTTATCACAGCGAGCGCAAGCGTCGTCGTGAAGCTGACAAACCGTTGCGCGTAAGCGCCAGTGAAGTGGAAGCTGCACTGACCGAAGCGCTGAACTCGAGCGGTAACTGAGTTCTGCGATAAATGAGCGTAAGGCCCTGATCGCTCCGTTCATCGAATCGAGACAATTTGTCGAGGTTCGAGGGGCGGGGAGGTCGGGGCCTTGCCTTGACTGGGGACAAGATCCTCTTTAGACTCTTGATCCCCTAAATTTGGCGGGAATTCGTTCCTGCCATTTTGCTTTTCTTGCAAGACAATAGCGTCGCAAGACAACAGTGGAGCTAGTAGATGGCAACTATCAACCAGCTGGTACGTCAGCCGCGTAAGCGTATCGTCGAGAAATCCGACGTACCTGCGCTGCAGAACTGCCCGCAACGTCGTGGCGTGTGCACCCGTGTGTACACCACTACGCCGAAAAAACCTAACTCGGCACTGCGTAAAGTATGCCGTGTGCGTCTGACCAACGGTTTCGAGGTTTCCTCGTACATCGGCGGTGAAGGCCACAACCTGCAAGAGCACAGCGTGGTACTGATCCGCGGCGGTCGTGTAAAAGACTTGCCAGGTGTTCGTTACCACACCGTTCGCGGCTCCCTGGATACTTCCGGCGTTAAAGGTCGTAACCAAGGTCGTTCGAAGTACGGTACCAAGCGTCCGAAGTAATCGGCCGTTTTGCAGATTTTCATTTTATTGAGTCGATAAGAGTAAGGTCGGGCACGCATCCATTGGATCTGTCCCGAGCTAACCTGAAGACCGCTTGAGGGCTTATCATGCCAAGACGTCGCGTAGCAGCAAAGCGTGAGATTCTGGACGATCCGAAATACGGAAGCCAGATCCTCGCCAAATTCATGAACCACGTTATGGAAAGCGGCAAGAAAGCCGTTGCCGAGCGTATCGTTTATGGTGCCCTGGAAACCGTTGCGACCCGTAAGGCTGGCACCGATCCCCTGGAACTCTTCGAAAAAGCACTCGACGCCATCGCTCCGCTGGTCGAAGTGAAGTCGCGCCGCGTTGGTGGTGCTACTTACCAGGTTCCGGTCGAGGTTCGTCCTTCCCGTCGTAACGCTCTGGCAATGCGCTGGTTGGTAGACTTCGCACGTAAGCGTGGCGAGAAGTCTATGGCTCTGCGTTTGGCTGGCGAACTGCTGGATGCTGCTGAAGGTAAAGGTGCTGCTGTTAAGAAGCGTGAAGACGTGCACCGTATGGCCGAAGCCAACAAAGCTTTCTCGCACTACCGCTTCTAATTTTAGCTTCACTAATTTTGCGAGGGCTTTATGGCTCGTACTACTCCGATTAGTCGCTACCGTAACATCGGTATCGTCGCTCACGTGGATGCTGGTAAAACCACCACCACCGAGCGCGTCCTTTTTTACACCGGCAAAAGTCACAAAATGGGCGAGGTGCATGATGGCGCCGCGACCACAGACTGGATGGTGCAGGAGCAGGAGCGTGGTATTACCATTACTTCTGCTGCCATCACCGCCTTCTGGAAGGGTTCCGAGAAGCAGTACAAAGACGAGCATCGCTTCAACGTAATCGATACCCCGGGCCACGTAGACTTCACTATTGAAGTTGAGCGTTCCCTGCGCGTACTCGACGGCGCTGTCGTTGTGTTCTGCGGTACTTCGGGTGTTGAACCTCAGTCGGAAACCGTATGGCGTCAAGCCAACAAGTACGGTGTTCCACGTCTTGTTTACGTAAACAAGATGGACCGTGCTGGTGCCAACTTCCTGCGCGTGATCGGTCAGATCAAGCAGCGTCTGGGTCACACTCCGGTGCCGATTCAGTTGGCCATCGGTTCTGAAGATAACTTCCAGGGTCAGATTGATCTGATCAACATGCAAGCTATCTACTGGAACGACTCTGACAAAGGTATGGTCCCTGTTCGCAAGGACATTCCTGCCGAGCTGCAAGAGCTGGCTGAAGAGTGGCGCAACAACATGGTCGAAGCTGCTGCTGAAGCCAACGAAGAGCTGATGAACAAGTACCTGGAAGGTGAAGAGCTGACGATCGAAGAGATCAAAGCTGCTTTGCGTCAGCGTACTATCGCCGGCGAAATCGTTCTGGCTGTTTGCGGTTCTTCGTTCAAGAACAAGGGCGTTCCCCTGGTTCTCGACGCCGTTATCGACTTCCTGCCTGCTCCTACCGACATTCCTGCTATCAAGGGTACTGACCCGGATAACGAAGAAGTCGAGCTGGAGCGTCATGCAGACGATGCGGAGCCGTTCTCGGCTCTGGCGTTCAAGATCGCTACCGACCCATTCGTGGGTACTTTGACCTTCGTCCGCGTTTACTCGGGCGTGTTGAACTCCGGCGACGGCGTGATCAACTCGGTTAAAGGCAAGAAAGAGCGCGTGGGTCGTATGGTGCAAATGCACGCAAACGCCCGTGAAGAGATCAAGGAAGTACGCGCTGGCGACATCGCGGCCCTGATCGGCATGAAGGACGTCACCACTGGTGAAACCCTCTGCAACGCTGACAAGCCAATCATCCTGGTTCGTATGGACTTCCCGGAGCCGGTTATTTCGGTTGCCGTAGAGCCTAAAACCAAGGATGACCAGGAAAAAATGGGTATCGCTCTGGGCAAACTTGCTCAGGAAGACCCGTCTTTCCGCGTTAAAACTGATGAAGAGACTGGTCAGACGATCATCTCCGGCATGGGCGAGCTGCACCTGGACATCCTGGTTGACCGGATGCGCCGTGAGTTCAACGTCGAAGCCAACATCGGCAAGCCTCAGGTTTCGTATCGTGAGCGCATCACGAAGAACTGTGAAATCGAAGGCAAGTTCGTTCGTCAGTCCGGCGGTCGTGGCCAGTTCGGTCACTGCTGGATCCGTTTTGCTCCTGCTGACGAAGGTCAGGAAGGTCTGCAATTCGTGAACGAAGTAGTAGGTGGTGTGGTTCCTAAGGAATACATCCCGGCTATCCAGAAGGGTATCGAAGAGCAGATGAAGAACGGCGTCGTTGCCGGCTATCCGCTGATCGGCCTGAAGGCTACCGTGTTCGATGGTTCTTACCACGACGTCGACTCCAACGAGATGGCGTTTAAAGTGGCTGCTTCCATGGCGACCAAGCAACTGGCCCAGAAGGGTGGTGGTGAGTTGCTCGAGCCGATCATGGCGGTAGAGGTTGTTACGCCTGAAGACTATATGGGTGATGTGATGGGCGACCTTAACCGTCGTCGCGGCATGATCCAGGGTATGGAAGACACAGTGTCCGGCAAGGTAATTCGTGCCGAAGTGCCACTGGGTGAGATGTTCGGTTATGCGACCGACGTTCGTTCCATGTCCCAGGGTCGCGCAAGCTACTCTATGGAATTCAAAAAATACGATACAGCCCCGGCGCACATCGTCGAGACTGTTACCAAAAAACAAGGCTGATTCAGCCCCTTTAGGCTAGGAGTTAATTGTCGTGGCTAAAGAAAAATTTGATCGTTCCCTACCGCACGTCAACGTTGGCACCATCGGTCACGTTGACCACGGTAAAACCACTCTGACTGCTGCTCTGACTCGCGTTTGCTCCGAAGTTTTCGGTTCCGCAATCGTTGACTTCGACAAGATCGACAGCGCACCAGAAGAAAAAGCTCGTGGTATCACCATCAACACCGCGCACGTTGAATACAACTCGCTGATCCGTCACTACGCTCACGTTGACTGCCCAGGTCACGCTGACTATGTGAAGAACATGATCACCGGTGCTGCCCAGATGGACGGCGCAATCCTGGTTTGCTCGGCCGCTGATGGTCCGATGCCACAAACCCGTGAGCACATCCTGCTGTCCCGCCAGGTTGGCGTTCCGTACATCGTGGTTTACCTGAACAAGGCTGACCTGGTAGACGACGCTGAGCTGCTGGAACTGGTTGAGATGGAAGTGCGCGATCTGCTGAGCACTTACGACTTCCCAGGCGACGACACTCCGATCATCATCGGTTCTGCTCGTATGGCTCTGGAAGGCAAAGACGATAACGAAATGGGCACTACGTCCGTTCGTAAGCTGGTTGAGACTCTGGACAGCTACATTCCGGACCCAGTTCGTGTTATCGACAAGCCGTTCCTGATGCCAATCGAAGACGTGTTCTCGATCTCGGGTCGCGGTACTGTTGTAACCGGTCGTATCGAGCGCGGTATCGTTAAGGTTCAAGATCCACTGGAAATCGTTGGTCTGCGTGACACTACCGTCACCACCTGCACCGGTGTTGAAATGTTCCGTAAGTTGCTCGACGAAGGTCGTGCTGGCGAGAACTGCGGCGTTCTGCTGCGCGGCACCAAGCGTGACGACGTTGAGCGTGGTCAGGTTCTGGTTAAGCCGGGTTCGGTTAAGCCGCACACCAAGTTCGAAGCTGAAGTGTACGTGCTGAGCAAGGAAGAAGGCGGTCGTCACACTCCGTTCTTCAAAGGCTACCGTCCACAGTTCTACTTCCGCACTACCGACGTAACTGGTAACTGCGAGCTGCCGGAAGGCGTAGAAATGGTAATGCCAGGCGACAACATCAAAATGGTTGTCACCCTGATCAAAACCATCGCTATGGAAGATGGTCTGCGTTTCGCTATCCGTGAAGGCGGTCGTACCGTCGGCGCTGGCGTCGTAGCCAAAATCATCGAGTAATCTCTTTTATAGAGTTGGCTTGGTGAATTGAAAAAGCCCCCGCTCAGCGGGGGCTTTTTTATTGGGTTGACACCTATCTGGGGCGTCTATAGAATTGCGCCTCCTTTTAACGGGCGTATTGCGCTCGGTGGGAATAGCAGCCGGAGTCTGAAATCCAATGCAAAATCAGCAAATCCGTATCAGGTTGAAGGCTTTTGACCATCGCCTGATCGACCAATCAACCCAGGAAATCGTGGAAACCGCGAAACGTACTGGTGCTCAAGTGCGTGGTCCAATTCCACTGCCTACCCGTAAAGAGCGGTTCACCGTTCTGGTTTCCCCGCACGTCAACAAAGACGCGCGTGACCAGTACGAAATCCGCACTCATAAGCGCGTTCTGGACATCGTCCAGCCAACGGATAAAACCGTTGATGCTCTTATGAAGCTTGATCTTGCGGCCGGTGTGGAAGTGCAGATCAGCCTCGGCTAAGACTCGGTCTTAGTCGTGTAACGCTCTGAAATGGGCGGCCATAGCGGGTGAAAGCCCCGTACACTCATGAGGTTTACAACATGACTATTGGTGTAGTCGGTCGTAAATGCGGTATGACCCGTATTTTCACCGAAGAAGGTGTCTCCATTCCGGTCACGGTCATTGAGATCGAACCGAATCGCGTCACCCAGTTCAAAACTGAAGAGACCGATGGCTATCGTGCAGTGCAAGTCACTGTAGGCGAGCGTCGTGCTTCGCGTGTTACAGCTGCTCAAGCTGGCCACTTCGCTAAGGCGAACGTTGCCGCTGGTCGCACTGTCATGGAGTTCCGTCTTGAAGAAGGCGACTACCAGGCTGGCGATCTGATCAACGCTGAAATCTTCGCTGCTGGTCAACTGGTTGATGTAACCGGTCAGTCCAAAGGTAAAGGCTTCCAGGGTACGATCAAGCGTTGGAATTTCCGCGGGCAAGATAACACCCACGGTAACTCCGTATCCCACCGCGTCCCAGGCTCTATCGGCCAGTGCCAGACTCCTGGTCGTGTATTCAAGGGCAAAAAAATGTCCGGTCATATGGGCGCTGAGCGCGTGACCGTGCAGTCCCTGGAAGTAGTGCGCGTGGACGCTGAACGCAATCTGTTGTTGGTCAAGGGTGCTGTTCCTGGCGCTACTGGCGGCAACCTGGTTGTACGTCCAGCAGCCAAGGCTCGCGGTTAAGGGGAAGCTGACATGCAATTAAATGTAAATGACGCTCAAGCGATCGAAGTTTCCGAACTGACATTTGGCGGCGAGTTCAACGAGACGCTGGTTCACCAAGCAGTCGTGGCCTATATGGCCGGCGGCCGTCAGGGTAGCAAGCAGCAAAAGACCCGTTCCGACGTTCGTGGTGGCGGTAAGCGCCCATGGCGTCAGAAAGGTACTGGCCGTGCTCGTGCCGGTACTATCCGTAGCCCTATCTGGCGCGGCGGCGGTACCACTTTCGCAGCTCGTCCACAGGATCACTCCCAGAAGCTGAACAAGAAGATGTATCGCGCAGCAATGCGTTCCATCCTTGCTGAGCTGGTGCGTACTGATCGTCTGATCGTGGTTCAGGATTTCGCTGTTGAAACTCCAAAAACCAAAGATCTGCTGGGCAAGCTGAACAACATGAGCCTGACCGATGTTCTCATCGTGTCGGACGCTGTTGATCAGAACCTGTACCTGGCTGCTCGTAACCTGCCGCACGTCGATGTACGTGACGTTCAAGGTTCCGATCCAGTTAGTCTGATCGCATACGACAAGGTGTTGATCACCGTGTCGGCCGTGAAGAAATTCGAGGAGCTGCTGGGATGAACCAGGAACGCGTATTTAAAGTTCTGCTTGGCCCGCACGTTTCCGAGAAGGCTACGGTTCTGGCTGACAAGAAAGGCCAGTTCGTTTTCAAGGTTGCAACTGACGCAACCAAGCTGGAAATCAAGAAGGCCGTCGAAAGCCTGTTCAGCGTGAAAGTTGAGCGTGTTACTACCCTGAACGTTCTGGGTAAGAGCAAGCGCACGGCTCGCGGTCTGGGCAAGCGCAATGACTGGAAGAAGGCAGTTATCTCCCTTCAGCCAGGCCAAGATCTCGATTTCAGCAGCAGTGCTGAGTAAGGAAGGGGTGCATCATGGCAATCGTTAAATGCAAACCGACTTCCCCTGGCCGCCGTTTTGTGGTCAAGGTGGTCAACCAGGAGCTGCATAAAGGCGCTCCTCACGCACCGCTGCTCGAGAAAAAATCGAAGACTGGTGGTCGTAACAACAATGGCCGTATTACCACGCGTCACATCGGTGGTGGTCATAAGCAGCATTATCGTATGGTCGACTTCCGTCGCAACGACAAAGATGGCATTCCAGCCACTGTCGAGCGTATCGAATACGATCCAAACCGTACTGCTCACATTGCTCTTATGTTGTACGCAGACGGCGAACGCCGTTACATCATCGCCCCTAAAGGCGTGAGCGCTGGCGACCAGCTGATTTCGGGTGCTTTGGCTCCGATCAAGCCAGGCAACCAGCTGCAACTGCGCAGCATTCCAGTTGGTAGCACCGTACACGGCATCGAATTGAAGCCAGGTAAAGGCGCACAGATCGCTCGTTCCGCTGGTGCTTCGGCTCAGCTGATCGCTCGTGAAGGTGTGTACGTTACCCTGCGTCTTCGCTCCGGTGAAATGCGTAAAGTCCTGGCTGAATGCCGTGCGACGCTGGGCGAAGTCTCGAACTCCGAGCACAGCCTGCGTTCGCTGGGTAAAGCTGGTGCCAAACGCTGGCGTGGCGTTCGCCCAACCGTTCGTGGTGTTGCCATGAACCCGGTTGACCACCCACATGGTGGTGGTGAAGGTCGTACCTCTGGTGGTCGTCATCCGGTATCGCCATGGGGCTTCCCGACTAAGGGCGCGAAGACTCGTGGTAATAAGCGTACCGACAAAATGATCGTCCGTCGTCGCAAGTAAATAGAGGGATACGACAGTGCCACGTTCTCTGAAAAAAGGTCCTTTTATTGATCTTCACCTACTGAAGAAGATCGAAGTGGCGGCGGAAAAGAACGATCGCAAACCAATTAAGACTTGGTCGCGTCGTTCCATGATCCTGCCACAAATGGTCGGTCTGACCATCGCAGTACACAACGGTCGTCAACACGTCCCAGTTCTCGTTAACGAAGACATGGTCGGCCACAAACTGGGCGAGTTTGCCGGTACCCGCACTTATCGTGGGCACGTGGCAGACAAGAAAGCCAAGCGTTAAGGGGTTAGGAAATGGAAGTAGCCGCTAAGTTGTCGGGCGCTCGAATCTCCGCCCAGAAAGCCCGCTTGGTCGCCGACCAGATTCGCGGGAAGAAGGTGGGCGAAGCGCTCAACTTGTTGGCTTTCAGCAGTAAGAAAGCCGCCGAGATCATGAAGAAAGTGCTGGAGTCGGCCGTAGCCAACGCCGAGCATAACGAAGGCGCAGACGTTGATGACCTGAAGGTCAGCACCGTTTTCGTCAACGAAGGGCGTTCGCTGAAGCGCATCATGCCACGTGCCAAAGGCCGTGCTGATCGCATCGTCAAGCGGTCTTGCCATATCACTGTCAAGGTTGCTGACAAGTAACGGAGTCGAAGAGATGGGTCAGAAAGTACATCCCATTGGCATTCGCCTGGGAATCGTCAAGGAGCACACCTCCGTCTGGTACGCAGACGGTCGGACTTATGCGGACTATTTGTTCGCTGATCTGAAGGTGCGCGAGTATCTCCAAGACAAACTAAAAAGCGCGTCCGTAAGCCGTATCGATATCCATCGTCCGGCGCAAACTGCACGTATCACCATTCACACCGCTCGTCCAGGTATCGTTATCGGGAAGAAAGGTGAAGATGTTGAGAAACTGCGTCAGGACCTGACCAAGCAAATGGGTGTGCCTGTGCACATCAATATCGAAGAGATCCGCAAGCCGGAGCTCGACGGTATGCTGGTTGCGCAGAGCGTAGCTCAGCAGCTGGAGCGTCGCGTAATGTTCCGTCGCGCTATGAAGCGCGCTGTACAGAACGCCATGCGCATTGGTGCCAAAGGCATCAAAATCCAAGTGAGCGGTCGTCTCGGCGGTGCTGAAATCGCACGTACTGAATGGTATCGCGAAGGTCGTGTGCCATTGCACACCCTGCGTGCCGACATCGACTATGCCAACTACGAAGCTCACACCACTTACGGTGTGATCGGTGTAAAGGTTTGGATCTTCAAAGGCGAAGTAATTGGTGGTCGCCAAGAAGAACTGAAACCACAAGCACCAGCGCCTCGTAAAAAAGCTGCTAAGTAAGGGGTACGCCAAATGTTGCAACCTAAGCGTACGAAGTTCCGCAAGCAGATGACAGGCCACAACCGTGGTCTGGCTCAGCGCGGTAGCAAAGTCAGCTTCGGCGAGTTCGCGCTGAAGTCTGTAGCTCGTGGTCGTCTCACCGCTCGTCAGATCGAGTCAGCGCGTCGTGCTCTGACCCGTCACGTTAAACGTGGCGGCAAGATCTGGATCCGTGTATTCCCGGACAAGCCGATCTCCAAAAAGCCCCTCGAAGTTCGTATGGGTAAAGGTAAGGGTAACGTGGAATACTGGGTTGCCCAGATTCAGCCAGGCAAAGTCCTGTATGAAATCGAGGGTGTAACTGAAGAGCTGGCGCGTGAGGCTTTTGCCCTGGCTGCTGCAAAGCTGCCGCTCGCCACCGCCTTTGTTAAACGGACGGTGATGTGATGAAAGCGAATGAACTTCGTGAAAAATCCGCACAGCAGCTGAACGAGCAACTGCTCGGCTTGCTGCGCGACCAGTTCAATCTGCGTATGCAGAAAGCAACTGGCCAGTTGGGGCAGTCTCATCTGCTCTCGCAAGTTAAGCGTGACATCGCTCGCGTGAAGACTGTGCTTAACCAGCAGGCAGGTAAGTGATCATGGCTGAAGCCGAAAAAACTGTCCGTACGCTGACTGGCCGTGTTGTCAGCGACAAGATGGACAAAACCATCACCGTTCTGATCGAGCGTCGCGTTAAGCACCCGATCTACGGTAAATACGTTAAGCGTTCGACTAAGCTGCACGCGCACGACGAAACCAATCAGTGCCACATCGGCGACAAAGTCACTATTCGTGAAACTCGTCCGATGGCCAAGACCAAGTCTTGGGCGCTGGTTGATGTTCTCGAACGCGCTGTGGAAGTCTAAGGACTAGGGGTCGGAGAAATTATATGATTCAGACTCAATCCATGCTCGATGTGGCCGATAACAGCGGCGCTCGCCGTGTTATGTGCATCAAGGTGCTGGGTGGCTCCCATCGTCGTTACGCTGGTATCGGTGACATCATCAAAGTTACCGTGAAGGAAGCAATTCCTCGCGGTAAAGTGAAAAAAGGCCAAGTGATGACTGCTGTTGTAGTCCGCACTCGTCACGGCGTACGTCGTGCTGATGGCTCCATTATCCGCTTTGATGGCAACGCTGCTGTTCTTCTGAACAACAAGCAAGAGCCGATCGGCACCCGTATCTTTGGGCCAGTGACCCGTGAACTTCGTACTGAGAAGTTCATGAAGATCGTCTCGCTCGCCCCAGAAGTGCTGTAAGGAGATCCGACATGCAAAAGATTCGTCGTGACGACGAGATCATCGTGATCGCCGGCAAAGACAAAGGTAAGCGCGGTAAGGTGCTGAAGGTTCTTGCTGACAACCGTCTGGTTGTTGGTGGTCTGAACCTGGTCAAGCGTCATACCAAGCCTAACCCGATGTCGGGCGTACAAGGCGGTATCGTCGAGAAAGAAGCGCCACTGCACGCTTCTAACGTAGCCATCTTCAATGGCGAAACCAACAAGGCTGACCGCGTTGGTTTCAAAGTAGAAGACGGTAAAAAAATTCGTGTCTTCAAGTCGACCCAAAAAGCGGTTGATGCTTGAACACTGCTAGGTAGAAGACCATGGCACGACTAAAAGAGATTTACCGGAAGGAAATCGCTCCGAAACTTAAGGAAGAACTTAAGCTTTCGAACGTGATGGAAGTTCCGCGCGTTACAAAGATCACCCTGAACATGGGTCTGGGCGAAGCGATCGGCGACAAAAAAGTCATCGAGCACGCTGTTGCTGACCTGGAAAAGATCACCGGCCAGAAAGTCGTTGTGACCTACGCTCGTAAATCCATCGCTGGCTTCAAAGTCCGCGAAGGATGGCCGATCGGCGTCAAGGTGACTCTGCGCCGTGAGCGTATGTACGAGTTCCTGGATCGTCTGCTGTCGATCTCCCTGCCTCGGGTTCGCGACTTCCGCGGCCTGAATGCCAAGTCCTTCGATGGTCGTGGTAACTACAGCATGGGCGTGAAAGAGCAGATCATTTTCCCGGAAATCGACTACGACAAGATCGATGCTCTCCGCGGTCTGGACATTACCCTGACCACCACTGCCAAGAACGATGATGAAGGCCGCGCTCTGCTGCGTGCTTTCAAATTCCCGTTCCGCAACTGATTGGAGTAGGAAAATGGCCAAGAAGAGCATGAAAAACCGTGAGCTGAAGCGTCAGCTCACCGTTGCCAAGTACGCCACCAAGCGTGCAGCGCTGAAAGCTATCATCGTCGATCTGAACGCAAGTCCAGAAGCGCGTTGGGAAGCTACCGTAGCTCTGCAGAAGCAACCACGTGACGCAAGCGCTTCGCGCATGCGTAACCGTTGCCGCCTGACTGGTCGTCCGCACGGCGTTTACCGCAAGTTCGGCCTTGGCCGTAACAAGCTGCGTGAAGCTGCAATGCGTGGTGACGTTCCAGGTCTGGTTAAAGCCAGCTGGTAATCGTTGTCAAAGCCTTGATGGTCGGGTTTGCAAGAACCTGACCATCGGTGGCCTTGAATGTGAATCAAGCCCCTTTTGGGGCTTGATTCATTTCTGGGGTGTGTCTAGAATGACCGGCTCGCCTGAGCCCGTGTTGTTCATGCCCGGAAGTTCTCGGCGACAAGTAGTAGCCGCAAGGCTAATTTTTCTGTTTTAGGAGCGTCTAGCCCATGAGTATGCAGGACCCGTTAGCGGACATGCTAACTCGAATCCGTAATGCCCAGATGGCTGAAAAGTCTGTCGTAAGCATGCCGTCTTCCACGCTGAAGGTGGCTGTAGCAAAAGTCCTGAAGGACGAAGGTTACATCGCGGATTTTCAGATCACCACCGACGCTAAGCCGTCGTTGTCCATCTCGCTGAAGTACTTCGAAGGCCGTCCGGTTATCGAAGAAGTGAAGCGCGTTAGTCGTCCAGGCCTGCGTCAGTACAAGTCCGTTGAAGATCTGCCGAAAGTTCGTGGCGGTCTTGGCGTGTCTATCGTCTCCACCAACAAAGGTGTGATGACGGATCGTGCTGCGCGCGCTGCCGGTGTCGGCGGCGAAGTTCTTTGCACTGTGTTCTAAGGGGGGATAAGCATGTCTCGCGTCGCTAAGAACCCCGTTAAGCTGCCAGCCGGTGTCGAAGTAAAATTCGCAGGCCAACAGCTTTCGGTGAAGGGTGCCAAGGGCACTCTTGAACTGAACATCCATTCGTCCGTTGAGATCGTTGAAGAAGCTGGTGAGCTGCGTTTTGCTGCTCGCAATGGCGATCAACAGACTCGCGCAATGGCCGGTACCACGCGTGCGTTGGTAAACAACATGGTCCAAGGCGTAAGCCAAGGCTTCGAGCGCAAGCTCCAGCTGGTCGGTGTTGGTTACAAAGCGCAAGCAAAAGGTCAGGTTTTGAACCTGGCTCTTGGCTTCTCGCACCCAGTGGATTACGAACTGCCGGAAGGCATCACCGCTGAGACTCCTAGCCAGACCGATATCCTGATCAAGGGCATCGACAAGCAGCTGGTAGGTCAAGTGGCCGCCGAGATCCGCGACTTCCGTCCACCAGAGCCGTACAAAGGCAAAGGTGTGCGCTACGCGGACGAAGTCGTCCGTCGTAAAGAAGCCAAGAAGAAGTAGGGCATAGCAAATGACCGACAAAAAAGTTACTCGACTGCGTCGCGCTCGCAAAGCACGCCTGAAAATGCACGAACTCGAAGTCGTGCGTCTCTGCGTGTTCCGCTCTTCGCAGCACATCTACGCCCAGGTCATCTCGGCCGACGGCAACAAAGTCCTGGCAAGCGCCTCGACTTTGGATAAAGAACTGCGTGATGGTGCCACTGGCAACATCGACGCGGCCACAAAGGTTGGCCAGCTGGTCGCTACGCGTGCTAAGGCCGCTGGCGTCTCGCAAGTGGCTTTCGACCGCTCTGGCTTCAAGTACCACGGCCGCGTTAAAGCGCTGGCTGATGCTGCTCGTGAAGCTGGGCTGGAGTTCTAAGTTATGTCAAATAACGACCAAAAGCGCGACGAAGGCTACATTGAGAAGCTGGTTCAAGTTAACCGCGTAGCCAAAACCGTTAAAGGCGGCCGTATCTTCACTTTCACCGCGTTGACCGTGGTTGGTGATGGTAAGGGGCGTGTTGGCTTCGGCCGTGGCAAGTCGCGTGAAGTGCCTGCTGCGATCCAGAAGGCAATGGAAGCTGCTCGCCGCAACATGATTCAAGTTGACCTGAATGGCACCACTCTGCAGTACGCAATGAAGTCCGCTCACGGCGCTTCGAAGGTGTACATGCAGCCTGCTTCTGAAGGTACCGGTATCATCGCTGGCGGCGCTATGCGTGCTGTTCTCGAAGTTGCGGGCGTTCAGAACGTTCTGGCCAAGTGCTACGGCTCGACTAACCCGGTAAACGTGGTTCACGCCACTTTCAAAGGTTTGAAAGCTATGCAGTCTCCTGAATCCATTGCCGCCAAGCGTGGCAAAAGCGTCAAGGAGATCTTCTGATCATGGCTACCGTTAAAGTAACGCTGATCAAAAGCATGACCGGCCGCATCCCTAACCACAAACTGTGCGTTAAGGGTCTGGGTCTGCGTCGCATCGGTCACACTGTAGAAGTCCAGGATACTCCCGAGAATCGCGGGATGATCAACAAGGCTTACTACATGCTGCGTGTCGAGGGTTAATCGATGAAACTCAATGATCTGAGTCCAGCGCCGGGTTCCCGTCGTGAAAAGCATCGTCCGGGCCGTGGTATCGGTAGCGGTTTGGGTAAGACTGGTGGCCGTGGCCACAAAGGTCAGACCTCCCGCTCCGGTGGCACCATTGCTCCAGGCTTTGAAGGCGGTCAACAGCCGCTGCATCGTCGCCTGCCGAAGTTCGGTTTCGTTTCCCTGAAAGCCATGGACCGCGCAGAAGTGCGTCTGTCCGAGCTGGCTAAAGTGGAAGGCGACATCGTCACCGTGCAGTCCCTGAAAGATGCCAACGTGATCAACGTCAACGTACAGCGTGTGAAAATCATGCTGTCCGGTGAAGTGACTCGCGCTGTCACTATCGGCAAGGGAATCGGCGCCACCAAAGGTGCGCGTGCGGCTATCGAAGCAGCTGGCGGCAAGTTCGAGGAATAAATGGCTAAGCAAGGTGCTCTCTCTGCGCTCGGCAAAGGCGGTATGTCTGAACTCTGGGCTCGTCTGCGTTTTCTGTTCCTGGCGATTATCGTCTACCGAATAGGCGCACACATCCCGGTTCCAGGTATCAACCCGGACCGACTCGCAGAACTGTTTCGACAGAATGAGGGGACCATTCTTAGCTTGTTCAACATGTTCTCCGGCGGCGCGCTGGAACGGATGAGCATCTTTGCATTGGGGATCATGCCGTACATTTCGGCATCGATCATCATGCAACTGATGACAGCCGTCAGCCCGCAGCTGGAACAGTTGAAGAAGGAAGGTGAAGCTGGGCGTCGCAAGATTGCTCAGTACACCCGCTACGGCACTGTCGTTCTCGCTCTCGTTCAGGCAATTGGCATGTCCATTGGTCTGGCGGGGCAGGGCGTATCGTTCACTGGTGACTTTAGCTTCCATTTCGTCGCGGTATCCACTTTTGTGGCTGGTGCGATGTTTATGATGTGGCTGGGTGAGCAGATTACTGAGCGTGGTGTTGGCAACGGTATCTCGATGTTGATTTTCGCAGGTATCGTCGCCGGTCTTCCGAGAGCGATCGGGCAGTCTTTCGAGTCTGCGCGTCAGGGTGATATCAACATTTTTGCCCTGGTTGCGATCGGTTTGCTGGCAGTAGCGATTATCGGTTTTGTGGTGTTCATTGAGCGTGGTCAGCGTCGTATTGCTGTTCACTACGCCAAGCGTCAGCAGGGCCGCAAGGTCTTTGCTGCGCAGACTAGCCACTTGCCGCTGAAGGTGAACATGGCCGGTGTTATTCCGGCTATTTTCGCGAGCAGCATTTTGCTGTTCCCGGCTTCGTTGGGTACCTGGTTCGGTCAGTCTGAAGGTATGGGCTGGTTGCAGGACATCTCGCAGTCGATCGCTCCTGGTCAGCCGTTGAATATTCTGCTGTTTAGTGCAGGGATTATTTTCTTCTGCTTCTTCTATACGGCGTTGATGTTCAATCCGAAAGACGTAGCGGAAAACCTGAAGAAGTCCGGTGCCTTTATTCCGGGCATCCGTCCAGGCGAACAGTCGGCGCGCTACATTGATGGCGTTCTGACCCGTTTGACCCTGTTCGGTGCTCTATATATGACGGCCGTATGTCTGTTGCCCCAGTTCCTGGTGGTTGCGGCAAACGTTCCGTTCTACCTTGGCGGGACCTCGTTGCTGATCGTGGTCGTGGTTGTGATGGACTTCATGTCCCAAGTACAATCGCACCTCGTTTCGCACCAGTACGAATCCCTGATGAAGAAAGCCAACCTGAAGGGTTACGGCAGCGGCATGTTGCGCTGAGTACCCATAAGGTTCGAGGAGTTGGTGATGAAAGTTCGTGCATCGGTGAAAAAGCTGTGCCGTAACTGCAAGATTATTCGCCGCGAAGGTGTTGTTCGAGTAATTTGCAGCGCGGAACCGCGTCACAAACAGCGCCAAGGCTGAGTGTGATTGTGCTTCAAGCCCGGTAGCTAGTGCGCTACCGGGTTGATTATTTGTTATTACAGCGATATTATCTCGCGCCCTATTTCTTGGCTTCCGGGGCGTAGGTAGCTGTCAATTGGAGTCCCACTGAATGGCCCGTATTGCAGGCGTTAACATTCCAGATAACAAGCATACTGTTATCTCGCTGACCTACATCTATGGTGTTGGTCGCACTACTGCGCAGAAGATCTGTGCAGTGACTGGGGTAAACCCAGCAGCAAAGATCAAAGATCTGAGCGACGAGCAAATTGAACAGCTGCGTGGCGAAGTGGCGAAGTTCACCACTGAAGGTGACCTGCGTCGCGAAATCAACATGAAAATCAAGCGCTTGATGGACCTCGGTTGCTATCGCGGTCTGCGTCATCGTCGCGGTCTTCCAGTGCGCGGTCAGCGTACCAAGACCAACGCGCGTACCCGTAAAGGTCCGCGTAAGCCGATCCGCAAGTAATCGCCCCAGCGAATCGACAGGAATTTAATCATGGCAAAACCTGCTGCTCGTCCTCGTAAAAAAGTTAAAAAGACAGTGGTTGATGGCATCGCCCACATCCATGCATCTTTTAACAACACCATCGTGACCATTACCGACCGTCAAGGTAACGCTCTTTCCTGGGCTACCTCCGGTGGTTCGGGTTTCCGCGGTTCCCGCAAGTCCACCCCGTTTGCTGCTCAAGTAGCTGCTGAACGTGCTGGTCAAGCTGCGCTGGAATATGGCCTGAAAAACCTCGACGTTAATGTCAAAGGTCCAGGTCCAGGTCGTGAATCCGCAGTCCGCGCTTTGAACGGCTGTGGCTACAAGATCGCCAGCATCACCGACGTGACGCCAATCCCGCACAACGGGTGCCGTCCGCCGAAGAAGCGCCGCGTGTAATCCAGGAGATTGTAAAGAATGGCTCGTTACATTGGTCCAAAATGCAAACTCGCTCGTCGCGAAGGCACCGATCTCTTTCTGAAGAGCGGCGTGCGCGCGATCGAATCGAAGTGCAACATTGAAGCAGCACCTGGTATCCACGGCCAACGCCGCGGTCGCCAGTCCGACTACGGCACCCAACTGCGTGAAAAGCAGAAGGTCCGTCGTATCTACGGCGTTCTCGAGCGTCAGTTCAGCGGCTACTACAGAGAAGCTGCTGGCAAAAAAGGTGCAACTGGTGAAAACCTGCTGCAACTGCTCGAATGCCGTCTGGACAACGTTGTATACCGTATGGGCTTTGGTTCGACTCGTGCCGAATCCCGTCAGCTGGTATCGCACAAGTCGATCAGCGTTAACGGTCAGACCGTAAACGTTCCGTCGTATCAGGTTCGTGCTGGTGACGTGGTTGCAGTTCGCGAGAAAGCAAAAAACCAACTTCGCATTGTCCAAGCTCTCGATCTGTGTGCCCAACGTGGCCGCGTAGAATGGGTAGAAGTAGACACTGAGAAGAAGTCGGGCGTTTTCAAGAACGTTCCTGCTCGCAGTGATCTGTCCGCCGACATCAACGAAAGCCTGATTGTCGAGCTCTACTCCAAGTAAGGGCTAGAAAATAGGTGCATCCATGCAGATTTCGGTAAATGAGTTCCTGACACCCCGCCATATTGATGTGCAGGTTGTCAGTCCAACCCGCGCCAAGATCACACTCGAGCCTCTCGAGCGTGGTTTTGGCCACACCCTGGGCAACGCGCTGCGACGCATCCTGTTGTCCTCAATGCCCGGCTGCGCAGTAGTCGAGGCCGAGATTGACGGTGTGCTCCACGAGTACAGCGCCATCGAAGGTGTACAGGAAGACGTAATTGAAATCCTGTTGAACCTTAAAGGTCTGGCCATCAAGCTGCACGGTCGTGACGAAGTTACGCTGACCTTGTCGAAGAAGGGTTCGGGGGTGGTTACCGCTGCCGATATTCAGCTGGATCATGATGTCGAGATCGTTAATCCCGATCACGTAATCGCTAACCTGGCGTCTAACGGCGCCCTGAACATGAAGCTCACCGTAGCTCGTGGTCGTGGTTATGAACCAGCCGACTCGCGTCAGAGCGATGAAGATGAAAGCCGCAGCATCGGTCGCTTGCAGCTTGACTCTTCGTTCAGCCCGGTTCGCCGTATTGCATACGTGGTGGAAAACGCCCGTGTCGAGCAGCGTACCAACCTGGACAAGCTGGTTATTGATCTGGAAACCAACGGTACTCTGGATCCTGAAGAGGCTATCCGCCGCGCTGCAACCATTCTGCAACAGCAGTTGGCTGCGTTCGTCGACCTCAAGGGTGACAGTGAGCCAGTGGTTGTCGAGCAGGAAGACGAGATCGATCCGATCCTGCTTCGCCCGGTTGACGATCTGGAACTGACTGTACGTTCGGCTAACTGCCTTAAGGCGGAAAACATCTACTACATCGGCGACCTGATTCAGCGTACCGAAGTAGAGCTGTTGAAGACTCCGAACCTGGGCAAGAAATCCTTGACTGAAATCAAGGACGTTCTGGCCTCCCGCGGTCTGTCCCTCGGCATGCGCCTCGACAACTGGCCGCCTGCAAGTCTTAAGAAGGACGACAAGGCGACTGCCTGATCGTCGTAATCACCGAACGTAGTGTTTGGTAAGGAATGAACCATGCGTCATCGTAAAAGTGGTCGTCACCTGAGCCGCACCAGCTCGCACCGCAAGGCCATGTTCCAAAACATGGCGGTGTCGCTGTTCGAGCACGAGCTGATCAAAACTACTCTGCCAAAAGCCAAAGAACTGCGTCGCGTTGCTGAGCCGCTGATCACTCTGGCCAAGACAGACAGCCTGGCTAACCGCCGTCTGGCTTTCGACCGTACTCGTTCGAAAGCTATCGTTGGTAAGCTCTTCAACGACCTGGGCAAGCGTTACGCTACCCGTGAGGGTGGCTACCTGCGCATCCTCAAGTGCGGTTTCCGCGCTGGCGACAACGCGCCTATGGCGTACGTCGAGTTGGTTGATCGTGCTACTGCCGGCGAAGCTGTATCCGCCGAGTAAGACGTCAGTCTGAAACGAAGAACCGGGCCTAGTGCCCGGTTTTTTGTGCCCGCAAGAAAATGCGCTGTTCGTACAAGCTTCCGACACAGTTCTGTTGGCACTATGTGCTGGTAAACATAATTAGTAATTATCTATCGATGTCTGCAAGTTAATGAATTTGTAGGTGTCACGTTGATGATCAATAATTCACACCAAGCCGATTAGCCGGCAGTTCCAAGACTGACAGAGGAAGAAGTCCGTATGAGCCAAATCAAAACGCTTACGACCGCCAGTGGCGCACCTGTCGCTGATAACCAGAATTCTCGCTCTGCCGGCCCGCGTGGTCCGCTGCTGCTCGACGATTTTCACCTGATCGAGAAGCTTGCCCATTTCAACCGTGAAAACATTCCTGAGCGTCGCGTACACGCCAAAGGTTCGGGCGCCTACGGTACATTCACGGTCACTCGCGACATCACTGAGTACACCAGCGCCAAGCTGTTCGAATCTATCGGCAAGCAGACCCCAACCTTCCTGCGCTTCTCCACCGTGGGTGGCGAGCGTGGTTCGGCTGATACCGAGCGCGATCCGCGTGGCTTCGCGTTGAAGTTCTACACCGAGGAAGGTAACTGGGACATCGTCGGTAACAACACGCCTGTGTTCTTCATTCGCGATCCACTGAAGTTCCCAGACTTCATCCACACGCAAAAGCGCCTGCCGCAAAGCAACCTGAAAAGTGCGCAGATGATGTGGGATTTCTGGTCGCACTCCCCGGAAGCCTTGCACCAGGTCACCATCCTGTTCTCTGACCGCGGCATTCCTGACGGCTACCGCCACATGCATGGCTTCGGTAGCCACACCTATAGCCTGATCAGCGCCAAGGGCGAGCGTCACTGGGTGAAATGGCACTACAAGACTAAACAAGGGATCAAGAACCTTGCACCGGCAGATGCCGCGCGTTTGGCGGGCACCGACCCGGACTACGCCCAGCGCGATCTGTTCGAAGCGATCGAGCGCGGTGACTTCCCGAAGTGGCGCGTGTGCATTCAGATCATGACCGAATCCCAGGCTGCGGCGCATTACGAGAACCCTTTCGACGTGACCAAGACCTGGTCGCAGAAAGAGTTTCCACTGATTGAAGTCGGTGAGCTGGAACTGAACCGTAACCCGCTGAACTACTTCGCCGAAGTTGAACAAGCTGCATTCGGCCCGAGCAACATGGTGCCAGGCGTCGGTCTGTCGCCAGACCGCATGCTGCAAGGTCGCGTGTTCGCTTATGCCGATGCGCACCGCTACCGTGTTGGCACCAATCACCAGCAATTGCCGGTGAATGCCCCGCGCAGCCCGGTAAACACTTACCAGCGCGACGGCTCGATGGCTTTCGGCAGCAACGGTGGAGCGGCGCCGAATTACGAGCCAAACAGCTACATCGAATCGCCGAAACAAGCTCCGCACTACGCTGAGCCTGCCTTGGCCCTGAGCGGCTCAGCTGATCGCTACGATCACCGCGAAGACACCGATTACTACAGCCACGCCGGTGCGCTGTTCCGCTTGATGAGCGATGACCAGCGAGCATTGCTGGTCAGCAACATTGCCGGTGCAATGGGTGGGGTTTCTCCTGACGTCGTCGACCGTCAGTTGCAGCACTTCTACAAGGCCGATCCTGCGTATGGAGAAGCAATCGCGAAGCTGCTTAGCGTACAGCTTAACGAAGTCTAAACGAGAAGCAGAACCGCCCGCATTAAGGGCGGTTTTTGCGTTATTTAGGCTGCTTTTCTCAGAATATCTTCGCTTTTATTGCGTGAAGTGGGTGACCTTGCAGTCAGCTTGGTTCAAACTACAGACTTTCAAGCAGGGAGATGTAGGGCGATGCAAGGCCACCCAGACGTTATCGATTACCTCAACACGTTGCTGACCGGCGAACTGGCCGCGCGTGACCAATATTTTGTTCATTCGCGGATGTATGAGGACTGGGGATTCACCAAGCTCTACGAGCGAATCAACCACGAAATGGAAGAAGAGGCCGGTCACGCTGATGCGTTGATGCGCCGGATTCTGATGCTTGAAGGTACGCCGCGCATGCGTCCGGATGATCTGGATGTCGGCACTACCGTGCCTTCGATGCTCGAAGCAGATCTGCGTCTTGAGTACAAAGTTCGCGCTGCGCTGTGCAAAGGTATCGAGTTGTGCGAGCAGCACAGTGACTACGTCAGTCGCGAGATCCTGCGGGTCCAGCTCAACGACACTGAAGAAGATCACACCTACTGGCTGGAGAAGCAGTTGGGCCTGATCAAGCTGATCGGTCTCGAGAACTACCTGCAATCTCACACCTGATTGCACTGATACAAAAAAGCCCCTGTCACTGATGAAGTGACAGGGGCTTTTTCGTGCCTGGAGTTTAAGCCCGGTCGCGGATCAACAACGGCTTGAGGTAATGGCCGGTGTGAGATTGCTTCATCTCGGCCACTTGTTCCGGCGTGCCGGTTGCAATGATCTGCCCACCTTTGGAACCGCCTTCCGGTCCGAGATCAACCAGCCAGTCGGCCGTCTTGATTACGTCGAGGTTGTGTTCGATCACCACGACAGTGTTTCCGTGGTCGCGCAGGCGATGCAATACATCGAGCAGTTGCTGGATATCCGCGAAGTGCAGGCCGGTGGTCGGCTCATCGAGGATGTACAGCGTCTTGCCGGTATCGCGCTTGGACAGTTCACGAGACAGTTTGACCCGCTGCGCTTCACCGCCGGACAGGGTCGTCGCCGACTGCCCCAGCTTGATGTACGAAAGCCCTACATCCATCAACGTCTGCAGCTTGCGCGCCAGCGCCGGCACAGCGTCGAAGAACACCCGGGCTTCCTCGATGGTCATCTCGAGGGTTTCGTGGATGCTCTTGCCCTTATATTTGATCTCAAGGGTTTCGCGGTTGTAGCGCTTGCTCTTGCACACGTCGCACGGCACGTAGATATCCGGCAAGAAGTGCATTTCAACCTTGATCAGGCCATCGCCCTGGCAGGCTTCGCAGCGACCACCCTTGACGTTGAAGGAGAAACGCCCCGGGCCGTAACCACGGGAGCGCGACTCGGGCACGCCGGCGAACAGTTCGCGGATCGGAGTGAACAGTCCGGTGTAGGTCGCCGGGTTGGAGCGCGGCGTGCGGCCAATCGGGCTCTGGTCGATATCGACGACTTTGTCGAGATGCTCCAGGCCTTTGATGCTGTCATGGGCCGCCGCTTCCAGCGTCGTGGCGCCGTTGAGTGCGGTTGCACTCAGCGGGAACAGCGTGTTGTTGATCAGCGTCGACTTGCCCGAGCCGGACACGCCGGTTACGCACGTCAGCAAGCCGATCGGGATTTCCAGGTCGACGTTGCGCAGGTTGTTGCCCCGCGCGCCCTTGAGCGACAGGGTCAGCTTCTTGTTGCGCGGCGTACGCTTGGCTGGAACTTCGATCTTGACCCGCCCCGACAGGTATTTGCCGGTCAGAGAATCAGGGTGTGCCATGACTTCGGCTGGCGTACCTTCGGCAACGATCTGCCCGCCATGCACACCGGCGCCCGGGCCGATATCCACCACGTAGTCAGCCAGACGGATAGCGTCCTCGTCGTGCTCGACCACGATTACCGTGTTGCCGATGTCACGCAAATGCTTGAGCGTGCCAAGCAGCCGGTCGTTATCGCGCTGATGCAGGCCAATTGACGGTTCATCGAGGATGTAGAGGACGCCAACAAGGCCCGCACCGATCTGACTCGCCAGGCGAATCCGCTGCGCCTCGCCTCCGGACAGGGTGTCGGCACTGCGATCCAGCGACAGATAATCGAGACCGACGTTAACCAGAAACTGCAGACGCTCGCGGATTTCCTTGAGGATCTTGTCGGCAATCTCGCCACGGCGACCGGTCATCTTCAGTTCGCCGAAGTACACGCAGGCATCGCCGATCGGCAGGTTGGTCACCGCCGGCAGTGTCTTCTCGCCGACCCACACGTGCCGTGCTTCGCGACGCAGGCGGGTGCCACGGCAATCCGGGCAGGACTGCGTGCTGAGGAATTTGGCCAGCTCTTCACGCACGCTCGCCGATTCGGTTTCGCGGTAACGGCGTTCCAGGTTCGGCACGATGCCTTCGAACGGGTGCGAACGTTTGACGATGTCGCCGCGGTCGTTGAGGTATTTGAAGTCGACGTTCTGCGATCCGCTGCCGTGCAGGATGAATTTCTGCTGATCGGCCGGCAGTTCGTTGAACGGCACTTCCAGGCTGAAACCGTAGTGCGAGGCCAGTGAGCCGAGCATCTGGAAATAATAGACGTTGCGCCTGTCCCAGCCGCGAATGGCACCTTCGGCCAAGGTCAGGTCGCCATTGACCAACCGCTTGATGTCGAAGAACTGCTTCACTCCCAGACCGTCGCAGGTCGGGCAGGCGCCGGCAGGGTTGTTAAAGGAAAACAGCTTCGGCTCCAGCTCGCTGATCGCATGGCCGCAGATCGGGCAGGCGAAGCGTGCGGAGAAGATCATTTCTTCGCCCGGCTCGTCGTCCATCGGCGCCACGAGGGCGATGCCATCGGCCAGTTTCAGCGCGGTCTCGAAGGATTCGGCCAGACGTTGCTGCAAATCGGCGCGAACCTTGAAGCGGTCGACGATCACATCAATCGAATGCTTCTTCTGTTTATCCAGTTTCGGCAGCTCGTCGAGTTCACAAATGCGGCCGTTGACCCGGGCGCGGACGAAGCCTTGAGCGCGCAGTTCTTCAAAAACAGAAAGGTGTTCGCCTTTACGCTCGCGGATCACCGGTGCCAGCAGCATCAGTTTGCTGCCTTCCGGCTGGGCCAGCACCAGGTCGACCATCTGGCTGACGGTCTGCGCTTCCAGTGGAATGTCGTGATCCGGGCAGCGCGGCGTGCCGACGCGTGCATACAACAGACGCAGATAGTCGTAGATTTCGGTGATGGTGCCGACCGTGGATCGCGGGTTGTGCGAGGTCGACTTCTGTTCGATGGAGATCGCCGGCGACAGGCCTTCGATGGTGTCGACGTCGGGTTTTTCCATCATCGACAGGAACTGCCGGGCGTAGGCCGACAGGGATTCGACATAGCGGCGCTGACCTTCGGCGTACAGTGTGTCGAAAGCCAGGGACGACTTGCCGGATCCGGACAGGCCGGTGATGACGATCAGTTTGTCCCGTGGCAGGGTCAGGTCGATGTTCTTCAGGTTGTGGGTACGGGCCCCACGTATCAGGATCTTGTCCAAAGTGGCCTCGCTCGGCGGGCGTCGAAAACGTAGGAGTATACGGGCAAATACTGGATGGATGCACACTATCAAGCGAAGCGTTTTTTACCCTGCATGAAGAGTGTTTCATCTATACGCGTCATAGCGTCGCGATATACCCCGTCTTCCGATGGGACTGGTAGAATCGCCGCCGGTTCACACGAGGTTTTTCCATGCACGATCTCCACAGCGAACGCATGAGTGGCAGCGAGACCCGCGCGGCGAGCGGTCTGGCCCTGGTGTTCGCCTTCCGTATGCTTGGCATGTTCATGGTGTTGCCGGTACTGGCGACCTACGGCATGGATCTGGCGGGAGCGACTCCGGCCCTGATCGGTCTTGCAATCGGCGCTTACGGCCTGACTCAGGCGATTTTTCAGATTCCGTTCGGGGTCATTTCCGACCGCATTGGCCGTCGTCCGGTGATTTACCTGGGGCTGATCGTCTTTGCCCTCGGCAGCGTTTTGGCGTCTCAAGCCGATTCTATCTGGGGCGTGATTGCCGGTCGGATCCTGCAGGGCGCCGGGGCGATTTCCGCTGCGGTCATGGCGTTGCTCTCCGACCTGACCCGCGAACAGCACCGTACCAAAGCCATGGCCATGATTGGCATGACCATCGGCCTTTCGTTCGCCGTGGCCATGGTGGTCGGGCCTTTGTTGACCAGCGCTTTCGGCTTGTCCGGACTGTTCCTTGCCACAGGCGCGATGGCGCTGGTAGGCATCCTGATCATCATGTTCATGGTGCCGAAATCCACAGGGCCGTTGCAGCACCGTGAATCGGGCGTGGCGCGTCAGGCCTTGATGCCGACACTCAAGCATCCGGATCTGCTGCGACTCGATCTGGGCATCTTTGTGTTGCATGCGATGCTGATGTCGAGCTTCGTTGCTTTGCCCTTGGCGCTGGTGGAAAAAGCCGGGTTGCCCAAGGAGCAGCACTGGTGGGTCTACCTGACCGCGCTGCTGATCTCCTTCTTCGCCATGATCCCGTTCATCATCTACGGCGAGAAGAAACGCAAAATGAAACGAATTTTGCTCGGCGCCGTCATGACGCTGATGCTCACTGAGCTATTCTTCTGGCAGTTCGGTGACAGCTTGCGGGCTCTGGTGATCGGCACGGTGGTGTTCTTCACCGCGTTCAATCTGCTGGAGGCTTCATTGCCGTCGCTGATCAGCAAGGTTTCACCGGCGGGCGGGAAGGGCACGGCCATGGGCGTGTATTCCACCAGTCAGTTCCTCGGCTCTGCACTCGGCGGGATACTCGGCGGCTGGTTGTTTCAGCATGGCGGTCTGTCGGTTGTGTTCCTCGGATGTGCCGGTCTGGCTGCCATCTGGCTGGCCTTTGCTGTTACCATGCGCGAACCTCCCTACGTGACGAGCCTACGCTTGCCGTTGTCGCCCGAGGCGATCCGCGAAGCGGGTCTGGTCGAGCGCCTCAAGGCCCTCGTGGGGGTAACAGATGCAGTGATAGTTGCTGATGAAGCGGCTGTTTACATCAAACTGGACAAAGAATTAGTGGATCGCGACACCCTCGAACGCCTGGTGAACAACCCGGCCGGGGCTGCTTGCGAAGCCTAGGAGAACGTTATGGCCCGTGGGGTTAACAAAGTCATATTGGTCGGCACTTGCGGCCAGGATCCCGAAGTTCGCTACCTGCCTAACGGTAACGCCGTGACCAACCTGAGTCTGGCAACCAGCGAACAGTGGACCGACAAGCAAACCGGTCAGAAGGTCGAGAAGACCGAATGGCACCGTGTGTCGATGTTCGGCAAGGTTGCCGAGATCGCTGGCGAATACCTGCGTAAGGGTTCGCAGGTCTACATCGAAGGCAAGCTGCAGACCCGTGAGTGGGAAAAAGACGGTATCAAGCGTTACACCACCGAGATCGTGGTCGACATGCAAGGCACCATGCAACTGCTCGGCGGCCGTCCACAACAGGGCGACCAACAAGGCGGCGGCAACAACTACCAGCAGTCCGCTCCAGCTCCACGTCAGCAGGCTCCGCGCCCGCAGCAATCGGCTCCACAGCAGCGTTCGGCCCCGGCTCCACAGCAGGCCGCACCGCAACCGGCTCCGGATTTCGACAGCTTTGATGACGATATCCCGTTCTGACCCTCATAAGAGAAGAGTGCAAAGATCTTAATGGGTTTTTTTTGATAAAAATCTTTTAAGAACAAAGCATTAGCCAAAAAAAGAAAGCCCCGATCTTTGTAAAGAGATCGGGGCTTTTGCTTTACACTTTGAAAATGAAAAAAGATTTGCCATAGGGGGTTCTCGTAAAGTAAAAAGATTTTATATAACCGTCGTGTAAAGGAGTGGTGATGGAAGTCGTCATGGTGGAGCAGGAGACTGGTGAACGCTTGCCGATGATCCTAGGGGCGGATGGCTTGCCTGATCCGGCTCCGAATGAGTGGCTTCTATCGCGACGCGGTAGTAGTACCAATACCCTCCTGAGAAATGCCCGTGAGCTTGCCATCCTGGTCAGTTGGCTAGAGGAGCGTCGGATCGACTTTGTGGCGCGGATTCGCTCTGAGTGGAGCTTCACTGAGGCTGAGTTGAAAGGCAGCTTGGTCGAACGACTGCGTCACTCGGTGAAACGACCTGGAGAGCAGAGTATCTGCCCGGACGGAGCGCCTAAATGGAAGTTGGAGCCTGTGGCGGCGGAAACCTTCAACCAGCGTTTGACAACCGTCAATGCCTTCTTTTCTTATAGCTTCGATTTGGAGTTGGGCCAGCTAAGTAGCAAAGATCCAATGTACCTGCGTGTCCAAGAGCATAAGGCACACGTTAACGGGATCTTTGCGCGTTCTTTTGTCTCAGATCCGGGTTCATCAACCGCCCTAGTCAAAGACCTCGAAGACGCTCAGTTGGCCAGTTTCAAAGACATTGTGTCTTATCGCAATCCAAACGCATATGGCGTCAATGAGCACGTTCGTTTCAGAAATTACATTTGCTCGATGATCATGCTTCGCTATGGGCTGCGCATTGGAGAGCTTCTCAGTCTACGGTTGGAAGATATCGTCTTTGGGCGTATCTCGGAAATTTGCGTTGTCAGGCGCCCTGATGATCCAAGAGATACACGAAGGCCCAGGCCCAAGGTCAAACGACTGGCGCGCCAATTGCCCATTGATGAACCTAACTTCGCTAAAGAGCTGGCGGAGTATATTGAGGTGCATCGCGAAGCCATGATGGAGGCTGGGGATGCCGACGATCATTATTACTTAATCGTCTCTGACGAAGGCGCGCCACTGCATTTGAATTCACTCGCTCAGTATTTCCGCATTTTGCGTGCGCGATTCCCTGTCTCCCTGCCCCGAACGCTCTCCGCGCACATGCTGCGCCATACTTTTTCCACGCGGACGGAGCGTCAACTGTGCACTGATGGCTACAGCGAAGAGGAGCGCAAGAAGATACTGGCAGGCCTTAGAGGTGACTCTAGCCTCTCCTCTCAAGATCCATATGTTAGGCAGGAAGCCATCAGGCGGGGACAAAAAAGTCTGCGCACTTACCATGAAGAATTGTTGATTCCGGAGTTTTGAATTTGAACTCATCTCTCGCCCTCGCGCAGTTGTTCGATGATTATCAATGGGAACCTATTCCGTCTGTTGTAACTACCGCTGAAGGCCATACTTTAAACGCGGGAGTTGGCGATTGGCATCTGCCTTATGCGATGCGCTCTCAGGGGACTGCTCGGTTTTCCCTGGTTAATAGTGAGTTTGCGAGGAGGTCTCTTCAGCTTTATTGTCTTGACCGCGTTAGGACGGTTTCTTGTCATGCGGCTCTAATGACTTTTGACGAGTGTTGGGCGTATGTTCTAAAAGATCGGGTATTGAACGATGGTGATGGATTTAAGGATGAGCTGATCTCTTGTTTTGAATTGGCGATCAATAAGTATAAGAGGGAGAAAAAACTCTGGATGCTTTATCGACCAATTCAGTGGTACGTATGGTGCGCTGAGCATTATCCTGAGTTAGGTTTTTGTGATGACTATGCTTTGGAATTGGACTCAATGCGGATTCCAGGTAATCCAAAGGGGGAGGCGGTCAAAAATGAGGACCCTACCAAGGGGCCGTTGAACCGGGCACTGGAGCTTCAGCTGTTAATCAATGCTTTGGCTGCGCCTTGCCCACATGAGTTGAAGGCATTGCAGGAACGTGCGGCGCTGGCGCTGTTCATTGCGCATGGAAGAAACCCTGCCAACCTTTCACTGTTGTGGGAGGCGGACTTAGTCAATCTTACACCTGAGGCGGACACTCCCACATGGGTGATTCGGTATCCGCGAATTAAAAAACGGTTAAGAAATCCGCGTGCCGATCTTCGAGAGGTGCCGATTCCGACCGTTTATGCTGGGTACATATTGGATCTGATTGCCTATAATCAGAAAATACCCTGTGAGACCACGGTTGATGGCCGACCGATTAGCAATGATCGCCCCTTGTTCATCAATCAGCTGATGAATAAGCCCGCGCTCCGATCAGGTCGTCTTGACCAACTGTTCATTTATCCATCGAGTTATCTGTCTGAGCTTATTCGCTCCTTTGTTCGACGCCATCAGATTATTTCCCCACTCACTCAGCGGCCATTAATTATTAATGCGAGGCGCCTACGCTACACGTTGGCTACAAACCTGGTACTGGATGGCATAAGCAAGAAGGAGCTGGCTTATATTCTGGATCATTCTGATTTGCAGCATGTTGAAGTTTATTTTGAGCTGGCAGGTGAAATCGTCGAGCATCTGGATAAGGCCTATTTCACCTATTACTCTCAGCTGGCGAAATACTTTAAGGGTAAATTGGTTTCGCGTGACGATGATTTGATTAATTCCGACGATGCTTCTAAATTAATTCCCTGTATGGATGTGTACGAAGAGATTGGTGTGTGTGGCCTAGATGCGCTGTGTCAATTATATCCACCATATTCTTGTTACAAGTGTCCTAAGTTTCAGGCTTATATGGATGCGGATCACGAGGCAGTGTTTGAGTTTCTCTATCAGCGGCGAGTTAAGGCGCTTGCAACTGGAGATAAACAGATAGCCGTGCAGTTGGACGAGATCATGTTTGCCGTTCAGCAGGTGATCCAAATGTGCGAATCGCGAGTAGCTGGGGTTATGGCATGAAAAAAGTTGTTCCGTTCATCTCTCGTCTTGAGCAAGATCGCTGGAGCAACCTTTCGGCACTCGTTGAACGTGCAAAGCGTTTATCGTTAGAAGGTTTCGAGGCGGTCGATTGGAATAGCTCCACGTGGCTGATCCAGGCGGGCAGGCTTACCAAGAGCCCAGGTAAGCGTCCCGGGCCGGCAGAGATTAACTTCTGTTTTCACCCGTCGGTGGGCGGATCGCCGCTGACGGGGTCATGGGATGATGCGGTCAAGGCGCTCATGTGTTTACGCTTTCACCGCAATAGTCAAATGATGTCGAATCAACGAAACTTTATTTCGGCTGTTGCTTTTGTCGCTCACAACGCAGGGGACACCGACCTTTTTCAGCTGAATATCGAGATACTTGAGCGTGCATGTGACGCCATCAATGACCAATATGCGGAGTCGACAGCCTACAATTTGCATAAGGCGGTTATGGAGTTCGCCGATTTGTGTGATGCAAATCGCCTTTGCAATGTTTCGCTGAAATACAAATATTCAAAATTTAAACGACCGACGAAAGTGAATGGGAGAGAGCAACGTCGTTTAGAGGACGCGGAGTATGAGCAGACCGTCGCCGATAAGATGGTCAGCCCGGAAGTACTGAAGGCTTTGGGAGCCCTCTATCAAGAAGTCCCAGAGAACCATAAGTATCGGCTTTACATTGTTATGTTGACCTTCTTGGCTTTCTTGGGGCGGCGATTCAGTGAGCTGGCGCTGCTTCCGCTGCAAGAGGTTGGTAGCTTTGCTAATGGTGAGCGATTTGTAAGGATCTTTCCAGGTAAGGCGAGCAGAGGGGATGGGGCCGACGTGATGGATCGTGTTCCGCTCCCGACGGAGGCGGAGTGGGTCATTGAGGATTGTTTGGCCGAGTTTAGAGTGCTGAGCGAGGCGGCTCGTGCAACCGCAATTGAAATGCGGCGAGCCAATGGACCTGACCTCCGCTTTTTGGATAAGTATCCAACGGATTATGTCTTTTATAAGGAGGATTTTTTAGCGCTGGGCTTTCCAAATCTGGTAGGTACAAATGGTTGGATAAGGAAGCAGGGACTGACTGTGCCCTATCCGGACAAACTTACTTCACAGGGGATTCGACCGGCAAATCCGTCTCATGGTACGAATCGATCTGCTTTCGTCGATTACTGTAAGAGTCTCTTTGATTCAACTTATGTTCAACCTCTCAAGGTGGACCGCCAAGGGAAGCCGTATTTTCCGGAGGATATGATGATCCTACGTCACATGGGGACATCTTCTGGAGCATACACACCTTGCATTGCGCTCCCCGTGACTCATGCGATGCTTCATCGCTTCATCAAACATGATATGTACGAGTTGGTGAAGCAGTATCACTCGGCCGACGCACTAGCTCGATTTACAACCCACCAGTTCCGCCACACGCTCAACACCCTGCTTGACGAAGGTGGTCTCAGCGATCTGATGCAGACCAAATGGTTTAACCGTAGCAATCCCCGCGATACCAAGGTCTACCAGCACACCAGTCCCCATAAAAAAGCCTTGATGTACCGTGAAAAAATCAAGTTGGGAGAGGTCGGTGGTCCTATTGCTCAGACATACGAGTCGCTGCCAGTAGAGCGCCAGGAGGCTTTTTTGATCGCTCGTGTCAAAGCGGTCCATGACCTAGGGCCTGGAATGTGTACGCGGGTATTTGCGCAGAGCCCCTGCCCAAAGGGGGTGCAGTGCCAGAGCAAGTGCGATGAGTATTCGTGGCTCAAAGATAGTGAGTCAGCTCGTGATGAGGTGATGCGGATGTATAAAGTTCAAGTGGTTCACTACGAGACCGCCCAGCAGAAGTATGCGTCCAAGCGAAAAGGCGAAAGCGGGCAATGGTTGAAAATTATTGAGGAAAAGATAGGTGTGTTGGAACAGCAGTTGGCTGATTTCCAAGTTGACATCCAGGCCCTAAAGGCGGAGGCGCTCGCACATGCAATCTGAAAAGAAGCCGACCTCAAAGCGTATTGATGAGGTGGATGTCCGGATTATTTTGCGTGAGTTAGAACGTTGGCAGAGTGGGGTACTGGTTGGCGAACTCACTTGGTCTGTACTGGAAAAACTCTCCGGTTTCTCCCGCCAGGCACTGCATGCACGCCCTGAAATCAAGGCAGCTTACCAGGCGGCGAAGATTTCACTGCGGGGCGGGCTGGCAAAGACAAGGATAGAGGCCGTCGCCAATAACGAAACCCTCCAGGCCGAGCTGGATAGGCTGAAGGGGCAGCTCGCTATTTATGAGGAAAGAGAAATTAAATGGCGGGCCCGATGGCAACGCATTGCGTACCACCTTCGCGTGAAAGGGTTCCAGGTAAGCCATATAGATAGACCAATTCCCGGTGGTGTTAAGGGGGGGACTGCTCGGGACGCCGACAATATTCTGAAACCGTTTGATAAAGAAATCCCCCCGACAGAGTGAAGTTGATCAGGGGGGAATCGACGTAGTTAGGACTTTGTATAAAGCGCAGGGGAGGTCTGCTTGGGGGGCTTTAAAATACCTGATGGCGTTATCTGGCCCATTGTCGCCCTCATCACAATTCAGCTCTTCGGAGAGCGGGGAATAGCATTCTACGAAGCCAGCAGACGCCGCAGCGTCGACCGATAGAGCGGCCTACTGTGGCCTTCGACGAAGGGCCGCAAATCGAGTCGAGCGTGAAGCCCGCATTCCGAATGATTGCATGGGCGAGCTGGCTAATTGCACAGACTTGCCCACCCATTTCCATCCGACCTGACCAGTCATTTGCATCGGACTTGACCAGCACGATTCGTGGGCATGACCGGCAGAGATCGACTCAAAGCAGTCATTTGTTTGCAGGATGTGAGGCCAGTAATTTTCGTCACGCAGAAAAAACGAGGCCGCATTTGCGGCCTTGTTTTTTAGGGGGTTACTCGTGTGAATGTCCGTGCTCAGCGCTCTCAGAAGTTGCGCCTTCCTCGCCAACGCCACAGGCAGTCATCAGGCCTAGGAAGCAGATCAGGAGCATCGAGCGAATCAGCGTGGTTGGAGTTTTCATGGAAGGCTCTTCAAAAGTTGGTGAAATAAATGGTCTGGGGGCGGGCTGAACTCTGAATCTTCGGCAGCAGGACAGCCATCGCTGTTTTGAATTACTGTTTAATGCTCAAGTAATCGCCGGTCGTTTTCAGTGCGATGGTCACGTCGTTATTGCTGCGGTTACGCCAAAACCAACCGTGGGTGCCGTCAAAAATGGCGGTGAATTCACCTTTATCACTTTTGACCTGCTTGCCTTTGTTGTAGCTGTGGAAGTAACCCTTTTCACCGTTGTAGGGCTCACCATGGGTGTCAAAGTTCACAGGTCCGCCAACCGCTGTCCATTCATAGCTGACAGACTTGCCCTTCAGGACTTCGAGCTTTATTTCCGTCCCTTCACCTGGCTTCAGCGTGACGCTCATTTGATTCGTCTTCAAAGCTGAAGTGGATGTGGACGCCGGCTGGGCAACAGGTTTCGCAATAGGCTGGACTTGCGCAACCTGTGGAGCTGGAGCTGGAGCTGGAGTAGCTGGAGTAGCTGGAGTAGCTGGTTGAGGTGGCGCGGCGTCCGCTAAAGCTTCCTGGGCAAGGATAATCTTCAGTTCGCCCATTTGGGTCAGTCCCAGCGCGCGGCCCACGCCCGTAGGATCAATGGCATATTCCGAGGGCATGACTACTGTCACCAGCAGGCCGACCGCAGTCAGCAGGGCAATGACAGTCGAACGCACCAGTTTGCGAGTGCTAGGCAATTCATTAACGGTTGGAAGCGGAGTATTAAACATGGTCAGAATTCCTTACGCGGAGACAAACAGGCCGGTGATCTGGTAACCCATCAGGAGGAAACCGGCACTCATCATGGCGACGTTGGCGGTATAGGCGTGGCGCCAGAAACTGCCGGTGCGACGCCAATACCCCATCAGAATGAGGATCGCGCTGAGGGCCAGCAATTGGCCGATCTCGACACCAACGTTGAAGGCGATCAGGTTCGGAATCAGGCCATCAGGAGAGATCTCGTACTCCTGAATCTTGGTGGCCAGACCGAAACCATGGAGCAGGCCGAAGATCAGCGTGGCCACTTTGGTGTTGGGTTGGAAACCGAACCAGCGCTGGAATGCGCCCAGGTTGTCGAGCGCCTTGTACACCACCGAGAAGCCGATGATGGCGTCGATGATGTACGAGCTGATGCTGACCTCTGTAAGTACGCCAAGCAGCAGCGTGACCGAATGGCCTACAGCGAACAGCGTGACATACAGCCCCACGTCTTTCAGGCGATAGAGGAAGAAGATCACCCCGAACAGAAACAGCAGGTGATCGTACCCGGTCATCATGTGCTTGGCGCCCATGTAAATGAAGGGCAGCAACATGACGCCGGAGCTTTCCTGGATGAAGCCTTTGTCACCTTCCGCGACGGCGTGAGCCATCGCCTCGGGCATTCCCAGGAAAAGTGCAGCGACAAGTAAAAACAACAGCAATACGGGGCGGTGCAAAGGCGCAGTAAACGCGCCGACGCCGCTCATCGAGTACGAATGCATATATCAATCCTACGTTGCAGAGATCGAAGGCCGCAGTGCGGCCAAGGTCAAGATGCGAACGAGGGACGGGGTGGGCGCTCGATTAAGAATATCGGCGGCAGGGGAACAGAGTGTCGAAGCGCATCGACCCGGATGGATAGCATTGGGGATGTCGCCAGCATCAACGCCGCTGTGAGTTGCGGTGTTTCGTGCTGGTGATCAGGGGTCAATGGCGAATGGTAGTGATCTGAAAGACTCGAATCGCTGGATGAAGCCTCTTCGCCGTGGGAGTGATGGGCGTCTTGCGTGATCTCCCAGGCTGGCTGTTTCGACGCCACTGATAACGAATAGGTATGCCCGGCCCAAGCCACCAACATGGCGAGAGCAAGCGCGATTACCACCGTAGTTGTCAGTGTTCTGCTGAACATGGCGTTAGGGTTTCAACTCGGTTTATAGGGCTTTTTACGCGTTTGACCGCATCCCCCTAGGGGGGATAGGATGCCAGCGTAATTCATTGAGGCCTGAGGCTCAAGTCATGAGTGAGCACCAACACGAACACAGCCATCCCCACACCCACCAAAGTCATGAGGCGATCATCAAACGTCTCAAACGGGCGGATGGGCATTTACGCGGCATCATCACCATGATCGAAGAGGGTCGTGAGTGCGTGGACATCGCCCAGCAGCTGCATGCGGTTGAAAAAGCAGTGTGCCAGGCAAAACGTACGCTCATCCAGGATCACATTGATCACTGCCTGGAGGACACCGTTTCGGCGCTAGGCAATGGCGAGCGCGCACCACTGGAAGCTTTCAAGCAAATCACCAAGTACCTCTAGGTCTGTCATGCCCAATTTTGCTGAACTGCTGCAACAAGGCGGGGCTCACGCCTGGCTGTATTTCCCGAGCGCGATCCTGCTCGGCGCCTTGCATGGCCTGGAGCCGGGACATTCCAAAACCATGATGGCGGCCTTCATCGTGGCCATCCGTGGCTCGGTCAAACAGGCTGTTTTGTTAGGTTTGGCCGCGACGTTGTCGCATACCGCAGTGGTGTGGTTGGTCGCCATCGGCGGCATGTACCTGGGCAAAGGCCTGGATGCGCAAACCACTGAGCCGTACTTCCAGCTTGCCTCTTCTGCACTGATTATCGTGATTGCGCTATGGATGCTCTGGCGTACTTGGCGCGGCGAGCAGATGTTCAAGTTCGAGCAAGGTGATGATCATCACCACGCCGAGCACGACCATGGTCATCATGATGAGACCCATCGAATCGATACCGGCCATGGCCGCATCGAGCTGTCGATCTTCGAGGAAGGCATGCCGCCGCACTGGCGCGTGAAGACACTCACCGGACACTCCTGGGCAGCCACAGATGTTCGCCTGATGACTACTCGTCCGGACGGTAGCAGCCAATCGTTCTCTTTCGTTGAGCGCGACGGCTTCTTGGAGTCGACGGTCGATATTCCGGAACCACATGAGTTCAGTGCTCGCTTGAGTCTTGGGCATGCAGGTCACTCCCATGATTACGATCTCCAGTATCAGGAACACGATCACGGGCATGCTCATTCCGAATTGGAAGGCTTAGAGTTGTCGATTGATGGCTACCAGGATGCGCATGAACGTGCGCATGCCAACGATATCCGCAAGCGCTTCACCAATCGCGAGGTCACCACGGGCCAGATCGTTATGTTCGGCCTGACTGGCGGTCTGATTCCTTGCCCGGCAGCCATTACCGTTCTGTTGCTATGTCTTCAGGTTAAAGAAGTCGCGCTGGGAGGCATGCTTGTCCTATGTTTCAGCATCGGATTGGCGCTCACCTTGGTCACTGTAGGTGCTGCGGCGGCAATTGGTGCTAAGCAGGCCTCCAACCGTTGGCCTTGGCTGGGCACCGTGGCTCGTCGTGCTCCGTACCTGTCCAGCGTGCTGATCATTGGTGTTGGTCTGTACGTGGGTTTCCATGGCTGGATCGGCCTGAACCCTTGAGGCAAGTCTTTCGTGTTTGAACTCACGAGCTACATTGGTCTGTTCGTGGCGGCATTCGGTGCCGCCACGTTATTGCCAATGCAGTCTGAAGCCGTACTGGTCGGGATGTTGCTCTCCGACCGGTACGTTGTTTCTACGCTATTGGCGGTCGCCACTGTTGGCAACGTGCTTGGCTCGGCAATGAACTGGCTTCTGGGCCGTTCCGTTGAGCGATTTCGCCACAAGCGATGGTTCCCGGTGAGCGAGGGTAAGCTCGAAAAAGCCCAGCAGTTCTATCTGCGCTACGGGCGCTGGTCACTGTTGCTGAGCTGGGTGCCCATCATTGGCGATCCGCTGACGGTCGTTGCTGGCGTAATGCGCGAGCCGTTTTGGAGTTTTCTGCTGATCGTAACCTTGGCCAAGGGCGCGCGTTATCTCGTGCTGACCGGAGCCACTCTGGGATGGGCATGATGACTGCTCATACGCCTGTGCATTCCCCGCTAAAAAGTCGAAGCAGTAGCTTGGATCTGATCAAGTGGCTGGCGATGCTGACGATGGTTATCGACCACCTACGGTTGGTGTGGCCCGAGATGAGCAACCTGTTCATTCCGGGGAGACTTTCCTTTCCGCTTTTCTGTGTCGCCATTGCGGCCAACGTAGCGCGCTCGAAACCGGGTGAGCTGCTGACGGCGGCGAACGGGCGTTACCTTGCGTTGATGCTGGTGTTTGCCGCCATTTCAGAAGTGCCTTATCGCTACATCACCACCTCGGGATCATTCAACGTGTTGGTGACGCTGGCATTGGGACTGGTGATTGCTTGGGGATGGCAACATCGCACCCTGTCGAGCAGCGCTATGGCGCTGATGGCCGCCGCGATTGCCTACGTGCTGGATGATCTACTGATGTACGGTTTCTACGGTGCACTTGTTCCAGCGGCTGTCTTAATAGCAATTAAAGGCCCCGGTGTTCTTTGGCTGCTGCCAGCGGCTCTCTGCCTATTGAGCAATACTCGGAGTAGCATCGTAACCAGGGCGCTGGACTTGGAAGTGTATTCATTGGTGGCCTTGAGCACGGCGTTCGCCGCTCCCCTGATCGGATTTTGGCTATTGCGTCAGACCTTTACCTTCAACGTCTGGCCGGTGCGGCAATGGGGCTACTGGTTCTATCCGGGGCACCTTGCCGCACTGCAAGCGCTACGGTTTCTGATTTGAAGGCTGACCAACCAGCCTTAGCAAATCTTAAGAGCTTACGATCATTTGTTGGGCCATCGCCGATGCTGATCGTCGATCACGTATGGATGTTCGTGACCCGCACCATCCTGACCGTGGATGTGCGTGTGATCGCCCGGTAGATTCTCGTGGGTATGCTTGATCGACTCTTGGTCATGGGTTGGTTGGACGCTAAATCACGATACTGACCGCCAGTGCACCACCTGCCACCGCATCCGCGAGGATGAACAGGAGCGAAGGTAAAAAGGTGAAGCAACATGAGAGAGTTGAGAGCGGCGGCCCGGCTGTCATTCCGCCTATGCTGTTAGGGCCAGGCTCGGGAGTTGTCTACCCCGCTTCACAGGACACGGTGGAGGCTACTATGACCCGTAAAGTTAAGCAGAAATCACATGCTCGACGAGGCCACTCGAAACTCGAAACGCAAAGAACCATCTATCAAATCAAGCTATCGGGTTGGGATTTGACCTGGTCATTAAGCCTGGCTCTGCCCGATAATTTGAGGGCTAACGATGGTCATTACGATGAGCATATGGTCCTAACACTGAGGGGGGAGGTGCTTTATCCGGAGAGTTTCAAATACCCAGAGGTTGAGTGTCAGTTCTACGCGGATCCCCTATTGATGCAGGATATAGCCCCGCCCAAAGGAATAGGGTCTATGACGGCGAGCGGGACCCGGTTGATTGTTTACATAGCCGTGCCGCGAGAGCGGATTGACGCCCTGGTCGGTGCGGCCGACCGACTACTGGCCTTAGAGTTGAACGCCATTCCTTTGCATTACCGACGTGCGCTGGTGATGTCGATCCATTTGGGTACAGAGCCTGAGCCCGATTGGTGATCACATTGCCGAATTGAATGCGCATCTATGCGCGCTGATCGCGAACATCACTAAACTGACGCCGCATTCGACTCCAGTACCCATGGCAACAAAAAAGCATCCGCACGCGTTTGAGATGCACTTAGGGGGGGCGACGGTTGTGGGTACGTCAAACGACCAAAGCGCTAGCCCCCGGCGTCTCCTCTACGGAATTATACGAAATCGGATTGCCGTCTTGATGAGCGAGGAGGCACAACGGTTCCTCTGTACACAGTTAGTAGTGTTATCAAAGGCAATCTGAGCTATTCAGCAGGCCGTGGGTCTGGGGCCCTGTCTTTCACTACCGTCATGCAGGTCAATCAGGAACCTTTACGCGTCGTACTTCCTTACCTTCGAGAAGAAGGTTCCACCACTCATAAGCTATCGGATTTGTGAAATTAGCCTTTTGCAACACCGAATATTACGTCAAAATTAAAAAAAACTACGTGAAAAAATGACGTAGAAAAAGGTAAAATGTTGAATCTATGACATAGCTGCATCTCAAAACCTGTGGGAAACGATGAAGCCAATCGATGCCAATTACTGCTATTCCTTTCCCGCAGTGCGGGGAGTACAGGCTGGTCGCCCTTTTTATATTGCGACTTGCCCGATGCGGATCATTCCGAAAATTTTTAGCTTCGATGAGACTGAGGTTCCACCTGAGCTAAGGGCCCAGCGCACACTGAACAAGACTCGAATACCTGAGATGGTTCGATATCTTCTCGATAATCCTGATGACTATGTTTTTTCAGCCCTTACCGCATCTATAGCTGTAGAAATCGCGTTTGAGGAGTATCCGGAATCCCAAAACCTGGGAACTCTTCGCGTGCCTATGGATGCTCAAATTTTAATCAACGACGGACAACACCGTCGTAAAGCAATTGAACAAGCTCTTCAAGAGCGTCCTGAACTTGGACAAGACAACATTCCGGTACTTTTCTTTGTAGATGAAGGTTTGCAACGCAGCCAGCAAATGTTTGCAGATTTGAACAAACATGCAATTAAACCTAGTCCCTCATTGGCAACGCTCTATGATCACCGCGATCCATCGTCGGAGTTAGCTCGCTTTCTTGCGAAGACAACTGAGCCGTTTGTTGGTCTTACAGAAATGGAGCGGTCAAGCGTTTCCGCGCTGTCTAGTAAACTATTTACTTTGAGCAGTATAAAACAGGCGACACGTTCACTTTTGGGAAAAGGGCCAAAAGACGGGTACAGTGAAGATGAAGCAATACTCGCTACAAAGTTCTGGAAAACCTTGTGTGCTCATATGCCCGATTGGCAAATGGCCATGCGTAAAGATGTCTCACCAGCACATCTTAGACAAGAATATGTACATGCCCACGCGGTAGGTCTGCACGCTTTGGGTTTGTTGGGTCGCAGTTTAATTAGTAGCAACCCTGGCACATGGGAAGTTGATTTAGCCGAGATACGGAACGTTGATTGGCGTAAGACCAACCCTGAATGGTTACGCCGCACAATGACGCATGGAAAGCTGAGCAAATCAACTTCAGCCATTCGCCTTACCTGCAATGCACTCAAAAATGCATTATCTCTCCCGCTTTCAACAGAAGAGATAATGCTTGAAGAACAGGTTTTAAAAAATGAATAAGTTGGCTTTTGCTTACGACTTGGCGGACTACGAAGATTTTATAAATCAAGAAGAGTTTGCCGGGAAACCACTTGCAGAATCTATTAGCGAAGTTCAGCGAATGTATTGCATGGACTCTAGGCCATGGATCATTGGCTATAGTGGCGGTAAAGACTCCTCTGCGGTAGTGACACTAGTCTATCTTGCTCTGCTCGGACTACCAATTGATCTACGCACTAAACATGTTTTCATTATTACATCTGATACCCTTGTTGAAACGCCAGTCGTTGTGGACTTGATAAAAAGTAGTATGTTGCTTATTGAACAATCAGCTAAAAGAGATCAGCTGCCAATATCTCAGCATACTGTGAGTCCAGAGTCTGACGATACTTTTTGGGTGAACCTTTTGGGCAAAGGCTATCCTGCGCCAAGCCGTAGTTTTCGGTGGTGTACGGAGCGGATGAAAATTGATCCGGTAAGTGACTTTATCCGTGAAAAGATAAGCCAATTTGATGAAGTTATAGTCCTTCTCGGAGCGCGAAGCGATGAGAGCGCGTCAAGGGCTCAGGTAATAGCAAAGCATAAAATTGACGGCTCTAGGCTAGCGCGACATACGACTTTGGCGAATGCCTTTATCTATACTCCTATCGACTGCTGGAATACGGAGGAGGTTTGGAAGCTCCTCCGTGGTGCCTTTCGCTATTCAGCGCAAGATATTGACGAATGGGAAACGCCATGGGGTGGCAACAACCGCCCACTGTGGACGCTATACATGCACTCCTCGGGTCAGGGTGAATGTCCGTTGGTTATCGACGAGAGTACTCCTTCCTGTGGAAACTCTCGCTTTGGGTGCTGGACTTGTACGGTAGTAACTAAAGATCGAGCCATGGAGAATCTTATTCAAAATGGTGAGGATTGGATGCTGCCATTGTTGAAGTTCCGAGATGTGCTAGCGAAAACTACCGAGCCGGAACAGAAAGATACGTATCGTAATTATAAGCGACGAAATGGCAAAGTTTCTTATCAATACGCTAAAGAAGGGGACGATTTAGCCTCCGAGCGCAAGCACATCCCTGGCCCCTACTGGTTAAAATATAGAAAGCAATGGCTAAAAGAGCTGTTAGCTCTTGAAAAAAAACTAAATGATGATGGTCATGTAATCAGTCTGATTACTGAGCCGGAATTGCATGCAATTCGTCAGCAATGGTTGAGAGATCCAAACGAGCCAGATTGGACAGATGAACTGCCTGAAATTTATCGAAGTGTATATGGGCGAAATCTAGATTGGGTCATTGATGATCAATCTCGTTTCGATACTTATGACGCCGAACTGCTCAGCGACGTGTCCAATAAGTTCGATACCAGCAGTGAAATGGTTATGAAGCTTATTGAACTTGAAGTTTCGATGGAAGGGTTAAGCCGGCGCCATGGAATTTTCGACAAAATAGACAGTATTCTTAAAAAAGACTGGGGTTCTCTTGAGCAGATCGAAGAAAACCAGGTACTTCTTCAGAAGCGCCATCAAAAGGATATTCACGCATTGGATATAAATGATATCGAAAACGAAATCAAAAATATTCAAGATCAGCTAGCGAAAGCAGATTTACACGCGGCTGCGGACTCTAGGGCAATTTGATATGATAATTAAATATTTAACCCTTGAAAATTTTAGAGTATTTCAAGGGGTTCATGAAATTGATCTAGAACCTAGAAGCAGTGCAACTGACTCCAAACCTATTGTATTGTTCGGAGGGCTTAACGGAGCAGGAAAAACCTCAATACTTACAGCCATACGGCTCGCTTTATACGGGAGAATGGCTTTTGAAGGTATGCATCAAAATCAAGACTACGTTGATAAGCTGAACTCTTTTGTACATAACGGAAATGGTTCAATAGAGCAACCACAGCATGCGTCGATTTCATTAGTTTTTACCTACAATAAAGATGGCGAGCAATCGATTTTCAAAGTGATCCGCAAGTGGAACAGAGGAGAGAAAGACAGCCTCATCTTGTCTCAAGATAACAAGATATTAAGCGAGTTGAACTACGAGCAGTGCCAAGGTTTCTTAAATGAGCTAATACCTAACGGCATTGCTGATCTGTTTTTTTTCGATGGGGAAAAAATCGCATCCTTAGCTGAGGACGAATCCGGTCGCGTTTTACAAACAGCCGTACGCCGCTTGCTAGGGCTAGACCTAATTTCAAAATTGAGAAGCGATCTCTCGATATATTTAAAGCGCCAAACTACAGAAACTTCCGCTATTGAGCACCAAGATAAAATCAGAGAATTGGAGGAAGAAAGTATTAGGTTTGGTCAGAGTGCCGAAAACTTCAGATATGCCGCAGATTTGGCAAAAATTTCACTGGAGATTATTTCAAATGATATTAGAAAACAAGAAAGCCTCCTAGCCACACAAGGAGGTGCTTTTGCTTCGAGTAAGGCCCAAGAACAAGTGCGTGTGGACGAGCTGCTAAAAGAAAAGACACAGCACGAGAGGATAATACGCCATGAATTGGAGGGGACTTTACCATTTGCCTTGGCCCCAACCGCACTAAGTGGATTACTCAAACAATTAGACACGGAATCGGATGTAAAAAAGCGTACTATTTTTTCTACAGAACTACGCTCTTTCATTAATGGACTAAAAAAAAACCCAGAAATAAATTCTCTTTCAGCAAAGTCGGCTTTAATGGAAGTCGTAGAAAATGAATTTACACGGTACTTGAGCAGTCAGCCCGAAGGGCAGGTGTTACTCGATATTTCGGAGCGCGAACTAGGTGTCCTTCATAGAACAGTCAACACTGAAAGTAAAAATTCCTGGCAACGTTTTAACGACGCCCGTACTGCACTGGAACAGACAGAGCATGCGTTGGAGCAAGCTTCCAGCAATATTCAGCGTGCACCTGACGATGAACAGCTTGTTGGCGCTATTCAACATATCCGTGAACTTGATAAAAAATATCAAAAAGCGTTGATTGAATATAAAGACCTGCTTGTGAAATCTCGTAAGGCTTTATTGGATCAATTGGATTGTGCCAAGAAGCTACAGAAACTGCACGATAAGGGAAGGTCGCAGCACAATTCCACCACTGCCGTTGACAATGCCGAACGCACTTTAAGTCTTTTGGATAGTTATGCAGTAGAACTGACGGCAGCAAGAGTAAAGAAACTTGAGAAAATGTTTGTAGCGGCCTATCAGCGATTGGCTCGTAAGGACGATCTTCGGATCAGCGCACGAATTAATCCGTCTACCTTTGATGTCGAGCTGATAGATGATGAGGGTGCTACCGTAAATCGAAGTTCTTTATCGGCGGGCGAAAAACAAATTTACGCAGTGGCAATTTTAGATGCGCTTGCCAAGACATCCGGTCGTCAGCTACCTGTTATTATCGATACTCCTCTTGGGCGTCTAGATTCCCATCATAGAGACAATCTTATCGAAAATTATTTCCCGTCAGCGAGCCATCAAGTTGTACTGCTATCTACCGATACGGAAGTAACAAAAAAATACTATGTAGATAAACTTTCAAAGTATACGTCGCATAGTTATCAAATTAATTTTGATGGTGTTACGAAGTCTGCTCGATTAAGCCCAGGTTACTTTTGGCCTAGCGCTACTTCGGAGGTGATATAATGTTGCCGAATAGAATGCAGCTAAACGGCGAGACTGAAGAGCAGCTGAAACGACTCAAAGGATATACCAGCATTACGCCGAATGTGGCGGCGAGGCTGGCGTTCTTCCGTTCCATAGAAACCGATTTTCGGTACGAACCCGATGATCAAAAACTTGATGGCTCACTCGTGTTAGATAAGGTCACATGGCTAGGTGATACAGCCTTGGTGACCGAACTTCTGCTGCAACTGCGCTATCCGAACTTTGATCAGAAGCTTCTAGTCAAAGCATGGGCCGCGCACGTCAGCGATGGAATATCAGCTCTTCGAACTCACCGAAACTTGAAGAGCTTAGCCAGCGCACTTTAACTAGCGAGCCAGAGTAGAATTGTCTAGGTTTTGGTGGCTTAACCTACCACCAAAACCATAACTGACGGGCCGATTTGTTATTTAGCTATTCACTAGCAGAGAGATGATTCAGCTGCCAGAAGGCCATATCCTTCATCTTTAATACTTTCTTATCTCCGTCTATGTACAAGCTATAATGTTTATCTAACTTGCGAGTCACTTCCATCAGCTTTTCTTGCTCTTGCCGATCATCCTTGTTAAATATAGCCCTTATATCACTGGTCCTTATTTCTGCGACCCTATGGATAACCCAGGTAAGAATGTATGAAGCGTAATTGTTATCACCAGTTTTGAAGTGTGTTAACTCTTGGGTCGAGAGTATCAATCCAACACCATATTCGCGACCTTCTTTTAAGATTTTCCGCAGGCTTTGAAAGTCTTCTTTCATAAAATTATCAGCCTCATCTACTAAAATCATCTTAGTAATTTGGCGATGATCCCCACAAACGGTGGGCTTTCCAAATTTTTGCATCTGTGAGTAGAACAAATCAAGGGTTAGCGCTACTACAAGATTTTGAATTTGAGGTGTGTAACCAGCCAGTTCGATTACGACGACACCATCCAACAAATCATATAATGATCCCGCACGATCCGATACGGGCTCGAATATTTCATATGAAGCCAAGCTATCAAGTGCCGCATAAAGGGAGTCTTGTTCAACTTTATCAGAGGATAAAAACAGTTCCCACACATCGGCTATTGTTGGGGCAGAGTTAGACCAGGAGTTGGAATCTGAAACACTAATTCCTTTCTGTTCGTATGCATCTAAAATTAGTCTTTTTAATCTTAATTGCTGCTTCTGGCCAAGACCAAAAGCTTTCGCCATGGTCTCAGAGAAACCAGTGGCAGTATGGACTGGCAGCTTAGGCATATCTCCATACAGGCTCAAAGGATTATAAGGAAGCCTATCTAACTTAAAAGTTTTAGCATTATTAGCATCAATAAAAAATTGATCTACGTAGTCTGACTTATAATCAAAAATAAGCATGCCAATACTAGCACCATTGACATTGGAACGCTGGTTGGCGATAAGTTGGGTAACAATAGACTTTGTAAATTGAGTTTTACCAGTTCCCATCGTTCCAATGATACCGGTATTAGTATTCATAAATTTAGCGGTGTTGGTAGGTTCCCAATATACGGGGTTCTGACGAAGTACATCGTGACCAAATAATACCTTTAAATCAACTTCCTCAACTTTTGAGGTTTTGTTAGAAATCGTCGAACTGACCGCCGCGGTTTCAGTCGCCGGTGTTGTTGAGATTACGGCATCATCTTTAACTGAAGTGACTGCGTAGTTTTGATTTTTGAATGCTTTTAGCAAGTATTCTGGTGGAATATTAAATTTATCAATAAGATTTTTTAATGCGATTGGACTATCGGCCCTAATTAGGGCAGGCAGCAGAGCATACGGTAACTCAACTTCTAAAATATTAGTAGAGGTTCGAGTATACTTTGGTTCAAAACAGCTATCACTATCGATGTGTGCTAATACAATACCATCAATGTAATCAGGAAGATCGTCAATCTTGTAATCTCCCTTTAGCCACCATTCACGTCGACTGAGAAGTGAGTCCATGTTTTTATCGATCAGCACATTATATAGCTTGAACTTTTCAACCTGAATTAAAATTTGTCGAATAAAAAGCGCTCGATACAGTCGGGAGGCTAACGTATGTGGGCCAAGCACTTCATCCTGCAAATATCTTTTTAGCTCTTTCGCCTGTAGGCCTGCGTATGCAAAATTAGGCCTGGCTCCAGTTTTTACCTCTAGTGGTAACAGAAATAGAGAGTCATTTTTGAATCCGACAAAAAGCACATCGTCTGAAATAGCACCACTTTTATACCCCTGTAGATGCCTCGAAAAATCGCTTTCGGTCATTTTCAAACCAACATTGCCAGAAACTCTAATCATCTCTGCTACGGATAGAGGGACCCAGCAGATATCTGACTGACTTAACATGGCGTTAACAAACTTGTAAGCGCCGATGATGCCATGTTTTTCTTTACGGTCCTTGGCATTGGAGGTCATCATTTTCAACAACCACTCGCCATTGAATGCGTTAAACTCTGCCAAGAGACGGTCATCTCCGACATTGTTGTCCGCTTTGAGCAAGCGTTGAAACAAGTCGACCTGTTTGGTTACGGTTATTGCGTCATATCCTGCGCTGCTTGTATATTGATCAGAATAATGAATTAAAACTACATCTTTTTGACTGGTAAAAAAGTCAAGAGTCACTTTCGGATCAATTATCGTAGTCCACAAAGCACTATCATAGGAACGCGTTAGAAGCTTTTTAAAATTCGCGCTAACAGCCAATCCAATTCCGTTACCGAGATATTGTGCGTTTGGCTGTCGCGAAGCCTGCCATAAAGATCCAATTAGGTTAGAAATCCTTAGCGACTGGACTTGGGTGTAATCTACATTTCTTAAACCAAACGCGGTGAAGTACGCATCACCCATAGTTTCAGCAGCTTCCCCGCTAATTAATCCCTGACATAACACTCCACTTAGTGCTTTTTCAATTTTCACTGCATGACATTCAACTGGAACATTATTACTGAAAAACGAAAGATGAGCGTAATGTAAAGATTCTTCGTCTTTAGGGAATGTGAATTTACTGTAAGTCAAACGACTGCGCAGCTGATCAATTAATGTATCCGCATCGGCTCTTAAAGCATTGGTACTCAAACCAAGCCACTGCTTAGCCTCTTCATAGGTGCCGATCTCTGAGAACCGATCAAAATCATTTTCTACAAGATTCTCATCGTAGAAATTTACGTGAACTGATCCTATTGGTCCTTTTTCCGATCTGAAGTGATCCAGAAGCCCTAAGAATAATTCTTCAGCCCTAGCTTGGTTGATTGCATTAACGATTAGAGAACTGTTTACGCCGGATGTAAAAAGACGTGAGTATGCATTAGCGAATTCAGCCAATTTATCCTTAACTAGACGTCTTACGTAGCTGTGGCTTACCTTTCTTTGCGGTATAAGATCCAGCCAAAATTTATTTTCCTTTACCGGGACTAAGTTTGCAAAATCGGAATCTGAGTGATAAGTGAATGGAAGTAATCCAGAGGCCACTAGTCTGTCCAATGTAACATCAGGAAGACCGTAAAAAGAATTTGATCCTAGCTCTACTCTCTCTGACCGAATTTCACCAACCAGGTGATGGTGGTATGCCAATACTAATGGGTGTATAGGCGCGAAACGTTCTTTTCCATCCAGATTGTGGATTCCGATTTTTAGCAAACTTCGCTGATCTTTGGATAGCACCTGATTAAGTGGAATTGTGCTCAGTGCACTTTCAAAAGCGTCAAGAACGACTTTTACCAAGCGGCAGTAGTTTTCACCCCATGCGACCAGACTAGGCAGCGTTTTCCGCTCTCGATAGTAGCTGTATAAATTCTCATAACTATGGGATAGCGAGGGGTAAGTTGAAGACAGCTCTTCTATGCTTATAGTCGACTCATTGCTAACGTACAATAGATTCTGATCTATTAGGTCAGCTTCATAATCTAATAATTGCTGGCGCGTCCCGACAATGCTGTGCTCGATGTTATCGAGAATAACTTTCTTTTTAAGACGATTATATTCAGCATTTTCATCGTCATTAAGAGACTTTGCAAGTCGTTCTAAATCAAACAGTAGCGGAATATTTACTCCATCCTCAGCGCCTGGCCCCTCCACATTCACAGCTAATCGACAACCGCCACTACACAAATTGAACCTGATCATTTCACTCTGGTTGGCCAGCTGTTCAAAATCAACTAACTGATACTTCTGGCAGTCAACATCTGCTGCATCCTCGCTTAGGTTGTAAACGTTGTCACCTATGGCAGCTAGCTTCAATTGATTCTCTTCAAGTTGAAGAGTGATTTGATTCTTTTGAGGCTCTATACGAAATGCGTTCTTAACCTCTTCTAGATAGAAACATCCTGCTTCTACTATGAGACAACGAAACCTGTATTCTTCCGATCTGTTTTCACGTTTAAGCTCTAAACTGAAAAAACATGGTGTTTGAAAATAGGGTATACAGAGTTTGACCCTAGAGTTTTTTCCTCCTGCTCGGCTGACCTCTATCTCTGTATCTTTAAGTAGTTGTTTGTTGTGAGCAATCCTGATTTGTTTTTTTTCAAGATCATTGCCAACGAAGACCAACTCTAGATCTACGCTATTTTTTCCTGTTGCAGGCTGGATCAATAAACTTATTTCTTTTTGTCCTGCTTTTGTACCACTCTTACTACGTTGCTCTAGAGCAGCATCAGAAACAGAGGCTTTTTCAAATATTAGCTTCTGTGATTTATTTGCTCTTATTTCTTCTAAGTAATCATTAAAAGGAAGCTGCAACCAATCTTTTTTCTCCTCAAAATGCTCCTTAATGAACTTTGGGCTGAATTGCTTTAGCACACCGTCGAGTTGATCGCCAAAGTGCATCAGGCTAAATTCTATTTGCCTACGCAACTCACGGTTTTCATCAAGTCGATTTTTTACTTGAGATGGTTGAATTGACATATTTTCTATGACAGGGTCGTTCAGCAGACCTAACTCGGAAAAATCAAGTACCCCGTCATTCAGAGAGTCAAATAACGGCGAAAAACCGAAAACCGTAGCATCTTCTTCTAGGATCACTGCAAGCTGGTCATCAAGCAAGCATCGTGATAGCGCAGCTTTGCTACTTGATAGGTCAATCAGTTTACTGAGTTCCTTCTCCAGGGTCTTGGGGTGCCAAATGGCACCGGGGGCAGCAAGATCCATCGCGCTGTTGATCAAGGTATCGAGCATACTGTTATGGATAAACAACATCGCGCTGCGCGCGAAAGGTTCGCTCCGGCCAGCGATACAGTCTCTAAGATGGGATATGTAGTTTTCTGTGTATGCTTCGGCGCTGCTGCCATGTAACACTGGGATTAATTGAGTTCCAGCACATTCAATGTATGGAAGCTTTTGACCTTCAAACTCAATTAGATTTGAGCTTGTTCTACTTAGCAACTCGCGATATAAAAATAGAGAGTTATCAGAGTCTGGAGACTTGAACTGATACCTGCAACCAGGCTGAATATCAGAGCTAACCCATTCAAGAAGGCATTTAACCATATACGCTTCATACTGTTTTTCGGACATATACGGCGTCTCCACTGTCACTCATTCGCTCAATATTCCCCATGCGCTCGTAAAAAGATACGAGTACTTGCTGGGATTGATTATCTAAATAAAATCCGCGCCGCTCGAATTCTCGAATCAGCTCATGCAACCTTAGTTTTTCATTTCCGCCAATCGACAGGTTTGTCAATAGAAGCAGCTTGTCTGGATTGAGAACTAAGACTTTTCCAGCCCGCCCCCGAGCCTGGATAAAGTGACCACATATCTGCAACTCTAAGGCGGCGATATAGTTCTTGTTAACCGTGCCTCTGTCAGTCGTTTCATCCTTGAACTGTTCCATTGCCACATACTGAAGTTGGTCAAACGCGGTCTTTACACACTTGCAAGGGGCTCGCGGCGGTAACCTTCTCCGAGAGATGAACGATTGTAAGTATTCATTCAGTGTTTCTAGTAGCTCGGTTTGGTCGGGGTATTCGCAGGCTTCTGAGTACACCTGCCATAATGGGCGTTTTTCGTGACCCTGTTGAAGGACTTCCAAAGCTGACAATATTGGGAAAAGCCATTCGCAAGCGGAAGAGAACATTCGATATCCGTTGTTTCTCACCTTCACACGTTCAGAACTGGCTTTTTCAGAATCAAGTATAAAAAATAAAGGTTTACTTCTAGGTGCGCCATCTTTCCAGTTTTTAACATTCAATGCTAGTTGGGCGCAATAGGTAAATGAATATAGTTTAAGGGTGTTCGACAGCTCATCAAGTAAATACTTGGGATGAGCGGCAAGAAAGCTCATATCATCTTGGAAAGCTTTTGAGATGTACGGTAGATAGGGACATTCTTGGGTAAACTTGTCTGCTACATCGTCAGTTAAATTCTTACTTAGCACTTCCAGCATCGCCGATTCTAAGAAGTTTAAATTTCCAGATAAATTTTCCTCGCATCTATAGCTTTCAAGTAAACCCGAAAATAAGGTTGCCATCCGCCAATTTGGCGCTCCCAGTTCGCTTTTTCCTTTTCCCGAGTACTGTGCTTTGAATAGTAAAAATAGTGGTGATATCTTGAAAATATCTTCGTCTTTGAAATACATTCTCTCTAGGACCTGCCAAAAATCTGGCTCGTCCATCAGCAAGCTGATTTCACTCTTACAGCCATCTTGAAACTGTTGGAAACTGTATTCGCTGATTCGCTTTTTTAACACGTGGCTTAATACTAAGCCAGTGATAACATCCCAATCAAAATCGTTGCCTTTATTTCTCAAGGGTAAATAGCTATCTAGTTTATTTACGTCAGACGCCACGAGCGGCTTTGGAATAGGGTACATTATAATCCACCACTTATTGCAATCATGTCATCGTCCAACTTGGCAACATACGTCTTATTCCCCTCGTAAAATTTAAGGGCGGATTTTGATTTTGCAATTGTCGTGATATGGTCAACAACTTCATCCAACAAGACCACCGCGCTTTTGTCATACTTATTAGGACGATAACCGGAGTTTAGCTTACATATGAGTTCGTAAAAATTTAGGTTGACTTGAATAGGAGGTAGCATTTGATCGAATATTTTCAATCGCGCATTGAAATGTGTATTATTTTCTTTTGTCGCTTTATCTATTGATTCAAAGTCCACTTTTATTTCAATAAATGCGGAGAGCTTTACTGTGCCGAACGTACCGAGGAAAATTTCTTCTTTTGCCATCCTAAGCTCGGGAGCGCGTCTATTTGCGTAGCGCTGTATACCTGCCATAAGCTCATTGGTATAAAATCGCCTAAGCTTTGTCTTTAAATCAACGCTGCCATCATAGTCATTATGTAACTTCCATACTTTTGAGTAACTCGTTAGCAAATCTTCACGAAATTCATCACTATATTTTAGATGATAACAATTACCTATCTTTTCACTGCGAATTAAACTAAATAACCTGATTAGCGACGCAGCTGTTCCACGGGACTCATCCCCTCGAATGAAGAAAATTTTCAGTTCTTTCAGTTCAAGTAAAAATATATCTAACGCCTCGTCGGGCAAGCCAAGTTCGTAGCGTAATACAAACTCATCAAGCGGTTGAGTGTGTATCCTGGCCGGATCGAAGTCTTCAAGTCTTCCAACCAAATCGTTACCATGGCTTTCAAATAAATTATCAAAAATATAGCCAGGGCCTAAAAGTAGATGGTGAAACAGATCTAATAATGCACGTGTTGTGACGAACTGATCTTTAATTAACCGTGCTTTAAATAAATATGTAATTATAACGTCTTGCACGCCATTTAAAGCTAATAGCTTAAAATTAGTGAGCAGTTTCTGATCAGTTCCTCTTTTTTCTTCCTCAGCAGCATAGCAATGAAATGGGTTTTCACTGTCCGAACGAGTCAAGTTTCTCATTAGCTCCTTCGCGAAGGTGGAGCTGGCGTAACCATCTTCCGTAAAATTAAATTTTGGGTACTTTTCAAAATCAAGGAAATATAGGTTGTCTACTGTCTGCCCTTCACTAGCTAGAAAAACATCCATTTTTTTTCGCAGACATTCATGACGCTCGGCACCTTCCTTTGCGTAATTAGCCAACATCCCAATATTGATCCCTACGACAAGAGGCTTAGGATCTCTCAAGCGTATATCGAAAAGTTGATCTAAAGCCTCAATCGCAGATTGGTGGGGTGCGAAGCTATGGGTGGCATCCATATGAAATGAGTACTTTCCTCTGTACTCATTATAGTAGCGGGTTAGAATTTCTGACTTCCCGTCACCGCTGCTTCCGCATAGAAAGATAATTTCATTGTTTTTAAGTGAGCCGAGCAAGTCAGCGAAATCACTTTCAATTTGCTGTTTCACGTAAAGCTTTTCTTTCAACACATCAAAGCAGTCGTCCTGCCTTTCACTCACTGTACTAACTGAAAATGGAGAGGACTTCGCGAGAACACTCAACGCTTTTCGTAAGGTCATTGTTGTCATCAGCGGCTCTTGCTCCTTGAACTATAATTTCTCGAAAGCCGAAAGGGCATAATTTGCGTCTGCTAGCAGAGCTAAGCATTTCCGCGCTCCTGTCTTCCAATCATAGCAATTTGCCAACCGCTGGTGGTCTCGCATTTCCGATTCCAAATGCTGCGGGCCAGGCGAGACAAATCCCATCCCTTTTTCGCTGTCTAGGGCTTTCCCCAAGCGCGCGGGCGACAACGGGCCTGAAATACCTATGGCACGTTCGGATAGACCTCTACAGCGCGTTGACGGTCTCTCTGCGTACGCAGCTTAACTAACAGTTTGCTGCTGCATGCGCAGCTCTGTCTTTTTTTAACGCGTGCTGGGTCAGGTTAGCCGTTTTTTGTTCCATTCCTCCTCATACAGCCTCTCAATCATCCCTAGCATTGATGTGGTGCCGAGTTCATGGACGCTCGCTGTCACTACAAAAATTCGTGGAAACGGTTCGGGTGGGCTCCATAACGTGTTCAACATCTGATCAGCGATTCGTTGTGAGCAATGAGTAAAGTGTGAGATGCTTTAATTCTCTATCTCCTAATTATCTTAGACACGGCAATGTATAAAAATTTATTAGTGTTTCTAGCAATTTCATTCTCGTGCTATTCATATGCTGGCAGTGAAAATGTGGCCCCGAATACACATACCATAAAAGCAGCCACTCCAAAAAAATCTGAGATTACCGATCATACACACCAAATTGAACTAAAAAAAGCTCCCTCCGTAGAACCGGATGCTTCGGATGAGATGAAGCAAGTAAATGCGAAGCTTGAAAAATTAAATTATAGTCTTCAAGAAAACTCGATTAAACCCTACGTACCTCTCCTTGCAGCTCTCGCTATATCAGTGATTGGTGCGCTGGTTACTATATTCACGCAATCAAGGCTGTTTACGCACAACGCCGAGTCCCAGGCCAAAAAATCTGGATATGACGCCAAATCTAAACTTCTGGAATATCGATACAAGCAGATAAATGATTTCTACGGTCCGTTGTTGATTTTAATCAAGCAAAGTTACAACCTTAGTCGTCAATTACATGAATTATTGATCGCGGATAATCCACTGGCATATTATTACTTCAAAGATCCGCAAAGGAATAATAGGTCGTCTCTTTATACCAGGCACTCAGATCCTAATGGCGCTCCTTTTCGGCTTATCAGTAGTCTGCCGCATTTAGGGAAAAATAATGCTAACTGTCTTCCTTATGTAAAACTTATTCTTGATACTGGTTCCAGAATGGCGGAATTGATAGAGGAGAAATCCGGATTTGCTGACCCATCAAATGAACCTTTGATGCTCTGTTTTGCAGAATATCTTTCTCATCGATTAGCGTTGAACGATGCTTACGAGCAAGCTTTGCTTCCTGAAGAAACCCATGCGCGTGTACATAATGCGGTTTATCCGTGGAGGCTGGAGGAATTGGTTCGCAGTGACTATGAAAAAATAGTTGCAGAGATTTCTGAATGGCCAAAAATAATTGAAGCTCTTATTGATGGTAAAAGGCTATGATCGGAAAAATAAACGGGGCGGACAAGCAAACAATTGATTTTTACAATCATAACTCAGAGCGATATGATAAAACTACGTTCAATTTAAAGCTTGAAATTCCCTGGATAGAATTCACTTCTCGGGTAAAGCCGAGTGGGCGAATTCTAGATGTCGGATGTGGGTCAGGTCGTGATATGAGACATTTTATTGATCTCGGATACTATGTAGAGGGAATAGAACCATCCAGAGAAATGGCGAAAATAGCTAGATCTCGCACAGGTGCAATTATTCATGAAATCGCTGCTGAACAAATAGATTTCAACAACCAGTTTGATGGCGTTTGGGCTTGTGCATCACTTCTACATGTTGATAGATCAAAGATGGAAGAAACCTATAACTCGATCATGAGGTCGCTTAAACACTCAGGTGTATTTTATTTCTCTTTAAAGTCTGGGGTTGGCATTGTTCGAAAAGAGGACGGTAGACTATTTGCCAATTACAGCTCTAATGAAATCGAGGAGTTAGTCGCGGCCCGTTCTGACGCTAAGTCATTCGTCTCGTGGGAGAGTTCTGATGCGCTCAATACTATAAATACGAAATGGCTAAATTTTATAATTGTTAAAAAATAATATTGAAGTCAATTGCTTGATTACTCTTTCTAACGTGTCTCGCTGGGCCTAATTGGTTGCCATATTGTAGTTCACCTGATCCATAGCAATCGGCCAACAGGCGCTTGTCTAAGATATCTGCTTTCGGTCAGACGCCACCAGTCATGGTTGTCTATCTGAAAAAATCCGGACACGCTAGATGCATCTCAAAATGCTTGCAGGCTTCAGATCCACAAAAAAACTTCCCCCGAGTCACTTTAGGTCATACGGGGGAGTCTTGTTACCGCTGCCATAAGGCATATCTAGGCTGTCAAGGTAGTGATTCTAAACTGCTCATTACTACCGTTATGCGACCCGAAGGAAAATCACTGTTTGGATAGAAGCTGCTGAAGTTCATTGACTGCCTTCTCCACTAAATTCTCATGTACGTCTCGGCCATATCGCTTTGCGAGGAAAATAGTCTCATCGTCGAAAACCACCAAGCACTTCATAGGATGCCCTTCGAGTGGTTTTATGGTGCAGGGTGCGTCAAGAACGGCGAACTGAACATAATCTTCTAGGACAGCATCGTATTTATGTGTAGTTCCAAACTCCACATTGATGCTTCTGGCTCGGGTTCTAAATCCCACTGAGCTATATTCAAATGGGTGTGGTTGCTCAAATTCATGTGGAACTAAAGTGGCAGTGAACGAGGTATCGAAACTAGTGTTTCTTTGATCGCGGCGTTGATATTCAAGAGGTTTGTTGGGGGCGCTACCAATCCAGGAAATATTCGCTTTATAGCCAGTGACTACGACGTTACCATCATTTCCGTCAGCATTCATGTAACATTCGTTTGCAAATTTAGCGATAACTTTTCGCCCTTGATACTCGAACTCTGCATATGTGTTAAAAACTTTTGCAGGGTAATCGCCATCTATAGGCTTGGGTTGGTCGTATTCAGTAGGAACGATGTATGCAGAGGACATAATGGCGCCTTTTGTCTTTCCCTAAGGGGAACCGGAATGTGTAAAGCACCGTAGATACCTTAGCAAAACTGAAATTGCAACAGCGGTGAGTCTTATCGACAATACCTGCTTCGAGAACGATTCTCGGGTTGTTCATCTAATGCGGATGTGAGAGACGCATCTGGCGTCGCTCCGCGATGTCGTTCTCTTCCCGAAGGAATAAAAACAGGTAGATCATTGCCCGCTACGAAGGCTGCTGTTGGTCATATTCATCCAGCGACACGCAGAAATCGAGCCAATAGCTGCCGTTGGTCAAAAGCAGCTTCCAACCCATAACTGCCATGCGTGAACATCTATAACCGATCCAAGCTGAGTGGAAAAACTGCGTTTGTCCTCTGATTCGTAGAGAACGCTAAACGACTGATCATCCTCTATGGGAGGTCGGTGAGCAGTGGCGAGAACGCCCGCGTCAAACACAAGGTTATGATTCGCTGAGCAGGCTAGCTTTCTCCATCGTTTTTAAACCCGTCGTGGATCATTTCCGTCCTGATTTCGCGCGCTGCTCTTGAAATCAGCGCATCAAAAGTAGTGCTCGGGTCTCGGTGTAGATAACACTGGAGCACCAGTGTCAAGGGCGAGATGCCCATGACATGGGCCAGGTCGTCAATCGTATTCAAGCTGGGCGACCGCATTCCCCGCTCCATCAAACTGACGTGCTCTCGACTGACCATAGGCGGAAAATCAGTCTGAGACAGATTGGCCTTGTGCCTCATATCTCGCAAAGCTTGCGCAAAAGCGGCGTTCAGATCCCTCACACGGCTACCCCCAAAAGGGAGTATATAGCCACATTGAGCTGCATTTAGCAGCGTACTATAGTACGCTGTTAATAGTTATTGGAGAGTTAATATGTTTGAAACTCACGAGCAAGCACGTGTGCAAAATCCTTTCTTCGTGCTTGAGGAAGGCGCACGCCGCTGGAAGTACGTCTCGCAAACGTCAAATGACGAGTGGTTTTTTGTCACATATGAAGTAGCAGGCGAGGAGGGTTCTTCGCAGCAGCAGTTCATGATTTCGAAAGTAAAATTTCTCTTGGATTTGGCCTCAAGAGATACGCCCGGGCAGTTCATTCGTGAGGTTCAGCTCGTATCGCCCCCTTGGCTGAACCAAAAGGGTAAATGGCTGATGGAGCCAATTCGGGAGATTCAGGAAGTGGACGAGCGGGTCTGCTACGAGCTGATGGACGGACAGGTTTATCCATCAAAATTGCTAGGTCAGACCCGCGTCCCGTTGTGGTCAAAGCGGGCAATGGGTAATGAATAATTTTATCGAAAGGCTTCTCGCAGCTCAGTACTGCACTCTGCTCTTTTCGAAAGACTTTTCCGAGGGTGCAATCTTCGGTTTTGAATGCAATGACGGGTGGGCGAATCTTATCGAAGCGACTCTTCGGCTAACCCGGCAACATGCGGAGCCGAAGGCGCTCGACGTGAAGGTCACCCAAGCAAAAGAGAAATTCGGTCAACTCCGAATCTACCACAGCGGAAGCGATGAAATCATTGGTTCAGTTTTCGAAATTGCGCAGCTTGCGTCTGGTTGTATCTGTGAGCTGTGCGGCAATCCTGGCGAAGTGGTAAGTCTTGAGGGGTGGCTCGTAGCTCGGTGTGGCAAACATTCCGCGAGGGGGCATCTCGATCCGATTGAGGCCCACATCGCGGATGAAAAATACATCACCAGTTACGTCAAGGCCGTGAACTTGATGTTGTCATTTTTCGGAGAAGGCGCAGTGCTTTGGGTACAGCAAGAACGCACCGCTTTTGCTGGTCGGCGACCGTGCGAAATGCTGGCGACGGGAGAGGGGTGTCAGACGATTTTCACTTTTCTGAATCGGTTAGAACATGGGGTTGGCGTGTGACCTTATGGAGCTGATTACTGCTCCAACTGTGGTGATGGCGGATCATCCAAATCTACAGGATCATTTGCGCCGCGAGCTGGAATGGGAATTCAGCCAAGGTCCTGTAGATTTGAGGTGTGTGCGTAGTCTCGTATCCTCGCCGAGGTTGAGGTCGTTGTTCGTCCGTGCTTTCAGCCATCCCGCTTTAGCCGAAGCTGGCGACACGTTTTTGGATTCGCGCACGCTGTTGGCGGACTACCCTCAAAAAACCATGGCCATATCGCTCACGAATTATCTGCTTTTGGAGGGCGCGGTAGAGGTTGTCAATGAATACAGTCCCAACGACCCGTCGCTGATGAAACTTCAAGTCTGGCCATACGAGCCAGGAGATCTGAATGAGTTTGCTATGGCGGTCGCGGTGGCGTTGAGTTACACGCCTGCGGAGTTGATGGCTGAATCCAGAATTTCGCTCGCAATAAATGAATTGGTCGGTAGGTGGGGTTTTTTTACCGATGAGTTCTGAGGTCGAATCGTCAGGATTAATATCGTCTGGTGACAGGGTCGCTCGCGCATAGGACAGGTCGGGCGAATCTGTTACTAAGGGCTCCAAAGCGCCGGCGATCCTACTGAATTAGAACTCCTTTTTATCTGATGCCATTTTTTCCCACGCTTCGTCTCGACTGTTCTCGGGTGTTTCCGCTAACAGCCCCTCAAGGGAAAGCCTTCCGCGCTTCGGCGGTGCGTCAGAAGGCGCCTTGTGCGCTGAGCCCTGCAATCGCTCAACCGGAGGAGCCTCGGGCTCGGGTGGCGTTTTTCGTGTCATTTGCTTCCTCCAGGCTTTGCTCGTATGAGTTTAGTGTTCGAGCTAGGAGTAGGGGCCTCGGGGTGATGGATGGCTGGATCAACACGCATCCGATTGCGACTGGTTGGCTGGACGAAGGTTGCTTTCTATGTGCTTATAATGACTCTAAGGCATCCTAGGTGAAAGGTTCAACGTTCCTCGCCCAAAGACATGCTCAGGATCGTGATGACCGCAGTACCTACTTTTGTAAAGCAGTGCTTTACACCCGTGACTATCGAAATCACCGAATACCCCTGTTTCTTTGTGTTTTTTTGCAGGTTCTTTACAAAATTCTGGGAGTGCATAGCTGAGCAATCGTAGGTCATTGAAATTATTGATGTTTTGTTATGTTTTTGGCGATGTTGGGACACTTGTGACAACTACCTTTCTAAGCTGTATTAAAGAAGAGTGATGCTGCATCCGCTCTGAACAAAAAAGGCCCGTCGTTCAACACGACGGGCCTTTTTTGTGGGCGATGGATCTTCAGTCCAGGATCAAGTGCGGCAGAAACCGGCTCGAATCCTTGGTGATCAAACTGTTGTCCTCACGCACACCAATTCCCGCCGCCTGATCGCCGATTACCCAAGAACCGATCAGCGTGTAGCTGTCATCGAACTTCGGCAATGGCGCAAACTCCTGCAGGATGAAAGGCGCATCGGTGTAGGGCCCGTCTTCTTTGACGATCAGACCTTCCGCCGTTTGCAGTTCGATGTTGGCGCCTTCCCGGGAAAAATACGGTTTGCGCACCCAGCCTTTGGGCACGGCGCTGGCCGGATTCGGGTCGAGATGCGCCGCGAGCAGATTCGGATGGCCCTTGTGCAGTTCCCACAGCAAGGGCAACGCGCCTTTGTTCGACAGGATCGCCTTCCACGCCGGCTCGAAAAACTGCGTGTCGCACTCGGCAATCGCCGCGCCGAACGGTTCGTGGAAGATGAATTCCCAGGCGTGCAGCTTGAACAGGTGCGGGATCCAGCGATCCTGCAGATCGACGAAGCGTCCATCGGCGGTCAAACCAATGTCTTCAATGTCGATGTGGCGTGATTCGATGCCGACTTTTTCCGCGATCAGTCTCAGGTAATCCGTGGTGCCCTTGTCTTCGACCGAGTCTTTCATCGAGGCGAAGTAGAACGGACGCTTGAGTTGCAACTCGGCGAAAGCCTGATGCAGCTTGGTGTCGATGCTGTTGAACTGGTCGGCATGGCGCGGCAGCGTGCCGCGCTCGATGCATTGCTCCAGCCAGCCCCACTGGAACGCCGCCGCTTCGTAGAGGCTGGTCGGCGTGTCGTAGTTGAGCTCCAGCAGTTTCGCCGGGCCGTTGCCGCTGTAGGAAAAGTCCATACGCCCATACAGATGCGGATGACCTTCCAGCCAGGACGTGCGGATCATGTCGTAGTACGCAGCAGGAATGCTCAGGCGATTCAGCAGTTCTTCGCTGTGCACCACGCGGTCGACCAGGTCCATGCACATCTCATGCAGTTCGGTGGTCGGGTCCTCGAGATCGTTTTCGATCTGCGCGAGTGTGAACTGGTAGTAAGCGCTTTCGTCCCAGTACGGCTCGTCGTCGATGGTATGGAACATGAAGCCGAGGCTCTCGGCCGTGTGTTTCCAGTCGGGGCGCTCGGCGCAGAGGATCTTTTTCATCGTCAGCTGCTCGAGCGACCGGAACTGCTGCCCCAGCCACCCCAACCACTGCGGGCGCTGGACTGGCTGCCGAAGCCGCCACGGGAAGTCGACGAGGCGACGTTGACCGGTTTGCTTTTGCTGCTCTCGTAGTCGGGTTGACTGCGAGGCGCCGATTCGATTTTGCGGTACTGCGTCGAGGTGTTGTAGGTCTGGCGCGTATCACGGTCGCGGTAAACCGTGCGGTTCTGGTTGTTGCTCATCGCATTGCCGATCAGCCATCCGGTCAACATGCCATTGCCGCCGCCCCCACCACCGGAGTAGTGCGAAGTGCTTTGGGCCGCGTTGCTGGATGTTGTGTCACCCGCCGGCATCTGAGCGTCGGCGATGGCATCGAGATTTTGCGCGGCTTCACCGGGCTGCGGCACTTTGAAGCCACCGAGTTTCGGCACGAAGCGGCCGTCGGAATTCTTCTGGCACCAATCAGCGGCGAAATCCGCGTCGCACTTGGCCTTGTCGTCATACGCCGGGGCGATGCGCCGGTGTTCGGTCAAGGCCGCCACGTAGGCATTCGAGCAAACATCAGCGGCGACTTCGGCATCGACGCACTGCTCAACGCTCTGGAAGTTGCGCGGCTGATCCACTGCCGCCGCTTCACCGGAAATGGCCATGGCCACCGACGCCGCGAGGGACAACTGAACGTATTTACTTCGTTTCATCTAAGGCTTCCTGCCGATCAGTTGGACGGCGTCATGCACGCAGCGTTGAGCATGCCGACGCTAATCGCTACGGCGGCGACGTAGATGCCAGCAGCGATTTCACCGTTGGCGATGCGCTGCGAAGTACCTTTAAGCACCAGGGTCGTGCCAAGGAACGCCAACAGTTGCACCACTGCGGCGATCACCGCCCAAACCACGAAGTCGACAACGTTGACCGAAAAGGCAATCACGTTACTGGCGGGGATGGCGAAACCGATGATTGCACCGGCCAGCGCAACGGCAGCAGCCGTGTTGCCGGAACGAATCAGCTCGAACTCCTTGTGCGGGGTGATGCGGGTGTAGACGAACTGAAACAGCATGAACAGCAGCACGGCGCCGATCAGGTAGACGACGAAACCGGTCAACGCGGTTTTGTTCAGGGAAACGGCCAGAACTTCCAGCATGAAAAACTTCCTTATTTAAATGGTGCTCAGGTCAGTCGTGTACAACGAGATGCCCAGTGAGGTGCTCAGGCTGACGGTGCCTTCTTCGTCCTGCTCGACGGAAAACAGCAGCAGTTCGCGGCGATCGGTCAGGCCGGTTTCGCGTGCGTAGAGCATCGAATGGTGTTCGATGGTGTAGCTCTCGTCCGGATTGACCACTTGTTCGGTCATTGGAACCAGTTCGGTCTGGCCCTGTTCGGTGCCCCATTCGCGGGTGTATTCGACACCTTCGTGGGCGTAGGTCGGCAAACCGATCTGACTGCTCGGGCCAGCGAGGCGCTGCAGTTCGGCGTCGCTGTTGACCGTCACGTAACCGATATAGTTGAACAGCGTGACCGATTCGACCTGGTCGTCGCCGGTGACGTGGATCTGTACCCAGAAATCCTCGTCGTTCATGTAATAGCGATGCAGTTTGTTGGACTGGCCGAGGTCGACCCAGCCGGCGCTCCAGATCGCCTGATCGAAGGGCACACGCACCGAGGTCGAGCCATCAAGCAGCAGCGCCAGAGTCGTATCGAACCTGACACCTTTGCCTTGCGCCATCCCGAGTGGGCCGCTGGCAACGGTCGGCGTTGGCGCAGCGTTCTGCCAGTTGCTGGTGCCCAGCAAATCTTTAAACCATCCCATGGGTACGTTCCTTGAAGCGGGTGGAGGTGTTCGTCGGCAAAAAAACGTCGTTAGTGTACCGGGCTGCGCGGTGAACGAGCAGGCAAAATGCAAATGTTGTGGGTGCTGAAAACCATGTAGGAGCTGCCGAAGGCTGCGATCTTTTGATCTTGAATCCAGATCAAAAGATCGCAGCCTTCGGC
>NZ_JACSZV010000033.1 GCF_014472415.1 Pseudomonas sp. N40(2020)
GTTCAGAGTGATTCTGTGTGTGAAAGTCCGCCTTCGCGAGCAAGCTCACTCCCACAGGGACAACACCGGGCCTGTGGAAGCGAGCTTGCTCGCGAAGGGGTTAGCGCGGTTCGATGTGGGCAATCATCAGTTGCACGGTCTCGTTGCCCCGAAACTCGTTGACGTCGAGTTTGTAGGCCAGCTCGACCCACTTGATGGTCGGGTTCGGCCAGATATCGCGGTCGATGCCGAACGCGATGCCGTCGAGTTTCACCGAACCGCACTCGCTTTTCAGCACCACTTTCAAATGACGCTCGCCAACCACGCGCTGCTCGACCAACTGGAACACGCCGTGGAACAGCGGTTCCGGAAAGTGCTGCCCCCACGGTCCGGCGTGGCGCAGGGCGCGGGCTAGTTCGAGGTGAAACTCTTCAACCGCCAGCGTACCGTCCGAGAGCAAACGCCCGGTGAGGTCTTCTTCGCGAAGTTGCCTACGCACTTCGGCGTCAAATGCCTCGGCGAATAACGGAAAATTCTCTTGCGGCAAGGTCAGGCCTGCCGCCATCGCGTGGCCACCGTACTTGGCGATCAGGTTCGGATGTTGCGCCGCAACCACGCTCAAGGCATCACGAATATGGAAGCCCTGCACCGATCGCCCCGAGCCTTTGAGCAAGCCATCGCCAGCATCGGCGAAGGCAATGGTCGGACGGAAATAACGCTCTTTCATGCGCGAGGCGAGGATGCCGATAACACCCTGGTGCCACTCCGGATCGAACAGGCACAAACCGTACGGCATCGACTCGACGGGCAAATCCTTGAGCTGGGCCAGCGCTTCACGCTGCATGCCCTGCTCGATGGATTTGCGATCCTGGTTCATGCCGTCCAGTTGCGCGGCCATTTCCTGGGCCATATTGGCGTCGGCGGTGAGCAGGCATTCGATACCCAGACTCATGTCATCCAGACGTCCGGCGGCATTGAGCCGCGGGCCGACGATAAAGCCGAGATCCGTGGAGGTTATCCGCGCCGCGTCACGCTTTGCCACTTCAAGAATCGCCTTGATCCCCGGCCGCGCGCGCCCGGCACGAATGCGCTCAAGACCTTGGTGCACCAGAATGCGATTGTTGGCGTCGAGCGGCACCACGTCAGCCACGCTGCCCAATGCCACCAGATCAAGCAGCTCGCCGATGTTCGGTTGCGGTTTGCTCTCGTACCAGCCGAGGCTGCGCAGGCGCGCACGCAAGGCCATCAACACATAGAAAATAACCCCGACCCCGGCCAGCGCCTTGCTCGGAAACTCACAGCCCGGTTGGTTCGGATTGACCAGCGCATCGGCCGCCGGCAGTTCGTCGCCAGGCAAGTGGTGATCGGTGATCAGTACTTTGAGCCCATGACGCTTCGCGGCGGCAACGCCTTCGACGCTGGAGATGCCGTTGTCGACGGTGATCAGCAACTGCGGCTCGCGGGTCATGGCGACTTCGACGATTTCCGGGGTCAGGCCGTAGCCGTATTCAAAACGGTTCGGCACCAGATAATCGACGTGCGCCGCACCCAACAGACGCAGACCGAGCATGCCGACCGTACTGGCGGTGGCGCCGTCCGCGTCAAAGTCACCGACGATGAGGATGCGCTGACGTTGCTCCAGCGCCGTCACCAGCAGATCTACTGCCGCATCAATGCCCTTGAGTTGCTGGAACGGAATCAAGCGCGCCAGGCTCTTGTCCAGCTCCGCCTCGGACTGCACGCCCCGCGCCGCGTACAAACGGGTCAGCAGCGGTGGCAGATCACCGAGAAATGGCAGAGTGGCAGGCAGTTGGCGAGGTTCGATACGCATGGAGTGACGGAGGCTTCTATTGAATACGTGGGATTAATTCGGTGAACGCGCAGGATCAGCCGCGCTCACCTTGCAGCCATTGCAACTGGACTTCGTGCTGACCACGGTCGTCGGTGACGAAGATCGTCCCTTCGCTGATCATCACGTCCCACTTGATGACGCGAGGCATGTCCTTGGCCAGGGTTTCCAACACTTCTTGCGGGACCGCAGCGATGTTGACGTTTTTCAGGTTCTTGATCGCCGGGATGACCTTGGTTTCCCAGACGCGCAGGCTGCCGTAGGCCAGCAGGCTGGTGCGTTCGGTGCGGCGTGAGCACCAGGTCAGACGATCGGCGTCTGGCTGGCCGACTTCGATCCAGTGCAGAACACGGTCGTCTAGGCTTTTTTCCCACAGCGCCGGTTCATCCACGTCCGACAGACCACGGCCAAACGACAACTGCTCGTTGTACCAGAGGGCGTAGGCCAACAGCCGCACGGTCATGCGCTCTTCGGTCTCCGAAGGGTGACGGGCGATGGTCTGCTTGACGCTCTCGTAGACGCTGCGGTCGAGGTCGGTGAGGTTCAGTTCGAATTTGTACGTAGTGGACGGCTGGGCCATGAACGGGCTTCTTGATACAAGGAAAGTCGGCAAGTCTAACCGATGCCGTAGGCAATCATCGAATTGATGGCGATCAACTTTGCGCGCCTGACAGCCGGCTATGTTAAAACGCTGTATCCGCATAACCTTGTCCTACAGGATTCAGTATGCCGTTCGCCAACAAGCCGCTCAGCGGTGTGAAAGTCATTGAATTGGGTACGTTGATTGCCGGGCCGTTTGCCTCGCGCATTTGCGGCGAGTTCGGCGCCGAAGTGATCAAGATCGAATCGCCGGACGGCGGTGATCCCTTGCGCAAGTGGCGTAAGTTGTACGAAGGCACTTCGCTGTGGTGGTTCGTTCAGGCGCGCAACAAGAAATCGCTGACGCTGAACCTCAAACACCCCGAGGGTTTGGCAATCCTGAAAAAACTGCTCGCTGAAGCCGATATCCTGATCGAGAACTTCCGACCCGGCGTATTGGAGAAGCTCGGCCTGAGCTGGGAGATCCTGCACGCCTTGAACCCGAAACTGGTGATGGTGCGTCTGTCCGGTTTCGGTCAAACCGGGCCGATGAAGGATCAGCCAGGTTTTGGTGCCGTCGGCGAATCCATGGGCGGCTTGCGCTACATCACCGGGTTCGAGGATCGGCCACCGGTGCGCACCGGGATTTCCATCGGCGATTCGATTGCCGCGCTGTGGGGCGTGATCGGCGCGTTGATGGCGCTGCGTCATCGCGAGGTCAACGGCGGCTTGGGCCAAGTGGTCGATGTGGCGTTGTATGAAGCCATCTTCGCTATGATGGAAAGCATGGTGCCGGAGTTCGATGTGTTCGGTTTCATCCGCGAACGCACCGGCAACATCATGCCCGGCATCACGCCCTCCTCGATCCACACCAGCGCTGACGGCAAGCATGTGCAGATCGGCGCCAATGGCGATGCGATTTTCAAACGTTTCATGCAGGTGATAGGCCGCGACGATCTGGCCAACGACCCGACGCTGGCCAGCAACGACGGGCGCGATAGCCGCCGTGACGAGTTGTATGGCGTAATTGATCGCTGGGTCAATTCGCTGCCGCTGCAAACCGTGCTCGACCTGCTCAATCAGGCCGACGTGCCGGTCAGCCGGATCTTCAGCGCCGAGGACATGCTCACCGATCCGCAATACCTGGCCCGGGAAATGTTCCTGCACGCCAAGTTGCCGGACGGCAAGCCCTTCAAGATGCCGGGCATCGTGCCGAAACTCTCTGAGACACCGGGCTCGTCCGAATGGGTCGGGCCGCAGCTCGGTGAACACAATGCGCAGGTACTCCACGATCTTGGCTACGACGAACAGCAGATCACTCGACTGCGCGAAGACGGAGCCATTTGAACTGAAAAACCGACAGACATCAGCCGCCAACCGCGCCCATCACTGGTGGACGTGGCGCCTGTTCGGCTTGCTGTTTCTGCTGGGTTTGCCGGCTTGGGCGCAGGCGAAACCGACGCTGATCTGGTTACTGCGCGACATGCCGCCGCTGACGATTTTCGAAGGTCCTAAAAAGGGCCAGGGCGTCATCGATCACCTGATGCCGATGCTGATCGCCGGCATGCCGCAATACGAACACACACTGATGCGGGTCAACCGCGCCCGCGGCATGCAGATGCTTCACGAAGCCTCGTTCACCTGCGACCCATCGTTAATCTGGAGCAAAGAGCGCGCGCAATGGATCGCGTTTTCCATTCCTGCGTTTCGCGCTGTCAGCAACGGGCTGGTGGTGCGTCAGAAAGATCGCGACGTATTGGCGCGGTTTCTGGTGGACGGTGAAGTCGATCTGGCGGCGCTTTTGGCCGATGGCAAGGAAAAGGTCGGCGTCGTCGCGGAGCGCAGTTACGGTGAGCTCGTCGACAACCTGCTGCGCCAGGCACCAAAAGACGCACTCACACCGCATTACGGCAACGACGCCCTTAACAGCCTGCTGATGATGCAGCGTCTCGGACGGTTACAGGTAGTTCTGGGTTATTGGCCGGAAATCCGCTACCAGGCTCATCTGGCAAAAATTGCCGAAGACGAGCTGCTGTTTTATCCGATTCGGGGCAACGCTAAATACCTGTCGGGTTACATCGGATGTTCCGACACCCCACAAGGTCGCCAGGCGATCACCGAGATCAACCAACAGCTGCGTACCCTGCCCCACGATCAGTTGAACCAGCGCTATGCCGACTGGCTCGATCCCGACAGGCGTGAGGGTTACCTCGAACAGGCCCGGACGTTCTTCGAACAGCAGGCGGCGCAGTGAGCAAATTGCAGACAAAAGAAACCCCGAGAAGTGGGGAGACGACTCGGGGTTAAACGTGGCCTGTAAAAAAGACCAGTAGCAGCAAGCGACAAGCACCGGAGCACAATGCTTGATCCTGCTGTTACGGGGTCTGACTGACTCGGATGCAGGAAGGTTCCCACAAAAAACATTTCATTTTTCAAAGCGCCGGACGCTTGTCCAGGGCTGCATTGCGCAATGCTGCGATCACGCAGGGCTCCAAGCGCCCTTCGGCAATCAGGATGTCACGGTGCAAACCATCAACGACATCGGTCAGTTGACGCTTGTCGGTCAACTGCGCGTGATTGAATTGGCGTTCAACCACAATGGCGCCGCTGCTGTTCTTCAAGGTCACCAGGCATTCACCCTGGGCACCACTTGGGGACAACGAAACCTGATACGGGCTCAGAGCCTCACCGAGCAATAGACTGATACTTTCCATCTCGATCTCCACTCAATAGTCCGAAAACATTGTGTCTGGGGCGTGTCCACTGTAAATGACCACCGGCCCGAGAAGAAAGTTCTGCATTTCGGTTGCAAGCACTGCAGCGCCACCGGTCTGTCAGAGCATGCACGGCGAAGATGACAGAAAAATAACCACGCCCCTCAAACGCCAACAGGCTGCGTATGGGCGATCAGGTAGCTGTCCAGCAAACCTCTCATCAGCACCGCCGAGACCGGTGTTTGCAGACGCCCCAGCAGTCGCAACCGATGCTCGCGCAGCAATGAGTCCAGATCGTTCAGCAGACTCGGCGCGACCGCGCCCAAAAGGATCAGCGCACGCGCTTCTTGCTGCTCCGCCAGATGCTGGATCAGCGCCAGGCCATCGCCCCCTTTGAGTTGCGGATCGCAAATAGCGATGTCGACAGCGCCGCGATGCCCCAGTGAACACAGGGCCGATGCCAGCGACGGCGCCGTCAGTACGTCGTAGATGCCAATGGCATTGAGCATTTGATGCAATGCCATCAACTGGAACGGATTGGGTTCAAGAATCAGGACTTTAAGCGAGCGCATGGGCGACCTCTGAAGCGACAATCGCGGACTCTCACCGCAGTTGTCGTTCACTCTAGGGCAGCCGTCTTAAGCCTCCCATCAGAAAAGTAGTCACGTCGTATAGGAGATTTCCCAACTTCAATGCGGACATCTGCACCCGCTCTCCGTCCGGCGCTGAGTGATGTCCGTCCAGCCGCCCAGCAGGCCACGCAATTGGCCGTCGGCACTGTAAAAAGGCACCGTCCACTGATAGACCTCGCGCGGGCCGTTCTTGAACTGCAATTGCCGCTTGCTGAAACGCGACTTGCGCGTGCGCAGTTGCATCATGAACTCGTCGTGCAACATCAACGCCGTCGCTTCGGGTAACGCACCGACCTCGATCAACTGCCGCCCCTGCACCTGATCCAGTCGAACCGAAAGCGCCTCTTCATAGCTGCGGTTGCACATAATCAGACGCCCTTGCAGATCGCGGACGAACACCGGATCGGGCATGGAATCGATCAGTGCATGCTGAAACGCCAGTTGATCGCCAAGATCCTTTTCCGCCTCGCGCCGCAACTTGATCACCGCCGTCAGTCGCCGATTCCATATCAGCGACAACAAACCGAACACGCCGAGCCCGCCCATCATCCAGCAGCCCCATTCGATCATGCGCTGCCACATGGACGGCACAGGCGCCGGTGAAATGCCTTCAAGCCATTTCAGGCGAATGGCCCGCAACTCGGCGGCCGGAAACGCCTCCAGCGCCTTGTTGAGAATGCTCAGCAGCTCCGGCATGCCCTTGCGCACGGCCAGGTTATCGGCTTCCCACTTGCCTTCCACCAGGCCGCCCACCTTGAGCAACCCCAAAGGATAAAGCTGTGCACCAATCTCGTTTTCAATGGTCGCGTAGGCTTCGCCGCTCTCGACCAGAGCCCGGGCTTCGGCATAGGTCTTGACCGAACGTATCTCGATCGCCGGGAAGTCACGCCGAATCACATCCTCCAGCGCATGGCGGGCCGGCAGCACAACCACGCGCTTGGCCAATTGCTCGAAAGACTCCACCTGCGGCGATCCGGCGCGACCGACAAACACCCATCCGGCGCCACCGAATGCGTGGCTGAAATCCAGAAAAACCTTGCGCTCATCACTCACGGCCAGGGTAGTACTGATGTCCGCCGCCCCGCTCTCAAGGCGCTCCAGCATATGATCGGTGGAAAAAGATTCCTGATGCACAAATTGCAACCCGGTCATCGCGGTGAGGCGCTTGAGCACATCGTTGTTCAAACCGCTCCACTGCCCATGTTCGTCCTTGAACAGATACAACGGGTACTGCACCGACGCCACCGTCACCTTGGGGTTATCGCGAATCCATTGGCGCTCGTGCGCGTTCAGTTCCACGGACTGGACATTGAGTGCCACCCCTTCCTCATGCAGTGCCAGTTGCGCCGCCACACTGCCGCGCATCCATGCCAGCAACCCGAACACAAACAACCAGCCCAGTGCCGGTTTCAAACCTCTATAAAACAGCATTGCCACTTCCTTCGTGATCGACTCACCCGTCCTTCATGGGTGAAAACCCCAGCAGTGTGGCAGCAGAAACAAAAAAGCCCGTCAGGAGACGGGCTTCAAAATGTGACAGCTTTTAGCGGCTTAAAGCGGCTTGCCGCGGTTGCCATGCTGACTGACAAAGGCTTGTACGGCTTTCAGCTCATTTGGCAGAACGGTGCAGCGCTCGTTTCGCTCAAACAAATCAGAAAGATGTGCAGGTAGTGCGAGAGCTTTTCCTACACCGGCCTTTTCCACTGCATCCGGGAATTTCACCGGGTGTGCAGTGCCCAGAATCACCATCGGGATGTCCAGGCTGCGACGGCATTCGCGCGCGGCTCTGACGCCGATAGCCGTGTGCGGGTCGAGTACTTCACCGGTCTGTGCAAAGACGTCGGCGATGGTTTCACAGGTTTGCGCGTCATCCACGGCCAGCGAGTCGAACAGTTTGCGCGCTTCGGTCCAGCGTTCTTGCTCGACGCTGAAGCCGCCGCCCTGTTTGAACGAATCCATCAGACCGGCAATCGCTGCACCGTTGCGACCGTGCAGGTCGAACAACAGGCGCTCGAAGTTCGACGAGACCATGATGTCCATCGACGGCGACAGCGTGGCGTGCAGGGTTTCCTTGACGTACTGGTTGCCGCTCATGAAGCGGTGCAGGATGTCGTTGCGGTTAGTGGCGACGATCAGCTGATTGATCGGCAGGCCCATGTTGCGCGCCAGGTAACCGGCGAAGATGTCACCGAAGTTGCCGGTAGGCACCGAGAACGACACCGAACGCGCCGGACCGCCCAACTGCAGGGCTGCGTGGAAGTAGTAAACGATCTGGGCCATGATTCGCGCCCAGTTGATCGAGTTCACCGCCACCAGACGCGTGCCTTTGAGGAAGCTCTGGTCGGCGAAGCTGTTCTTGACCATTTCCTGGCAGTCATCGAAGTTGCCTTCGATGGCGATGTTATGGATGTTCTCGCCGAAAATCGTGGTCATCTGGCGACGCTGCACTTCGGACACACGGTTGTGCGGGTGCAGGATGAAGATGTCGACGTTTTCGCAGTGTTTGCAGCCTTCGATGGCGGCCGAACCGGTATCACCGGAGGTTGCACCGACAATCACCACGCGCTCGCCACGCTTTTCCAGCACGTAGTCGAGCAGACGACCGAGCAGTTGCAGGGCGAAGTCCTTGAACGCCAGGGTCGGGCCGTGGAACAGCTCCAGCACCCATTCGTTGCCGTTCAGTTGACGCAGTGGCGCCACGGCGCTGTGCGAGAACACACCGTAGGTTTCTTCAAGGATCTTCTTGAAATCGGCATCGGGAATGCTGCCGGTTACAAACGGGCGCATCACTCGGAAGGCCAACTCGTGATACGGCAGGCCGGCCCAGGAAGCGATTTCCTCCTGAGTGAAACGTGGCAGCACTTCCGGGACGTACAGACCGCCGTCGGAGGCAAGACCGGCCAGCAGGACATCTTCGAAATTCAGGGCCGGTGCCTGGCCGCGGGTACTGATGTAACGCATGACTGACTCCAATGGAGAGTGTTCGCAAAGCCGGGCCCGCGCACGGGCCCGGTGAACAATGGCGGCTTAGTTCAGGTGCTCGACGCGGATCCGTACAACCGGACCGTTCACGCCGGCCAGAGCTTCGAGGGCGGCGATTGCATCGTTGATGCGCTGTTCCACTACACGGTGGGTCAGCAAGATCATCGGCACCAGACCGTCGTGTTCCTCGACTTCCTTCTGCATGATCGACTCGATGTTGATGCCGCGCTCCGAGAGGATGCTCGCCACCTGAGCCAGTACGCCCGGATGGTCCTTGGCCTGGATGCGCAAGTAGTAAGCGCTTTCGCAGGCTTCGATCGGCAGGATCGGATGGGCCGACAGCGAGTCCGGCTGGAAAGCCAGATGCGGTACGCGGTTTTCCGGATCGGAGGTCATGGCGCGAACCACGTCCACCAGATCGGCGATCACCGACGAAGCTGTCGGCTCCATACCGGCACCGGCGCCGTAGAACAGGGTCGAACCGGCAGCGTCACCGTTGACCATCACCGCGTTCATCACACCGTTGACGTTGGCGATCAAACGATCGGCCGGAATCAGCGTCGGGTGTACGCGCAACTCGATGCCGGCATCAGTGATGCGCGCCACACCGAGGTGCTTGATGCGATAACCGAGCGCTTCGGCGTAGTTGACGTCAGCCGTGGTCAGCTTGGTGATGCCTTCGGTGTAAGCCTTGTCGAATTGCAGCGGAATGCCGAACGCGATCGAAGCCAGAATCGTCAGCTTGTGCGCCGCATCGATGCCTTCGACGTCGAACGTCGGATCGACTTCGGCGTAACCCAGAGCCTGAGCCTCGGCCAACACGTCTTCGAAGGTGCGACCCTTCTCGCGCATTTCGGTGAGGATGAAGTTGCCGGTGCCGTTGATGATCCCGGCGACCCAGTTGATGCGGTTGGCGGACAGGCCTTCACGGATCGCCTTGATCACCGGAATGCCACCGGCCACAGCCGCTTCGAACGCCACGATCACGCCTTTCTCGCGTGCCTTGGCGAAAATTTCATTACCGTGAACGGCAATCAGAGCCTTGTTCGCGGTGACCACATGCTTGCCATTCTCGATGGCCTTGAGTACCAGCTCGCGGGCAACGGTATAGCCGCCCACCAGCTCTATGACGATATCGATCTCAGGGTTCGTGGCCACTTCGAAGACATCGTTGGTAATCGCAATACCGGTCGTCTGGAACTGAGGCTTTGGCGTGCGCGTGGCAATTTGTGCCACTTCGATCCCACGCCCGGCACGACGAGCAATTTCCTCGGCGTTGCGCTGAAGTACGTTGAAGGTACCGCCACCGACGGTCCCTAACCCACAGATGCCTACTTTGACCGGATTCACTGTGAACTCCCCATAAAACGGCCGACTCAGGGTCGGCCGGAAAACAACCGCGTGCTCGCGGCTCTCTATTAATGGCCCGGCGATGTTGCTACCGGACCATGATCGTCAAAGCCTGACCGTGACGATGCGAATTACTTGGCGCCCAGCGCCAGTTTGGCGACTTGTGGCGCAGGCTGGTAGCCCGGAATGACTTGTCCGTCGGCCAAAACGATGGCCGGTGTACCGTTCACACCAATCGACTGCCCCAGAGCGAATTGTCTGGAAACCGGGTTCTCGCACTTGGCGGCCTTGATTTCCTTGCCATCGACCATTTTGTCCATGGCCGCTTTCTTGTCTTTCGAGCACCACACCGCTTGCAGTTGCTCGTCACCCGGCGAGCCGAGGCCCTGGCGCGGAAACGCAACATAACGCACTTCGATGCCACGCTTGTTCAGCTCCGGCACTTCGGCATGCAGCTTGTGGCAGTACGGGCAGGTGGTGTCGGTGAACACGGTGATGTGCGATTTGGTCTCGCCCACGGCCGGGTAAACCACGGTTTCGGCCACAGGGATGGCGTTGACCAGTTTGGAGATGCCCAGACGCTCGGTCTTCTCGGTCAGATTGACCGGTTTGCCGTCCTTGAGCTGGAACAGGTAACCCTGGACGATGTATTGGCCGTCGGCGCTGGCGTACAGCACGCGGCTGCCCTTGAGCTTGACTTCATACATGCCTGGCAACGGGCTGGCACTGATACTTTCTACCGGAACCTCGAGTTCGAGTTTTTCCAGGCTTTGACGAATCGCTTTGTCGGCCGCGTCATCGGCGACGGCAAAGGTACTGACCAACGCAATGGCTGCGGCGGCGAAAATCTGGGTCAGACGCATGAGAACTCCTGAAGGCGGACAAATGGATCGATCAGAACGCCAGTGCCGGAACACCGGGTCATAACCGTCCATCGTGCAAACCGGCAAAGCCTAACACATAAGGTCACGGTGGCCGAATGCGCCTGTCGCAAGAGACCACACCCTCTTCCTGCATGATCTTTGTTCAGCCACGCGGGTGATGTTTGGCATGCAGATCCTGCAACCGCGCCCGGGCGACGTGGGTGTAGATCTGCGTGGTCGACAGATCGCTATGCCCGAGCAGCATCTGCACCACGCGCAAGTCAGCGCCATGGTTGAGCAGATGCGTGGCAAATGCATGTCGCAAGGTGTGAGGTGACAGCGACTTGCCGATCCCGGCGACCTTGGCCTGATGCTTGATCCGGTGCCAGAAGGTCTGGCGGGTCATCTGTTCACCACGCTGGCTGGGGAACAGCACATCGCTGGGGCGCCCGCCAAGCAACTCGCCACGGCCGTCACGCATGTAGCGCTCGATCCAGACTATTGCCTCTTCGCCCATCGGCACCAGACGCTCCTTGCTGCCCTTGCCCATCACCCGCAATACGCCCTGGCGCAGGTTGACCTGTTCCAGCGTCAGGCTGACCAGTTCGGTCACACGCAAACCGCAGGCGTACAAGACTTCCAGCATGGCGCGATCACGCTGGCCGATGGCTTCGCTCAAGTCCGGTGCTTTCAACAACGCCTCGACGTCTGCTTCTGACAGCGATTTGGGCAGCGGCCTACCCAGTTGCGGCATATCGACGCGCAACGTCGGGTCGACGGTGATCAGCTTTTCCCGCAGCAGATACCGATAAAAGCCACGCACACCGGAAAGAAATCTCGCCGTGGAGCGCGGCTTGTAGTTCTGCTCCAGACGCCAGGCCAAGTGATCGAGGATCAGCTCGCGGCCGGCGTTGATCAGCTCAAGGTTCTTCTCCTGCAGCCAGCCGTTGAACAGCGCCAGATCGCTGCGATAGGCGCCACGCGTGTTGTCGGACAGGCCTTTCTCCAACCACAAGGCGTCGAGGAATTGGTCAATCAGTGGATGGTCAATGGCGGACATAGAGGCTCAAGTCAGGCAGCAACAGCTGGGGGGACAGTTTTTCACAGCGCACCCGATCACGGAACACTCAGGCGGAAAACCCTGGCAACACCGGCACCGGACGCTTGTCATCATCAATCGCGACAAAGCTGAACTGGCCATGAATCGCCTTCTCGCGACCATCGCAGCTCATGCTTTCAACAAACACTTCCACCTCGACCTTGAGGCTGGTGTTACCGACCTTGATCACCCGCCCGACCAGTTCGACAATGGAGCCGGCCGGGATCGCGTGGTTGAAGTCGATGCGGTCGGTGGACACGGTCACCAGCGGCAAACGGCAGAAACGTGTGGCGGTGATGAACGACACTTCGTCCATCCACGCCAGCGCAGTGCCGCCGAACAGGGTGTTGTGGTGGTTGGTGGTCGGCGGAAAGACGGCTTTGGTTACGCGAGTCACCGAGAGTTCGGTGCGGCGTTCGATTTCCTGGTCACGGATAGACATGTGAGATGACTCGTAAAAAGTAGACTGCAAATCGAAAACAAGATCAAAAGATCGCAGCCTTCGGCAGCTCCTACAGGATGGGGGCAGTTTATTGCAGGCAACAAAAAAGCAGCCCGTAGGCTGCTTTTTTCTGCATCGGAAGCTGGACTTAAGCCAGTTTTTCCTTGATGCGAGCTGCTTTACCCGACAGGTCGCGCAGGTAGTACAGCTTGGCTTTGCGTACGTCACCGCGACGTTTAACAGCCATGCTGTCGATCTGCGGGGAGTAGGTCTGGAAAGTACGCTCTACGCCGACACCGTTGGAGATCTTACGAACGGTGAATGCACTGTTCACGCCGCGGTTACGCTTGGCGATTACAACGCCTTCGAACGCTTGCAGACGGGAACGATCGCCTTCCTTCACTTTCACCTGAACGACAATGGTGTCGCCTGGGGCAAAGGTAGGGATTTCTTTGGTCATCTGCTCTGCTTCGAGTGCAAGGATGATTTTGTTGGTCATGCTGTGCTCCTAAGGTAAATCAACTGATCTACCATCGATACGTTGTTAACTATCGTCCCGCTCGCGGATGTATTCCTCGAGCAGCTTCTTCTCTTCTCCAGAAAGCGAGCGGCTTTCCAGAAGATCGGCGCGTCGTTCATAGGTCCTACCAAGGGACTGCTGTAAACGCCAACGCCGGATATGCGCGTGGTTGCCACTCAGCAACACGTCGGGTACACGCTGATCCGCATACACCTCAGGTCGGGTGTAGTGCGGGCAATCCAGCAGACCATCCGTAAAGGAATCTTCCTCGGCGGAGTCCGCATGCCCTAAAGCTCCAGGCAGCAGTCGTGTAACCGCATCAATCAGGACCATGGCCGGCAGCTCGCCGCCAGACAGTACATAGTCGCCAATCGACCACTCTTCATCGACATGAGCCTCAATAAAGCGCTCGTCAATGCCTTCATAGCGGCCGGCAATCAGGATCAATGCATCCGATTTTGCCAACTCGCGTACCGCCGACTGAGTCAGTTGACGGCCTTGGGGGGACAGGTAAATCACCTTCGCCGCCTCCCCGGCTGCTGCTTTGGCCTGAACCAGAGCATCTTCCAGGGGCTTGATCTTCATCACCATGCCCGGACCACCGCCAAACGGGCGATCGTCCACAGTGTGATGCCGATCCGTCGTGTAGTTCCGCGGATTCCAACAGGTCAGCTGCAAGAGCCCCTGTTTGACCGCACGACTGGTGATGCCGTAGTCGCCAATGGCGGAAAACATCTCGGGAAACAAACTGATCACTTCTACGCGCAAATTAGCCACGTTTAGAAGTCCGCATCCCAATCCACCTTCATCTCGCCCGCTGCGAGGTCGACTGCCAACACGCATTGCTCCGTATAGGGCAACAGGCGTTCGCGATCATCCAGGCTGCCAGCGCAAGGCTTGACTACCATTACATCATTGGCGCCGGTTTCCAGAAGATGATCGATTTTCCCGAGCAATTGCCCCAGTTGATCGATGACCTTCAGACCTTCCAGCTGGTACCAGTAGTACTCGCCTTCGGTCAATTCAGCGAACAGGTTGCGTGGCACGCAGATCTCGTAACCGGCCAGAAGACGAGCTTCTTCACGATCATCAAGACCCTTGAGCTTTGCGACCAGGAACTTATCGCTCCCGCGTCCACTGACCAGCTCGACCTGTTTGACATTGCCTTCGCGCTTGAGCGTCCAGGTTTTGTACTGCAACAGGTTTTCAGTCGGATCAGTAAAGGAATAAACCTTCACTTCGCCGCGAACGCCGTGAACAGAGTAGATTTTGCCAATAACGATCAAATCATCGGCAACAGCAGGCGTCGCGTTCATATTGCTCAGGCCGCAGCCTTGGCAGATTCCTTCAACAACTGAGCAACGCGCTCAGAAGGTTGTGCACCAACGCTCAGCCAGTAGGCAACGCGCTCTTGGTTCACGGACAGACGGATTTCCTGACCACGGGCAACAGGGTTGAAGAAACCAACCTGTTCTTTGTGGGAACCGTCACGCGGGTTGCGCGAGTCGGTTACGGTCAGGTGGTAAAACGGGCGCTTTTTGGAGCCGCCAAGGGCAAGACGGATTGTTAGCATGTGAACATCGTTCCTGTAGTCGGTGCTGCAAATCTAAATGCACAGCGGGCATGGGTGCCCGAAAGGCCGCATATTCTAAGGAATATCCGGACTTTTGCAAATGACTTTTTCCGGCGCCTATGGCATGCCGTGCAGATTTGCATATAGAGCCGTCGATGAAAACGGCCAGTCAGCTCCCGCCGAGTGCGGGTTTGCTGTTGATCCCGCATCCTTGCGGGGCCTGCGCCGGTGCGACGACCGGCCAGTTATTTACATTTTTGGCATCCCGCCGCCGGGCAACATACCGCCCATGCCGCGCATCATTTTCGCCATTCCGCCTTTGGCGGTGAATTTCTTCATCATCTTTTGCATCTGCTTGTGCTGCTTGATCAAGCGACCGATGTCCTGCACCTGAGTGCCGGAACCCATGGCGATCCGGCGCTTGCGCGAACCGCTGATCAGCTCAGGGTCGCGGCGCTCGGCCGGGGTCATGGAGTTGATGATGGCTTCCATCTGCTTGAATTGCTTCTCTGCGGCATTCTGGGCATTGCCCATTTGCGACAGGTTGACGCCGCCGATGCTCGGCAGTTTGTCCATGAGGCCGCCGAGGCCGCCCATGTTCTTCATCTGTTGCAGCTGATCGCGGAAGTCTTCGAGATCGAAGCCCTTGCCCTTCTTCAGCTTCTTGGCCAGTTTGTCGGCCTTGTCTTTGTCGAGGGTCGCTTCGGCCTGTTCGATCAGGCTGAGCACGTCGCCCATGCCGAGAATCCGCGAAGCGATACGCTCAGGGTGGAACGGATCGAGCGCTTCGCTCTTCTCGCCCATACCGATGAACTTGATCGGCTTGCCGGTGATGGCGCGCACCGACAGGGCGGCACCGCCACGGGCATCGCCGTCGACCTTGGTCAGGATCACACCGGTCAGCGGCAGTGCATCACCGAAGGCCTTGGCCGTGTTGGCCGCGTCCTGACCGGTCATGGCGTCAACCACGAAGAGGGTTTCTACCGGGTTGATCGCGGCGTGCAGCGCCTTGATCTCGCCCATCATCTCTTCGTCGATGTGCAGACGACCGGCGGTGTCGACGATGACCACATCAATAAACTTGAGCTTTGCTTCTTTTATAGCCGCAGTGGCGATGTCGACCGGCTTCTGGCTCAGGTCGGACGGGAAGAACGTCACGCCGATGTCGTTGGCCAGGGTTTCCAGCTGTTTAATAGCCGCGGGACGGTAGACGTCCGCCGACACGACCATGACCGACTTCTTCTTGCGCTCTTTAAGGAAGCGCGCAAGTTTGCCGGCGGTGGTGGTTTTACCGGCGCCCTGCAAACCGGCCATCAGAATCACGGCGGGTGGCACGGCGCTCAGGTTCAAGTCTTCGTTGGCCGCGCCCATCAGGCTTTCGAGTTCGGCCTGGACGATCTTCACGAACGCCTGGCCCGGCGTCAGGCTGCGCGACACCTCGGTGCCGACAGCGCGCTCCTTGACCGAATTGACGAAGTCCTTGACCACCGGCAGGGCGACGTCGGCTTCGAGCAACGCCATGCGCACTTCACGCAGGGTGTCTTTGATATTGTCTTCGGTCAGCTTCGCCTTGCCGGTGACATGGCGCAGCGTCTGCGAGAGACGGTCGGTTAAGTTTTCAAACATTGCGCGATCCTTTCAGGCCCTGTGTAGACCGGGATAATGGCGGCCCAGACCGGAATCAACATGTGCTCGGCGAGCCTGCGGCGTGGGCAGGTCGCGGATTATAGCGAAGACTGCGCCGGGCGGACACCTCGCACTTTCGTGGTGTGGCGGTTCTATGCCAAACTCAGCGCCTTTCGGGCTTGCCTAACAGGATTTATGCTCCCCTTGTCACCCAGTTTGCTGACCACACTCGCCGCCGCCCTTCTATATGCCGCTGCGACCCTTTATCAAGGCACTCGTCTGGCCACCGGCGCCAAGGCTAACAAGCGCCTGCTGGTTTCGCTCGGCGTCCTCGCCGTGCTGGCCCACAGCGCCAGCCTGCTCACCCACCTGCTGACGCCGATCGGTCTGGGCCTGGACTTTTTCAGCGCCGCCAGCCTGATTGCCGCCGCCGTGATTGCCCTGACATTGCTGGCGTGCTCGCGAATTCCGGTGGAAAACCTGCTGGTACTGCTGTTCCCGCTGGGCGCGGCCACCGTGCTGCTGGCGCAGTTTGCCCCGGCCGGCACCGTACAGATCATCGATGAAGAGCCGGGCATCCTCGCCCACATCCTGTTGTCGATCCTCGCCTACGGCATGTTCACCATAGCGGTGTTCCAGGCCTTGTTGCTGCTGGTGCAAGACCACCAACTCAAGCACAAGCACCCGTCCGGCCTGATCAAGAACTTCCCGCCGCTGCAAACCATGGAAAGCCTGCTATTCGGTTTCCTCTGGGCCGGCTGGACGCTGTTGTCGCTGTCGTTGATCTCCGGCTGGTTGTTCGTCGAGAACCTGTTCGCCCAGCATCTGGTCCATAAAACCTTACTGGCGTGCCTGGCCTGGATCGTCTTCAGCGTGCTGCTGTGGGGTCGTAATCGTCTCGGTTGGCGCGGCCACAAGGCGATTCGCTGGACTCTCGCCGGTTTCTGCCTGCTGATGTTGGCGTACTTCGGCAGCAAACTGGTTCGTGAATACATCCTGCATATCTGACGGGCGGCAATAAATGGACGGTTTGCCCATAGGGCCGATGCTCGCGGTATTTTTCCTGCTGATTTTATGGTCGGGGCTGTTTACCGCCGTCGAAATCGCGCAGCAGCATCTGCTCGCGCAACGCACCGCCTCGCGCGCCAGCGATAAACCGCTGGCGAAGCTGAGCTTCCCGCTCGACAGCCTGATCCTGTGCAACACCCTGTGCCGTGCGCTCGCCGTGGTGATTGCGACGCTGCTGGCGATTTTCCTCCGTGAAGAAAACGGTCCTTGGGCGGCGTCCCTGGGTGCCGGCGCAATACTGCTGGTGTTCACCGATTACTTTCCGCGCACCCTCGCCCAGCGTTATCCCGACGCCGTACTGGCATTCGGCAATACCCTGCTGGCCGTGCCGCTCAAGATCATTTATCCGCTTGCCTGGCTGTTCAGCCGGATCAGCGCTTTGCTGATGCGTCCGTTTGCGCGCAAAGCCCAAGTAGTGCAACAAAGCGAAGACGATGTGCAAGCTGATCGACATGACGATCCCGAACACCCGATTCGCCTGCACCCGGTCTCGGGTATTCACGCGCTGGACAACATTACGGTCAATGACATTCTGGTACCGCGCAGTGACGTCGACGGCATCAATCTCGACGACCCGATAGAAGACATCATCGAACAACTGCGCAACACCAAGCGCACGCGCCTGCCGGTGTTCCACAGCGACATCAATCAGGTCGAAGCGGTGCTCAATACCCGCCAGATCCGCCACCTGTTGAACGACGATAGCCTGACCCGCGAAGCGCTGCTGGCCGCCAGTTACGAGCCTTACTTCGTCCCGGAAAGCACGCCCCTGCAACTGCAACTGCTGAATTTCCATAAGCAGCAGCGGCGTTTGGGCATGGTGGTGGACGAGTACGGCGAAGTGCTCGGTATCGTCACTCTGGAAGACATTCTCGAAGAGATTGTCGGCGAATTCGAAAGCGAGCACAGCCTCGATAATCCGCACATTCATCCGCAGCCCGATGGCCGCATGGTGATTGACGGCACCGCCTCGATTCGCGAATTGAACAAATGCCTGGGTTGGCATTTGCCCAGCGATGGACCGAAAACCCTCAACGGGTTGGTGACAGAGGCGCTGGAAACCATTCCGGAGAGTGCGGTTTGCCTGAAGATCGGTCGATATCGCCTGGAGATTCTCGAAACCGAGGAGAACCGGGTAAGCAGGGTATTGATCTGGCATACGAGTTCGGTGCCCGCTGTGGTTCCTGCCAGGTAAAGATCAAAAGATCGTCCGAACGCGGCCGGAACCTTCGGCAGTTCCTACATTTGGAATGCGCCTGTAGGACCTGCCGAAGGTTGGGATCTTTTGCGCTTGTTCAATCGTTAGCCACCTTCCTATAATCGAGGCGCTTACCCAAGCGCCGCCGACCCTGTGCTTACCCAGCACTAAACAGGTCTCGACTGTTTCCGCATCACACCGACGACTGTTCCTACTCGAAACAGCGCTCGCGCCTCATCCCACATCCCTGGGTACTCCACCATAATAATTCGCTCCAACGGAGCATATGACTGTCAGGGATCACCGCATGACGACCAGTACCGCTTACAGCGACACCGCGCCTGCCCAGCCGACCAACTCCGCCACCCGCGTGGCCACGGCGAGCTTCATCGGCACGGCCATCGAGTTCTACGACTTCTACGTTTACGCCACGGCCGCCGCACTGGTGATCGGACCGGTGTTCTTTCCGCAGACCTCCGGCACCGCGCAGATGCTCTCGGCGTTTCTCACCTTCGGCATTGCCTTCCTTGCCCGCCCGCTAGGCTCGGCGCTGTTCGGCCATTTCGGTGATCGCATCGGACGTAAATCGACGCTGGTCGCTTCGCTGCTGTTGATGGGGGTTTGTACAACGCTGATTGGCGTGCTGCCGGGTTACGCCAGCATCGGGGCCTGGGCACCGATTCTGTTGTGCGTGCTGCGTTTCGGTCAGGGCCTGGGATTGGGCGGCGAATGGGCCGGAGCCGCATTGCTGGCCACGGAAAACGCGCCGAAGGGCAAGCGCGCGTGGTTCGGCATGTTCCCGCAGCTCGGCCCTTCGATTGGCTTTCTCGCGGCTAACGGCCTGTTCCTGACATTGGCCATGACGCTGAGCGACGAGCAGTTCCGCAGCTGGGGCTGGCGGATTCCTTTCCTGCTCAGCGCGGCACTGGTGATGGTCGGCCTGTACGTACGCCTGAAACTCCACGAAACCCCGGTATTCGCCAATGCCATCGCCCGTCAGGAGCGAGTGAAAGTGCCGCTGGTCGAGCTGTTCAGCCAGTATTGGGTACCGACGCTGCTGGGCGCGGCGGCGATGGTGGTGTGCTATGCGCTGTTCTATATCTCGACGGTGTTTTCCCTGAGCTACGGCGTGTCCACCCTCGGTTACAGCCGTGAGACGTTCCTTGGCCTGCTGTGCTTTGCCGTGCTGTTCATGGCAGCCGCGACACCGCTGTCGGCCTGGGCCAGTGACCGTTACGGGCGCAAACCGGTGCTGATCATCGGCGGCGTGCTGGCGATTCTGTCCGGATTCCTGATGGAACCGCTGCTGACTCATGGCTCGACCTGGGGCGTGGCGCTGTTCCTGTGCATCGAGCTGTTCTTGATGGGTGTGACATTCGCCCCGATGGGTGCGCTGTTGCCGGAGCTGTTTCCGACTCACGTGCGTTATACCGGCGCATCGGCAGCCTACAACCTCGGCGGCATTGTCGGAGCCTCGGCGGCGCCGTTCTTTGCGCAGAAACTGGTGGCGATGGGTGGTTTGAGTTATGTCGGCGGGTATGTGTCGGCGGCAGCGGTGCTGAGTGTGATTGCGGTGCTGTGCTTGAAGGAAACGAGGAATAACGATCTGAATCAGATTGCCTGACAGAAGATCAAAAGCTTCGCGAGCAGGCTCGCTCCCACATTTGGAATGCATTTCCCAGTGGGAGCGAGCCTGCTCGCGAATGCCGCGACTCGGTTTAGAGTTCTACGACAACAGCCTGAGCAGCGCGGGTCGCCTTGGCACGAGCGGCCTCGATCGACTCATCACGCGCCAATGCCACGCCCATGCGGCGCTGACCATTGACCTCAGGCTTGCCGAACAGACGCAGCGCGGTATCCGGCTCGCTCAGCGCAGCGCCAAGGTTGGCGAATGCCGTCTGGGTCGACTGACCTTCCACCAGAATAACCGCCGAAGCCGATGGCCCGAACTGACGGATCAGCGGCACTGGCAGGCCGAGAATGGCCCGAGCGTGCAAGGCGAACTGCGACAGATCCTGGGAAATCAGTGTGACCAGACCGGTATCATGCGGGCGCGGCGACACTTCGCTGAACCACACCTGATCACCTTTGATGAACAGCTCGACGCCAAACAGACCACGGCCGCCCAAAGCCTCGGTCACGGCTTTGGCAACGCGCTCGGATTCCGCCAGCGCAATCGGGCTCATGGCCTGTGGCTGCCAGGATTCCTGGTAATCGCCCTTCTCCTGGCGGTGACCCACTGGCGCGCAGAACGTGGTGCCACCCATATGGCGCACAGTCAGCAGAGTGATTTCGTAGTCGAAATCGATAAAGCCTTCGATGATCACCCGACCTTTGCCCGCGCGGCCGCCCTCTTGGGCGTAGTCCCAGGCCTTCTGCACGTCATCGTTGCTGCGCAGCAGGCTTTGGCCTTTGCCCGACGAACTCATCACCGGTTTCACGACACATGGGAAACCCAAGTCCTGAACGGCTTTGCTGTAGTCCTCGAAGGTGTCGGCAAAGTGGTACGGCGAGGTCGGCAGGTCCAGCTCTTCAGCGGCCAGACGACGGATGCCTTCGCGGTTCATGGTCAATTGCGCAGCGCGAGCGGTCGGGATCACGGTGAAGCCTTCAGCTTCCAGCTCGACCAGAGTGGCGGTGGCGATGGCTTCGATTTCCGGCACGATGAAGTGCGGTTTCTCGGCCTCGATGACTGCACGCAGGGCTGCGCCGTCGAGCATGTTGATCACGTGGCTGCGATGGGCGACTTGCATGGCCGGCGCGTTGGCGTAACGGTCGACGGCAATCACTTCAACGCCCAAGCGTTGCAGCTCGATCACCACTTCCTTGCCCAACTCACCACAGCCACACAGCAATACGCGGGTCGCGGTTGGCGACAATGGAGTTCCGATACGGGTCATCTCAGGTCCTCAAAGAAGCGGATCATCGAGGAAAGCAACGCCAGACGCGCTTTCCATGGGGAGAAAGCGCGGCATTTTACATGAACCCGAGGGTTTGGCTTCAGCTGGCGACGGCCTGTTTGCGATCACGCCAGGCCATGATCAGCCAGACGGCGGTGACGCCGGCAAATTTCGAGGCCAGCGCGGTGATGATCACGGGTGGTGTCAGCAGGTCGATCATGCCGAAAAAGATGAAGGTATCGAGGGGAATGCTCAGCGCCGAACTGATCCACAAACGGTCGCGCAACGGCCGCTTGGTGATGCTGAACACCAGCCAGTCGATGCACTCGGAGACCGCGAACGCCGTGGCGCTGGCCAGGGCAATGGACGGATCGGATGTGACGTATGACAACACCAGTGCCGCCAGCATCGCCACGATGGCGCCATGACCAAAGCGGGTTTGCACCATGTCGCGCAGCACGAACACCAAACCACCCCAGGCCGACCAGATGATGTCCAGGTGGGGTGCGGTGGAGAAGGCGAAGTTGATCAGCACGACGCTGCTGATGTAGGCGATGAGGAAAATCATGGGGGCGACCTGTCAGATTGGCGCACAGGTTACTTGACCGGCAGATCAAGAGCCACCCCCTCACCCCAGCCCTCTCCCCCAAGGGGGCGAGGGGGAAAGGGAGCAGATCGGGTGCGTTTCGAAACCTGAGTTCGACTCGGTATGCCAAGTCGGCGTATAGCGAAAGACACCTCGGTCAGTCCCCTCTCCCTCTGGGAGAGGGTTAGGGTGAGGGCATTTTCAAGTCGATCACGATTTCGAAGGGATCATCCAAACCAACCCACTCGCCTTCGCCCGCTCATGACACAACCCCAACACTGCCCGCCGCTCGTCATTGCTCATCCGGCTCCAACGGGTAATCTCCTCGACCGTCCGCTGGCAGCCCGTGCAAATATCATCCTCGTCCAGCGCACAGATATTCACGCACGGCGAGGCGACAGGTCGTTCGGTGGTCGTCATTCTTCCTGCTCAACCAGATCACGCGCATAACGCTGGGAGTTATGCACATAGTGCGCGGCGCTGGCTTCGAGCATCTTCTTCTGTGGCTCGGTCAGTTCTCGCACCACCTTGCCCGGCGAACCCATGACCAGTGAACCGTCGGGAATTTCCTTGCCTTCACCGATCAGCGAGTTCGCGCCAATGATGCAGTTTTTGCCGATCTTCGCGCCGTTGAGAATCACCGCGTTAATGCCGATCAGGCTGTAATCGCCGACTGTGCAGCCATGCAGCATGGCGTTGTGGCCAATGGTCACGCCGGTGCCGATGGTCAGCGGAAAACCCATGTCGGTGTGCATCACCGTGCCGTCTTGGACGTTGCTGTTCTTGCCGATCAGGATCAGTTCGTTGTCGCCGCGCAGCACCGCGTTGAACCAGACGTTGGCGCCCTCTTCCAGCTTGACCTTGCCCACCAGCACGGCGTTGGGGGCGACCCAGCTCTGTGGATGGGTTTCGACACGGGCGTCGCCCAAGCGGTATTTCATCTTGTTTTCCTCAGGGCTCACGATGAAGGGCCATTCGAGCGATGGCTTTCAGGTGTTGATAAAGCTTTTAGGGGGCTGATGCAGGCTGATTTTCGCGTCATAGAGCAGATTGATCAACTCGACGATCATGATCGCTGTCAGCCCCCAGATCTTGAATTCACCGTACCGATAGCTCGGCACATACCAACTGCGCCCCTGATAGTCGATGCGATGGGTGTGTTCGCGAGGGTCTTTGCGGAAGAATTCCAGTGGCACACTGAATACGGCAGCGATTTCCGCATCGTTGGCCAGATATTCGACAAAATCGGGGATCACGCCGACATAAGGCGTGACCTTTATACCGTGCAGGGAGATCAGCGGACTGAGCGGGCCGATCACTTCGACCAGTCCCGGCGGCAGGCCGATCTCTTCTTCGGCTTCGCGCAGGGCAGTGAAAATCAGATCGGGGTCTTCGGGATCGCGGCGTCCACCGGGGAAGGCGACTTCGCCGCCGTGAGTCGAGAGACCGCTGGCGCGCAGGGTCAATACCAGTTCCGGCTCGTCACTGCGGGTGATCGGCACCAGAACGGCGGCCTCGGGGAAACGTGTGTCGGTCTCCAGCGTGCGCGGTGTGTGGTTGCTTACCCGATGCAGTAGCTCGTCCAGCATGAGTGTTCTCGATCTGTGCCTTGCCCTGCATCATGCACCAATCATTGCGACCGCCCAAGCCCCTGAATCTTGCCGTGTCGCGAAACGACAACTTGCCGACCGGCACCGCTGCACGCCAAGATAGGCGCAGCATTCAGGAACCCCAGCATGAAATTTTGCAGCCAGTGCGGTAACCCGGTGACACAGCGCATTCCCGAAGGCGACTCGCGGCTGCGATTTGTCTGCGATAGCTGTCAGACCATTCACTATCAGAACCCCAATATCGTTGCCGGTTGCGTCGCGACATGGGGCACTCAAGTGTTGCTCTGCCGCCGCGCCATCGAACCGCGCCTCGGTTACTGGACGTTGCCCGCCGGATTCATGGAGAACGGCGAAACGATCGAGCAAGCCGCGACCCGCGAAACCGCCGAGGAAGCCTGCGCCCGGGTGCGTAACCTGAGCATCTATACCCTGATCGATGTGCCGCACATCAGCCAGGTGCATGTGTTCTTCCGCGCCGAACTGGTCGATCTGGATTTTGCCGCCGGCCCCGAAAGCCTGGAAGTACAACTATTCGACGAAGCCGACATCCCCTGGGACGAACTGGCTTTCCGCACGGTGGGCCGTACCCTAGAATGCTTCTTCGCTGACCGGCGCGCCGAGGTCTATCCGGTTCGTTCCGAATCGATTCCGCCGCTGGCCCAGCCTGCCATCACCTAAAAGCCTCTATAAATAAAATATCTGCGTCACTCCTTGGGGAATCGTTTCAATGCGCTGGTTGCTTGCCCTGTTTTGCCTGTCGTTCGTCACGGTCTCGCAAGCGTCATTCGTGACCACCGTGACGCCGTCGAATACTCCTCTCATCGAAAAAGTACTGGTGCTCAAATCGGCTCATCAACTGCAGTTGATCGTCGACGGCAAGCCACTCAAGACCTATCGCATCTCTCTGGGCAAGGGAGCAAAAAAAGGTCCGAAACTGATTGAAGGCGACAAGCGCACACCTGAAGGCTTCTATTGGATCGACTGGCGCAAGACCAGCGAAAAATTCAATCTGTCGATGCACATTTCTTACCCGAACATCAGCGATTCGGCGCGTGCCCGGCGTGAAGGCGTCGAGCCTGGCGGCATGATCATGATCCACGGCACGCCGGACTCGGAAGAAACGCCCGAAGATCTGTTCCACACCCTGGACTGGACCGACGGCTGCATCGCCATGCGCAACATGGACATGCGCGAAGTCTGGGGCTTGGTGCCGGACGGCACGATGATCGAGATTCGCCCTTAACGACCGACCTTTGGTCGCTCTCGAAAAAATAAATCAAAAGATCGCAGGCTGCGTCAGCGCCTACAGGGTTGATACCACTTCCCACTGTAGGAGCTGCCGCAGGCTGCGATCTTTTGCTTTTTAAAGCCACCCGCTAATACCACTTAAAACCACTCCCCCTAAAACCCGCCATTTCATTGGGCCAACGGCCATTTCCCTGCGTTGACATGGTATTCAAGTGGTATTAATTTCCGCCTCACAAGCGCGCCACAACAATCCTATACTCGCGCCGGAAATGACCTACATGAATGACCTCCACGTCCTACGCCCTGACGATTCCCAGCCGACGCCGCTGTACCTGCAACTGGCGCGCAACCTGGAAGCGGCGATTCATGCCGGGCAATGGAAAGCCGAACAGGCGATGCCATCCGAGCGCAATCTCAGCGAACAGTTGGGCATCTCCCGGGTGACAGCGCGCAAGGCACTGGAAGTTCTGCTCGATCAAGGTTTGATCCGTCGTTTGCAAGGTTCCGGCACCTTCATCACCCCACGTCTGGAGCAACCCCTCTCCCGCCTTTCCGGCTTCAGTGAAATGCTCCGCCTCAAGGGCTTCGTGCCCAGCTCACAGTGGCTGGAGCGGGAAATCACCTTGCCGACCCACGAAGAACTGATTCGCCTGAGCCTGTCGCCGAACGACAAGGTCGCGCGCATGAAGCGCCTGCGCAAAGCCGACGACACCGTGATGGCCATCGAGATGAGCACCTTGCCCGCCTCGATCATGCCCAAACCGCAAGCGGTGGGCGATTCGCTCTACGAATACCTCGACGGCATCGGCAAACCGATCGTCCGCGCCTTGCAGCACATCCAGGCGATCAACGCCTCGGACGAGTTCGCCGCGCTGGTCGGCATCGCCCCCGGCACCGCCATGCTGCTGATGACCCGGGTCGGCTATCTGGAAGACAACACGCCGATCGAAGTCACCGACACCTATTGCCGCAACGACTACTACGACTTTGTTGCAGAGCTGCGCCGCTAACCGGGCGCAGACGTCAAACAGCGAGAACCGAAATGTCTGAAGACAACATCCTCACCGCTCACGGCTGGGTTCGCGGCCGGCTGATTCACGAACACGGCAAAGTCGTGTCGATCGAAGGCGTGCCTTGCGATCCGGCGGACAACGACCTGCCTTATCTGCTGCCGGGCTTCATCGACCTGCACGTTCACGGCGGTGGCGGCAAAGACATCATGGAAGGCGCCAGCGCTTTCGAGACCATCACCAGAACCCACGTGCGCTTCGGCACCACTTCGCTGCTGGCCACCACCATGACCGCACCGAGTGCCGAGATTTCCAGCGTACTCAAGGCAGTCGGCGAATTCTGCGAACAGCGCCCGGCCAACAGTGCCCGAGTCCTGGGCGTGCACCTCGAAGGCCCCTACATCAACCCCGGCAAACTCGGCGCGCAACCAAACTTCGCCCACACCGCGTTGATGGCCGAAGTCGAAGAGTATCTGGCGTTGGCGCCGATCCGGGTCATCACCATCGCCCCGGAAATCGCCGGCCACGACGCTTTGATCCGTGAACTCAGCCGCCGTGGCATCCGCATGCAGATCGGCCACACCCTCGGCAGTTACGAGGAAGGTGTCGCAGCACTCGATGCCGGCGCCACCAGTTTCACCCATTTGTACAACGCCATGAGCCCGCTGCATCACCGCGAGCCGGGGATCGTCGGCGCGGCACTGGCCCACGCCAAGTACGCCGAGCTGATTCCGGATTTGCTCCACGTACACCCCGGCGCCATCCGCGTGGCCCTGCGCTCGATCCCGTGCCTGTATTGCGTCACCGACTCGACCGCCGCCGCTGGCATGCCCGACGGTGAATACAAGCTCGGCAGCCACACCGTGACCAAATGCCTGGGCGGCGTGCGCCTGCCCGACGGCACGCTGGCCGGCAGCACCCTGACCATGGATCAGGCCCTGCGCAACCTGGTGAAGATCGGTTTGCCCATCGCCGAAGCCTCGCAACGACTTTCGCAATTCCCCGCCGACTACCTCGGCATCACCGAACGCGGGCGCCTTGAACCAGGCGCCTGGGCCGACTGCGTGCGGCTGGATCGCTCACTCACACTGACCGCCGTCATGGTCGAAGGAGAAGACATTGACTTCAAAAATGCTTGAAGAGGCGCTGTCCTCGTTCGAGGCCGTGCAGGCCCAGCTGCAACAACTCGACCCGCAACTGATCGAGATCGCCGGGCGCCTGCGCCGTCAGCCGCCGCAAGTGGCGATGACCGTCGCGCGCGGCAGTTCCGACCACGCGGCGAGCTACTTCGCCTACCTGACCATGCAGCAGTTGGGCGTGCCGGTGGCGTCGTTGCCGATGTCGGTGGTGACCATGCAGCAGGCGCCGCTGAAGGTTAGCGGACAGGTCGCCTTCGCGTTCTCGCAGTCCGGTCAGAGCCCGGATCTGGTCAACAGTCTGCGTCTGCTGCGCAAGCGTGGGGCGCTCAGCGTTTCCATGGTCAACGCCGCCGACTCGCCGCTGGAAGCCGCGTGTGAATTCAGCGTGCCGCTGCTCGCCGGTACTGAAAGCAGCGTCGCCGCGACCAAGAGTTTCATCGCCACCCTCAGCGCCAGCGCTCGTCTGATCGCGCACTGGAAAGAGGACAACGAATTGCTGCAAGCCCATAACGCACTGCCCGAAGGCCTGCGCGAAGCGGCGCAACAGGACTGGAGCGTGGCCATTGATGCCCTGCGCGATTGCGAACGCCTGATGGTGATCGGTCGCGGTGCCGGTTTCGCCATCGCTCAGGAAGCGGCGCTGAAGTTCAAGGAAACCTCGGCGATCCAGGCCGAAGCCTTCAGCAGCGCCGAAGTCCGTCACGGCCCGATGGCGCTGATCGACGAACACTACCCGCTGCTGGTCTTCGCACCACGCGGCGCCGAACAGGCCGGGCTGTTGAGTCTGGCGGCGGAAATGCGCCAACGCGGCGCCCGCGTCTTGCTGGCCGCGCCGGACGATGTGAGCGAACGCGACCTGACCCTGAGCCGCGCCGAACACCCGGTCCTCGACCCGATTCTGGCGATCCAGAGTTTCTACGTGATGGCTGCAGGCCTGGCCGTAGCCCGAGGCATGGACCCGGATCAGCCGCGCCACTTGAGCAAAGTGACCCGCACGCACTGACCACCGATGAGCGACATGTAGGAGCTGCCGAAGGCTGCGATCTTTTGATTTTGACCTTCCGAAAAACAAGATCAAAAGATCGCAGCCTGCGGCAGCTCCTACAAACGGACACCGAACCGAGTTTTAACTGATGAGACCGAGCCATGCACAACAACAATAAAGAGCTGACCCTCAGCGCCCCGCTCAGCGGCCCGGTGCTCACGCTCGCCAAAGTCCCGGACGCGGTGTTCGCCAGCGGCGCGATGGGCGATGGCATTGCCATCGACCCGTTGAACGACACCCTGTATTCGCCGTGTGCCGGGGTGATCATCCATGTCGCGCGTACCGGTCACGCCCTCACCGTGCGTGCCGACAATGGCGCGGAAATCCTCCTGCACCTGGGTCTCGACACCGTTGAATTGAACGGCGAAGGCTTCTCGATGCTGGTCAAGGAAGGTTTGCGCGTCACCCAGGGTCAGCCGCTGTTGCGCTATGACCTGGACAAGGTCGGCCAGCAGTGCAAAAGCCTGGTCAGCTTGTTGATCCTGACCAACAGCCAGGATTTTCAAGTGCGGCCAATCACCCTCAAAGCAGTGAAGGTTGGCGAGCCGTTGTTGCACATCATCGCGCGCCACAGTGCGGCGACCAACGCTGAAGAACTCGGCGGGCCTGAGGTTCACGGGCATGTGCTGGTCGCTCATCGCGGCGGTTTGCATGCCCGCCCCGCCGCGCTGATTCGCCAGACCGCACAAGGCTTCAAGAGCCAGTCGCAGCTGCACTTCGCCGGCAAAACGGCGCCGTGCAACAGCCTGATCGGGTTGATGGGGCTGGCGGTCGGCGAGCAGGACGAAGTACAAGTCAGTTGTCAGGGTCCGGACGCAGAAGCCGCGCTGCAAGCCTTGCTCACGGCTTTGGCCACCGCCCTGCCGGACGATCATCACGCAAGCGCCCCGGTCAGCGCAGCACCGCGCAAACGCCCGGCCGAGGCTGGCGTGTTGCATGGCGTGTGCGCTGCGCCGGGATTGATCGGTGGGCCGCTGTTTCGTTTGAACGCAATCAACTTGCCGGCGGATGCGGGCAATCATGCTCCGCTTGAGCAACTGGAAAAACTTGAAGCCGCGCTGAATCAGGTACGCAGCGAAATCGACGGCACCCTCGCCCAGGCGAAAAAGCACAAAAACACCGACGAAGAAGCAATCTTCGCCGCACACATGGCGCTGCTGGAAGACCCGGCCCTGCTCGACGCTGCGCAACAATTCATCGAGCAAGGCACTGCCGCGACTCACGCCTGGAGCCAGTCGATTGATGTGCAGTGCGAAGTGCTCCAGCAAACCGGCAGCGCGCTGCTGGCCGAACGCGCCAACGACCTGCGCGACCTCAAGCAACGCGTGCTGCGTGCCCTGCTCGGCGAAGCCTGGCATTACGACGTGCCGGCCGGCGCCATTGTCGCCGCGCATGAACTGACCCCGTCGGATCTGCTGCAACTCAGCGCCCAAGGTGTCGCCGGGTTGTGCATGGCCGAGGGCGGCGCGACCTCCCACGTAGCGATTCTGGCGCGGGGCAAAGGTTTGCCGTGCATGGTTGCTTTGGGTTCGGCATTGCTTGAACAACCACAAGGCCAAGCGGTGGTGCTCGACGCCGATAACGGTCGCCTTGAACTGACACCCAATGCAGAACGACTGGCCGAAGTTCAACAAGCGCAAATCGATCGCCAGCAACGCCGCGACGCGCAACAAGCCAAGGCGCACCTGCCGGCCGAAACACGCAATGGCGTGGCCATCGAAGTGGTCGCCAACGTCGCCTCCAGCGCTGAAGCAACGGACGCCTTTGCCAACGGTGCCGACGGCGTCGGTCTGCTGCGCACCGAATTCCTGTTCGTCGATCGCCAGACCGCGCCAGACGTCGAAGAACAGCGCGCCGCCTATCAAGCCGTCATCGATGCGATGGGCGACAAGTCAGTGATCATCCGCACCATCGACGTTGGCGGCGACAAACAACTCGACTACCTGCCACTGCCCGCCGAAGCCAACCCGGTGCTCGGCTTGCGCGGTATTCGTCTGGCTCAGGCCCGCCCGGAAATTCTCGATCAGCAACTGCGCGCGCTGCTGCAAGTCAGCCCGTTGCAGCGTTGCCGAATCCTGTTGCCGATGGTCACCGAAGTCGACGAATTGCTGCACATTCGCGAACGCGTCGATGCGTTGTGCCTGGAACTGAACATCACACAACGCCCGGAAATCGGCGTGATGATCGAAGTCCCGGCCGCCGCACTGCAAGCCGAACAACTGGCCGAGCACGCAGACTTCCTGTCGATCGGCACAAACGATCTCTCCCAATACACCCTCGCCATGGATCGCGACCACGCCGGCCTCGCCGCACGAGTCGACGCTTTGCACCCGGCGCTGCTGCGCCTGATCGCCATGACCTGCGAAGGCGCGGCGGTGCACAAACGGTGGGTCGGCGTGTGCGGTGCGTTGGCCTCTGATCCACTGGCAACGCCGGTATTGATCGGCCTCGGCGTAACCGAACTGTCGGTCAGCCCGGTGCAGATCGGTGAAATCAAGGATCGCGTGCGCCAGTTGCACGAAGCCGAATGCCAACGCCTCGCCCGTGACCTGCTCAAGCTGAGCAGCGCTGCGGCGGTGCGTCACGCCTGCCATCAACAATGGCCTCTGCGCTAATAACAACAAGAAGGAGAACCGCCATGTACCAACTCTTCATCGAAGGCCTGCAACGCCTCGGCCGCGCGCTGATGCTGCCGATCGCGATCCTGCCGATTGCCGGTCTGCTGCTGCGTCTGGGTGACACCGACCTGCTCAACATCGCGATCATTCACGATGCCGGCCAAGTGATCTTCGCCAACCTGGCGATGATCTTCGCCATCGGCATCGCCGTCGGCTTCGCCAAGGACAACAACGGCACCGCAGGCCTGGCCGGGGTGATCGGTTATCTGGTGATGATCTCCACCCTCAAAGTGCTCGACGCGAGCATCAACATGGGCATGCTCGCCGGCATTGTCAGCGGCCTGATGGCCGGCGCGCTGTACAACCGCTTCAAGGACATCAAACTGCCTGAGTATCTGGCGTTCTTCGGTGGCCGGCGGTTTGTGCCGATTGTCACGGGTTTCGCCGCAGTCGGCCTGGGCGTGGTGTTCGGCTACATCTGGCCGCCGATCCAGCACGGCATCAACAGCTTCGGCGCCCTGATGATGGAAAGCGGCAGCCTCGGTGCCTTCGTCTTCGGCGTGTTCAACCGCCTGCTGATCGTCACCGGCCTGCACCATATCCTCAACAACATGGCGTGGTTCGTGTTCGGCAACTTCACCGATCCGACTACTGGCGCACTGGTGACCGGCGACCTGTCGCGCTACTTCGCTGGCGATCCGAAGGGTGGCCAGTTCATGACCGGCATGTTCCCGATGATGATCTTCGGCCTCCCCGCCGCGTGCCTGGCGATGTATCGCAACGCGCTGCCGGAGCGGCGCAAGGTCATGGGCGGGATCTTCCTGTCGATGGCCCTGACTTCATTCCTGACCGGCGTGACCGAGCCGATTGAATTCGCCTTCATGTTTCTGGCGCCACTGCTGTTCCTGCTGCACGCGCTGCTGACCGGGTTGTCGATGGCGATCACCAATGCGCTGAACATCCATTTGGGCTTTACGTTTTCTGGCGGGTTTATCGACATGGTGCTGGGCTGGGGCAAGTCCACCAACGGCTGGCTGGTGGTCCCTGTCGGGCTGGCGTACGCGGTTGTGTATTACGTGGTGTTTGATTTCTGTATTCGTCGCTTCAATCTGAAAACGCCGGGGCGTGAGGATGTGGCGACCGCTGAGAAAGCCGTCCTCACCGAAAACCAACGAGCCGGGGCCTACATCAAAGCCCTCGGTGGTGCAGAGAACCTTGTGACTGTCGGTGCCTGCACCACGCGGTTGCGACTGGAAATGGTCGATCGCAACAAAGCATCCGATGCAGATCTGAAAGCGCTCGGCGCAATGGCAGTCGTGCGCCCGGGCAAGGGTGGCAGTTTGCAAGTTGTGGTCGGGCCGATGGCTGACAGCATTGCAGATGAGATTCGCCTGGCGATGCCGGCGTTGGGGCGTGCGGTTCTTGCTGAGCCTGTTGCCGTTGCCGATGAACCGAAAGCGGTTGTGGTCGCAGGCTCCGAAGCTCAGCAATGGCTGAATGCGCTGGGCGGCGGCGACAACGTGCTGCAACTCGATTGCATCGCCATGAGCCGGATTCGCTTGCTGCTGGCGGATGGCAAGGCGCTGTCTGAGGCGCAGTTGAAAGAGCTGGGTTGTCAGGGTGTCAGCCAGTTGGAGGGTGGGGTCTGGCATTTGTTGGTGGGGGATAAGGCGGCGAGTTTGAGTGGGGCGATTGAGGCGCTGGTCAGTCGCAGTGAGGTCAGTGCCAAGGTCTGAGCCTTTACATCAGGCTCTACTCGAAACAACTGATACAAAAAACCCGGCGTTGGCCGGGTTTTTCATGCAGCTCAAGTTCAGGACATTCTTGCGCGCTGTTCCGCCTCGTAATGCCGAGTCTGGTACGGCATGAGCGCCTGAACCTTCAAACCCAGACTTTCCGTCAAACCCCAAGCAACCGCCAACTCGTCGCGACGATTGCGTAATAAAACAGCGGGTTGAGAAACGACGTGTTGCTTGGGTGTTTTGGCGGCGAAAAGCTCGAGTGCATGGAGCGTTTCCGACACGCGGCTATCCGATACACATGCGAAACGAGTAAATCGCTCCAGTAGATAAGCCGCTCGGCGCAGCTCGACTTCATCGCTGTGAAATTTGAGAAATGTTGATATCTCACTCTCAAGATCGGATGTTGAATACCAGACCTCTTTGGCTGCATTGACCAGCGCTGTCCCATCGGCTTGATCCAGCGGTCTTCTGACCAACGTATCCAATGCCGAAGAGAGGACATGATCATCAAGAGAGTTGGACATCTGGTTCCTCCAGGTAGTCCTGCAAGATATTGGTGAGCACTGAGGCAGGTTGCTCTTTGTTGCCAACATATACATCAATTGCTTGCAATGCCAGACACCGGAAATCACTCGCCAGAATGAAACCGGCCCTAAGAAGCGCCTTGATGTCCGCAACGTCGTGATCGGTAGCCCTGCCAAGTTTTGTAATTGCAATATCCACCGGAGCAGCGATGTGAATCTGGAGCGGGGACGTCTCCGGAAACTCAGTCATGGGAATACTTCGCGCCCAGTAGTCTTCATGGATCAGGCCAAAACTTGTGTTGTACTGAAGGTCGTAGTTCAGCTCCATCACTCGAGCGGAGCGTTCGTCGATAAAAGGCTCCGGAAATTGAGCAAGAAGCGCTTGAAGGTCGAACCCTGGCGGAAGGCAAGCTTCATAAATCTCCGCATCGACATCCACGGAAACACGATGATTTGTGTAGAGATGTACGGCGCAACCACCAAAGACGATGATTTTGACTGCACCCGGATCGGCATTTTCCTGCGTCAATTCTGCTTCGACTGATTTGAACATCGAAACCAATGCCTTTCCCAAGGCAGTATTCGCGTTGATGCGGGGAGTGACCACAGGTAGCAATTCCATTTTTGAACCTCAAAGTCATGTCGATGGCTCACGCGATACAGCCTGTTACCCAGCTCGCTGTTTGCCAGAGACAGATCAAGGTATGGATGCGACTTCCGAGGGACAACCTGAAAGATTGGTAGGAAAATTCCCGAGTTTGCTGACGCTCTGAAACTCGTCTGACGCCTGTCAGTGCCTCATCGCTGGCAAGCCGGCTCCCACAAGGGAATGCGTTTCAAATGTGGGAGCCAGCCTGCTGGCGATGAACGATGACGCGGTCGTCAGGTTTGTGGGTCGACTCGATCCAGTGCCCGGCTGACAGCCAGTTCGGCGAGCATGACGATTTGCTGGATGCCTAATACCGTGCTGCGCTGAGAACCGCTTAGCTCATTGGCAAAGTTGCTGGCGGCGGTGCTTGCCGAGGCTAATGACTCACAGGCGTGGGCGAGCAGGCTTTCGGTATCGACTTCGGGGCAGACCATGAACATGGAGCTCGGTCGGCGCGGCTTTGCGGGTTCGGGGCACAGGTAGAAGTCGAGAGCGCGTTTGATGGCTTCGCGGTTTCGGGCCTGGTCTTCGGCACGGAGGGCTTCTTCGAGTGGGGTTTTGGTTTCGGGTGGATCGGGTGCGATTTTAGTCATGGATCGGTCCTTGCTGTTTCGAGCCATCCAAATACCGTTTCTCACGCGGCGAATTGGGTGGCAGCTATGTGCGAGGTGAGAAACCGGGCAAAGACCAGCAAACCTCCGGCCGGACCGAAGTCCGCCCGCACATAGCCGCCATAACAATGCAGCAGCGAATTAGCTGGCGGCAATTATGGGACTACTGGCGCTGGAATGACACTTACCCGAGTTCTCACACCCGATCACTGAACATTCAGTGACAGCCAAAGACTAGAGATCCGACGTCCGACGGACAACCTGAAAACCTTGTGGGAAGGTTCTGGTGATCTCACATCGAGTTAAACAACGCGAATCGCCTCCCTCGTGTAGGAGCTGCCGAAGGCTGCGATCTTTTGACTTTGACGTTTCAACATCAAAAGCAGGATCAACAGATCGCAGCCTTCGGCAGCTCCTACACGTGAGCCGGTGCATTCAGGAATGAAATCGCCCCCACATTGTCGGCACTGTCAACTGTCAGGTCTGACAGTTGACCGCCTCGACCGACGTTATTACGTTGACTGAATCAGGCAGTTTTTATGTCGTAGCCTCGATAACCCTGCACTTAATTCATAAAGGATGGCTGCGACATGGCTGACAAAATGACGGACGAACAACAACTAAAGCATCTGATAGAAACCTACAAATCTCTGGACGCAAACAAGGACGGAGTCCTTACTTTCGAAGAGTTCGCCAACGGCGCCGAAGGCTTTGAAAAAATGATGCGACTTTGGGTTTGGGATGAATACAACAAGGACAGAAACCGCAACCTGACCCTGGAAGAGTATCTGGCCAACCAAAACGCAAAACCTGCCGAATAGCTTTGTCACTCCAGAATCGCCATCGCTGGCAAGCTCCCACAGTTTTGATTTGCACACCTACCCTGCGGCAAAGCCGCCCCACTCAACAGGATGAGCGTTAGCTCGGCTGCAGCTCTTGATCTTGATCCACAGGCCCCGTCGGCAGGCTGAGTGGAGGGATTCATCCGGGGGGGTAGGCGCGCAGCGCCGTTCGACGAAGTCGAACTCATCGAGAGGAGGTGCAGCGAAGCAAACCGGAGGCGATGCCCCCGGATGAAACCCGGAGCGAAGGAACCCCGAGCGTTAGCGAGTGGGCCGAACGTTGGGGCACAGACCTTTGGTTACTTTGGGGCGTTTGCCAAAGTGACTCGCTGTAAGAGCGAAACCGCCAGCGGCAGCACCCGAAGAAATGGATATTCACCCAGTCAGCCAGAACATGGTCGCCTGTCAGGGCGCCATCGCCAGCAGGCTGGCTCCCACATTTGAATGAGCTAACCCCTCAAATCGGGGGCAACAAAAAACCCGCTGAAATCACTCTCAGCGGGTTTTTCATTCCAGCGGCAGAAAGATCAGAAATCCTCCAGCCGCCACACTTCATAAGCCGGCGTCTCATACGGATGACTGAGCTTCAACGCCGCCACAACAGCAACGATCAACTCATCCGCCACCACAAGCTCAACCTTCCATTCCTCAACCCGCTCGACCTGCCCTGCTTGCCCAATAAACGGCTGACTGCCATCCAAAGGCCGAAACTGGCCAGACCCAAGCACCTGCCAAGCACAGTGGTCATAGTCACCGATCCGCCCACCACCGGCAGCGAACACAGCCCCTTTGACCACCTCGACATGACTGTCAGGAACAAAAAACCCAAGCTTGTACACGACGCTTAGTTAACCCACACACGAGCATTACGGAACATACGCATCCAAGGTGCGTCCTCGTTCCAGTCTTCCGAACGCCACGAGTTTTGCACCGCGCGGAACACACGCTCCGGGTGCGGCATCATGATCGTCACACGGCCATCACGGCTGGTGAGACCAGTAATCCCGCGCGGCGAACCGTTCGGGTTGGCCGGATACGATTCAGTGACCTTGCCATGGTTGTCGACGAAACGCATCGCCACACAACCGGACAGATCCGCTTCCAGCAATGCTTCTTCGCTGGAGAACTCGGCATGACCTTCACCGTGAGCGATGGCGATCGGCATACGCGAACCGGCCATGCCCTGCAGGAAGATCGAGTTCGACTCCTGAACCTGAACCATCGCCACACGCGCTTCGAACTGCTCGGAGCGGTTGCGCACGAAGTGCGGCCAGAACTCGCTGCCCGGGATCAGCTCGTGCAGGTTGGACATCATCTGGCAACCGTTGCACACGCCGAGGGTGAAACTGTCGTTGCGCTCGAAGAAGCCCTGGAACGCATCGCGGGCGCGGCTGTTGAACAGTGCAGACTTGGCCCAGCCCTCACCGGCGCCGAGTACGTCGCCGTAGGAGAAACCACCGCACGCCACCAGACCTTTGAACTCGTTCAGATCGACACGGCCGGCCAGAATATCGCTCATGTGCACGTCGATCGCGTTGAAACCGGCGCGGTCGAACGCGGCCGCCATTTCCACCTGACCGTTGACGCCCTGCTCACGCAGCACGGCAACCTGTGGGCGAATGCCTTTCTTGATGTAAGGCGCAGCGACGTCCTGGTTGACGTCGTAGCTGAGCTTGACGCTCAGGCCCGGATTGTCTTCTTCCAGCAGCACGTCGAACTCTTGCTCGGCGCAGTCGGCGTTGTCGCGCAGACGCTGGATCTGGTAGCTGGTTTCAGCCCACTGACGTTGCAGCAGACGACGCTGGCCTTCGAACACGGTGTCACCGTTGAAGGTGATGTTGATCTGGCCATTGTTCATCGGCTGACCGATCACCGAAACGCAGTCGCCCAGACCGGCAGCGCTGAACTGCGCGAGGATATCTGGCGTGGCGTCCTGACGAACCTGAATCACCGCACCCAGTTCTTCGTTGAACAGGATGGCGGCGATTTCGGCCGAGGATTCGGCAACGCTGTCGAGGTTCAGGCTCAGACCGCAGTGGCCGGCGAAGGCCATTTCCACCACGGACGTCAGCAGACCACCGTCGGAGCGGTCGTGGTAAGCCAGCAGGTGACCGTCGGCGTTAAGGCCTTGAATCACTGCGAAGAAGGCTTTCAGGTCTTCTGCGTCATCGACGTCCGGCGCGTGTTTGCCGAGCTTGCCGTGAACCTGAGCGAGGATCGAGGCGCCCATACGGTTCTGGCCGCGACCGAGGTCGATCAGGATCAGGTCGGTGGTGCCCTTGTCCATGCGCAGTTCCGGGGTCAGGGTCTGACGGATGTCAGCCACTGGCGCGAAACCGGTCACGATCAGCGACATCGGCGAGGTCACGGTTTTTTCTTCGCCGTTGTCATTCCAGCGGGTGGCCATGGACATCGAGTCCTTGCCGACCGGAATGGTGATGCCCAGCTCAGGGCACAGCTCCATGCCGACCGCTTTCACGGTGTCGTACAGACGCGCGTCTTCGCCCGGGTGGCCGGCAGCAGACATCCAGTTCGCCGACAGTTTGATGTCGGAGAGCTTGTTGATGCGCGAAGCGGCAATGTTGGTCAGGGTTTCGCCGATGGCCATGCGGCCCGACGCCGGGGCGTCCAGCAGTGCCAGCGGAGTACGCTCGCCCATCGCCATCGCTTCACCGGTGTAAACGTCGAAACTGGTGGCGGTGACGGCAACGTCAGCCACCGGAACCTGCCATGGGCCGACCATTTGGTCACGGGCCACAAGGCCGGTGATGGTGCGGTCGCCAATGGTGATCAGGAAGCTCTTGCTCGCCACGGCCGGGTGATGCAAAACGCGCTCGATGCTTTCAGTGATGTCGAGGTTCGACGGATCGAAGTCATCGCCCAGCTCGGCTTCACGAACCACCGAACGGTGCATGCGTGGCGCCTTGCCCAGCAACACTTCCAGTGGCATGTCCACCGGGTTGTTGCCGAAGTGGCTGTCGGTCACGGTCAGTTGCGGCTCGGCGGTGGCTTCACCGACGACGGCAAACGGGCAACGCTCACGTTCGCAGATCGCCTGGAAGCGCTCGAAGTCTTCCGGGCCAACGGCCAGAACGTAACGCTCCTGGGATTCGTTGGACCAGATTTCGTGCGGGGCCATGCCCGGCTCGTCGTTTGGAATGTTGCGCAGTTCGAAACGACCACCGCGGTCGCCGTCGTTGACCAGTTCCGGGAAAGCGTTGGACAGACCGCCCGCGCCAACGTCGTGGATGAAGCTGATCGGGTTCTTGTCACCCAGTTGCCAGCAACGGTCGATGACTTCCTGGCAACGACGCTCCATTTCAGGGTTTTCACGCTGCACGGAAGCGAAGTCCAGATCCGCCGAGCTGGTGCCGGTGGCCATGGAGGAAGCGGCGCCGCCACCCAGACCGATCAGCATCGCCGGGCCACCGAGCACGATCAGCTTGGAGCCAACGACGATCTCGCCTTTCTTGACGTGTTCTTCGCGGATGTTGCCCATGCCGCCGGCCAACATGATCGGCTTGTGGTAACCGCGAACTTCGTCACCGTGCGGGGTGGTGATCGATTGTTCGAAGGTACGGAAGTAGCCGGTCAGGGCCGGACGACCGAATTCGTTGTTGAACGCGGCACCGCCCAGCGGACCTTCGATCATGATGTCCAGCGCAGTGACGATGCGCTCAGGCTTGCCGTACGGCACTTCCCACGGCTGTTCGAAGCCAGGGATTTGCAGGTTGGACACGGTGAAACCGGTCAGGCCAGCCTTTGGCTTGGCGCCACGACCGGTTGCACCTTCGTCGCGGATCTCGCCACCGGAACCGGTGGATGCGCCCGGGAACGGGGCAATCGCGGTCGGGTGGTTGTGGGTTTCAACCTTCATCAGGATGTGCACCGGCTCCTGCACCGCGCCGTACTGGCGGGTTTCAGGGTTCGGGAAGAAACGGCCGGCAACGTTGCCGACGATCACCGAGGCGTTGTCCTTATAAGCCGAAAGAACGCCTTCGCTGTGCATCACGTAGGTGTTCTTGATCATGCCGAACAGGCTTTTTTCCTGGTTCTCACCATCAATATCCCAACTGGCGTTGAAGATCTTGTGGCGGCAGTGCTCGGAGTTGGCCTGAGCGAACATCATCAGTTCGATGTCGTGCGGATTACGCTTGAGGCCATTGAAGGCATCGACCAGATAGTCGATCTCGTCTTCGGCCAGGGCCAGGCCCAGCTCGGTGTTGGCCTTTTCCAGCGCGGCGCGACCGCCGCCGAGGATGTCGATCGCGGTCAGCGGCTTCGGTTCGGCGTGGCTGAACAGACCGGCAGCCTGTTCGAGGTTGGCCAGAACGATCTGGGTCATGCGGTCATGCAGGACATCGGCAATCTGCTGCGCTTCGGCTTCGCTGAACTGACCGGCCACGTAGAACGCGATACCGCGCTCCAGACGCTGGATCTTGCTCAGGCCGCAGTTGCGGGCGATGTCGCTGGCCTTGCTCGACCATGGCGAGATGGTGCCGAAACGCGGCAACACCAGGAACAGACGGCCGGTCGGCTCTTGAACCGGAACGCTTGGACCGTACTTCAGAAGGCGCGCAAGCACCTGCTGTTCGTCGCCGGTCAGGACGCCGGTGACTTCGGCGAAGTGAGCGAATTCAGCATACAAGCCACTGACAGCCGGAACCTTCTGGCTCAGTTGCTCAAGGAGTTTGCTGTGGCGAAAGGCAGAAAGGGCAGGAGCGCCGCGCAGGATCAACATCTTCGGGACAGCCTCGGGAAGGGGTGTGCTTTGAGGCCGTGCATTCTAGCCTAAACCGCCTTCAACATCACCCGAAACGCTACGCACGGTTGCACTCGCATGTCGATCTGTGTTTCTGATTCGTGAGTCAAATTTAACCGGCCTGTGAAGACGGCTTATTTTTACTGTAACAAAATGCCCTTCGGCCCCATTTCTGCGGGGTTTTGTCCGGTTTTGTGATCTCTAGCAGACCTGCCCTGCGCTGTCGAGATATGGCGCCCGCAGTCCTTTGCGTATACTGCGCAAATGTTTTTCCCAACGGCTTTGCGTCCGCGGTACGCCAAATGGCTGATCGCAACCGGACTCTTCCTGATGCTCGGTGGCTGTGTTGATAAACCCAACACACTCGAGCGCGTAAAGGAGGATGGTGTGCTGCGGGTGATTACCCGAAACAGCCCCGCCACCTACTTTCAGGATCGCAGCGGTGAAACCGGCTTCGAATACGAGCTGGTGAAGCGCTTCGCCGACGATTTGGGTGTAGAACTCAAAATCGAAACTGCCGACAACCTCGACGACCTCTTCAACCAGATCGGCAAGCCGAACGGCCCGGTACTGGCCGCCGCAGGCCTGGTCAGCAGCGAACAACGCAAGACGCAGGTGCGGTTCTCCCACTCCTACCTCGAAGTCACCCCGCAGATCATCTATCGCAATGGCCAGTCACGGCCGACCGACGCTGGTGATCTGGTCGGCAAGAAGATCATGGTGCTCAAGGGCAGCACCCATGCCGAGCAACTGGCCGAGCTGAAAAAGAAAAACCCGGGCATCGAGTACGAAGAATCTGACGCCGTTGAGGTGGTCGACTTGCTGCGCATGGTCGACGAAGGCCAGATCGACCTGACGCTGGTCGACTCCAACGAAGTGGCGATGAACCAGGTGTACTTCACCAACATTCGCGTGGCCTTCGACCTCGGCGATGCGCGCAGCCAGAGCTGGGCGGTGGGCCCGGGCGAAGACAACAGCCTTCTCAACGAGATCAACAGCTATCTCGACAAGGTGCAGAAAAATGGCACCCTGCAACGCCTCAAAGACCGCTATTACGGGCATGTCGACGTCCTCGGCTACATGGGCGCCACCACGTTCGCCCAGCACTTGCAGCAGCGCCTGCCCAAGTACGAACAACACTTCAAGAGTTACGCCAAGAAAGAGAAAGTCGACTGGCGTCTACTGGCTGCCATCGGTTATCAGGAATCGCTGTGGCAACCGACAGTCACCTCGAAAACCGGCGTGCGCGGCTTGATGATGCTGACCCAGAACACCGCTCGGGCGATGGGCGTGTCCAATCGCCTCGATCCGAAGCAGAGCATCATGGGCGGCGCCAAGTACCTGGCCTATATGAAGGATCAGCTCGACGATTCGATCAAGGAGCCGGATCGCACCTGGTTTGCTCTGGCCGCCTATAACGTCGGCAGCGGCCATCTGGACGACGCGCGCAAACTGACCGCCAAGGAAGGGTTGAACCCGGACAAGTGGCTGGACGTGAAGAAGATCCTGCCGCGCCTGTCGCAGAAGCAGTGGTACAGCAAGACCCGCTACGGCTACGCCCGGGGCGGCGAGCCGGTGCATTTCGTGGCGAACATCCGTCGTTATTACGACATCCTCACCTGGGTAACCCAACCGCAGCTTGAAGGCGATCAAGTGGCCGAGGGCAATCTGCATGTGCCGGCTATCGACAAGTCGAAACCCGCTCAAGAACCTGCTCCCCTGTAACAGACACCCCAAATCCAATGTAGGAGTGAGCCTGCTCGCGATAGCGGTATGTCAGCCAATTTAATGTTGTCTGATACACCGCTATCTCGAGCAGGCTCACTCCTACAGGGTTTTTTTGTTGATGCTTAGGCCTTGGCAGCTGCCAGAATCAGCGCTTTCATCTCGGACACCGCAGACTTGAAGCCAACGAACAACGCATGCGCCACCAGCGCATGACCGATGTTCAGTTCGTTGATGCCCTTGATCGCCGCGACGGCTTCGACGTTGTGGTAGTGCAGGCCATGGCCGGCGTTGACGATCAGGCCCTGAGCCAGACCAAACGCTACACCGTCCGCCACACGCTTCAATTCTTCAGCGACTTCGGTCGGGGTCTCGGCGTCGGCATAACGCCCGGTGTGCAGTTCGATGGCCGGCGCACCAACACGCTTCGAGGCAGCAATCTGGCGCTCGTCGGCATCGATGAACAGCGACACTTCGCTGCCGATCTTCGACAGACGCTCGACCGCAGCCTTGATCCGCGCTTCCTGCCCCGCGACATCCAGACCGCCTTCGGTGGTCAGTTCCTGACGGGTTTCCGGGACCAGGCAGATGTGCGCCGGACGGATGAGCTCGGCGAACGCCATCATTTCTTCGGTGACGCCCATTTCGAAGTTCATGCGGGTTTGCAGCACATCCTTGAGCAAGAGCACGTCGCGCTCCTGAATGTGGCGGCGGTCTTCACGCAAGTGCACGGTGATGCCGTCGGCGCCCGCCTCTTCCGCGTCCAGCGCCGCCTTGACCGGATCCGGGTAGCGCGTGCCACGGGCCTGACGCAGGGTGGCGACGTGGTCGATGTTCACGCCAAGAAGAATGCGATTGCTGGTGGTCACGGATGCGCTCCTGAATTTAGAGATTCGGCGCACAGCATACGGGGTGATCAGGGCTTGCGAAACAGTTCGCGACTGACAAGCGGACGACCGCCCAGGTGAACAGCCAAGGCTTGACGCATCAGACGTTTGGCGGCTGAGAGTGCGCCGGGGGCTGACCAGTCGGCTTCGGCCATGGCCAACAATTCAACACCGTTGAACAGGCCAGGTTGCAGCAGGTAAACGCGCTCAAGGCCAGCGTCCACTTGCAGACGATAGAGACCGTCCGGTGCCACCGCTTCGCCGTGGATATCGGTGTTCATGGAAAAGCCATAACCGAGATCATCCAGCAGGCGCCATTCGAAGGAGCGCAACAAGGGCTCCAGCGGCCGACCTTCGGCCAGGGCCAGCAAGGTCGCGGCGTAGTGATCGAACACCGCCGGATGCGGATCTTCGGCGGGTAGCAAACGGATCAACAGCTCATTGAGGTAGAGACCACTGAACAACGCCTCGCCGACCATCCACGTCGCGTTACCGGCACTTTCCATGCGCCCGACATTCTTCAACTCGCCCTTGCCGCGAAACTCGACTTCCAGCGGCACGAATGGCCGCGCCAACGTTCCGGCCTTGCCCCGCGCACTGCGCAACACCGCCCGCAGCCGACCTTGCGGCGTGAGGAAGTCCACCAACGCGCTGGTTTCGCGGTAGGCGCGAGAGTGCAGGACGTAGGCGGGTTGGGCGGGAGGTGGGCTTTGCGACATGAGCGCTTTTTCTCGGTCGGAGATTGCAAAAAAGATCGCAGCCTTCGGCAGCTCCTACAGGTTTACACAATCCACTGTAGGAGCTGCCGAAGGCTGCGATCTTTTGATCTTTTGAGCCGCTTACAGGTCGCCGTAACCCAGCGAACGCAGCGCACGCTCGTCGTCGGACCAACCGCCCTTCACCTTGACCCACAGGTTGAGCATGATCTTGGAGTCAAACAGCAACTCCATGTCCTTGCGCGCTTCGGTGCCGATGCGTTTGATGCGCTCGCCCTTGTCGCCAATGATGATCTTCTTCTGGCCATCACGTTCGACGAGAATCAGCGCATGGATATGCAGGGTTTTGCCCTGCTGCTTGAACTCTTCGATCTCGACGGTGATCTGGTACGGCAGCTCGGCGCCCATCTGGCGCATGATTTTTTCGCGCACCAGTTCAGCGGCGAGGAAACGGCTGCTGCGGTCGGTGATCTGGTCTTCCGGGAAGAAGTGATCGTTTTCCGGCAGGTGATCGGCAATCACCTTTTCCAGCGCCTCAAGGTTGTGCCCGTGCTGCGCGGAGATAGGGATGATCTGCGCGTTCGGCAGCTGTTCCTGCAACCAGCTCAGGTGCGGCATCAATTCGGCTTTGTCTTCGATGCGGTCGGTCTTGTTCAGCGCGACGATCAGCGGGCCGGTCACGTACTGCACGCGCTCCAGCACCATCTGGTCTTCTTCGGTCCACTTGGTGCGATCGACCACGAAGATCACCACGTCGACATCTTTCAACGCCGCCGAAGCGGTCTTGTTCATGTAACGGTTGAGAGCCTTTTCGCCACCCTTGTGCATGCCGGGGGTGTCGACATAGATCGCCTGCACGTCACCCTCGGTCTTGATCCCGAGCATGTTGTGACGGGTGGTCTGCGGCTTGCGCGAGGTGATCGCCAGTTTCTGGCCAAGGATATGGTTCAGCAGCGTGGACTTGCCCACGTTGGGACGGCCGACGATGGCAACGTAGCCACAGCGAGTTGCGTTTGTATCAGTCATTGCCATTCTCCACGCCCAGGGCAATCAGTGCTGCGGCGGCCGCTACCTGTTCGGCAATACGACGACTCACACCCTGACCTCGGCTTTTTTCATTCAGTAAGACAACTTCGCACTCGACGAAGAAGGTTCGGCAGTGCGGCTCGCCCTGGATATCTACCACCTCGTAACGAGGCAACTCGCAACCGCGCGATTGCAGATGTTCCTGCAGACGGGTCTTGGGATCCTTGTTGGTGTCCACCAGCGTCAGGCCTTCGAACTCGCCGGCCAGCCAGGCCAGGACGCGCTCGCGGGCCATGTCCATGCCCGCGTCGAGGTAGATCGCACCGATCAACGCCTCAAGGGCATCGGCCAGAATCGATTCGCGACGGAAACCGCCGCTTTTCAGTTCACCGGAACCCAGACGCAGGTAATCACCCAGGTCGAAACCACGCGCCAGTACGGCCAGGGTCTCACCTTTCACCAGGCGTGCGCGCAAACGCGACAACTGGCCTTCGCGAGCCAGCGGGAAGCGATCGAACAACGCCTCGCCAGCGACGAAGTTGAGGATGGCATCGCCGAGAAATTCCAGGCGTTCGTTGTTGCGCCCGGCAAAACTGCGGTGCGTGAGGGCCAGGACCATGAGTTCCTGATCCTTGAAGGTGTAACCGAGCTGACGCTCGAGACGGCTTAAAGAGGCGCTCACGGTTTACCCACGCTGAGATCAAAGCTGGATTCCACCGCCATCGCCGGGATACGGCGCAGGCCTGGGACAATTAACGCTGTGTTCAAAAATTACGTCCTGAATATCGTGGCTTCATGCCCTGGAGTCGATTGTAGCGACTCCAGAAATGCATTCGGCGCTGTGTTCAACAGCGCCGTGGTGATTACTTGATCAGGCCAACCCGCGAGAAATTCGGCAGGTGGCTGAGTTTCGGTTCCGGCCAGCTCATCCAGACCGCGAAGGCCTTGCCGACGATATTCCGGTCGGGAACCATGCCCAGCAGATCCTTGGGAATGTTGGGATCATCCCAGTAGCGACTGTCGTTCGAGTTGTCGCGGTTGTCGCCCATCATGAAGAAGTGCCCGGCCGGCACGGTCCAGGTATGGTCCGGCGTGGCGCGGTAACGGCTCATTTCCTTGCGGATCAGGTGCTCGGCAGCGCCGAGTTTTTCCTTGTAGAGCTCTGCGCTGCCCAGCGTGCCCGGCTCGGAACCGACCATTTGCTCGGCAATCGACTCACCGTTGACGAACAGACGCTTGTCAGCGGTGTAACGCACCGTGTCGCCCGGCAGACCGACCACACGCTTGATGTAGTTGACGTTCGGGTCGCTCGGGTAGCGGAAGACCATCACATCGCCGCGCTGCGGATCACCGACTTCGATGATTTTCTTGTCGATCACCGGCAGGCGGATCCCGTAAGAAAACTTGTTCACCAGAATGAAGTCGCCGACGTCCAGGGTCGGTTTCATCGAGCCGGACGGAATCTGGAACGGCTCCACCAGGAACGAACGCAGCACCAACACGATGAACAACACCGGGAAGAACGACTTGCCGTATTCGACCAGCAGCGGCTCTTTGTTCAGCTTCTCGACCACCACGACGTCGGGCTGGCTGACACTGCCTTGATAAGAGGCAATGGCAGCACGCCGGCGGGGCGCCAGAATCAGCAGATCGAGCAACGCCAACAGGCCGCAGACGAACACGGCGATGACCAGCAACAGCGGGAAATTTAGCGACATAGGACCTAACTATCCAACCTGAGCACTGCAAGAAAGGCTTCTTGTGGAATTTCCACGTTGCCGACCTGCTTCATGCGTTTCTTACCGGCCTTTTGCTTCTCGAGCAGTTTCTTCTTACGGCTGACGTCACCACCGTAGCATTTGGCCAATACGTTCTTTCTGAGAGCCTTGACGGTTGTCCGGGCGACAATCTGACCGCCAATGGCGGCCTGGATGGCCACGTCGAACATCTGACGAGGAATCAGTTCTTTCATCTTCTCGGTCAACTGGCGACCTTTGAAGTGCGAGTTATCACGATGCACGATCAACGCCAGAGCATCGACCTTGTCGCCGTTGATCAGCACGTCCAGTTTCACCAGATTAGCCGATTGATAACGATCGAAATGGTAATCCAGCGAAGCATAGCCGCGGCTGGTGGATTTGAGACGGTCGAAGAAGTCCAGAACCACTTCGTTCATCGGCAAGTCGTAAGTGACTTGCACCTGATTGCCGAGGAACAGCATGTCGACTTGAACGCCGCGTTTCTCGATGCACAGGGTGATGACGTTGCCCAAGTGTTCTTGCGGCACCAGGATATTGGCGCGCACAATCGGCTCGCGCATGTCTTCGACGGCCGAGACATCCGGAAGCTTGGACGGGTTATCGACGTAAATCGTTTCACCGGTTTTCAGCACCAGTTCGAAGATTACCGTCGGCGCCGTGGTGATCAGGTCCAGGTCGTATTCGCGCTCGAGGCGCTCCTGGATGATTTCCATGTGCAGCATGCCGAGGAAGCCGCAACGGAAGCCGAAGCCCAAGGCGTCGGAACTTTCCGGGGTGTACTGCAGCGACGAGTCGTTCAGGGTCAGCTTCTGCAGCGCTTCGCGGAAATCTTCGAAGTCGTCGGAGCTGACCGGGAACAGACCGGCGTAAACCTGTGGCTGAATGCGCTTGAAGCCCGGCAGTACCGGAACATCCGGGGTCGAGCTCAGGGTCAGGGTGTCACCGACCGGCGCACCGTGAATGTCCTTGATGCTGGCGATGATGAAGCCCACTTCGCCGGCCTTGAGGTCTACGGTGGCGGTGTGTTTCGGATTGAAAACACCGACGCTGTCGACCAGATGGATCTTGCCGGTGGATTTCACCAGGATCTTGTCACCCTTCTTCACGCGGCCGTGACGCACGCGCACCAGGGAGACAACGCCCAGGTAGTTGTCGAACCATGAGTCGATGATCAACGCTTGCAGCGGATCTTCGATATTGCCGGTTGGCGCAGGAATGGTGTGCACCAGACGCTCAAGCACTTCGTCGACACCCAGGCCGGTCTTGGCGCTGCAGGTGACGGCGTCAGTGGCGTCGATGCCGATGATCTTTTCGATTTCGTCTTTGACGCGATCAGGATCAGCCTGTGGCAGGTCGATCTTGTTCAGGACCGGCATGACCTCAAGGCCCTGCTCAATCGCGGTGTAGCAGTTGGCCACGGACTGGGCTTCGACGCCCTGACCGGCATCGACCACCAGCAAGGCACCTTCGCACGCAGCCAGGGAACGGCTGACTTCATAGGTGAAGTCTACGTGGCCCGGGGTGTCAATGAAGTTCAGCTGGTAGGTGACGCCATCTTTGGCTTTGTAATAAAGGGTAACGCTGTGGGCCTTGATGGTGATCCCGCGCTCACGCTCAAGATCCATGGAATCCAGTACCTGGGCTTCCATTTCACGCTCGGCCAGGCCGCCGCACATCTGGATGAAGCGATCGGCCAGCGTCGACTTGCCATGGTCAATGTGGGCGATGATGGAGAAATTGCGGATATGACTCAAATCACTCACGGATCAACACTCAAAAAGGCTGCAGGCATGGCCCGCCGAAAAATAGCCGGGAATTGTACCTGATACACGGCGCAAGCGTCACGTTCGCCTGTCACCCGGATTGCATGCAAAAACGCCCCGATCGGTTGATCGAGGCGTTTCCGGGGCTAAGCAGAGGATGAAAGCTTGTTCATCAACCGGCTCGTCTAAGCAGCCAGACACCTGCCAGCGCGCAGACACCGGCCGGCACCAGCACCGCAAACAGCGGCGAGAAACCGAACACCAGGCTCGACGGACCGAGCAAATCCTGGACGATGCGGAAGGTGAAGCCGACCAGCACACCGGTGAACACACGCTGGCCGAGGGTTACCGAACGCAGCGGGCCGAAGATGAAGGAAATCGCCATCAACACCAGTGCAGCAGTGACTAACGGCTGCAACACCTTGACCCAAAATGCCAGCCAGTAACGGCCGTTGCTCAGGCCCTGCTCCGACAGATAGTGGATGTAGCCCCAAAGTCCGCTGATCGACAGCGATTCCGGGGCCATCACCACAGTGCTCAGCAGTTGCGGGCTCAAGGCCACGTCCCAACGCTCGCTCGGCGTGTTAACGACTTCGGTGCTGCGCTCATGGAACAAAGTGGTGGCCACGTCGGTGAGCTGCCATTGAGTGCCATCGAACTCGGCCTTCTTGGCGAAGCTGGAGCTCAGCAGATGGCGCTCCTTGTCGAAGTGATAGCGAGTCACGCCATACAACAGGCCGTTGGGTTGCACGGCGTTGATGTGGATGAATTCTTCACCCTGACGGTGCCACATACCGTGCTTGGCGCTTTGCGCGTCGCCGCTGCCCTGGGCCAGCGAGCGATTGGCCTGGGCCATGCTTTCGGTGGCCGGGGCGACGTATTCGCCAATCAGCACCCCTGCGAGCATCAGCACCAGCATCGGCTTCATCACCGCCCAGACGATCCGGCCGATCGACACGCCAGCGGCGCGCATGACGGTCAGTTCGCTGCTGCTGGCCAGACTGCCCAGGCCGATCAGGCAGCCAATCAACGCGGCCATCGGCAACATTTCGTAGAGCCGGCGCGGCGCGGTCAGCAGGACGAAACTCAGCACGTCTACCAATGTGTAGGTTTCGCTGACGTCACCCATCTCATCGATAAAGGCGAACAGGGTCGCCAGACCGAGAATGATTGCCAGCACGGCAATGATTGCCATGAACACGCTGCTGCCGATGTAGCGGTCGAGTTTAACCACGGGCCACCTCCAGCGCAGCAGCGCGACGGCTGGCCATCTTCAGACGCAGCGGCTCCCAATACAGCAGGCCGAGGCCGATGACCAGGAAGATCGCATGCACCCACCACAAGCCGAGCGCCGGTGGAATCTTGCCTTTTTCAAGGGCGCCGCGGGCGGCAATCAGGATGGTCAGGTAAGCCATATAAAGAAGAATCGCCGGCAGCAGCTTGAGGAAACGCCCTTGACGCGGGTTGACTCGCGACAGCGGTACCGCCATCAGGGTCACGATGAACACCAGCAACGGCAGGGAAATACGCCATTGCAGTTCGGTTTTGGAGCGGATGTCGTCACTGCCCAGCAGAGACGAAGTCGGCATGGCGTCACGATCGGTGACTTCTTCGCTGACGTCCGGCTTGGGCAGCAGCACACCATAGTTTTCGTAGTGAATGGCGCGGTAATCAGCCTGACCCGGACTGCCGTCATAGCGATAACCATTGTCGAGAATCAGGTAGCGATTGCCGTCGGGGCGGACTTCCTGACGGCCCTTTTCGGCCACAAGCACGGAAATCCCGCGATCCTTCTGATCGGCGCCGAGGTTCTTCTGCGAGATGAACACGCCGCCCAGGTTGACGCGATCGTCGCTCAACGTTTCGGTGTAGGTCACTCGGGTGCCGTCACGCAGGGCCTGGAAGCGACCCGGTTCGAGGGTATCGAACTCGGTCAGGGCGTCTTGCTTGTTCAGCAGCAACTGGAACTGATTGGCACCCTGCGGGGCCAGGCCCAGGCTCAGCCATGCCACGACCAGTGCCACCAGCGTTGCCGGAAACAGGGTCATGCGAAACAGCTTCTGCTGACTCATGCCGGTGGCCGAGAGCACGGTCATTTCGCTTTCCAGGTACAGGCGACCGTAGGCCAGCAGGATCCCGAGGAACAGACCCAGCGGCAGAATCAGCTGCAGGAAGCCCGGCAGACGAAAGCCCATGATCAGGAACAGCGAACCCGGATCGAGCTGGCCGGCAGCGGCCTGAGCGAGGTATTTGATGAAGCGACCGCTCATGATGATGACCAGCAACACCGCACTCACGGCGCTGAGGGTCAACAGGACTTCGCGGGACAGATAACGGAAGACGATCAAACCAGACACTCCAGGGTTGTCAGGCTAAGGCGGCCAAACAAGCAAACACATCGACCGGCCCGCAACGCAGAGCCGTCGAAAAAAGATGCGGCATTATCCTGTGATTGAGGGCGCCTGTCACTGCGCACACTCATCCTCGCACGCAATCCGTTGAAGATCGTACAACCTAGGGGGCGTTCTCAATTAGTTTTCACACCGCGCCGGGTCTGCTGTTGTGCAGGGCAAGGCGCGAGAAGCGTGGTTTGGTCATTCCAAATAAGCTTCGAGCAACGCAGCCCTGCACAACAGCAGGCCCGGCCCTTCGGGTTGTGCCTTAAAGCCGGCCAGTCTGCGTTGCAGGCCTTGGAAAGGGAACAACCATTCCCAGCGGCCTGCGCCTTGCCTGGCTGGCTTTAAGGCGACAACGCTGTGTGAAAACTAATTGAGAATGCTCCCTAGGGTTGTCAGGCGCGGGGAGCGAGGTTCAAACTGCGGCCCTTGTCGCAGGCTTTGGCCTGCGCCTCTTCTATCTATAAGCAGGCGACTGCGGACACCGTCGAACGCCTGCGTGTTGACCATTCATTCAGGGATCCGGACATGGAACTGGTTGTAAAAAGCGTTAGCCCAGAAACGTTGAAAACCGCCACCCTGGTGGTTGCCGTCGGCGAAGGCCGCAAACTCGGTGTCGCCGCCAAACAGGTCGACGAGCTGAGCGGTGGCGCGATCAGCGCCGTACTCAAGCGTGGCGATCTGGCCGGCAAGGTTGGTCAAAGCCTGCTGCTGCACAGCCTGCCAAACCTCAAAGCCGAGCGCGTGCTGCTGGTCGGCGTAGGCAAGGACGAGGAACTGGGCGACCGTCCGTTCCGCAAAATCGTTGCCGGCATCCTGAACACCCTCAAAGGCCTGGGCGGCAGCGATGCCGTGCTGGCACTGGATGAAGTCATCGTCAAGGGCCGCGACAGTTACGGCAAGACCCGCCTGCTGGCAGAAACCCTGGTGGACGGCGAATACACCTTCGACCAGTTCAAGAGCCAGAAGGCCGAACCGCGCGCCCTGAAGAAAATCACCCTGCTGACCATCAAGGCTGCACAAGCCGAAGTTCAGCGCGCCGTGAATCACGCTACCGCGATTGCCAATGGCATGGCCTTCACCCGTGATCTGGGCAACCTGCCGCCGAACATCTGCCACCCGACTTTCCTTGGCGAACAAGCCAAGAACCTCGGCAAAGAGTTCAAGGATCTGAAAGTCGAAGTGCTCGACGAGAAGAAGATCAAGTCGCTGGGCATGGGCTCGTTCTATGCCGTTGGCCAAGGCAGCGAACAACCGCCGCGCCTGATCGTCATGCAATACAACGGTGGCAAGAAATCCGAGAAGCCATACGCACTGGTTGGTAAAGGCATCACCTTCGACACGGGCGGCATCAGCCTGAAGCCGGGCGCCGGCATGGACGAAATGAAGTACGACATGGGCGGCGCTGCCAGTGTGTTCGGCACCCTGCGTGCGGTCCTCGAACTGAAGCTGCCGATCAATCTGGTGTGCATCCTCGCCTGCGCAGAAAACATGCCGAGCGGCAATGCGACCCGTCCGGGCGACATCGTCACCACCATGAGTGGCCAGACTGTGGAAATCCTCAACACCGACGCCGAAGGCCGTCTGGTGCTGTGCGATGCCCTGACCTACTCCGAGCGCTTCAAGCCACAAGCGGTGATCGACATCGCCACCCTGACCGGCGCTTGCGTCGTAGCACTGGGTGCCCACACCTCGGGCCTGCTGGGCAACAACGACGAACTGATCGGCCAACTGCTCAGCGCCGGCAAGGCTGCTGATGACCGCGCCTGGCAACTGCCGCTGTTCGATGAGTACCAGGAACAGCTGGACAGCCCGTTCGCCGATATCGCCAACATTGGCGGGCCGAAGGCCGGCACCATCACCGCCGCATGCTTCCTGTCGCGCTTCACCAAGAACCTCAACTGGGCGCACCTGGACATCGCGGGCACCGCGTGGACCAGCGGCGGCAAGGACAAGGGCGCCACTGGCCGTCCGGTGCCACTGCTGACCCAGTACCTGCTGGATCGCGCCAAAGCCTGAAACCGATGACTGCGGGCGGCGCTTCTTTTTTGAGGCGCCGCTTTCAGCTCAGGAACCGCAATGACCAAAGTCGACTTCTATATCCTGCCCAGCGCCGATCCCTCGGCACGCCTGGACTTTGCCTGCAAGCTCACCGAGAAAGCCTGGCGCATGGGCCACCGCATCTACCTGCATTGCAGCGATGCCGCTCAGCGCGAAGATCTCGATGCTCGGCTGTGGGCGTTCAAGGGCGAAAGCTTCGTGCCCCACGGCCCCGCCGACAGTGAACCCGAGGGGTTGATTGTGTTGGGGGTGGGCGATGACTGCGGTCAGCATCAGGATTTACTGGTCAATCTCGACCTGAAAGTCCCGGCCTTCGCCAACAAATTCGCCCGCGTGGCGGAAGTGGTGGTGGAAGATCCGACCATTCGCGCGGCTGCGCGGGAGAGTTTCCGTTTCTACCGCGAACAGGGCTATCCTCTGCAAGATCACCGTTTACAGCGACTCTGAGCACTCCAATGGACACTCCGAAACCGCAGCAAAAGTCCGCACACCTGCTGGACGATCTCGAATCGATCCGCCAGTTGCTCGGCGATGACAACCTGCAACCGCCACTGCTGACCGACACGGTCGATGACGGTGAACAGGAACAGATTCCGATGTTGTTCGATTCGGTCGGCGCCGAGGCGCCCGCCGTCGAGCCGCCACCGGCTCCGCCCCCGACGCCTGCCGCGCAACCTGCTGCGACCGTCGATAAAGGCCCGGACGCCCTGCTGCACCTGGACAGCGAACTGCGCGCCGCCGCGCAATTGATCATGCAAGACGTGATCGACGACTTCGCGCCGCACATCGAAACTGAAATCAAACGCCGCCTCGATGCGCGGATGGAACGGTTGCTCAGCCAGTACGAATAACCCCCACGATCCCCTGCAGGAGCTGCCGCAGGCTGCGATCTTTTGATCTTGACCTTAAAAAACAAAGTCAAAAGATCGCAGCCTTCGGCAGCTCCTACAGAAAGCTTGCGTCCACCCGCCCTTCCCCCGCTCGCCCTCGGCCCCATGCCCCGCTATACTTCCCGGCTTTTCCTGAATAAATGCCAATAGGGTCCCGCCGCGCATGGATAAGACCTACCAGCCGCACGCCATTGAAACTTCCTGGTACAACACCTGGGAGTCCGAGAACTATTTCGCACCGCAAGGCGCGGGCGATTCCTACACCATCATGATCCCGCCGCCGAACGTCACCGGCAGCCTGCACATGGGTCACGGTTTCAACAACGCGATCATGGACGCCCTGATCCGTTTCCGCCGCATGCAGGGTCGCAACACCCTGTGGCAGCCAGGTACCGACCACGCCGGTATCGCTACGCAGATGCTGGTGGAGCGTCAACTGGAAGCCCAGGGCCAGAACCGCCACGATCTGGGCCGCGAAAAATTCCTCGAAAAAGTCTGGGAATGGAAAGATCAGTCCGGTGGCAACATCAGCCGTCAGATCCGCCGCCTCGGCTCGTCCGTGGACTGGAGCCGCGAGCGCTTCACCATGGACGACGGCCTCTCGGAAGCCGTTAAAGAAGCCTTCGTGCGTCTGCACGAGGACGGCCTGATCTATCGCGGCAAGCGTCTGGTCAACTGGGACACCAAGCTGCACACGGCGATTTCCGACCTCGAAGTGGAAAACCACGACGAGAAGGGTTTCCTGTGGAACCTGAAGTACCCGCTGGCTGACGGCGCGAAAACCGCCGAAGGCAACGATTTCCTGATCGTCGCGACCACCCGTCCGGAAACCATGCTCGGCGATTCCGCCGTGGCCGTTAACCCGAACGACGAGCGCTACAAAGCCCTGATCGGCAAGTTTGTCGAACTGCCACTGGTTGGCCGTCGCATCCCGATCATCGCCGACGATTACTGCGATCCTGAATTCGGCACCGGTTGCGTGAAAATCACCCCGGCCCACGATTTCAACGACTACGAAGTCGGCAAGCGCCACAACCTGCCGCTGCTGAACATCTTTGACAAGAACGCCAACGTGCTGCCAGCCGCCCAGGTGTTCAACCTCGACGGCACGCTGAACGACAGCATCGACGGCAAGATCCCGGCCGAGTACGCCGGCCTTGAGCGCTTCGAAGCGCGCAAGCAGATCGTCGCTGCGTTCGACGCTGCCGGCCTGCTGGTCAGCGTCGACGATCACAACCTGAAAGTGCCGAAAGGCGATCGCTCCGGCACCATCATCGAGCCGTGGCTGACCGACCAATGGTACGTCTCCACCAAGCCGTTGGCCGAGCCTGCGATTGCTGCCGTTGAAGATGGCCGCATCCAGTTCGTGCCGAAACAGTACGAAAACATGTACTTCTCGTGGATGCGCGACATCCAGGATTGGTGCATCAGCCGTCAGCTGTGGTGGGGCCACCGGATTCCGGCCTGGTACGACGAGTCGGGCAAGGTCTATGTCGGCCGTGATGAAGCCGAAGTACGTGCCAAGCACAACCTCGGCCCGGACGTTGCGCTGCAACAGGACAACGACGTACTCGACACGTGGTTCAGTTCCGGTCTGTGGACGTTCTCCACCCTCGGCTGGCCTGAGCAGACCGAGTTCCTGAAGAAATTCCACTCCACCGACGTGCTGGTGACCGGTTTCGACATTATCTTCTTCTGGGTTGCCCGGATGATCATGCTGACGATGCACCTGATCAAGAACGAGGACGGCACGCCGCAGGTTCCGTTCAAGACTGTTTATGTGCACGGTCTGGTACGTGATGGCCAGGGCCAGAAGATGTCCAAGTCCAAGGGCAACGTCCTTGACCCGCTGGACATCATCGACGGCATCGAGCTGGAAGAACTGGTGCAAAAACGCACCTCCGGCATGATGCAGCCGAAACTGGCGAAGAAGATCGAGAAGCAGACCCGCGACGAGTTCGCCGACGGCATCGCCAGTTACGGTACCGACGCCCTGCGCTTCACTTTCTGCTCGCTGGCGTCCACCGGTCGCGACATCAAGTTCGATATGGGCCGCGTCGAAGGCTATCGCAACTTCTGCAACAAGATCTGGAACGCTGCGCGTTATGTTCTGGACAAGGGCGAAGACTGCGGCCAGAACGGCGAAGCCTACGAGCTGTCGCTGGCGGATCGCTGGATCATCTCGCAGCTGCAACGCACCGAAGCCGAAGTGACCCGTCAACTGGATCAGTTCCGTTTCGACCTCGCCGCGCAAGCGCTGTACGAGTTCATCTGGAACCAGTACTGCGACTGGTACCTGGAGCTGTCCAAGCCTGTGCTGTGGGACGAAAACGCCCCGGTTGAGCGTCAGCGTGGCACCCGCCGCACGCTGGTTCGCGTACTGGAAGTGGCGCTGCGCCTGGCGCATCCGTTCATGCCGTTCATCACTGAAGAAATCTGGCAGCGCATCGCGCCGCTGGCCGGTATTCAGGGCAAGACGATCATGCTGCAAGCGTGGCCAGTGGCCAACGAAGAGCGCATCGATCCGGCGGCTGAAGACGACATCGAATGGCTCAAAGAGCTGATGCTCGGCACGCGTAACATCCGTGGCGAAATGAACATTGGCCCGGGCAAGCCCCTGCCGATCTACCTGAAGAACGTCAGCGCCGAAGACCAGCGTCGCCTGACCGAGAACGAAGCACTGCTGAAGAAGCTGGCGCGTCTGGAATCGATCACCGTTCTGGCTGCTGGCGAAGAAGCACCGCTGTCCGCCACCGCGCTGGTTGGCGAGATGGAAGTGCTGGTGCCGATGGCCGGCCTGATCGACAAGGGCGCCGAACTGGCGCGTCTGGACAAGGAAATTCTGCGTCTGCAGGGTGAAGTCCAGCGTGTTGGCGGCAAGCTGTTCAACGCCGGTTTCGTTGACAAGGCCCCGGCCGAAGTCATCGAGAAGGAACGCGCCAAACTGGCCGAGGCTGAACAGGCCCTGGGCAAACTGGCCGAGCAGCACGCGCGGATTTCCAGCCTGTAAGGGCAAGCCGCAATGAAAAAGGGAGGCCCGCAACGGCTTCCCTTTTTTGTGCCTGAAACACCATCCGGCGTATACGTCGCCAATGTGGGACAATACCCGCCACTTTCAGCCATACCCGAATCGACCACGCCCATGAACGCCCCCCGCACACCCAAACCTGCGCGCAAGAAGCCTGACTCCACGTCCCCGGCCAAAGCCGTTGAGCCGCGTGAAAAGGCCAGCCTGCACCCGCGCAATCGCCATCAGGGTCGCTACGACTTCCCGGCGCTGATCAAAACCACGCCAGAACTGGCGAAGTTTGTGATCACCAACCCGTACGGCAAGGAAAGCATCGACTTCGCCAGTCCCGATGCGGTGCGCGTGTTCAACCGGGCGCTGCTCAAGGCGTTCTATGGCATCCAACATTGGGATATTCCGGCGGACTACCTCTGCCCGCCGGTACCGGGCCGTGCCGATTACGTGCACTTCCTCGCGGATCTGCTGGCCAGCATGAACGACGGCAAGGTGCCACGCGGCGCGATCGTCAACGTGCTGGACATCGGCATGGGCGCCAATTGCGTTTACCCGCTGATCGGCAACAGCGAATACCGCTGGCACTTCCTCGGCTCGGAGATCGACCCGACCGCCGTGGCTGCCGCCAGAGCCATCGTTCAGTCCAACGATCTGAGCAAAGTTATCCAGCTGCGCCAGCAAGAAAATCGCAAGCACATCCTGATCGGTTTGCTGGAGCCGGGCGAACGCTTTGACCTGACCATGTGCAACCCGCCGTTCCACGCCTCGATGGATGAAGCGACCAAGGGCAGCGAGCGCAAATGGCGCGCACTGGGCCGCGCCGACCCGAAACGCAAACTGCCGGTGCTGAACTTCGGTGGCCAGTCGGCCGAACTGTGGTGCGAGGGCGGCGAAGCACGTTTCGTGACGCAACTGATCGCCGAGAGCGCGAACTTCCAGCACAAGGTGCTGTGGTTCAGCACGCTGGTGTCTAAAGCCTCGAACCTGCCCGCCATTGAGATCGCGCTGAAAAAGGCCGGCGTGCTGGAAAGCCAGGTGGTTGAGATGTCTCAGGGACAGAAACAAAGCCGCTTCGTCGCCTGGACCTTCCAGACCAAGTCCGAGCAGCAGATCTGGCGTCGCGAGCGCTGGGTTCGCTAACACACAGCAGATCCCCTGTAGGAGTGAGCCTGCTCGCTCCTACAAAGGTTCAGGGTGCACAGCCAAATCGCAGACACAAAAAAACCGTGCCCGGATCGCTCCGGAGCACGGTTTTTTTATCGCTGCGTCTTACTTGTTCACAGCGTCGGTCAGGCCTTTGGCCACAACCAGCTTGATCACTTTCTTTGCAGGGATTTCGATGGCAGCGCCAGTCGAAGGGTTACGGCCAGTGCGGGCAGGACGCTCGGTCACTTTCAGCTTGCCGATACCTGGCAAGGTGATTTCGCCGCCGTTTTCCAGCTGATCGGCAACGATTTGGCCCAGTTGGTCCAGAGCGTTACGCGCGGTGGTTTTCGGCGCGTCGATAGCTTCAGCGATGTCGGCGATCAGTTGGTCTTTAGTAAGAGCCATGTAGTGTTCCTTCCCTATCAAATTCATATGGATTGCAGAGTGCAGTGTCAGCCATCGAGCCCGATCTTCTGGATCTGGCACCCTCGGCGATAACCACGACGAGTCGGGGTTATAGATACCGAAATCAGGGTTTGGTTCGACCTGACAAATGCTGATTGCACGCTTAACGCAGTGACTTCGCGTAAGACCGGGCAAAACTAGCACAGAGACGGGGAAATATCCGCCTCTAGCTACCCATTTGGTCAGCTTTATTGCTCTAAATCGCTAAAAAACTGCATAAGGGCGATCACCTGCCCCGGATTTGCCCTCCACCCCGCGCCAAAACCAATGGTTGCGGTACACTGGGCGCTTTTTCGGGGGAGCCCGCCCTCCTCCCTTCCAACAGCCGAGAAGCCCATGCCGATCCGTCATTGCATCGTCCATTTGATCGACAAAAAACCCGACGGCACGCCCGCAGTTCTGCACGCCCGTGATTCCGAACTGGCTGAGTCCGCGGCCATCGAGAACATGCTCGCCGACCTCAATGAGAGCTACAACGCCAAACAGGGTAAAGCCTGGGGGTTGTTCCATCCTGAGTCCGGTGCATTCCCGTTCAGCGGCTGGCTGAAGGAATACATGGAGGGCGCACAGGACTTCACCGCGTTCAGCAAAGTCGCGGTCGAGCATCTGCAAAAGCTGATGGAAGAGTCGAACCTGTCGGTCGGTGGCCACGTATTGTTCGCCCACTACCAGCAAGGCATGACCGATTACCTGGCGATCGCCCTGCTGCACCACAGCGAAGGCGTAGCGGTGACCGACTCGCTGGACGTGACGCCGTCGCGCCACCTCGACCTCGGCCAACTGCACCTGGCGGCGCGGATCAACGTCTCCGAGTGGCAGAACAACAAGCAGTCCAAGCAATACATCTCGTTCATCAAGGGCAAAAACGGCAAGAAGGTCTCCGAATACTTCCGCGACTTTATTGGTTGCCAGGAAGGCGTCGACGGCCCGGGCGAAACCCGCACGCTGCTCAAGGCCTTCAGCGACTTCGTCGAAAGCGAAGACCTGCCGGAAGACTCGGCCCGCGAGAAAACCAAGACGCTGGTCGATTACGCCAGCAGCCAGGCGAAACTCGGCGAGCCAATGGGCCTGGAAGAGCTCTCGGAGCTGATCGACGAAGAACGCCCGAAAGCCTTCTACGATCACATCCGCAACAAGGACTACGGTCTGTCGCCAGAGATACCGGCGGACAAACGCACCTTGAATCAATTCCGCCGCTTCACCGGTCGCGCCGAAGGCCTGTCGATCAGTTTTGAAGCTCATCTGCTGGGCTCGAAGATCGAGTACGACGAAGAGAATGGCACCCTGATGATCAAGGGCCTGCCGACGTCACTCACCGATCAGTTGAAGCGCCGTAACTGATGCTCGGCAATGTGCTGAAGAAGGTTGCGCTGGTTCTGCTGGTGGTCGTGGTCTATCAGAACTGGGGCAAGATCGAGCGCGTGTTCAATCCGTCGCAGATGGTTTCCGAGCAGACCCGCGCTCAGGCCAGTGTCGTGTTGTACGCCACCGAATGGTGCGGCTACTGCAAGCAGACCAAGCGTTTTCTCGACAGCAAAGGGATTCCGTTCAAGGAATTCGATATCGAGAAGGATGCCGAGGCACGCAAGGCGTATGAGGCATTGGGGGGACGCGGAATTCCGCTGATTGACGTGAATGGCACGTTGATTCGCGGGTTTGATCCGGATGAGATTCTCGCTGCCTTGAAATAACACACACCTGTGGCGAGGGAGCTTGCTCCCTCGCCACAGGATTAGTCGCTGTTACTTGGCTTCGATACGGAAACCGAAGCGTGGGAAGTGCACATGCACCACGCCGCCACGCTCGTCCTCACGACGCACGATCAGCTCTTCACTGCCTGCAAACAACAACTCTCCCACTACCGGATCAACCCCGTAATCCGTCGCGGCAATTGCTACTTGCTGCCCAGCCTTGAATCCGTTCGGGTCAACGAACTGCTCATCCGGCAATGCCGCCGGTGTCGTGTTGCGCGCAACCTCCAGCGCCTCTTCGGAGGTCATTTCGCTCGCAGCACCATGACCGAAACCCAACACTCGGCCCAACCAAGCCGCAACGGCCGGATATTCGTCCACCAATGGGGCGGTTACGTGAGTTGCCTTAAGGAACCACATCGGATGCGCCAACGCGAAGTCGGCAATCGACGGCTCACCGAACAGGAAGTCGCCCTGCTCACGCTGCAACTGCTGCTCCAGACGCGCCATGATCGTCGGCCACTGATGCTTGGCCTGCTCGGTGGATAAACGCGTCGCGCTACCACCGCTGAACAGCCCGGCACGGTCGGCTAAAAACGCCTTGATCGCTTCCGGCGGCAACTTGCCGAAACGCACCGCCACCGATTCCGGCTGGAACACCAGGCTGACGGCGTGCTGAAACACCACCGAATCGGCCCAGGTCGCGAAACTGGCGGTAGTCATTTCCTGCCCTTCGGGGAAGAACGACGGCTGAGCCTTCTCCAGCTCCAGCCGTCGAGCGATCAAAGACGTGTCGCAATAGATATCTGCGCCGATTTGCAGCACCGGGGTTTTGCGATAGCCGCCGGTCAGAGCCGTCAGGTCAGGCTTGGGCATCACCGGCGAGATATGCACGGAGCGCCAGGACAAGCCTTTGAACCCCAGCAGCAGGCGGGCCTTTTCGGCAAATGGGGACGTCGGGTAGTGGTGCAGAATCAACTCGGACATGCTCGGCTCCGCCTAAAAAAGAAATAGCAGCTTAACGTGCAATGCCCCTTGCGACTATGTAACCTACCAAATAATGGCATATCAACACCATGAATGGGCGCGTACAGGTAAGAATTGCGCCCCTTAAAAAACATTCAAGCTGAAATATTTAATGAAACCGTTAAAAGCCTACCTGACTGAATACTTGTTCGACCTGACTGACAAGTTCCCAAGATTATTTCCAAACTCGCTGAAAACCAAATTCCAACGTTTCTCCATTGAACTCTACTTTAAGAATACAGCCAAGACTCTATACAATCGGGCGAATATTTTAGATCATGAAGGTCGCTGCACTTCGATCAACATAACAACCGCAATTAATCACAACGAGCTTGTAACTCTTTATAAAAAAATCAAGATTGAGAGCTCGACAGACGTTTACAACACCCCCCCTAAAATACTGCACACCGAGCCACCTGACTACCCAATCAATACTTTTCAGCTTCTCGCTTTCAATAGCCGCCTGCCGTATGCGCCTTACACTTTAAATGGCACGCTCCAGATTTACAGTATGTACTCGATAACAATCATCCACCTGACAAGCGACGCCATATACCTTTCCATCGATCTCAACTTAAATGAAAATGCGGATAGAGAGCTATTCAACATAGACACATCAGCCATCTCCGAATACTATTTCTTCAAATCCTTAAATCCTTTCTCAAGAAAATTTCTTGAAGTTGAACGCTCAGACTCGATAATTCAAGAAAAAATAGTAAACCGCCTAAACAAACGAGTTAAAGAAGCAAAAAAAACAGCGGCATCCCTAATTCGCTCTTGGGGAATACTTGCCGGCAACAAAAACTTCATTGTGTCGGGTCACTTCATCAACTCTCCCACCCCATACATCCAGACTGGAGATTACGATACAGACGAAGTTATTGATGACTTTCATCTACTCAGTCGGACCTCAACCTGGCTATGCGACCAGCACAAAGCACGCTGGGATGATCGTCGATACCTCTACAACTTTGAAATTGATAATTTTTTGCTGGACTCTGCATTTATCGATGATGACAATGGGCAACTCACCCAAAGTGGTTACTGCCAATCGCATCTCTTCCTGTCACTCATTACAGAAACACAGAATCAATACAAAAAAGCCAGAGACGCAATTAATCCACTTCTACTAAAGATCAGCAAAAATACGACTAAAGACTTGCAGTGCCTATTTGAAGCAAACCTAGAGAGCCAGCTTTTAAAAAAAAGAGCTCTCGCCATAACAAACATGATCGACATTCATTGCTTTTCTTCATTCCAAGAGCAAGCTTTAAAAAAAATGGAAGGTTTAAATGTCGACATAGAGAATTTGCTATCAGCCATCAACGAGCGCAAGACGTTGAGCAATGAGCAAATGCAACTGAAAAACCTGAGATTCAACAAACACTACTCACTGATAGTCGCAGGACTTGCTTTACTTCAGGTCGTTCTCGCAGCGATCGTTATTGACTGGACTGGAACATCTCCTGCACAAAATCCTGTCATAAAAAATCTGACTTCTTTATGTGAATGGATATCTACTCACTTTCAGTGATCTCCCGAGTTGCTACGCTCGCCACCAGGCATTCCTTGGCGCTCTTGCGCAATTTTTTGATCAACCGCTCCTGGCGCAGCGCATCGCTCTTGTCGCGACAACGTTCGGTGTACACCAGCGCCATGGCCGGGCTGGAGAGGAAGAAACGCGCACCTTTGCCGCTCTGGTGCTTGGCGAAACGGCGGACGGGATCGTCGCTGATCCCGCAATACAACGAACCGTTGGCGGCGCGAACGAGGTAGACGAACCAGGACTTGCTCACCGGTTCGGCAACATCGACGGATTTTTCGCTAAGGCTGGTCACTTTGGGATCAAGGCGTGTAGGAAACAGGCCGCGATCTTATCAGCGACCGGCCTGAAATGCCTTCAGTCCCTTGAGTGCCTGCGCACGTACGGCATTGCGTACCAGCGGCGTCCACCCCAGCAGCAGACCTTTGAAACCCAAGGCCTGACGCGACCATCGCCACAGATCAAAGTGATCGTGGTGCTCGCAGATCTTGCCGTCACGAAACACGAAGCGCGCCTGGATATCGTTGACCACCACATTGCCGGTCTGGCTGAACAGATAAGTCGCCACCCAATGCGCGCCGCCGCTGCGCTCGTCGGCGCGGACATTGTCGAAGGTCAGTGAGAAGTCCTTGGCCCGGGTGGTGAGCATGCGCCACATGTCGCCGGCATCGCGCCCGCGCAGTTCGCCGAAGGCCGGGTCGCTGAACACCACGTCATCGGTGTAACACGCGGCCATCGCCTCGGCATCGAGGCGCTGGAAAGCTTCGTAGAAACGGGTGATCAACGCAACGTGGGCTTCACTCATGGGCAATCTCCAGAATATGTACAGATTGCCAGCACGATAAGCTGCAAAACGCGGAAACACTATCGGCATTCGCATACCGAATACCCGCAGCACATAAATCCTATGTGGGAGCGAGCCTGCTCGCTCCCACATTTGAAATCAGCGCACTCAGATCTTTTCGCTTTGCACTTGCACGTACAACGCACGCCCAGCACCGAGACCGGCGAGGATCGCGCCACAGCCAATGATGCCGAAAATCCAGCCCACCGCATTCCAGCCGCCCGTCCAGTCATGCACCACGCCGACTGCGAAAGGCCCCATCGAAGCCAGCGTGTAACCGAAGCCTTGAGCCATGCTCGACAAGTTTGCTGCGACATGGGCGTCACGCGAGCGCAGTACGATCAACGTCAGCGCCAGACTGAACGCACCGCCCTGCCCCAGACCCAGCAGAATCGCCCAGCCCCACAGCCCTTCAATCGGTGCGTAGAGGCAGCCGAACAGACCGCCAAGGGTCAGCGCCATCACCACCACGATCGCCAGGCGCTGATCCTTGCCACGGGTCGCCAGCCACGGAGCGGCCAGCGAACTGGCGAGCTGGACGATCACTGAGCCGGACAGCACCAGACCCGCCTGGGTCGGCGTCAGACCGCGACCGATCAGGATCGACGGCAGCCAGCCGAACACGATGTAGGCCAGCGACGATTGCAGGCCCATGTACAACGTCACTTTCCAGGCCAGCGGATCTCGCAGCAGCCCGCGCACCCGATAAGCGACGTTGTGCGCACCGTGTTTCTGCCCGACTTGCGGCAACCAGAACGCAGCCGCGACCAGCGCCGGAATCACCCAGAAGCCGAGTCCCATGGTCCAGTTGTGATCGAAATGCTCACTTAACGGCACGCTCGAACCCGCCGCCATCGCCGCGCCCAGGCACAGGGCCATGGTATACACGCCGGTCATGGTGCCGGCGTGCTTGGCGAAGTCTCGCTTGACGATGCCCGGCAGCAGCACGCCGATGATGCCGATGCTGGCGCCGCCCAATACGCTGCCGGCGAACAGACCAATCTCCCCGAAATTGCTGCGCAAGATAATGCCGCCAGCAAGTGTCAGCAGAATGCCAAGGACTACGCGCTCGGCACCGAAACGCCGCGCCAGAATCGGCGCCAGCGGTGCGAACAAGCCAAGGCAAAGCACCGGCAGTGTGGTCAGCAAACCGGCCTGAGCCGCCGACAGGCCGAGGCTTTTCGACACATCACTGAGCAGCGGCGCCATGCTCGACAGCGCCGGACGCAGGTTCAGCGCCACCAGAATCAGCCCCAACAACAAGAGCCATGGACGCCGAACCAGCGGGTGACTTTGCTGCACCTGTTCGTCATCGGCCTCGGCATCGATCAACAGCTCTTCAAGCTCTGCCGTGCGTTTGGGGGTTGTGGATAAATCACTGCGGGACATGGGTTTCTCGGTTTCAAGGTTCATTGATCAACTGTCTCGACAAAGCTTTGGCCCGTTCCGGGTCACGTTGTTCGACGGCATCGAGCAACTCGATGTGCAGGTCGAACACTTCCTGACGGCGCGGGACGATGTTCAGGGTCTGACGCAATTGCGCGCCGACGATGCTGGAGAAATAGCGATACAGCTCGCTGAGGGTCGGGTTGTGCGCGGCGTCGACCAAACGGCGGTGAAACACCAGATCGCAGGCGATGTAGGTGTCGAGATCGCCGTGGTAATGGCTGCCGCTGGTGCCGAGCGCTTCACGCAACGCGACGAGGTCTTCATCGGTACGGCGTAATGCCGCCAGGCCGATGGCCTCGACTTCAAGGATGTGCCGGGTTTCCCGAGCCTGCTCCGGCGAGCAACGGGACAGCGCCTTGAGCGTGTCCAGCGGATCCACCACCGCACGCAGGTAACTGCCGTCGCCCTGACGGATTTCGATCAACCCGGAAAACGCCAGCACCCGCATGGCTTCACGCACGGTGTTGCGGCTGATGCCCAACTCGGCGCACAGCTCGGGTTCGGTCGGCAGACGCTCGCCGATCTGCCAGACGCCGCTGTTGATGCGCTGGCGCAACTGATCCAAGGCCTGATCGACCAGGGATCGCTTAATAAGTGGAGAAATTTCTGACATAGGATTCGCCCTTTCATCCAATCATAGGATGAATTTCCTGACATGTTAGTCAGACTCATGTAGGACGGCAACCGCCTAGGGTCAATCGGAGACGCATGGAGCGGGATTTTCGATTCATACTACTGATGCGCTTGCTTGATCGTCACCCACACCTGCTCACCGATGCGCGCGCATTGGGCGAAGGGGCAGATTTGAGAGGTCTCAAGGATACAGTGCACAAAGAAGACGGAACCCTGACCTTCTCCTGCCCCCACAAAAAACCAACCCGGCACAAGGCCGGGTTGGTTTTCAAGCATCAACCATCAATGCAAGATCTGACTCAAGAACAGCTTCGTCCGATCATTCTGCGGATTATCGAAGAAGTCATTCGGTGCCGCTTGCTCAACGATCTCGCCCTTGTCCATGAAGATCACGCGATTCGCCACGGTGCGGGCGAAGCCCATTTCGTGGGTCACGCAGAGCATGGTCATGCCGTCTTCGGCCAGGCCGATCATGGTGTCCAGAACCTCTTTCACCATTTCCGGATCGAGTGCCGAGGTTGGTTCGTCGAACAGCATGATTTTCGGTTTCATGCACAGCGCGCGAGCGATCGCCACACGCTGCTGCTGACCACCGGACAGTTGCCCCGGGAATTTATGCGCCTGCTCCGGAATGCGTACGCGTTCCAGGTAATGCATGGCGATTTCCTCGGCCTTGCGCTTGGGCATCTTGCGCACCCACATCGGTGCCAGGGTGCAGTTCTGCAAAATGGTCAGGTGCGGGAACAGATTGAAGTGCTGGAACACCATGCCGACTTCACGGCGAATCGCTTCGATCTGCTTCAGATCGTTGGTCAGTTCCACGCCATCCACGACGATGCGGCCCTGCTGGTGTTCTTCCAGACGATTGAGGCAGCGGATGGTGGTCGACTTGCCGGAACCCGACGGGCCGCACAGCACAATGCGCTCGCCCTGCTTGACGTTGAGGTTGATGTCTTTCAGCACGTGGAACTGGCCGTACCACTTGTTGACGCCCTGCATCTGAATGATGCCTTCAGGACCCACAGGCTTTTTGATTGCTTCGCTCATTTACAGAGAACTCCTAACGCTTGTGGCCAGTGTCGAGCTTGCGTTCCAGATGCATGGAATAGCGCGACATACCAAAACAGAAAATCCAGAACACCAGGGCGGCGAACACGTAGCCTTCGGTGGCCATGCCCAGCCATTTCGGATCGGCAGCGGCTTGCTTGACGCTGTTGAGCAGGTCAAAGAGGCCGATGATGATCACCAGACTGGTGTCCTTGAACAGCGCAATGAAGGTGTTGACGATGCCGGGGATCACCATCTTCAGGGCTTGCGGCAGAATCACCAGGCCCATCGAACGCCAGTAGCCCAGGCCCATCGCAGCGGCCGCTTCGTACTGACCTTTAGGGATCGCTTGCAGACCGCCGCGCACCACTTCAGCCACGTAGGCCGACTGGAACAGGATCACGCCGATCAGCGCCCGCAGCAGCTTGTCGAAGTTCATGCCTTCGGGCAGGAACAGCGGCAGCATTACCGAAGACATGAACAGCACCGTGATCAACGGCACGCCGCGCCAGAACTCGATGAAGGTCACGCAAACCACACGAATCGCTGGCATGTTCGAACGACGACCCAGCGCCAGCACGATGCCAAGCGGCAAGGCTCCAGCGATACCGACGGTGGCGATCACTAGCGTCAGCATCAAGCCGCCCCATTGGCTGGTCGCGACGGTTTGCAGGCCGAATACGCCGCCGTGCAGCAGGCACCAGGCGACAATCGGATAGATCACCAGAAAGCTCAGCCCGTACACCGCTTTACGCGGGAAGCGCGAGATGAACAGTGGCGCCACGCCGATCACTGCCAGCCACACGGTCAGGTCCACGCGCCAGCGCAGCCCGGTCGGGTAGTAGCCATACATGAACTGACCGAAGCGTTGCTGGATGAACACCCAGCAGGCGCCCTCCTTGGTGCAATCGGCCTGGGTGGTGCCGATCCAGTTGGCGTCGATGATCGCCCACCCCAGAATCGGCGGAACGATCAGGTAGATCAGGTAGAACGCGAACAGCGTCAGCAAGGTGTTGAGCCAACTGGAGAACATGTTCGCGCGCATCCATGCCACTACGCCGATGCTACTGCTCGGAGGGGGCATGTCGGGTTTGAAAGTATGAGTACTCATGCGCTTTTCCTTACCGCTCGATCAGCGCAATGCGCTTGTTGTACCAGTTCATCAGCAGGGAAATGCTGATACTGATCGCCAGGTACACGCTCATGGTGATCGCAATCACTTCGATCGCCTGACCGGTCTGGTTCAGCACGGTGCCGGCGAACAGCGAAACCATTTCCGGATAACCGATACCGGCGGCCAGCGAGGAGTTCTTCGCCAGGTTCAGGTATTGGCTGGTCAGCGGCGGGATGATCACCCGCAGCGCCTGGGGAATGATCACCTTGCGCAGGGTCGGACCTTCACGCAAACCGAGCGAACGGGCCGCTTCGGTTTGGCCGTGGCTGACCGACTTGATCCCCGAACGCACGATCTCGGCGATAAAAGCCGCGGTGTAAACGGTCAACGCCAGGGTCAAGGCCAGCAGTTCCGGGATAAGCACCCAGCCGCCAACGAAGTTGAAGCCCTTGAGCTCGGGCATTTCCCAGTGCAGCGGAGCGCCGAAGATCAGCGCGCACAAACTCGGGATCACCAGCAATATCGCCAGACCCACCCAGAACTTGTGGAATGGCACACCGGTCGCTTCGAAGCGCTTGTTGGCCCAGCGGCACATCAGCACGACGCCGACGATGGCCACCACAACACTGATCGCGAATGCCCCGAAGCCGTCAGCCGCCAGCGCGGCCGGCATGTTCAGGCCACGGCTGCTGACAAAGAAAGTGTCGCCGAAGTTGTGGCTGTTGCGCGGTCCCGGCATGGTCAGGAACACCGCGAAGTACCAGAACAGGATTTGCAGCAGGGGCGGAATGTTGCGGAAGACTTCCACATACACGGTCGCCAGCTTGCTGATGATCCAGTTCGGCGAAAGACGCGCGACACCAATGATGAAACCCAGCAGAGTCGCCAGGATCACGCCGATGAAGGTCACCAGTAATGTATTGAGCAGACCGATCACAAACACGCGGGCATAGCTGTCCGCTTCGGTGTAGTCGATCAGGGTTTGAGCGATGCCGAACCCGGCACTGCGCTCCAGAAAGCTGAAGCCGGAGGTGATGCCCCGGTGTTCAAGGTTGGTTTGTGTGTTATCGAACAGGAACCAGCCCAGGGAGACGACGGCCACGATAGTGACGATCTGAAATACCCAGGCGCGCACTCGCGGATCGCTGAGGCTAAGCCTCTGCTTTGGTGCGCCGATTGAATTTTGCATGAAGTGCCCCGGAAAAAATGGAACAAGAACATCACCCGGCGGTTGGCCCGCCGGGTGATAGAACCATTAGCGCACTGGTGGTGCGTACTGAATGCCGCCGTTGTTCCACAGGGCGTTCAGGCCACGGTCGATTTCCAGCGGAGTGTTCTTGCCGAGGTTTTTCTCGAACACTTCACCGTAGTTGCCGACCTGCTTGACGACCTGCACGACCCAGTCCTTCGGCAGTTTCAGGTCTTTGCCGTATTCACCGTCAGCACCGAGCATACGAGCGACGTCCGGATTCTTGGTCGATTTGGCTTCGGCTTCGACATTCTTCGAAGTGATGCCGGCCTCTTCAGCGTTGAGCATGGCGTAGCCAGTCCAGCGCACCACGGCCAGCCACTCGTCGTCGCCGTTACGCACGACTGGACCCAGTGGTTCCTTGGAAATGGTTTCCGGCAGAACCACGTAGTCCTTCGGCGAAGCCAGTTTGCTGCGCTGGGCGAACAGCTGGGATTTATCCGAGGTCAGTACGTCGCAACGACCGGATTCCAGCGACTTGGCGCTTTCATCGGAGGTGTCGAACGTGATCGGGGTGTATTTCAGACCGTTGCCGCGGAAGTAGTCGGAAACGTTGAGCTCGGTGGTAGTACCGGCCTGGATGCAGATGGTTGCGCCGTCCAGCTCTTTGGCACTCTTCACGCCCAGCTTGTTGTTCACCAGGAAGCCGATGCCATCGTAGTAGGTAATGAAGCCCGGGAATTTCAGGCCCATGCCCGCATCACGGGAACTGGTCATGGTGGTGTTGCGCGACAGGATGTCGATCTCGCCGGACTGCAGCGCGGTGAAGCGCTCCTTGGCGTTCAACTGACTGAATTTGACCTTGGTCGCGTCGCCGAATACGGCAGCGGCCACTGCGCGGCAGAAGTCAGCGTCGATGCCGAGGATCTTGCCGGTAGCGTCCGGTACCGAGAAGCCCGGCAGACCGTCGCTCACGCCACATTGCACGAAACCTTTCTTCTGCACGGCATCCAGGGTTGCACCCGCCTGAGCGAACCCGCTGACGCCGAGAACTGTTGCTGCAGTCACGATCGCCAGAGTGGATTTCAACATCTTCATTCAAACCTCCAGTTTTGCTCTTGTTGTGTCGGAGCTTGAGTCCAGTCGCACCCTTTTGAGGCATTGTTGACCCGTGTTGGCTTTTTTTAGGGTCAACCGACGTAGGACCTTCGCTATGAGTCTAGTAGGAGAAAATCCACATCATGGACAACTCACTTCTCACCAATCGGCCGAACGGGCTGTAGCCCTTTCACGTTCGCTAAGCCCGTAGCGGCCATTGGCGAACATCCATCACCGGATTCGTTGCTATCCCGTCGCGAGTCGTACACTGATAGTGTTACCGACACCCGTAGGACGCTTCGTACAATGTCCTCCATAGCAAAGCCCGTACCACACCGGTCGTGGAAGCAGTTCAGCGACAGGTCAATAGCAAAACTTGTACCCTTGCGACATCTAATTAACGGATCACCCGGACGCGCACTCGAATCACGCACTCAATGAGAGCGCCCGCACATATTTGGAGCAACCATGACCGAGCCCTTGATTCTTCAGCCTGTTAAGCCCGCAGATGCCTGCGTGATCTGGCTGCACGGCCTCGGCGCCGATCGTTACGATTTCCTGCCGGTGGCTGAAGCGTTGCAGGAAAGCCTGCTCAGCACGCGCTTTGTCCTGCCGCAGGCGCCGACCCGACCAGTGACTATTAATGGCGGATATGCAATGCCGAGCTGGTACGACATCAAGGCCATGAGCCCGGCGCGGGCGATCGACCGCGATGAGCTGGAAGCGTCCGCCGACCGCATCATCGAATTGATCGAAGAGCAACGGGCCAGCGGAATAGACGCCTCGCGGATTTTTCTGGCAGGTTTTTCCCAAGGCGGCGCTGTGGTGTTCCACACTGCGTTTTTGAAATGGCAGGGGCCATTGGGTGGTGTGTTGGCGCTGTCGACGTACGCGCCGACTTTCAGCGATGAACTGGAATTGTCCGCCAGCCAGCAGCGCATTCCGGTGCTGTCGCTGCACGGTCAGTTCGACAACGTGGTGCAGAACTCGATGGGGCGTACCGCCTATGAGTATCTGAAGGCCCATGGTGTCACCGTGACATGGCAGGAATACCCAATGGAGCACGAAGTGTTACCCGAAGAAATTCGCGACATCGGCGTGTGGCTGAGCGAACGCCTGCGTTGATCACGCGGGCTGTTTTCTCCCTCGGCAACCCCCTTTGATCCCTCCCCCTACGCCGCGCCCGTTTCTTGCATTACACTGGCCGGCGTACATTCCTTAACCAATTGATGAGATGACCGTGCTCAAAGCACTCAAGAAGATGTTCGGTAAAAGCGAGGCTGAGCAGCTCGCGCCAGTTCCCAGTGCGCCGTCGCACGCCCCCGGCCATCGCAGCGATGCCCGCCAGGCCGACCGCCCCGCTACCGTAGCGGCACCGAAACAAGAGTCACAACCGGCCGCCGTCGCTCCTACATCTGCTGCTCCTGTTGCAGAAAGCGTGCACAGCGAAGCGCCGAAACCGGCCAGGCCTCGCCGCGAACCGAAGCCAAAGGCACCGGTCATCCCGTGGAAACTCGAAGACTTCGCCGTCGAGCCGCAGGAAGGCAAAACCCGCTTTCACGATTTCAAACTGTCTCCGGAACTGATGCACGCCATCCAGGACCTGGGCTTCCCGTATTGCACGCCGATCCAGGCGCAGGTGCTGGGTTTCACCCTCGCCGGCAAAGATGCCATCGGTCGCGCCCAGACCGGCACCGGCAAGACCGCCGCGTTCCTGATCTCGATCATCACCCAATTGCTGCAGACGCCGCCGCCGAAAGAGCGCTACATGGGCGAACCCCGCGCCCTGATTATCGCGCCAACCCGTGAGCTGGTGGTGCAGATCGCCAAAGACGCCGCCGACCTGACCAAGTACACCGGCCTGAACGTGATGACGTTCGTGGGCGGCATGGACTTCGACAAGCAGCTCAAGCACCTCGAAGCGCGCCACTGCGACATCCTCGTCGCGACGCCGGGCCGCTTGCTCGACTTCAACCAGCGCGGCGACGTGCACCTGGACATGGTCGAAGTGATGGTGCTGGACGAAGCCGACCGCATGCTCGACATGGGTTTCATCCCGCAAGTGCGGCAGATCATTCGCCAGACCCCGCCGAAAAGCGAACGTCAGACGCTGCTGTTCTCCGCGACCTTCACCGAAGACGTGATGAACCTGGCCAAGCAATGGACCACCGCCCCGTCGATCGTCGAGATCGAGTCGCAGAACGTCGCCAACGAAAACGTCGAACAGCACATCTATGCCGTGGCCGGTGCCGACAAGTACAAACTGCTCTTCAACCTGGTCAACGATAACGGCTGGGAACGGGTGATCGTGTTTGCCAACCGCAAGGACGAAGTGCGACGCATCGAAGAACGCCTCGTGCGTGACGGCATCAACGCCGCGCAACTGTCCGGCGACGTCCCGCAGCACAAACGCATCAAAACCCTGGAAGGCTTCCGCGAAGGCAAGATTCGCGTGCTGGTCGCTACCGATGTTGCCGGTCGCGGCATCCACATCGACGGCATCAGCCACGTGATCAACTTCACCCTGCCGGAAGTCCCGGACGACTACGTGCACCGCATCGGCCGTACAGGTCGTGCCGGCGCCGATGGCGTGTCGATAAGCTTCGCCGGTGAGGACGACTCCTACCAGTTGCCGTCCATCGAAGAGAAGCTGGGCCGCAAGATCAGCTGTGAAACGCCGCCAACGCATTTGTTGCGCGCGGTTGAGCGCGCGCGTCCGCAGTAAACGACGTCATAAAAGAGAAGCGCAGCCGGATACGGACTGCGCTTTTTTTTCGTCCGGATTTTTCACCAGGTGCTTGCCCGGCAAAACTAAAAGTCCATAATGGACAAATTAGTTTAGATTTCACTTCCGGAGCCTGACATGTCCAGTACGCCCTACGTGATCGACCAAACCCAGGCCCATGAGCTGCTGACACGGATTGACGTGCCGCAAATCCTGCGCAAGCTGTTCCGCGACCTCGCTGCCGGCAACGCGGTGCAGCCGGCGCAGCAACTGGTGGAATTCCCGAAGGGCGCCGGTGACTTCATCAATTACCTGGGGGTGTTGGCCGAGGACGGCGTGTATGGCGTGAAGACTTCGCCGTATATCGTTCGCGAGCAAGGCGCACTCGTCACCGCGTGGACGCTGCTGATGTCGATGCAGACCGGCCAGCCGCTACTGCTCTGCGACGCGGGCGAGCTGACCACCGCGCGCACCGCTGCCACCACAGCTGTGGCCGTCGATGCCCTCGCCCCAGTGTATGCCAAACGGCTGGCGATCATCGGCAGCGGCAAGGTCGCCCAAGCGCACCTGCACTACGTGAAATCACTGCGCGACTGGCAGAGCATCAGCCTGTACTCGCCTACGCTGACCGAAGACCGTGACACTCAGGCTCTGCTGAAAACCATTGCTCCAGACCTGAAGATCGCCGACAGCCGTGAAGCGGCGATCGCCGATGCCGACGTGATCATGCTCTGCACCTCGTCCGCAGGCCCCGTGCTCGACCCGGCCACCCTGAGCAAACCGGCACTGATTACTTCAATCAGCACCAACGCCCCACGCGCCCATGAAGTGCCACCGCAGAGCCTCAGCGACATGCAGGTGTTCTGCGACTATCGTCTGACCACGCCGGGTTCGGCGGGAGAGATGTTGATTGCCGCCGAGCAGCACGGCTGGGACAAGGATTCAATTGTCGGCGACCTCGCGGATCTGCTCAGCAAGAAAGTGCAGCGGCCCGGTTACGACCGTCACGTGTTTTTCCGCTCCATTGGTCTGGGTCTTGAAGACATTGCCCTGGCGAATGCGGTTTACCAATTACAGCGCTAACACCTCGACAGCTCCTACACGAGTTCTCGTAACCCTCGGAGATTTTCATGAGCCAGGCAGATTTCATCATCATCGGCGGCGGGATTGCTGGCGCTTCCACCGGCTTCTGGCTGTCACCGCACGCCAAAGTCATCGTGCTGGAACGTGAATCCCATCCGGCCTATCACTCCACCGGACGCTCCGCCGCACTGTTCACCGCCGCGTATGGCACACCGCAAGTACGCGCGCTGACCCAGGCCAGCCGTGAGTTCTTCGACAATCCACCGCCCGGCTTCTGCGAGCACCCGCTGCTGACCCCGCGCGGCGAAATGACCGTGGACTTCACCGGTGATGCCGCCGAACTGAATAACCAGTACCTCAGCGCCAAAGCCACGGTGCCACAGATGCAACTGCTCAGCGCCGACGAAGCCTGCGCGCGCCTGCCGATCCTGCGCCGGGAAAAAGTCCACGGCGCGATCTACGACCCGACGGCTTGCGATATCGACACCGACGCCCTGCATCAGGGTTACCTGCGCGGTATCCGTCGCAATAAAGGCGAAGTGCATACCGATTGCCAGGTGGTGAGCCTTGATCGCGACGCCAACGGTATTTGGCATGTGCAGACCAACGGCCAGACTTTCAGCGCTCCGGTGATCATCAACGCCGCCGGCGCCTGGGCCGACAAGGTCGGTGAAATGGCCGGCGCCCGATCGCTGGGCCTGCAACCAAAACGCCGTGCCGCATTCATTTTTGCCGGACCCGAAGGCGTGGATATTCACCATTGGCCGATGCTGGTCAGCCTCGACGAATCGTTCTACATGAAACCCGATGCGGGCATGTTTCTCGGCTCGCCGGCCAACGCCGACCCAGTCGAACCCCACGATGTGCAGCCGGAAGAACTGGACATCGCCATGGGCATCTACCAGATCGAGGAGGCCACGACCCTGACCATCCGCCGCCCGACCCGCACCTGGGCCGGCCTGCGCAATTTTGTCGCCGACGGCGACTTGCTCAGCGGTTTCGATCAGCAGGTGCCGGGGCTGTTCTGGGTAGCGGCGCAGGGCGGCTACGGCATACAGACATCACCGGCAATGGGCCAGGCCAGTGCGGCATTGGTGCGCGGTGAACCGCTACCCGAGCACCTGCACCAGTTCGGGCTGGACAGCAGCATGCTATCCCCTGCCCGCCTCGCCTGATCCGCCGTCCGGATGACGCGCCCAACGGATTGCGGCACACTCGCAGCGCCTCCTGTTCACGGAGGCGTTGACGCTGCCTGGAGCTCCACTGTCATGACCGCCCCCGAATTCGACCCGGCACTGGATAACTTCCGTGCCATCGCCGACGCCATCGCCACGCTGTTCTTTCCTCACGCCGAAGTGGTGCTGCACGATTTGCGCACACAGAAGGTCGACTACATCGCCAACAACTTGTCCAAACGCGAGATCGGCGACGAGTCATCTCTGGAAGACATGCTCAGCGAAGACGTCAGCGAGCGAAATATCGGCCCGTACGAAAAGCTCAACTGGGACGGCCAGAAAATTCGCAGTCTGAGCACTGTCTTGCGCGACAGCGAAGACCATCCGCTGGCGGTGCTGTGCATCAATCTGAATATTTCGCTGTTCGAAAATGCCAAGGCTGCGCTGGATCTGTTTCTCTCGCCCAGCAAACTGATTCCACAACCGGATTCACTGTTTCGCGATGACTGGCAGGAGCGCATCAACACCTTCCTGCATGCGTGGCTGCGCGAACGTCAACTGAGCCTTAATCTGCTGACCCGCGATCACAAACGCGAACTGGTGCTGGCGCTGCACGCCGAGGGCGCGTTCAAGGGCAAGAGCGCCTCGAACTATGTGGCCAACGTGCTGAACATGGGGCGGGCGACGGTGTACAAGCATTTGAAGGAATTGAAGGGCTGAAAATCTGCGGTGATTTTTCTGTCCCCATCGCTGCATTGGTATCTACACATCTCCCGATCCTGGTCTATAAAAGGACGGCATGGATATCAAATGACCGGGCTAGATGCCCGACTGACAAAACGATACGACGAGTTAGTCATGGGACACAGTAATGGACTA
>NZ_JACSZV010000034.1 GCF_014472415.1 Pseudomonas sp. N40(2020)
GCTCAGGGCCATTCCGGTATGGGAATGGCCCTGAGCCGCCGTCGTTCCTGCCGTATCGACTCAGCGATCAGGCAGGGTGATGTTGAGTTCCAGAATCGAGCAACTGCCCTGGCTTTCCAGTGCAACATGTACGTCGTCGTTGCCGATGTTGACGTACTTGCGGATCACGTCGACCAGTTCCTTCTGCAAGGCTGGCAAGTAATCCGGCGTGCTGCGCTGGCCGCGCTCATGCGCCACGATGATCTGTAGACGCTCTTTCGCTACCGAGGCGGTACTTGGCTTTTTGTTGGCACGAAAGAAGTCAAAAAGGTTCATTACCTACCTCCAAACAGGCGCTCGAAGAATCCCTTCTTCTCGACATCGAGGAAACGGTGGGCTTTTTCTTTGCCCAGCAAGCGGTCGACGGTATCGCTGTACGCCTGACCGGCATCGCTCTGATCGTCGAGAATGACCGGTACGCCCTGGTTGGATGCCTTGAGCACCGCCTGGGATTCCGGGATCACGCCCAGCAGCGTTACCGAGAGGATATCCTTGACGTCTTCAACGCCAAGCATCTCGCCCTTTTCAACACGCTCTGGATGGTAGCGGGTGATCAGCAGGTGTTCCTTGATCGGGTCTTCGCCACGTTCGGCGCGACGCGATTTGCTCGCCAGCAGGCCGAGCATGCGGTCCGAATCTCGTACCGAGGACACTTCCGGGTTGGTCACGACGATCGCTTCGTCAGCGAAGTACATGGCCAGGTGCGCGCCTTTTTCGATGCCCGCCGGGGAGTCGCAGACCACGAACTCGAATTGTTCCTTGAGCTCCATCAGGACTTTTTCCACGCCTTCGACAGTCAGCGCGTCTTTGTCGCGGGTCTGACTGGCGGCCAGTACGTAGAGGTTTTCCAGACGCTTGTCTTTGATCAGAGCCTGTTGCAGGTTGGCTTCGCCGTTGACCACGTTGACGAAGTCATACACCACGCGGCGCTCGCAACCCATGATCAGGTCAAGGTTACGCAAGCCCACGTCGAAGTCGACGATTACTGTTTTGTGGCCGCGCAGAGCGAGGCCGGTACCGATAGCGGCGCTGGTGGTGGTCTTACCCACACCACCCTTGCCGGATGTAACCACGAGAATCTTGGCCAAGGTGTTTCACCCCTAAGGAAGAAGGACTTTTTAGCCCCTGAAAAACATCTCTTGAAAACTACTGCAGTCGGACAGCCTTGGCTGGAATTCGGCTTTTGGCCTTTTTCCTACTTCGTTTGAGCCGTTTTCGCTACGTTTTAGAGATGCTTGGAAAATGCGGCAGTATCCGTTAAAGCCGAATGATGTTCAACACGTCGCCCGACAGGCTGACCTGTACGCCCGAGCCCCACATCGGATCGCGACGCAAGTCTTCGGAAACCTTGTAGTGGCCTGCGATGGAGATCAGTTCAGCGCTCAATTGCTGACAAAAAATCCGCGCCTTGGTGTCGCCCTTGACCCCGGCCAGCGCACGACCGCGCATCGGGCCGTATACATGGATGTTGCCATCGGCAAGAAGTTCCGCCCCCGGACTGACCGAGGACACCACGACCAGATCGCCACCCTGGGCATATATCTGTTGGCCACCACGCACTGGCGTAGTGATGACACGGGTCGGTTTGATGGTCGGCTCCGGCGGCTTTTCCGGTTTCTTTTTGACTTCGGCTTCCGGGGTTTCCAACGGTCGTTCACGGGCGCCGGATGGCGGCAGCACCGGAATGTCGATGGCGATGGCGGCGGCGATGTCTTCGATACGGCTGGCGCGAATCGCCAGGGTGCGCAGGCCATGCTGGCGGCACACGCGCATCAGGCCCGGCAGATCGACCGCGCCTTCGCTCGGTGGCAGTTTGTCCAGCGCCAGAACCAGCGGCGCGTTGCTGAAGAAGTTCGGCGCCTGGGCGACTTTGGCGGCCAATTGCCGATCGAGGCTTTCGAGGTCGTTACGGGCCAGTTCCAGCACAGTGATGGCCAGCATGCTGCCCTTGAGCTGGAATACGGGATCTTGGTCTAACGGTTCGGTTTGGCTCATGTCGGCATACAACGGCTTGTCACTAAAAGTGCCGAGACTTATAACGAGAACGCCCGCGAGCCGCAAGCCGGGTCGAACGATGTAGAATGCGCGGCCACTGTATTTACGGAAGCTTTAATGGATCGCCCGCGTTTTCGAAAAGCATTTCTTGCTCCACGCTTCTGGCCGCTCTGGTGCGGGCTGGGGCTTTTGTGGCTGATCGTGCAATTGCCGTATCCGGCGTTGCTGACCATCGGTCGATTTTTGGGCGCCTTGATGTATCGCGTGGCCGGCGACCGGCGGCGCATCGCCAAGCGCAATCTTGAACTGTGCTTCCCGGAAAAATCCGCCGCCGAGCGCAAACGCCTGCTCAAGGCAAACTTCGCCTCTACCGGTATCGCCTTTTTTGAAATGGCGATGAGCTGGTGGTGGTCCCGTGAGCGCCTGGCGAAACTGGCCCACGTCGAAGGTCTGGAGCATCTGCAAAAGGCCCAGCGTGAAGGCAAAGGTGTGATTCTGATGGCCGCGCATTTCACCACGCTGGAAATCGGCGCGGCGCTGCTCGGTCAGCAGCACACCATCGACGGCATGTACCGCGAACACAAGAATCCATTGTTCGACTTCGTCCAGCGTCGTGGTCGCGAGCGGCACAACCTCGATTCGCTGGCGGTGGAGCGCGATGACGTGCGTGGCATGCTCAAGCTGCTGCGTTCAGGTCGGGCGATCTGGTACGCACCGGATCAGGACTACGGCGCCAAGCAAAGCATCTTCGTGCCGCTGTTCGGCATTCAGGCCGCGACCGTGACCGCGACCACCAAATTCGCCCGGTTGGGTAAAGCGCTGGTGGTGCCGTTCACTCAGGAGCGTCTGGCGGACGGCAGCGGTTATCGCCTGACGATTCACCCGCCGCTGGAAGACTTCCCCGGCGAGACCGAAGAGGCCGACTGCATCCGCATCAACCAGTGGGTCGAGAGCGCATTGCGTGCCTGCCCCGAGCAATACCTGTGGGCGCATCGCCGCTTCAAAAGCCGTCCGCCGGGCGAGCCGAAGCTGTACGCCAAACGCGGTTGAACCAATCCCTATAAGCACCATGGAGTGTTGCGATGAGCCCAGCTGAACCGGTCACAGGTTTGATTCTTTCCGGCGGCGGGGCTCGGGCGGCGTATCAGGTGGGGGTGCTGGCGGCGATTGCCGAGTTGCTGCCGTTGGGCGCCGACAATCCGTTTCCGGTGATCGTCGGCACCTCGGCCGGGGCGATCAACGCGGTCAGTCTGGCCAGTGGTGCCACGGACTTTCGTGCTGCCATCGAACGCCTGACCCTGTTCTGGCAGGGCTTTCGCAGCCACCGCGTGCTGCGCAGCGACTGGCCGGGCGTGATCCACCAGGCCAGCCGCTTCGTCAGCCACAGCTTGCTTGGCCTCGGTCGCCAGCTGCCGGTGGCGCTGCTCAACAGTTCGCCACTGCGCGACCTGCTCAATGAAAAACTGCACATGCCCGGCATCGCCGAATCCATCGCGCGCAAGCAATTGCATGCGGTGGCGGTGACCGCGTTCGGCTACGAGTCGGGGCAGGCGGTGACGTTCTATCAGGGTGGCGGCAAGATTGATGCGTGGTTGCGCCATCGACGCATCGGTGTGCCGACGCAATTGTCGGTGGAGCATCTGCTGGCGAGTTCGGCAATTCCGCTGTTGTTCGCTCCGGTGAAAATCGGTGAGGAATATTTCGGCGACGGCGCGGTGCGGCAATCGGCGCCGATCAGCCCGGCGTTGCACCTGGGTGCCAGTCGCGTGCTGGTGGTGGGCGTCAGCGGCAACCCGCGCGGGTTCGATCCCGAGCAGCCACTGGAGCGCACCTACACCGGTCAACAGCCGACGCTGGCGCAGATCGGCGGGCACATGCTCAACAGCACGTTCATTGACAGCCTGGAGGGCGATATCGAGCTGCTTCAGCGTCTCAACCAGTTCAGCCATCTGATGCCCGAAGGTACGCCGACTCGCGAGTTGGGTGTGGCGCCGGTGGAGGTGTTGGTGATTTCGCCGAGTCAGCCAATCGATGAGATCGCGGCGCGACATCGGCAGGAATTGCCGGCGGCGTTGCGCTTGTTCTTGCGTGGGCCGGGGGCGACCAAGACCAGTGGGGCCGGGGTGTTGAGTTATCTGCTGTTCGAGGCGGGGTATTGCAGCGAGTTGATCGATCTGGGGCGGCGCGATGCGTTGGCCAAGCGTGAGGAGCTGTGCCGGTTTTTAGGATTGCGGCAGGAGTGAGATCTGCGGTGAGGCCTTCGCGAGCAGGCTCGCTCCCACAGGGATTTGTGTCGTTCACAAAACCAATGTGGGAGCGAGCCTGCTCGCGAAGCTTTTAGAGCGAAAGATCGCAGCCTGCGATCTTTTGATCTTTATCAGAAGTGGAACTTCACCAGGAAGCTCGTGGTGCTCTGATTGGTCTTGAACGCACCGGTATCGTCGATCCCGTACTTGTCTTTCCAGTAGTCGTATTCAACACCGACATACAACTGCTTCTCGCCGAAACTCAGCGCCTTGCCCAGGTCGTATTTGACCTGTGGGTTGAAGTGCAGGTTGGCGTGGTAATCGCCCTTGGAGTTGGAGTCGTTGTCGGTCACCCAGTCCATGAAGCCGTCGATGAGGATGTCCGACTTGCCGACCGGGATGGTGTAGGACCAGACCGGGGTAATCTGCCAGACGTTGTCACCGGCGCGTGCACCTTGGGTGTGGCGCTGGTAGAAGTTCAACTGGAAGTAGTCGAAGCCCGGGATGGCCAGGTCGAAGCCCGGACCGATCAGGTACGACTCGGTGTCGCCTTCGCCGAACTCGTAGGTCATCGCCACCAGAACGTCTTTGATCGGGCCGAACTCGATCTTCTGGTCGAGCACTTTGCCCAGCGAGATGCGCGGGCTGAACTCACCGTAGTAGGTGTTCGGGCCGTTGCTGAAGTCCTTGCCACCGTTGTAGAAGATCTTGTCGAGGAAGAAGAAGTTATCCCCGTACTTCCACGCATCGGCGTGCTCGAAGGTGACGGTCTGCTGGATGCGCGGGTTGACCTGGAAATCCTTGCCATAGAGGTAAGTCAGGCTGTTGTTCTGCCATTGCAGCAGGCCTTCGGCCATGGCCTGCCCCCCGGCCAACATCGATCCCGCGAGCATCAGGCTGGTGCACATACGTTTCATTCGGTTGCTCCCAAAGTAGGTGTTCCACGTTTATTTTTTTAAGATCGGCGCTCTGGTGTGGCGCCTTTTTTCGTTGCTGCAAAAGTCATCCGATCGGTCAGCTTCGCTATCGATAGCAAGAGCTGGGCCAACGCTTTCAGAAAGCAAAAAAACGCCCGTTCGGCTGCTGAAAAACAGTCGATTGAGCGTGTTTTCGGGATGCCTCGGTACTGGCCGGGGCCGGGATAAGTTGGCTTTTCGGTCAGGAATTAAATCCGGGCTTTTTTTTAGACCGAATTCAAGAGGCCGCGGAGAATACTGACTCCTTGGCCAGCTCTCAAGTGCCCCGCAACAGAGCACCGACGACAGGTATGGGGCACGGTTGCGGGTCATCTTAGAAGTGCACCTTCACCAGCAGGCTGGCGGTGTTCTGATTGGTGTCGAGGTTGCGGCTGTTTTCGACCCCGTATTTATTTTTCCAATAGCTGTACTCGGTGCCGACGTACAACTGCTTATGACTCCAGCCAAGGGCTTTGCCGAGGTCATATTTGATCTGCGGATTGATGTGCAGGTTGGCGTGGTAGGTGCCGCGCGAGTTCTCGTCGTTGTCGACAACCCAGTCCAGATAGCCGTCGATCAGCAGATCGGAATTGCCCTCGGGAATGCTGTAGGACCAGCCGGGGGTGATCTGCCAGACGCCATCGCCGGGACGCGGGCCCTCGGTCTGGCGACGGAAGATGTTCAGGGTGACGTAGTTGAAGCCGGGCACTTTGAGGTCAAAGCCTGGGCCGATCAGATAGGCCTCGCTTTCACCTTCGCCGTACTCGTAGGTCATCGCCAGCAAGACGTCCTTGATCGGGCCGAACTCGATTTTCTGATCGAAGATCTTGCCGAACGAAAAACGCGGAGTGAATTCGCCGTAGAAGGTGTGCGGGCCTTTGTTGCGGTCTTCCTGACCGTTGTAGAAGATTTTGTCGACGAACAGGAAGTTGTCGCCGTACTTCCACTTGTCAGCATGTTCGAACGTCACCGTTTGCTGAATCGACGGGTTGATCGCGAAATTCTTGCCGTACAGATAGCTCAGGCTGTTGGTCTGCCACAGCAATAAATCGCCGGCCATGGCTTGGGATGCGGCCAGCAGGCAGCCGCTCAACAGCAGGTTGGTTTGCGTGCGAATCATCTGTTGCTCCCTCTTGTTTTTATTTTTCAGGCGCAGAGTTGCTTTCCCTGTGGGAGCGAGCCTGCTCCGGGCGGCGTTCCGACGAAAGCGGTGTATCAGTCAACGAGAGTGTTGAAGCTGATGACGTCTTCGCGAGCAGTCTCGCTCCCACAAGGGGCTATCGGTGTTGCTGTTAATGCGGGTGCGCGTGGCAGTCGTTGATCGCTGCGCGCTCTTTGCCGCCAAGAATGTTGAACAACAGGTTCAGCGTCAGCGCACTGAGCGTGGCCATGGCGATACCGCTGTGGGTGATCGGGCTCATCCACAGCGGCAGGTGGGCGAAGAACTCCGGACGCACCACCGGGATCAGGCCCATGCCGATGCTCACTGCCACCAGCAACTGATTGCGACGATCACCGATGTCGGCTTCTTGCAGGATCTTGATCCCGGTTGCCGCGACCATGCCGAACATCGCAATCGCCGCACCACCCAATACGGCCGGTGGAATCGAGGCCACGAGAAAGGCCGCTTTCGGTAGCAGGCTGAGCATGATGAGCAAGCCGCCGGCGACGATGGTCACCGAGCGGCAGCGCACGCCGGTCATCTGCACCAGGCCGATGTTCTGCGCGAACGAAGAGTGGGTGAAGGTGTTGAAGAACCCGGCAACGAACGACGCGCCGGCATCGCACAGCAAGCCGCGACGCAGCATGCGCGGGCAGACTTCCTGGCCGGTGATCTTGCCCAGCGCCAAGAACATCCCGGTGGACTCGACGAAGATGATCACCACCACCAGGCACATCGACAGGATCGGTGCGAGTTCGAATTTCGGCATGCCGAAGTGCAGCGGTGTAACAAACTGAATCCACGGCGCGTTGGCCATGCCGCTCAAGTCGACCATGCCGATCGCCCCGCACAGCAGGTAGCCGAAGCACATGCCGATCAACACGGAGATATTGACCCAGAAACCGCGCATGAAGCGGTGGATCAGCAAAATGGTGCCCAACACCAGTGCGGCGATGGCCAGATAAATCGGTGAGCCGAATTGCGCAGCGGCGGCACCGCCACCGGCCCAATTCACGGCCACGGGGAGCAGCGACAAACCGATCGAGGTGATCACCGTGCCGGTCACCAGCGGCGGGAAGAAGCGCACGACTTTGGACATGAACGGCGCGATGATCATGCCGAAGAAACCGGCGGCGATCGTTGCACCGAAGATCCCTTGCAGACCGATACCGGGCATCCCGGCCATGGCGACCATGCTGCCCACAGCGGCAAAACTGGCGCCCATCATCACCGGCATGCGAATGCCCATCGGGCCGATGCCCATCGACTGCACGATGGTGGCGATGCCGGCGACCAGCAGGTCGGCGTTGATCAGGAAGGCGATTTCTTCACGACTCAGGCCAGCGGCCTGTCCGATGATCAACGGCACCGCGATGGCACCGCCGTACATCAGCAGAACATGTTGCAAACCGACCAGGATCAGTTGCAAAAGGGGCAAACGCTGAATGGCGGGTGCGTCGGGGATGCGCGCTTTGGACAGCTCGGACATGCAACACCTCGGATCTTTTTTATTCTTGTGATTGAACAGCTGCCGGGTTGCTCACAGCTGTTTTTTTGCATCAGGTAAACCGCGCTGCGGCTAATCGCTGGCAAGCCAGCTCCCACAGGATTCAGGTAGTCCCTGTGGGAGCTGGCTTGCCAGCGATGCTTTTACTGCTTAGTTGGTCTGGGCTCCCTGGGCGATCCAGGCACCGATCAGGTCACGTTCCTGCTGGGTCATCTGTGTGATGTTGCCCAGTGGCATGATCTGTGTGGTGATGGCTTGCGCCTGGATCCGCGCCGCGTTCTGGCGGATCTGCTCAGGGGTGTCGAGCATCACGCCGGCCGGGGCGGCGCTGAACAACGGGCTGGTTGGTTTGGCCGAGTGGCACACCGTGCAACGTTCCTGGATCACGTTGTGCACCTTGTCGAAACCGGGGCCGGCGTTGGACGCCTGTGCCGGTGCCGCAGCAGGGGCGGCAGGTGCTGCCGGTTGCGCTGCTTCAGCCGGTTTCGCGCCACCACCCAGTGCCGTTTCCGGCAGCGGTTGGTACTCGATTTTCGCTGGTGCGTTGGCCACTTCCGGAGCTGTCGACATCGGCGTTGGGCCGGTGACGTAAGCCAGGCTGATCATCCCGACCGCTGCGACAGGCAGCGTCCAGGCAAACTTGTGGCTGTCATGACGGGTGTTGAAGTAGTGACGCACCAACACTGCAAACACTGCGATCCCGGCGAGGATCAACCAGTTGTACTGGCTGCCGTAAGTGCTCGGGAAGTGGTTGCTGATCATGATGAACAGCACCGGCAGGGTGAAGTAGTTGTTGTGACGCGAACGCAGCAAGCCTTTGGCTGGCAGCGCCGGATCGGGCGTGCGGTTCTCGGCAATCGCCGCCACCAGTGCGCGCTGCGCCGGCATGATGATGCGGAACACGTTGCCGACCATGATGGTGCCGATGATCGCGCCGACATGCAGGTACGCACCACGACCGCTGAACACCTTGCTGAAGCCATATGCCGCGCCGATGATCAGCACGAACAGGATGAAACCGAGCAGGGCAGGGCGTTTGCCCAGAGCGGAGTCGCACAGGAAGGAGTAGATGAACCAGCCGAGGAACAGCGAGCCGATACCGATGGCCACGCCTTCAGGGCCGCTCAGCGTGCTGCCCGGAGCCAGCAGGTAAAGCGTCGGGTTGTAGTAGAACACCACGCACAGCAGCGCGATCCCCGACATCCAGGTGAAATAGGCTTCCCATTTGAACCAGTGCAGGTTCTCCGGCATTGCCGGCGGGGCCAGTTTGTATTTTTCCAGGTGGTAGATACCGCCGCCGTGGATCGCCCACAGATCACCGGCCAGACCGGTTTTCGGGTTGACGCGGTTGAGGTTGTTCTCCAGCCAGACGAAGTAGAACGACGCGCCGATCCAGGCCACGCCAGTGATCATGTGAACCCAGCGCACGCTCAGGTTCAGCCATTCCAACAGATGTGCTTCCACAGTCTTTACCTCTCGCCTGTCACCCTTGTTGTCGGGTGATCAGACCTTCTCTTATTGGTGGGGGGCGAGGATCAAACGCTCATCCTCTTTGAAAAAATGCTCATCGCAGTTATTGCCTGTGCCACTGCGATCAACCACCAGGAAGTCATCCCGCTTTTCGATCGTCAGCACCGGGTGGTGCCAAACGCCGCGATGGTAATTGATGCCCTGCCTGCCGTTGGTGACGAAGGCGCGGACCAAGCCTGATACAGGTTCATCGCCAAGTGGCGCGACCACGATCAGAAAGGGGTTGCCGAGCAGCGGAATGAAAGCCTGGCTGCCCAGCGGATGGCGTTCCAGCATGCAAACGGTCAGCGGCATGTCCTGCGCGTCGGCGCGGAAGATGCTGATGATCGCGTTGTCCTCAGGCGTAGCGGTTTCGACCGTCGCCAGTTTGTGGAAGCGCATGGTCGAACCGTTGTTGATCATGAAGTGATCGCTGCTGTCGGTTTCGATTACGTCACCGAAAGGGGCGAAGGCTTCTTTGGTCAGCGGTTCAATCGTCAGTGTGCGCATGCTGTTCTTCTTGTCTTCAAATGTATGTTCAATTCACTGCAATCCCTGTAGGAGCTGGCGAAGCCTGCGATCTTTTGATCTTGAAAAACAAAGTCAAAAGATCGCAGCCTGCGGCAGCTCCTACAGTCTCAGCATTACTTCGCGACCTTGCCGAGAACGCGCAAACGGCTCACACCACCATCCGGGAACACGTTCAGACGGATGTGGGTGATCGGGCCCAGAGCCTTGATCTGCTCGGCGAAGGTGTGTTCGGCGTGCATTTCCAGTTTCTGTGCCGGCAGCAGTTCGCGCCAGAACAGCGACTGGGTTTCGATCTGGCTGTCGGTGCCGCCCTTGACGAACGCGCCCTGGATCGAGCAAGTGTCCGGGTAGTTGCCTTTGAAGTGCAGGGTGTCGACGACGATTTTTTCGATCTCGCCCGGGTGGCCCAGCGCGACGATTACCCAGTCATTGCCTGGCGTGCGACGACGTGCTGTTTCCCAGCCGTCGCCCATGTTGATACCACGGCCCGGGTTGAGGATGTTGCTCATGCGGCCGAAGTGTTCGTCGGAGCAGGCGAGGGCGCGGCCACCGTTAAGGGCTGCTGCCAGGTCGATTTGCTCGTTGTCGCCAACGGCCGACCAGTCACGATGCGGCACACCGTACACGCGCAGACGGGCAACACCACCGTCCGGGTAGATGTTGAAGCGCAGGTGGCTGAACGCTTTGTCGTTGCTGATTTCGTGGTAGTGGTGGCTGTTGCCTTGCAGCTCGACGGCCGACAGCACTTCAGTCCACTGAGTGTTTTCATCAGGCTCGCCCGACGCCAGGAAGCACGCTTCCAGAGAGGCCGATGGCGGGTAGTTGCCGGTGAAGAATGAAGTGTCGATGTCCACGCCTTTGATCGAACCCGGTACGCCCAGGCGGATCACTGCGCTGTCGAAGCCTTCGAAGCGCTTGCGGCGCGATTCCCAGCCGTCCATCCACTTGCCGTTGTCATCGAACACGCCCTCCTTCCATACGGCCGGGGTCGGTTGGAACAGACGATTGGCGTCTGCGAACCAGTCATCGGTGACCGAGAGGATTTTGGTGCCCAGACGGGCATCGGCCAGGTTGACGAACTTCTCGAAAGGTACGGCGTAAGCTTTCATTCTTCTTGTCTGCCTTTAAATAAGTGGCTGGGGATGCTTGCAAGACCCTGGGTGCTCTCCGCGTCTGATGCACTCGGGTCAGGCTTCGCTAAAGAGTCAGTAAACGGAACAGGGCGATCTTGTTGATCTCCGCCAGCGCGCATTTGAATTCGGTGTCGACCGAGTTGTGAATGCGCGTTTCGAACGCCGCGAGGATCTGATGCCGGTTGCTGCCTTTTACCGCCATGATGAAGGGAAACTTGAACTTGGCTTTGTAGGCGTCGTTCAGCTCGGTGAAGCGAGAAAACTCTTCGGCCGTGCATTGGTGAATCCCCGCGCCCGACTGTTCTTCAGTACTGGCCGCGGTAAGCTGGCCCTGGACGGCGGCTTTGCCGGCCAGGTCCGGGTGAGCGTTGATCAGGGCAAGCTGGCTTGCGTGATCGGCGCTCAACAGGATGTCGCTCATGCGCTGGTGCAGGGTTTCGATCTCGTCGATCGAGGCATCTGCGCCCAGGTCGTAGGCCTTCTCGGCCACCCATGGCGAATGTTCGTAGATGTCGGCGAAGGCTTTGACGAAGGCGTCGCGGCTCAGGGTCGACGGTTGCAGGGTTTGAAAGCGGCTCATTGGGCGGCCCCTTGGTACGGGTGGGTTTCGTGCCAGTGACGCGCGATGTCGACGCGACGGCTGAACCACACCTGTTCATGACTTTTGGCGTATTCGATAAAGCGCTTGAGCGAAGCGAGGCGACCCGGACGGCCGATCAGGCGGCAGTGCAGACCGATCGACAGCATCTTCGGTGCTTCTGCGCCTTCGGCGTAAAGCACGTCGAACGCATCTTTGAGGTATTCGAAGAAGTCGTCACCCTTGTTGAAACCCTGCACCTGAGTGAAGCGCATGTCGTTGGTGTCGAGGGTGTAAGGGATCACCAGATGTGGCTTGCCGGTCGGGTTGTTCGGTTCCCAGTAGGGCAGGTCGTCGTCATAGGTGTCGCAGTCGTAAAGGAATCCACCTTCTTCCATCACCAGGCGACGGGTGTTCGGGCCGGTGCGGCCGGTGTACCAGCCCAGTGGGCGCTCGCCGGTCAGTTCGGTGAGGATGCGGATCGCTTCGAGCATATGCTCGCGTTCCTGCGCTTCGTCCATGTATTGGTAGTCGATCCAGCGGTAGCCGTGGCTGCAGATCTCGTGACCGGCGTCGACCATTGCACGGATCACATCCGGGTGACGCTGGGCGGCCATGGCCACGGCGAAGATGGTCAGCGGAATGTCGAATTCCTTGAACAGTTTCAGAATCCGCCAGACGCCGGCACGGCTGCCATACTCGTAAAGCGATTCCATGCTCATGTTGCGCGCGCCTTGCAGCGGCTGGGCAGCGACCATTTCAGAGAGGAAGGCTTCGGATTCTTTGTCGCCGTGCAAAATGTTGCGTTCGCCGCCTTCTTCGTAATTGAGTACGAAGGACAGGGCGATGCGGGCATTGCCCGGCCAGTGTGGGTGAGGAGGGTTACTGCCGTAACCGATCAGGTCGCGTGGGTAGTCAGCGCTCACTGCAGTCTTCCTTCTTATTCGTTGACAGATATTACGTGGCGGCCTGGCGGTGAGGTTGCAGGCTGGCGTCACAGCGATGGGCTGATTGTATACAACTTTATTCTCAATTTGTAAGCCTGATTTTTTGCATTTTTCACCGACTGTCATCTTTTACTGCTATCGGCGTGAACCTGCAAGAAACCTGCCTGACCAGTCAGCTAATGGATAGGAGGTTCAATGATCAGGCGCTGCGCTGGCAGATACGCTGTAAACGCCCGGATGGCGGGGGTGGTGTGAAAAATGTCGTTTTTATTGTGTACAATTTTTTTGGAAAGTGTCTTAATCAATCGCTCGCCGCAGCTTTTCGTGCATCGAAAGGGTGCGGTCTCCTTTTCAACTGACTTCGGGAGGCGCGAAGTCTGACTGCTCTTTGCGGCCAGGCGCGCAGAATCAATGGGACGTTTGACAACACACGTTTTGGACGCTGCACACGGTTGCCCGGGCAGCTCGATCAAGGTCGAGCTGTACCGCGTTGAAGGTTCGCACCTGGAATTGATCGCCAGCGCGATGACCAACAGTGACGGCCGGGTCGATGCGCCGCTGCTGCAAGGCGATGATTACCGTACCGGGGTTTATCAGGTGCAGTTCCATGCCGGCGATTACTACCGAGCCCGTGGGGTGCAACTGCCGGAGCCGGCATTTCTGGATGTGGTCGTGCTGCGCTTCGGCATCTCTGCCGAACAGGATCACTACCACGTACCCCTGCTGATTTCGCCTTACAGCTATTCCACGTACCGGGGCAGCTGACCCCAAGCAACTGCCCCTACCGGGAAGCGACTGCGCATATAGCTTCTTTGGTCTTTCGCCCGCTCACACTGCGGGCTTTTTTTTGCCAAATGTCAGACGGTTTACGATGGCTATCCACAAGCAGTAGCGGGTGAGTGTTTCAGGCGTCTCTGATGATGATCAGGTGGTCTGACCCGGACGGCTGCCTTTGTATGTCGCCCAGTAAATAGACGACTTTATTCTCTGCGAGGTGTTTTTTAAGTAGATCCATGTCGTGAGATGGATGTTTGTTGAGCAACACTCTTTTTTTAATCCAGTTTTTCCAATATTGTCTCAAAGCGCTGTCGTCATAGCTCCTTTGGGATATCAAAAGGAATACCTGATCAAAGCCCTTTTGCTGAATCATCAAACCATCCGACTGAAACCTGTGAAAGGTAGACGAAACCTGGTAACCGTCATGTTCCAGAACGCGCTTGAACAACTCTCGAAATGTTCCCCTGGTGTAGTCACTGGAAAGCCACTCTTTGGGAACACGTTGCAGGTCAAACTCAATTCGTTGTACTTCTTGCGAAGTGACTAGTGGCATTGTATGGAGTTACCTGTGTTTTTCGGCACCGGTGGCAGAAACATCAATGGGTCGATCAAATCATGTCGGATGGTTTTCTGATTCTCCATATTCATGGGCCGTTTTGCCCAGTATTGGACCGTTGCAAACAAGTCATTAAGTCCGTAACCGTTCATTTCCTCGGAATGATTGGCTCGATTGAACATGGCGCGTGCGACGTTGTTCACCGAATGCTCCGCCATGTAGGGGAAGGCATCGGCAACGTACTGAGTGATGGTTTTTTTAAACGGGAGACCGTCCACGATTTCCCATTTGAGTTCTTTGTCTGCTAACCACCATCGTTTTATTTTAACCGCGCCTCTGGGTTGCAACTCCGGGGTCATACGCAATATCTGTTCGAAAGCGTCGAAGCGTTCGGCAGAGAGGTGTGGATGTTTGATAAAAACCAGAGCGTTATCGGCGTACGCTGCCTGAGTGACTATCGGGTAGTGTTTGCCGTCGATCTCGATGGAATCGCCGGTTTGTGGTTTCGTAGCGTTGCCCCAGGTAATCCAGTCTCCGGTAGGTAGAACCGCGAGAGGTGGATCAATACTGTCCGGGTCTGTATCCAGACGCGGTCGTTTGCTGGGGCCCGCTGTCGGCTCATCGATGGCTGGCCGTCGATTATCCGGTCGCACATTGTCCTCGGCCTTGCGGCGCCAGAGCTTTGTCCCCGTTATTTGTTCAACCACAGCGCCGGACGGTGTCAGCTCCCCGGCAAACGTTTCCTGATAGTGGCCGTCGGTATTCTTGCGCACCATGACGGTGCCTTCTGCCATATCGACATAACTTTTCTTGTGCTTGTCATATCGCACACCATCGACTGTGCTTTGTGCACTTGTCAGCAGAGTTGCCAGATGAGCGGGGAGAATGACCGACGCAGGTGGCGGTGCCGCTGTCACGGCAGGTTGTGGTTGGTTTCCCGGCTGTGGAATGCGCGAATACCAGTCTGCTTCGACTCGCCAGCGTGGCTGGCCATCGATTTTTTTCAATAACGGTGGTGTCACACCTGGAGCGGCGGGCCAGGGGATCTGATAGTCGCCAGTGGCATTGATCTCTGCGCGGTAATAGCCGCCTTCTTCCAGGTGGGCGTAAAGGTCACCGTTTGGGCTGAGGTACAGCCCGTCGACGGATTCATGGGGCCGTAGCAGATGATTCTGCAAGGCCGGCCATGAGATCTCTCTGAGATTGGTATTGAGATCGGTGATTACCGGATCGGTAATACGGGTTATCACAATACGTGACGCCGTGTCGTCGTTCACGAGGGCTCGATCACTGATGGACAGGTGCGGATCGGAGGTGTCCGTGTTCAAACGGGGGATCGGTGTTTGAACTTGTACGGGCCTGGGGGGTATGGATATATCGGAGGCATGGTTTCCTGATATTGGCTTGGGTGGTTTGATCATTGATGTTGTCTCTGATTGTCTGTTGTTTATTTGATTAATCACGGGCATTTATTGAATTGACCCTGTGATATTTTCGAAGTGATCAATTTTCACTGGGCAATAATTGACCGACACGGCGATAAATCGCCATGGCTTGTTACGCACTGGATAAATTAATCGTGACTGTTGTGAATGCTCTTTGTTGTGGGTTTTACTGCATGCAAGTCAACCCTCCCGGACAATAAAAAGCGTCGTCAGGTACTGTGCTTGTTTTTGAATTCCACCCAGTAAGTAAACGACCTTTTTTTCATCGATATACGTGGCCAGTTTTTTTTGTGAATCACCAATGCGGATCTGCAGTGCAGATTCGCTAAAGTTGGATGCTGGCAATGCGTTGCGTTGTATCTGTTGACCGATAACTGGCGGGAAAGTCATAACAAATATGCTGTTGATTTTTCCCGGTGAAACAACAGCGTATTTTCACCCATGAGAGCAGACGCTTCGTTGATGATGTAACCGTTTTGCGCCAATACAGCGCTGAACAAACTCCGCTGGTCGGGTGTAGCAGGCAACACTGCATGATCAATCCACTGCTGGGCAAATTGCCCGGGATCGAAATCCAGACGTTGCAAACCCTCACCCAGCGAAGAGGGAATGGTCAGCAACAGTTCGGTACCTCTCGGTTTTTCAAGTGTGCGTAACATCGTCAGTGGATCAGCCAGTTCCCGTCGTTGAACCGGGTGATTTTTCCTGTCGGACCAGAAGCGAAAGGTCTGATTCAAGACGGCCAGGCCATGACCGTTGATGATCTCGGATCGGTTCGCCTGATTGAACATGGCTCGGGCAAGCGTGTTTTTGGCCATTCAAGTCATTCTCGATAATGATGATTGTCGGTTGTGCATGGATCTCACCCCTCTCTGACGATGAACAGAAATGTCTGTTGGTCGGAGACTATTTGGGTGCCGCCTACGAGATAGACGACCTTGCCGGGCTCGAGCATGTGCTTCCATTTCGATTTCCCTATCGTGGCCCTGAGTGCCGGAGTATTCATTTCCTCGCCTGGATCAATCGGGCGTTGCACCTTTCCGTCCAGGGAGCTGGGGCGGATTCGCAGTACGAATACAACGTCCAGATTGCGGCGTTGAAACAGCAGAGCATCCTCGCTGAACATTCGGCTGGTGCGATCCACCTCATAACCGTTGCGCTGCAGAATTTCGCTGAACACACTGCGCAGGCTGGAGCCGGGGGTGTCCATGGCCTCGCGCCATAGCTGATGAAACATCTGTGTATCAAAGTCGATGCGTTCCAGAGCCTTTGCAAAGGGCGAAGGCAGCAACAGTGTCTGGCTGAGCAGACGGGAGCCGGTTTGTGTGGGCAGGACGGGCAGCATCATCAACGGGTCAGCCAGTTCGCGGCGCGAGGCGGCGGCAAGGGTCCTGTGTTCCCAGTGATAGAAAGTGTCAAACAGCACGCGCAGTCCCTCACCGTTGATGACTTCGCTTTGATTGGCCTCGTTGAACACTGCTCGGGCGATTGCGTCCGAGGAGTGTTCGGACAAATACATAAAGGATCTGTTTACAGTCTGAGCCAGCGAACGCTCGAACGATGGAAGTTCCACCACCGTCCATGTGTCATCTTTTTTCACGGCCCACTTCGGTTGCAGCGATGGATCGTTGGTCAGCATTCGCTCGAACGCGTCGTATCGACTCGGGGTAAATAGTGGGTTTTCCAGGTACACCAAGGTCGTGTCGGCCGTCACGCGTTGCGGCACGATCACAAAGTGCTGACCATCAACTTCTATGGAGTCGTGCCATTCAGGCTTGAAGGTTTTCCCCCAGTGCCTCCAATGCCCGGCGGAGCCAGCCTGCGTGAGTGGTCGAGCACCAGACAATTGATCGGTTAACGGCTGCGTGCCACTTTGCTCAGTCTCGTCTGCCAGGCGCGGGCGTTTGCCACGGTCGGACGGCGGTTCGTCCAATACCACGGCAGGTCTTTCATGAGCCGTTGGCGAAATTTCTTGCGGCGGATTAGGCTCCGGCGTTTTTACCCTCCACCGTTTATTACCCGGTATCTGCTCGACCTGCGCGCCAAGCGCGTGCCGGTCGTGAGCAGACGCTTGCTGATAGTTGCCATCCGGTTGTTGGCGTACCAGGAAGGTGGCTCCGTCTTCCATATCCACATACGTTGCTCCCCGCTTGTCGTGACGAATTCCGTCCGGGGTCTGTTGGGCACTTGTCAGCCACGCTGCCTGTTCGGCTGGCAAGGGTAGGGGGGATTTCCGGCCAAGTGGTGCTTCAACTGTCGTTTGACGATCAGCCTCTGCCCTGAGGCTCGGCGGGTGTGCTGCTTCGGGGCGCCACAGGGGGCGTCCCTCGATCTGTTTCAAGAACGGGCCCGGCTCCCCCAGACCTGGCGGCCAGAACACCTGATAGCGCCCATTCGGGTGGCGTACGACTTGAAGATAACCTTCGCCTGCCACATGAGCATACGTGCCGCCTTCCGGGCTCTGAAAAAGACCGTTGTCGGTTGCGCGCAACAGGTGGGATTTATCAGCCGGCCAGGTAATAGCGTTCATATTGACCTCCAACAACCTGGCGACCGAGTCCGGGAGTGTGCTGACCGTTATAGGCGGCGGCCGCTCAGCACCGCCGGGTGCAATATCTCCTGAAGCATCAGGCGTGCGAACCCAGGCAGGTACCGCAGACCCGGAGGGCTCTACGAGCAAACGGTTGCCCGACGACTGATCCGATACCGATCTCGTCGCGGTCGGCACGGAATCAACTGAGGTTGCTGCGGGTATTTTCTTGGGTGGTTTCGCCATCCCTGGTGCTCCATTCGTCTATTGATTTTTTTGTAGGCCGTCACCCCTCTCTCACCATAAAAAGAGTCGGTTTTCCCTGGTCAGTCTGTTGCGTGCCACCCATCAAATAGATGACCTGGTTCTGTGCCATATGAAGGTCCAAGGTCCGCTGTGTCGTGACACTCAGTCTTGACTGGAACACCGAACTGGAAATTTCGGCACCTGGCAGCGTGGGGCGAGGAATCGAGCTTCCGACGATACGCGGCAGCTTCAACACGAACACGGCAGCGATGCCTTCGCGGTGAAAGATCAGCGCCCCTTCTTGCAGAGCGCGTGTGGATGGATTGACGCTGTAACCGTTGTCTTGCAGAAGCGTGGTGAATAACGCGCGCAAGTTGGCAGGTGTAGGGGCGGCTGCGTACGTATCCCATGGCCCGGAAAATTTTTGCGGATCAAAGTCGAGACGCACAAATGGCACCGAGGAGGAAGAGGGCAGTGAAAGGATACCGCCGGGATACAGTTTGTCGGGACGAGTGGGCAGCGTGGGCAGCAGCATCAATGGGTCCAGAAGACCTCGAGTTGTCGGTGCTTCGTTGTTGACGCGATCTGTCCAGTGTCTAAACGTCAGCACCATCATCGATAGCGCGTGGTTGTCTACCGCTCTGGATTGCGTGCTGTGATCAAACACGGCTCGTGCGATGGCACTCTGAGAATGATCGGACAAATATTTGAAGGCACCGGCAACGTACTGCGTCATCGGCATTTCAAAGGGGGGATGGTTTTCCAGTACGTTCCATTGGCCATTGCGCTTGAGCGCCCATTTCGGTTGACGTGAAGAATCTTCGCGCAGCATGTGTTCAAACGCGTCATAGCCGCCTTCAGGTGCAAATCCAGGATGTTGCAAATAGACCAGGCCCGTATCGGGTTGCCGTTCTCGGGACACGATCTGGTAGTAAGCCCCGCCTATTTCTATCGAATCGCCTGTTTCTGGTCGGGTCACTTTTGCCCAGTTGCGCCACTGGCCCGAGGACAGATCCAGTACGCCCGCCTGCCGGGAAAACAGGGTTTGCATGAGTGTGTCGGCATCTGTCGATACGTTGTCGGTCTGTTCCGGACGCGACCGTTTGCTCGGGCCGGGCGTCGCTTCAGCTGTTTCGACAGGTGAAGAATCAGGGGCCGGCTGTGGACGTTTCGCGGTCGCGGTTACGGGCTCTATTCGCCGCCAGAGTCGGGTTCCGGGGATCTGTTCGATCAGGTCTCCGGACGGGCTCAATTCACCGGCATGGGTCTGTTGAAAACTGCCGTCCGGGTTCCTGCGTACCATCACGGTTCCGCCGTCCATTTCGACATAGGTTTTTTTGTGTTTGTCGTACCGTATGCCTTCTGCCGAGCTTTCAGCACTGGTCAGCAGGGCTGCCAGTTCCGGATCAATGAATTGGGGAGGTTGTGGACTGGCACCGCGAGGCACATCGATAGCGCTCGCCTGATGTGTCGCCGAATCGGGTGATGGACCCAGACCCGCACGGCGCGTAGGTGAATGCTGTTGAACATCGAGCATTTGGCTCACGATAACGCTTGGGCGTTGGCCGATTGCCTCGGGCATGACGGTTGCTGTAGAGGATCCGGGTGTCGAATCACTGCCAGCAATTTCTCCCGCGTCCAGGCGAAGGGCGCCAGGTGCGTCGGGCAATGCTCTTGGTGTGCTTACCGAGGGATCGACTGACGTTGAGCCTGCAATTTTCTTGGGTGGTTTAGCCATTGAATTACTCCGATGCAGCGCGCCTTCCATGAAGTTCAATGGGCGCGCCAAAATGATCTGACGAACTCGCGCGACGACGGCTTTTGCAATCGCATGGCGAGTATCAAGAGGCTTATGGTGCGCAAGCGGGGGACATGGCGTGCGGTATATATGTATGGCTTCGTAGACAAGTAATGCGAGGCGTTACGGGGGTATTGGGAGGAGCGACAAGGGAAGCGTGGAAACCCTCACCGCTGGCGCGCTGAGGGTTTGAGTTGTTTTCGGTGTTATGCGGGAGGCACCTGGATCAGCGTCGGTGTTTTGAACATGTCGGGCAATTGATGGCTGCAACGGTTCAGGATTTGCAATTCCGAAGACTCGATGACTCGAGACTTGTCGCTATCCAGTATCCATCGGCGTGTCGGCATGCTGTAGCGCAGTGTTCCAGTTCTATCGTCGGTGAGGACGACGTATCTGACTCTCAGTAACTTGTCTGCGATCAATGAGAATTCGTCAGGCAGCGCCACTTGCGGGTCGGAAGGCTCATCAAAAAATCTGGCATCAAGACCGTCCAGATAAATCCTGTCGAAGGAAAGGTCGACCGTGTGAACAACGCCCTTTGCGGTGATAACACGTACTTGGTCGATGAGGTCTTCGCTCTCGTAAATCGGCAGATGAATAGTGCATGTACCGATCTGTAATTGGTTGTTTTCGAGTTTTATCTCGACCTTGCCGAGGTCGGTAGCGTCTAGATCCCAGGTCGAGGCAAACGGCAAGCGGATCTCGGAGGTGGCGAGTGCTCCCGGCGTTCCCAGACGAATACTCATGTTGGCTGCCAGGTGAATCAGGTAATTGGAACCTTGGCCTGCCAGACTTTCTATCGCGGTCTGGTTCGGGTAGGAGGTGAGCTTGGCGCAGGCGTATTTGTCTGAATCAAGGCCAGGGACTTCATTCTCCGGTAGTTCATAAATGACCTCGCCGGTATGAAACTTCAACGGAAGTGAGATTGGTGTCGTCCATTTCGTGAGGGTGTAGACAGCATACTTTTGGTCAGTCGGCGCCGTTTCGGTTTCTTTAGGAAGAACCGCATTGATTGACAGCCCGTCCTTGAAGACGAGCATCAGTTTATAGTTCAGGTAGATGGCCATTGTTCTCAGGATTTTTAAGATATTCATGGGGTCATCGCCCCCCCTCGCATATGCAAGGTTTTTGACAGTCAATGACTTCTCACCCATGTAATAGGTCAAGTCACATGCAATCATCAAATCCTCGGTGACTTCTGCCAGTCGTGCCGAAAAGTGCGCTTCTACTTTTGTCAATTCATCGCTTGTGTAGTCCAGGAAGAGTTTGGTAATGCCGTCGGTGCGTTTTGCTGAGTGGATTGTGGTGTGCTTCGACGTTCTAGGGATGAAATAACTGATGTCATTGTTATGTTTGATGATGCATTCAGAATCGTAGAGAATAACCGCTCTTTCCGGTTTGCCATAAAGTGTAACGTCAAGCTGGATGGTGGCGGGGTCATCGGATTCGAGGGTGTCAGGCAAATCGGGGAACAAGTGAAAACCATCTTTGGTAATAAAGGTCAGTTTGTTGTTTTTTAGCTGATGTTTATTGTCGATTGTTTCGTAAACATCTTTTATCGTCAGTACGTTTCTTGGTCTGTGGTAGTAGTCGAATTTTGATGTGATGACCAGTGCATTCTCTTCGATGACGACACTTTCGATTTGGTCCTTTCTCCAACTCAACGCGATGAAACTGTCCTGCTCCCCGTCCTCCGTGATCTCGATGCGGCCATCGACATGGGCGATTACATACCCGTCGGCGCCCGCTTCACCTGACGCTGACGCACCCTCATGGAGCAAGTAGATCTGGTCGTCACCGCCCCGCGCTTTAATCGTGTCCTTGCCGCGCGACTTGATGATATTAGAGTCATCCGTACCGTAAACACTGCTTGTCGCACCCGTTACGGTTTCAACATTCTCGATACTCTCCAACAAACTGTGGTACGTATATTTTTTTCCATCCTCAGCATTCGTATCGGGGCTGACGACATAGAGATTTTCTTCCTGTAAGTCGACGTCGTAGCCAAAGGGTTCTGTGTCCGAGTTGTAATACTTCCCGCCCAGCACCAAGGTGTCGTTGCCTTCGCCACCTGTCAGCTTCGAATAGTTTACGACTGCCAATTTTTGCTTGATCAGATCCGCTGCGCCCTCGAAGACAAACCGATCGTCTTTCAAACCTCCGGTGAGATTTTTTTTCCCTGCCCCGTAATGAAAGGCGTTCGGTTTCTGTTCCACACCCTTTATCGAGTCCTTGCCGTCGCCAATGAACCACAGAACACCTTTGTTTTCGCCCGCGGTTCCCAGTTGCGCGCCGGGCGTCTTGTCAGTTACGCCGTCGCGAGCATCGATCGTGTCGTCCAGCCCTTTGACTCGAGGAACATTTACAGTTTCCCATCCGTCCTGTTTAGTCCACCAGTTACGAGTCCATTTCCGGGTCGGTATGAGCTCCACGTCGAACGATCCGTTAACGACAGCCTCGGTGGTGTCCTTCAATTCAACGTCCAGCAATCTCCTCGCGTTCTTTTCGAATTGCTTTGTATGTTCGACCCGGGTTTTGGCAATCAGGTAGCGATCCTGAACACTGGCTTCAGGATCCTGCATGCAGAACGCGAGCATGCCTGTGCGCCAACGTTCATCGAGGCTGAGTTCGATGTAGTCATCGATGTCATCCACGACTCGCACCGCGCCGTAAACCTGCGATCCGATTGCCAGGAGCGCCCCGGCGACTAGTCCAACGGGGCCAGCCAACGAAAAACCGGCCATTGCTGCCGCGCCGAGTAGCACAGTCATGGCGGCGCTGGTAATACTCAAACCGGCGCTGACGTAATGGTCCATGGCCTCTTTGCCGGTTGCCTTTTCAGCGGCGTTGAAAGATCGGACTGCGGTGTAAAGATCGAAAGGCAGTGTCAGCGCGCCACCGATCAAACCACCGGAACGGCCCAGCCTTACCGCGAACCGGGTTTTGGCGAAATCCTTATAGGCGCTTTGCCCGGCCGTGAGCATTTGTGTGGCCATTTTAGTCACTGCTATATCGACAGCAATGGAACCAAGTTCTGTGACGATGCCGCCGGTATTGATTACCACCTCAACGGTATTGTTTTTTCTGATGGCATCGATAATGCCGCGGATACCCATGAAGATTCCGAAGCCTTGAATTCCGACACTTGATCCGACCATGGAATAGCTTTTGACCATTGCAACTGCACGAGAGTTACTCTTCGGCAGGTTGATATGCTGGATGTTGAGTTGTTGTGCCGAGTCTAAAAGCTTGCTCAGCTTCTTGAAGTATCCGTCCGGATCACTCTCGCCCTTGATGTCATCTTTCATCATGGGAGGAGCGGTTAACGGGCGCCGGCTGGCAATTTCAAACAGCAGGGTTGGCAGGAGATAACTATCCGTCCCGGTCGATAGCTTTATATGCTTGTCTATGTCGGCTGAACTGAGTTGCAAGGTGTTGATGAAAGATTGGCTTGGCACACGAAAAAAAGTGTTCTGACCATTCAAACGTTGACCACCAATTGTTGCTCCCAATGCGTCGAGCGCGACTCGCGTTACTAAAGTAGAGTCAATCTTGATCGGGCCGAACAGATCATCGACCATTTTCAGCTGACCTGTACTGGTTTTTCCAGGGTTGGTGCCCGTGTCGATGTCGCTCTTTAAATCGAAGGTCGAGTCGTTGCGTTCATTGGCGTAAAAACCAATATCGGTAATTACAACAGCGTCAGTTTGTATAACGGCATCTTGAATCAGTGTGGCCATGTGAACATCCTTGTCCAGGCAGGTTTTGATTGGGGGAGTGATGTTAGTGATGTGTTGTATGTACTGTATATCGGCGGGTTGTTGCGATGTATTGCAGTTTTTGCATGTAATGGCTGGTGACTTGATTGCTGAGTGGAAAATAATAATTAAGGAATGTAACCACCCTGAATTTGATGTGAGTATTCAGGGTGGGGGCTCATAAACGATAAGACCGGATCTCGTTTAAATTAATTAGTGGCTACTGAGCAATGAAACAGCGCCTGCACCACCAAACAAACCGGCACTGATCCGATTGAACCAACTTTGCCCCTTGCCGCTGCGCAGATAGCGCGCTGCGCCATGGGCGCCAAGCCCGTAAGCCAGCTTGCACAGCAGATCCAATACCGTCCAGGTCGCTATCATGATCAGCAACTGGGGCAGGAACGATTGTTCGGCGCTGAGGAACTGCGGCAGGAAAGCAGCGAAGAACAGGATGTCTTTAGGGTTGCTTGCACCAAGTACGAAAGCTCGCCCGAATAGCGCACGGAAACGTGGCACGGGCGCCGCTTGCGGCACTTCGGCGCCGGTCGATGGTTGACGCGATTGCTGCCAGCTCTGCCAGGCAAGGTAGAACAGGTACAGCGCGCCGACGATTTTCAGAGCACTGAACAATTGTTCCGAAGCCAGGAGCAGGGCGCCCAGACCCAGCGCAGATGCACTGAGCAAACAGATCGAGGCAATCACGCCGCCGAGAAACGCCGGGTAAGAGCGGCGCAAACCGTAATTCAGACTGTTGCTGATCATCAACAACGACAGTGGCCCGGGAATCAGGATCACCACCAATGCAGCACCGCTGAACAGCAGCCAGGTTTCCAGACTCATCACTTTCCTCCATTTTTTGTTGGTATCGAGAATGTGCAAAAGCCCCACCCGCAGGGGTGAGGCTGTTGTGAAGCTTGAACCGCGAGACGCTTACAAGAAGATGAACTTGGCGATGAAGATCGCGCAGAGCACCCACAGGCTGACGGAAATCTCTTTGTACTTACCAGTGCCGGCCTTCAATGCCACATAGGTGATGAAGCCCAGCGCGATGCCGTCGGCGACAGAGAAGGTCAGCGGCATCATGATCGCGGTGACGATCGCCGGAATGCTGTCGGTCGCTTCGTCCCATTCGATATGGGCCATGCCGCCCATCATCAGCATTGCGACGTAGATCAATGCACCGGCGGTGGCGTAAGCGGGAATCATGCCGGCCAGCGGTGCGAAAAACATTGCCGCTATAAATAGCACACCTACGGTGACTGCGGTAAGACCAGTCCGACCACCAGCGGCCACGCCGGCAGCACTTTCTACATAACTGGTGACGGGCGGAACACCGACCACGGCGCCGAACACGCTGGAAGCACTGTCGGCTTTCATGGCACGGGAAAGGTTTTCGATCCGCCCGTCAACGCCGACCAGATTGGCGCGCTGGGCAACTCCCATCAGGGTGCCGGCGGTGTCGAACATGTGCACGAAGAGGAAGGCGAGCACGACGCTGATCATGCTGATGTTGAACACACCCGCGACGTTCATGGCCATCCAGGTCGGTGCCAGGCTCGGCGGGGCGGACATGATGCCCTCGTAGTGCACCAGGCCCAGACCCCAACCGGCCAGGGTCACGGTGATGATGCTGATGAGGATCGCGCCGAATACGCGGTGGTAGCTGAGGATCGCGATCATCAGGAAGCAGATGGCGGCGAGGAGCGGGCCGGGTTCACGCAGAGAACCGAGTTTGATCAAAGTAGCTGGGCTGTCGACGACGATACCGGCGGTTTTCAGACCGATCAAGCCGAGGAACAGGCCGACACCCGCGCCCATCGCATAACGCAGGCTGACGGGAATGCTGTTGAGCAGCCATTCGCGAATCCGCGAAAAGGTCAGGATCATGAACAGCACACCGGACACGAACACCGCACCGAGGGCGGTTTCCCAGTTGTAGCCCATGGTACCGACCACGGTGTAAGTGAAGAACGCGTTCAGGCCCATGCCCGGCGCCAGACCCACCGGCCAGTTGGCGTACAGGCCCATCAACAGACAGCCCAGCGCAGCGGCGATACAGGTGGCGACGAAGGCTGCACCGTGATCGATCCCGGCATCGGCCATGATGTTCGGGTTGACGAAGATGATGTAGGCCATGGTGATGAAGGTTGTCAGACCGGCAATCAGCTCGGTCTTCACCGTGGTGCCATGCAAGCTGAGTTTAAACAGGCGCTCAAGCAAGCCAGTGCGTAACGGCGGCGAGAGATCCAGCGTCGATGCTTCGGATTTGCGGCTTTCCACAGCGAGTACTCCTCAAGAGTTTTATTGTTATTTCCAGGGCCGGACCCATGAGGGGTGGCAGCGGCCCTTTGAGGCATACGCGAATTTGTTGACCATGCGGTCAGGAACTCGCACGCTGTGGATTATGCTTTTGTGTACAAATAAAGCAAATATTGTTTTTGATTTTGTTTACGAAAGGTCCGTCGATAGGGATATATCGGTCATTCGACAGCAGCCTGAGTGTTCCCCAGCGCCAGGTTCACCGCCAGCCACCCATTCACCGCCGCTTCCCCGGCCTCGGCAAACACCCGCTCCAGCAACTTCACCTGCTCACGCCGCAAGGCCTGTTCAAACTTCGCCCCTTCCGGCGTCAACTCCAGCAACCGCTTACGCTTATCTGCCTGCGACGCCACGCTCTCAACCAGATGCATCTCCTGCAACTGCCGCAACGGCATGTTCAACGCCTGCTTGCTCACACCGAGTAACGCAAGCAATTCCTTCACGCTCAAGTTCGGATAACGGGCGATGAAAAACACAATCCGCTGATGCACCCGCGACAGGCCGCGGCGTTCGAGCATCTCGTCAGCCTTGGCGGTGAAGGCCTGATAGCCGAAGAAAAACGCTTCCATGGCCTGTTGCTGACTGTTGGGGTTTTTAAGGTCAAGCATGTTGACGTACTCGCTCAGGCTGGCGTAATTTCAGTCAACAAGTTTGACTCATTTTTCATATGCCTCGCTACCGGTGACTTCCATGGCTTTTTCCGAACGTGTCTCGCGCCTTAAAAGTTCTTTGATCCGTGAAATCCTCGCCGCGGCCCAGCGTCCGGAAGTGATGTCGTTCGCTGGCGGCTTGCCCGCCGAAGCCATGCTGCCGAAAGTCGAATGGGCCGACATGCCGCTGTCCCTCGGGCAGTACGGCATGAGCGAGGGTGAACCGGCATTGCGCGAAGCGCTGGCCGCGGAGGCGAGGGCGTTGGGATTGGCCTGCGAAGCGAGTCAGGTTCTAGTGGTCAGCGGCTCCCAGCAGACACTCGATCTGGCGGCCAAGTTGTACATCGACAAGGGCACCGAAATCCTGCTGGAAGCGCCAACCTATCTCGCGGCGTTGCAGATCTTCCAGCTGTTCGGCGCCGACTGCCTCACCGTGCCGCAAGAGTCCGATGGCCCGAACCTGGCACAACTGCGCAGTCGCCTGGAACAGCATCGTCCGGCGTTCATCTATCTGATCCCAACGTTCCAGAACCCATCCGCCGTGCGCTACAGCGAATCCAAACGTGCCGCCGTCGCTGCATTGCTCGACGAATTCGGCGTCACACTGATTGAAGACGAGCCGTATCGCGAACTGACTTTCGACGGCGGTAGCGCCAAACCGATTGCCGGACGTTTGAAGAAGTCCAGCTGGATCTACACCGGTACCGTGTCGAAAACCTTGCTGCCTGGTTTGCGTGTCGGTTATCTGATCGCCAGCCCGGATCTGTTCCCGCACCTGCTCAAGCTCAAGCAATCGGCGGATCTGCACACCAATCGCATTGGCCAGTGGCAGGCATTGCAGTGGATCGGCAGCGAAAAATATCAGCAGCATTTGAGCGAATTGCGCGGTTTCTACCGTGAACGGCGCGATGGTTTTCAAGCGGCGCTGGAAACGCATTTCGCTGATTTGGCTGATTGGAATGTACCGCAGGGTGGGCTGTTTTTCTGGCTGACGTTGAAGCAGCCGCTGGACACGCGAACGTTGCTTAACGAGGCGCTGGCCAATGATGTGGCGTTCATGCCGGGCGAGCCGTTCTTTCCCGACCCCGATAGAAACCTAGGGCATTTGCGTTTGAATTTCAGCCACATCGACCCGGCGCGACTGGATGAGGGGCTGAAGCGATTGGCGGCGGTGGTGCGCAAGGCGCAAATCGAGAAAGCTGCCTGAAAAACCAATAAACCGGCTCAAGGGCCGGTTTATTGTTGTCTGGGTTTTGCGCTGACCGGGTGGGCCTATCGTTAGCAGGCCCACAACAAATGCATCAGACCGCAGCGAAACGCTTATCCAGATAATCAATGATCACCTTGGATTCATACATCCAGGTCGTCTGCCCATTCTCTTCAATGCGCAGGCAAGGCACCTTGATCCGGCCGCCCTGTTCCAGCAGTGTCTGACGATCCTGCTCATTGTTCTTCGCATCCTTCAGCGCCACCGGCACATTCAAACGACGCAAGGTACGGCGGGTTTTCACACAGAACGGGCAGGCGTGGAACTGATACAGCGTCAGATCCTTCGCTGCAGTATCCACCTGAGCCTGGGCAGCGGCGGGGCGTTTTTTCTTGCCCGGACGGGTGAGGAAATCGATGAAGATGATCAGTTGGCCGAGACCGACACGAAGCGCTTTGACGAACACGTTACAAGCCTCACAGGGACATTGAAGAAGGCGCGCAGCTTACCCGATTTTTCACGGGCGAAAAAAAACCGGCGATCAACGCCGGTTTTTTTGTGTGACGAGTTACTTGATCAGGCTGAGAAATTCGCTGCGGGTCGCTGCGTTTTCCCGGAACTCACCGAGCATCACCGAAGTGATCATCGACGAATTCTGCTTCTCGACACCGCGCATCATCATGCACATGTGCTTGGCCTCGATCACAACGGCCACGCCCAGCGCGCCGGTGACTTGCTGCACCGCGTCGGCGATCTGACGACTCAGGTTTTCCTGAATCTGCAGGCGGCGCGCGTACATGTCGACGATCCGCGCGACCTTCGACAGGCCCAGCACTTTGCCGCTCGGGATATACGCGACGTGCGCCTTGCCGATGAATGGCAGCAAGTGGTGTTCGCACAACGAGTACAGCTCGATGTCCTTGACCAGCACCATTTCGCTGTTGTCGGAGCTGAACAGGGCACCGTTGGTGACCTCTTCGAGCGTCTGTTCATAACCGCGGCAGAGGTACTGCATGGCTTTGGCGGCACGCTTTGGCGTGTCGAGCAGGCCCTCGCGGGAGACGTCCTCGCCCAATTGGCCGAGAATCGCGGTGTAATTCTGTTCCAGGGACATGAAACTACCTGTGAGGATTTTCGCAAAGGGCAAGGGTACGGTGGCGGACACAACCCTGCAAGTTCGGTGTAACGGGATTATTCGTCGCGACCTTCCATCATCGTGCGTTTCAGCATCACATAAACCGCGCCGGCACCGCCGTGTTTCGCCTGGCACGAGCAGAAACCGAGCACTTGCGCATGCTGGCGCAACCAGGTGTTGACGTGACTTTTGATCATCGGCCGCTTGCCGTCCAGCCGCACAGCCTTGCCGTGGGTGACGCGCACGCAGCGGATTTCGAATTTGGTCGCTTCGGCAAGAAATGCCCAGAGGGTTTCCCGGGCCTTTTCCACGCTCATGCCGTGCAAATCAAGACTGCCTTCGAACGGAATCTGGCCGACCTTGAGCTTGCGCATCTGACTTTCCTGCACCCCGTCGCGCGCCCACATCAACTCGTCTTCCGGGCCGACGTCGATGACGAATTGATCGGACAGGCCATCAACGATGGTGGCATCGCTGCGCACGGTGGCGGACTGACGCAGCTTGGCGATCTGTGCGCGGTCAGCCTTGGGTTTGCCGGTGTCGGCGCGGTCGTGCTTGATCGGCTTGACGCCTTGGATCGCACTTTTGAACAGGGAAAAATCGTCGTCTTGCATGTCAGCCTCCGCGAAGGGCGGCCAGTTTACCCAAGTCGAAACAAAACGGCCCGGCAAAAAGCCAGGCCGTGGAGTCAGTCGTGTTTTTTCATCAGGTGCGGGGACATGTTCAGTTCCCGCGATTGCCGGGCGCGACGCCGGCATCTACGCCAAAGGGCCACGCCGAAATACAGAAACAGCAAACCGACCGCCAGAATGATCGCCGAGCCCATCGGCGTGGCATTCAAATCGCCGAGTGCTGGTGGGCGCCCGAGCAGGCTGGCCGCCCCAGCCATCGCCAGCAGCACACCGAACGTCGCCAGAATGGCGGCGATCGCAGCGCCGAAGCGAAAACGCCAGTTGCTTTGGCCTTTTGGCCGCAAGCGGCGTGCGTCAAATCCATCGGATAACTTCATTCCGACCTTCCTCAATGGGTATCGGCCCTTCGACCGGGAGTTGACCGGGTTGTTCCTGAGGCTATGGCATTTGCGGCAAATGAGAGGACTTTGTGGATGAGCGGCGCGCTGAACCGCTCATCAAGGCGCTATCAGATCAAGTCTTGAGTCAAGGCAAGGGTAGCGAAATTGTCGGCCATGATCGCCATTTCGGCTTCCTGCACCAGTTCGGCGCTGAGTACGCGCCCTTTGAACGGCAGATCACGGGTGGCGCAAGCATCTTCGACCAGCGTGCAACGGAAACCCAGATTCTTCGCCGCCCGTACAGTGGTGCTGACGCTGGAGTGGCTCATGAAGCCGCAGACGATCAAGTCCAGCGAGCCAAGGTTTTGCAGGCGGTCAAGCAACTCGGTGCCATGGAAAGCGCTCGGCAGCAATTTGCCGATGATGGTTTCGTCGCCCTGCGGTTCGAGGCCGGGGATGAACTCGCCGCGTTCGCCCTGCGGGTCGAACAGGCCTCCGACGGTGCCGAGATGACGCACGTGCACGATCGGCCGACCGGCTGCACGGGCTGCGGCAACCACTTGTTTGATGTTCGCGACGGCCGCGTCCATGCCGCTCAGGGCCAGCGGGCCACTGAGGTACTCTTTCTGGGCATCGATGATGACCACAGTGGCATGGCTCAGTGTGGCCGCTGCGTAACCGCGACCGCTGAGTTGAAACATCGTTTTTGGAACGGACATTCTGGGGCTCCTTGGGGTGGGGCTTTTGCGACATTGTCCTCTGGCTGAGCGCTTCTGTGAATCGCTACCATCGTAGGTGCCGTCGTTACTGGCCTGCAGCCTTGTCAAGTTACACGTTCTGTTCAATAGCTGATGCAAAAAAAAGAAAACGCCTACCGTCGCGGCGGGATTTTTCCTGCGTCGTCGTGGCGCGTTTTGGCTGGTAGAATCGCCAGTCGTTTTTTCTGGAGTTCTGCCCCGTGATCACTTCCCGACTTCGTACCCTGCGCGACCATATCCGTTGGGCCGTCAGCCGCTTCCATGGGGAGGATCTGTTTTTCGGCCATGGCACCGATAACGCCTGGGACGAAGCCCGGCAGTTGGTGCTGGGCGCTTTGCACCTGCCGTGGGAAATTGCCGACAGTTATCTTGATTGCGCGCTGGAGGATGACGAACTGGTCAACTTGCAACGTCTGCTCAAGCGCCGCATTGAAGAGCGCATCCCGACCGCTTATCTGCTGGGGGAGGCGTGGTTCTGTGGCATGTCGTTCATCGTCGACGAGCGCGTGCTGATCCCGCGTTCGCCGATTGGCGAGCTTATCGAAAACCGCTTTGCACCGTGGATCGGCGACGAACCTGCGCGGATTCTCGATCTTTGCACCGGCTCCGGTTGCATCGGCATTGCCTGCGCCTACGAGTTCCAGAACGCCGAAGTGGTGTTGGCGGATCTGTCGTTCGAAGCGCTGGAAGTGGCCAACCAGAATATCGAGCGCCACGGCGTTGATGAGCGTGTGTACACCGTGCAGGGCGATGGTTTCGACGGATTGCCGGGTCAGCGTTTCGACCTGATTGTGTCGAACCCGCCCTACGTCGACGCGGAAGATTTCGCTGACATGCCGGACGAATACCAGCATGAGCCTGAGCTGGGCCTGGCCTGCGGTGATGACGGTCTGAATCTGGTTCGGCGCATGCTCGCCGAAGCGGCGGATCACCTGACCGAGAAGGGTTTGCTGATTGTCGAGGTGGGCAACAGCCAGGTGCACGTTGAAGCGTTGTACCCGGAAGTCGACTTCGCCTGGCTTGAGTTCGCGCGCGGCGGGCATGGCGTGTTCATGTTGACGGCGGAGCAGTGTCGCGATCATCAGGCGCTGTTCGCTTCCCGCGTCTAAAAGCAAAAGATCGCAGCCTTCGGCAGCTCCTACAGAGATCGGTGTAGGAGCTGCCGCAGGCTGCGATCTTTTGATTTACCGGTGTGTGGCAATCCAGATCAGCAACCCTGCCTGAAACACCGCAAACGCCACCAGACAGGTAATGGTGAAGCGCAGCCCGGCGTCTTCACGTTTGAACTTGCTGACCTTCTCTTCCTGCTTCTTCAGCTTCACTTCTTGCTCAGCCAGGTTTTGCTCGGCCTGCTGAAGCATCTGCGCCGCTTCCAGAATCTCGACGATCTGCAGCTTTTCGCTGTTCCAGTCGCCGAGCAAGTCACCGACCTGAACGTCCTTGATGCTGCCCTTCAAATGCTGGGCATCGGCGTAGACCACTTCGAAACCGTGGACTTTCAGGAAATGATCACGACGCAGGCGGGTGTCTTCGTTCAGCGCGTCCTTGTTGTTCAAGTCCAAGCCGTCGACGGTGTAGGTCGGCCAGCGTTTCTTCGCCCAGTTGATCCCTTGCGCGGCCATGAAACGGCCGATGCCACGGTTCAACGGTTCGATCTGCAAGCCGCTGTCCGGGCCGAAGCGCACACGCTTGGTGGTGTGATCGGCCCACACATCGAGGTGATTCTGTTCTTTGCGTACCCGTTGGCTCGGCAGTTTGATCGCCATGCGCATCAGGCTATGTTCTTTGCTGTGGCGTTCGGCGTAACCGAACTCGACAAAGCGTAACGGCCGGCCACCGGTGTGACGATCGGTCTGCAGCGGGGCCAGGCGGAGCATCTTGTGGTGCTCGACGTGGACTTCCGCCCACGGCAGCTCGACCGCTGGCGGTGCGTCTTTTTCAGCGGTGGTGTCGGGTGAAGTCTGGGTATCAGTCATAACGGCGAGATCCTGTCCAAGCCCTGCTTGTCGCCAGCCGATACGCTGGCGACACAGGCTTATCGGCCGCTTTCTTCAGGACTGGAGGGCAAACCGCGCTTAACGGGTGCGAAGTCCGTCAATAAACTCGATGATTTTGCTGCCCAGTTCAGCGGCCAACGGCAAATTCGGGTCCTTGTAGGAGGCCAATTGCCGCTTCATATCGTTATGCACGATGCGCAGAACATGGTTCATGCCTTCGATCACCGCCAGTTCGGCGTCGGGTTTGGCAGCCTTGAGCAGCTTCGCGTCTTCGGTGCCGACCTGAATATCGTTGCTGCCCTGAACAATCAGCGCTGGCATCTGCAATTGTGCGAATGCTTTTGCCGGGTCTTGGCGAAACAGCGAAATCAGATACGGCTGCACGCTCGGGCGGAAAATCACCTGCAGCGGCGCCGGCACGTTGTCGTCGGTATGACCGGCCTTGAGGCTGTCGAGCAGTTCGTTGCTGCGCAGCATCAAGGGGGGCGGCAGGCTGCGGGCCAGTTGCTCACGGATCACCTGATCGACCGGCCGGGCGCTGCCGGACAGGGAAATAACCGCAGCGGCATCGGCACCCGGCGCGGCCAGCGTGGCGATCAGCGCGCCTTCGCTGTGGCCGAGCAGAATCAGTTTGCCGAACCGTGGATCGGCCTTGAGCTTACGCGCCCAGGCCTGGGCGTCGGCGACATAGGCTTCCACCGACAGATTGCGCTCATCAGGCGTGGCGGCGAGGCTCGCGGCCACACCGCGTTTGTCGTAACGCACACTGGCGATGTTGTGTTTGGCCAGCACCCACGCCAGCCGTTTAAGGCTGTCATTGCGCCCGCCGTCGGGGTTGTTTCCGTCACGATCCGTAGGACCTGAGCCTGAAAGAATGAGGACAACCGGCACCGGACTGTCGGACTTGGGCAGCAACAGCGAACCGAAAAGTTCGCCCTTACCGGTATCCAAAGTCATCGGACGCTGTAGGACTGTCGCCTGGGCAAAGCCAGTAAAGAGGGTAAGACTCAAGATCAAAACTCGCAGCATCATCACGCCATCATTCGCCAAGGTGCCGGTTGGACTCACCAACACCGCTAAGGTTCGAGGATGAACTACTCGGTTAGCCTGCGTATACTGGCGCGCATCACGAATTTGGGTTTGATTTCACGGAGCGTCCTGCATGTCCGGCAATACCTACGGCAAGTTGTTCTCTGTCACCACCGCTGGCGAAAGCCATGGTCCGGCGTTGGTCGCCATTGTCGACGGCTGCCCGCCGGGCCTGGAGATTTCCATCGAAGACCTGCAGCGCGACCTCGATCGCCGCAAGCCCGGCACCAGCCGCCACACCACCCAGCGCCAGGAGGCCGACGAAGTCGAAATCCTCTCCGGCGTGTTCGAAGGGCGCACCACCGGCTGTTCCATCGGCCTGTTGATCCGCAACACCGACCAGAAGTCCAAGGACTACTCGGCGATCAAGGATCTGTTCCGTCCGGCCCACGCCGACTACACCTACCACCATAAATACGGCGAGCGCGACTACCGTGGCGGCGGCCGTAGCTCCGCGCGTGAAACCGCGATGCGTGTGGCGGCCGGTGCGATTGCCAAAAAGTATCTGGCGAGCCAAGGCATCCTCATTCGCGGCTACATGAGCCAGCTCGGCCCGATCGAAATCCCGTTCAAGACCTGGGATTCGGTCGAAGACAACGCCTTCTTCAGCCCTGATCCGGACAAGGTTGCGGAGCTGGAAGCCTACATGGATCAGTTGCGCCGTGATCAGGACTCGGTGGGCGCAAAGATCACCGTCGTCGCCGAAGGCGTGATGCCGGGCTTGGGCGAGCCGATTTTCGACCGCCTCGACGCGGAACTGGCCCACGCACTGATGAGCATCAACGCGGTGAAAGGCGTGGAAATCGGCGCCGGTTTCGCCTGCGTCGCCCAGCGCGGCACTGAGCATCGCGATGAGCTGACTCCGGAAGGCTTCCTCAGCAACAACGCTGGTGGCATCCTCGGCGGTATCTCGTCTGGTCAGCCAATCGTTGCGCACCTGGCGCTGAAGCCGACGTCGAGCATCACCACCCCGGGCCGTTCGATCGACGTCGATGGCAACCCGGTCGACGTGATTACCAAGGGTCGCCACGATCCGTGCGTTGGCATCCGTGCCACGCCGATTGCCGAAGCGATGATGGCCATCGTGCTGATGGATCATCTGCTGCGTCACCGTGGCCAGAACGCCGATGTACGGGTGAGCACGCCGGTGCTGGGTCAGCTTTAATGGCAGACCTCAAAGCCGTCGCGGCATAACCGGCGTGGCGGCGCTCCCTTACTGGCGGCTGTCCAGTTTCTACCTGTTCTACTTCGCCTTGCTCGGCTCGACGGCGCCGTTCCTGGCGCTTTACTTCGATCACCTTGGCTTCAGCGCCGCCCGCATTGGTGAGCTGGTGGCGATCCCGATGCTGATGCGCTGCGTGGCGCCGAACATCTGGGGCTGGCTGGGTGATTACACCGGCAAACGCCTGGCTATCGTGCGCTTCGGCGCGGTGTGCACGCTGCTGACCTTTTCGCTGATTTTCGTCAGCAAGACCTACGCCTGGCTGGCGATGGTCATGGCGTTGCATGCGTTCTTCTGGCACGCGGTGTTGCCGCAGTTTGAAGTCATCACGCTGGCGCATTTGCAGGGCCAGACCTCCCGTTACAGCCAGATCCGCCTCTGGGGTTCGATCGGTTTCATCATCACCGTGGTCGCGCTGGGTCGCCTGTTCGAATGGCTCAGCCTCGACATCTACCCGGCGGCGCTGGTGTTGATCATGGCCGGCATCGTCCTCAGCAGCTTGTGGGTGCCGAACGCGCAACCGGTACAGGGCAATCGACCAAATGGGGACGGCTTTCTCAAGCAGTTGCGCAGTCCTGGCGTTCTCGCGTTTTACGGCTGTGTCGCGCTGATGCAGATGAGTCACGGGCCTTATTACACGTTTTTGACCTTGCATCTGGAACGCCTCGGCTACAGTCGCGGCGTAATCGGCATGCTTTGGGCAGTTGGTGTGGTCGCCGAAGTGCTGATGTTCATAGCAATGAGCCGGATTCTTGCGCGTATCTCGGTGCGCCGGGTGCTGATGGCCAGTTTTCTGCTGGCGGCGCTGCGCTGGGTACTGCTCGGTTCGTTCGCCGAATTCCTGGGGGTGCTGTTGTTCGCGCAGGTTCTGCACGCGGCGACCTTCGGCAGCTTTCACGCCGCTGCCATCCAGTTCGTGCAACGTAGCTTTGGCGCGCGGCAGCAAGGCCAGGGTCAGGCGTTGTATGCGGCACTGGCCGGTACCGGCGGTGCGTTGGGCGCTTTGTATTCCGGCTACAGCTGGAATGCCCTCGGCTCGACATTGACCTTTAGTATTGCCAGTCTCGCTGCGCTCGCTGCTGCCGTTATCATTGCCACACGTATGCAAGAGGACAGGCCATGAGCCTTTCGCGTGAACAACTCACCCAGCAAATCGTCGACGCCGGGCGTTTTCTCTACGGTCGAGGCTGGTCGCCGGCCACCAGCAGCAACTATTCGACACGCCTGTCGTCCAGCGAAGTGCTGCTGACCGTATCCGGCAAGCACAAGGGGCAGTTGGGTCTGGATGATGTGCTGGCCACCGACTTTTCCGGTAACAGTCTGGAGCCGGGTAAAAAACCGTCCGCCGAAACCCTGCTGCACACCCAGCTCTATAGCTGGCGCCCTGAGATCGGTGCGGTGCTGCATACCCATTCGGTGAACGCCACGGTGCTGTCACGGCTGACCCCGGAAAACTTCATTGAGTTCGAAGACTACGAACTGCAAAAAGCCTTCAGCGGCATCTCGACCCACGAATCCCGGGTGCGCGTGCCGATTTTCGACAACGATCAGGACATTGCGCGCCTTGCCGCCAAGGTGCAGCCTTGGCTCGACGGCCATCCCGATTGCGTCGGCTACCTGATCCGTGGCCACGGCCTCTACACCTGGGGCGCGCAGATGAAAGACGCGCTACGCCAGATCGAGGCCTTTGAATTCCTGTTTGAATGCGAGTTGAAAACCCGCAGCGTCATGAACCGCCAAGGCTGACTTCGCCAGAACCAGCCCTTTTGCCTGATGAAATGCTGTGCCCGACCGGTCTGCAAGAACCGGACGGCAAGGCCGATACCGAGGAATTGCCCCAATGAGCAGCCTGTCCGTCTATCACATTTCCAGCCCTGAGATTCCAAACAAGGTGCTGACCCATTTCGAAGATATCGCTTCCACCCTGGCCGAGCAGGGCGTGCGTTTCGACCGCTGGCAAGCCGCCGCAAAGATCCAGCCCGGCGCGACACAGGAAGAAGTGATCAGCGCTTACCAAGAGCAGATCGACAAACTGATGACCGAACGCGGTTACGTCACCGTCGATGTCATCAGCCTCAACAGCGACCATCCGCAAAAAGCCGAACTGCGCGCCAAGTTCCTTGAAGAACACCGCCACGGCGAAGACGAAGTACGCTTTTTCGTTGCCGGCCGTGGGCTGTTTACCCTGCACATCGACGATTACGTTTACGCCGTACTCTGCGAGAAGAACGATCTGATCTCGGTGCCGGCCGGCACCAGGCACTGGTTCGACATGGGCGAGCATCCGCATTTCGTGGCGATTCGCTTGTTCAACAATCCTGACGGCTGGGTCGCCAACTTCACCGGCGAAGACATCGCCGGCCGCTTCCCGCGTCTGGAGGACTGAGCCGATGTCGATCAAAGTCATTCTTACCGACATCGAAGGCACCACCAGCGCGGTGAGTTTCGTTTTCGACGTGCTGTTCCCGTATGCGGCCAAACATCTGCCGGACTTCGTGCGGCAGAACGCCGAACGTGCCGATGTCGCCGAGCAACTTGACGCTGTGCGCCGCGACAGCAACGAGCCGCAGGCTGATGTTGAACGTGTTGTCGAGATTCTGTTGGACTGGATCGCCGAAGACCGCAAGGCCACGCCGCTCAAGGCATTGCAAGGCATGGTGTGGGAGCAGGGCTATCAGGCCAGGCAGTTGAAGGGCCACGTTTACCCGGATGCTGTTGAAGCACTTCAACGCTGGCATCAGGCGGGTTATCAACTGTTTGTGTATTCGTCCGGTTCGATCCAGGCGCAGAAGCTGATCTTTGGCTGCTCTGAGGCGGGTGATCTGACGCCGCTGTTCAGTGGTTACTTCGACACCACGTCCGGGCCCAAGCGCGAGGCGCAGTCTTACACCAACATTCAACAGGCGATTGGTGTTGAACCTGCGCAGATTCTGTTTCTGTCAGACATCGTGCAGGAACTCGATGCGGCTCAGGCTGCCGGTTTGCAAACCTGCGGTCTGGCCCGTGAAGGCGGGGAGTTGGCGGGGCATGTGACGGTCGATAGTTTTACCGGAATTGAACCGGAAGCCTTCTAAAGCACCTACAAGGAAACGGCGCACAAACAAACAGGCCGTGAAGCGCATGCTTCACGGCCTGTTTTGTTTAACCGGTGAGAATTAAAGCGAGTGATAAGTCGGCAGGGCAAAACGCTGCTGGCTCTGCAACATCGCAATTTGCGGCAGTTCGCTGGCCTGTTCGGCCAAGTCACGGCGAATCGCACTGATCGCCCACGACAGTTGGTCGCCGGCATGCAGTTGTTGATAGGTGAGGGCGCGCTTGAACACTTTGCCGTCGGCACTGCGCAGGGTCAGCAGAATCCCGCCATCGGGACGCGGCGCAGTGGTGACGTCGAAGTTGGAGAACAGGGAGGTAAATTTTTCTTGGATCAGGCTCATGTTTTTCAGCTCCGTATGCACTTGAATGGCAAGCATGCAGAGGAGGTTGCAGTGATTGTGCCAGCAGTCGATAAAATTAAAATACATATAAATCAATAAGTTAAAAAAATTAAAATTTAAACGGGTCGTGCAATCTGCATGAATGGCCATCGTGCATCCTGCATTTTGCGGGATCGTTGTCGATTCTACGGAACCAATTGATAAAGCCAGGATCGGCGCCGTCGCTGTTGAGCCTGCGGATACAAAACATTGCAAAAACCGCGTGTACAGGCCGAGAAGCGCTGACGTATTTTCGGTCTCGACCGTCGCACAAGATCGCCGGTTGCCTCACCCAGTCGCCCGACAATAAAAACACCGGCCAACGCCAAGGCCGAACGGGGAGCTTCCATGAGTCACGCGCCAAGCGACACGATTACCTGGGGCATGATGCTCCGCAAACTGCCGATGATTGCCAAAGCCATCCCTCGGGTGGTCAAAGGCATGAAGGTGGCCAACGTCACGGATCCGACTCAAAGCTGTGGCCTTGGCTGGACATTCGAACAAGCGACTCTGCGCAATCCTGATGGCCCGGCGTTATTGCAGGGCGATGTGTTGCTGACCTATGCGCAGGTCAACCAGTGGGCCAATCGTATCGCCCACTATCTGAACGGGCAGGGCATCGGCAAGGGCGACGTGGTGGCGGTATTCGTCGAAAATCGCCCGGAACTGCTGGTGACGATACTGGCGCTGGCCAAGGTCGGCGCTGTCAGCGCGCTGCTCAATACCTCGCAGACCCGCGACACACTGATCCACAGCGTGAACCTTGTTGCGCCGGTGGCGATCGTGGTCGGCGAAGAGTTGGTGCCCGCATTTGCTGCGGTGCGCGATCAGGTGTCGATTGCACCGCAGCGCACTTGGTTTGTCGCGGATCAGGACACCTATAGCCACCCGGGCATTGCGCCCGAGGGCTATGTCAATCTGATCAGCGCCAGTGCCGACGCCAGCAGCGATAATCCGTCGAGCAGCCAGCAAGTATTTTTCGATGACCCTTGTTTCTACATCTACACCTCCGGCACCACCGGACTGCCCAAGGCGGGGGTGTTCAAGCACGGCCGCTGGATGCGCAGTTCCGCCAGTTTCGGCATGATCGCACTGAATATGCGCCCGGACGACGTGGTTTATTGCACCTTGCCGCTGTACCACGCCACCGGCCTTTGCGTGTGCTGGGGCTCGGCGATCAATGGCGCATCGGGTTTTGCGATCCGCCGCAAATTCAGCGCGAGCCAGTTCTGGAGCGACGTACGCCGCTATCGCGCGACCACCATCGGCTACGTCGGCGAGTTGTGCCGCTATCTGGTCGATCAACCGGCCAGTGCCGATGACAACCGTCACAGCGTGCGCAAGATGATCGGCAACGGTTTGCGCCCGGGCGCCTGGGCGGAATTCAAGACACGGTTTGCGGTGGATCACATTTGCGAACTGTATGCGGCGAGCGACGGCAATATCGGCTTCACCAACATCCTCAACTTTGACAACACCATCGGCTTTTCCCTGATGGCCTGGGAGTTGGTCGCCTACGATCACGACAGCGGTGAGCCTCTCCGTGGCGATGACGGTTTCATGCGCAAGGTCGGCAAGGGCGAGCAGGGGTTGCTGCTGGCACGGATCGACGAGAAGGCACCGCTGGACGGTTACACCGATCCGCAGAAGACCGCCAAGGTCGTGCTGGATGATGTGTTTAACAAAGGCGACCGTTTCTTCAATACCGGTGACTTGCTGCGAAATATCGGCTTCGGTCATGCCCAGTTTGTTGATCGGCTTGGCGACACCTATCGCTGGAAGGGCGAAAACGTTTCGACCACAGAAGTCGAAAACCTTCTGCTACAGCATCCGCACATCTCCGAGGCGGTGGCGTATGGCGTGGAAATCTGCAACACCAACGGTCGCGCCGGGATGGCGGCGATAACCCCGGCTGAATCTCTTGCGACCCTGGATTTTGCGGAACTGCTGACCTTTGCAAGGCACCGCATGCCGGCCTACGCCGTACCGTTGTTTTTGCGGGTGAAGGTGAAAATGGAAACCACCGGCACCTTCAAATACCAGAAAACCCGGCTGAAAAAAGAAGGTTTCGACCCCGGCCAGACGGGCGATGACCCGATCTTCGCCTGGCTGCCCGGCACGCAGACCTATGTGCAGGTCACCGATGAAGTTTTGGCTGAAATTCATCAGGGCAAATACCGTTATTGATTGTGGCTATAGGCAATCTTGAGAAAAAGAGGGTGACAGCTATCGTCTTGCTCGGGAAAACTGTCGGCTTTCCGATTGACCGAAGTGGAGTTGCCTAATGTCCGACCAAAGCCGCCAGATGACCCCTGAAGAAGCTGCCGAATTTGCCGAGCAGGTTTTCAACAAGGCGCGTGAGGGGGATGCCGCGATGATGGCGGCGCTGCTGACTAAAGGGTTGCCACCGAATCTTCGCAATCACAAGGGCGACACATTGCTGATGCTCGCGGCTTACCACGGCCATGTGGAAACCGTGAAAGTTCTGCTGGAACACAAGGCCGACCCGGAAGTTCGCAACGACAATGGCCAAAGCCCGATTGCCGGTGCTGCTTTCAAAGGCGATCTGGCGGTAGTCTCGGCGCTGGTCGAGGGTGGCGCGCAGGTTGAAGGCTCGTCCTTCGATGGCCGCACTGCGCTGATGATGGCTGCGATGTTCAACCGTGTTGAAATCGTTGATTACCTCATCAGCAAGGGCGCCGACCCGAAAGCCAAGGATGCCAATGGTGTTTCCGCGCTGGACGCCGCGCGGACCATGGGCGCGGTCGATACCACCGCGCAGCTGGAAAAACTGCTGGGTTGATCAGGTCAAAAGATCGCAGCATTCGGCAGCGCCTGCACTGATCTTCTGTAGGCGCTGCCGAAGGCTGCGATCTTTTGCTTTTCTGCGCTATCCTTCGCGCCCTCAAAATCTACCCTCGCCATAGGATCCGCCCTTATGAAAGCCGCACTCGTCGAACTCATCAGCAAAATCAGTTCCGGCTGCATGGGCGAGGACGAGATCCTGAACGTGGCCGATGAAGCCGCTCAGGCCTACGCCGATGCCGACGCGTTTCTGGCCGCCAATCCGGACATCAACTATGACGACACGTTCCCGATGCCGCTGGGCGAATGGGTCGTCGTCGGCAGCCTGCCGGAAACCGTAATGTTTCAGGCCGACACCTACGTCGACCTGTTCGCGCAGATTGTTGCTTCGTTCGGCCCGGGCGTGGATTTCAACCTCAAGCCCAAGCAACTGGCCAAGACCGAAGCGTTGACCGCACTCAACCGTATCCAGGTGCAGATGAGCAGTCTGAGCAAGGAAAACGGCGGTTACACGCTGATGAACTTCAGTCAGTTGCTCGACGATGAACTGCAAGTGGTGCTGGTTTACGGCAACGATGTGCCACGGGTGCTGGAACTGTGCGCCGAGGTCGGCATCGCCGCCGCTCCGTCGCTGGAAGCGCTGAAGATCGCCGTTCACGTCTGAGCGTAATAAAAGGGAACCCTGCGCTGGCCCGTCTATCCTAAAAGTGCATGCCACTATTCTGGAGCGACACCATGGGTTCGACGTTTAACGGTCTGATCGGTCTGATCATTCTCGCCCTCGACATCTGGGCCATCATTAATGTGCTGAAAAGCGGCGCGTCCACCGGGATGAAAATCGTCTGGGTGCTGCTGATCATCCTCCTGCCGGTGCTGGGCCTGATCATCTGGGCAATCGCCGGGCCGCGGGGGAATGTCCGAATCTAGCCGCTACTTTCGAGAACAACTCGAAACCTGTGGTAGCTGGCAAGCCAGCTACCACATGGATTGTGCCAAGCCGATGGCGCGAGGTTCGACCTGTCATCTTCGGCAACGTAGAATGCGCGCCTTTCCCGGACAATCGTCGCCACGATTGGCGCCCGCGCATTCATCGGAGCACGTCACCATGACCGTCACCAAAACCAGTGAGTACCTGGAAACCCTCTACGAAGGCTACGGTCAGCGGTTTCGCATGGAAAAACTGCTGCACGAAGTGCGCACCGAACACCAGCATCTGGTGATCTTCCAGAACCCGCGAATGGGCCGGGTAATGGCGCTTGACGGCGTGATCCAGACTACCGAAGCCGACGAATTCATCTACCACGAAATGCTCACCCACGTGCCGATCCTCGCCCACGGCACCGCCAAGCGCGTGCTGATCATCGGCGGCGGTGACGGCGGCATGCTGCGTGAAGTGGCCAAGCACGGCAGTGTCGAGCACATCACCATGGTCGAGATCGACGGCACCGTGGTCGAAATGTGCAAGCAATTCCTGCCGAACCATTCCAAGGGCGCCTACGACGATCCGCGTCTGAACCTGGTGATCGATGACGGCATGCGTTTTGTGGCCACCACCACCGAGAAATTCGACGTGATCATCTCCGACTCCACTGACCCGATCGGCCCGGGCGAAGTGTTGTTCTCGGAAAATTTCTACCAGGCCTGCCACCGTTGCCTGAACGAAGGCGGCATCCTCGTGACTCAGAACGGCACGCCGTTCATGCAGATCGACGAAGTCAAAACCACTGCCGGCCGCCTGCGCAGCCTGTTTCCGGACTGGCATTTCTATCAGGCCGCTGTTCCGACCTATATCGGCGGCTCGATGACGTTCGCTTGGGGTTCGACCAACCCGGCCTACCGCAAGTTGAGCCGTGAAACCCTGCGACAGCGTTTCATCGGCAGCGGCATTGTCACTCGCTACTACAACCCGGAAATTCACATCGGTGCGTTTGCGCTGCCGCAGTACGTACTGCAGGCGATCAACAAGCCAGGTAACGACTGAAAATCACGTAAAACCGTGTAGGAGCTGCCGCAGGCTGCGATCTTTTGATCCTGTTTTTAAAGTCAAAAGATCGCAGCCTGCGGCAACTCCAACAGCGGATGTAACTTTTTTCATGTTCGCTCGCAGCAATCCTTTTGAACGATCAATCCGGCCAAAAGTCGAGATAGAGGTAAGCCCATTTGCGGGTTTGATCGAGGAGGCTCCGATGCAAAAGTGGAAAGTCACTTTCGTGAATGATCATGGTGAATCAGTCGACGAAGTCTTCGAGTGCGAGGAATGTCCGAATCACGAGCACGCCGCCAAACTCATCAAGGGACGGTTCCTGCCCGTCGCCGCCGAACTGGATCTCAACGATCTGGAAGGGCGTACGCCCGATGCGGCCGTCAAAAGCCTCAAAAACCAGAACAGCATAGAAATCCTCAGCATCACTCCCGTCTGAAATTTCCTGTCACTTCAATCACCAGGCCTTGGCAGCAGCTCTATCTTGGGGCTACTCTGCAAGCGAGATCAGCGAACGGATCGCTAAGGTCTGGTCTTGTCAGCTACATGCTTGTTTCCCGCGCGCAACCACGTTGCCGTAGTACTTTGGCCAGTAAGGCCCGGGGCGGGAATACGGAAAGTCTATCCATCTATCCGAGGGGGACGATTCATGAGCACAGCCTATCAAGAAGACATCAGCAGCAATGTACTGCGCCGCATGAAAGAAGGCGGTTTCGATTTTTCCCGATTCCATCCCATCGAGTTTTACGCCATTTTCCCGGACGAGGAGCGGGCGCGCAGGGCGGCAGGCAAGTTTCGCGGTGAATCCATCAATGCCCAGGTCAGTGCGCGCGACGACGGCGCGTGGTCTCTGGAATTGAGCAAAGTTATGTACGCGACCTATGACGATATCGGCGATTTCGAGCAGGGCTTTTCGGCGGTGGTCGAGCCCTTGGGTGGAATCATCGAAGGCTGGGGCGTCAAGCAGGAGGTGCGTAACCGCTACCGTTTGAACTGATCTCTGGTAATCAACGCAAGCAACGGCTGACCTTCGGGTTGGCCGTTGTCGTTTTCGGCTTGCTTGAATGCCCGTGGCAAAACCCTGAAACAAGAATCCGAGGCAAAAAAAAGCCACCGGAGAGGGTGGCTAAAAGGGAAGACCGATAAGGAGAGGAAACCGGTCAGGGTTAAGGCTTTGAGGGCCGCAAAGGCAATCCGGATCGATTGGGCTGAAGGCTTCATCGGGGGAAGTTTTTTCAGCGGATGCGCGGATTATCCGCAGCCAGCCGCGAGCAGTGAAATCAACTCTGACTATGCTGGTGATAGGCGACAGCACTGCGTCGCAATGAGGCGGGGGCAATCAGGTTGGGGCATTTGTCGCACAGGAATGGTGCGGCGTCTGTGGCGTGATTATCCAACCGATTGAAATCAAAGCGTTTATGCCGATGGCACGGGCCTTGCGATGGTCTGGATGTCCGGGTGACAAGGAGTACGGCATGATCCGCACCTATTTTGATGAGATGTACGATGCCGGCGGCCAGGTCCGCCCGCATTACCGGGAGTTTGCCCGGTGGTTGGCTGACACGCCTGACGAGCTGTTGGCCCAGCGGCGCCGCGAGGCCGATCTGCTGTTCCATCGTGCCGGCATCACGTTCACGCTCTACGGGGACGAGCAGGGCACAGAGCGCCTGATTCCTTTCGACACCATTCCGCGCAGCATTCCCGCCAGTGAGTGGCGGATTGTCGAGCGCGGCTGCATCCAGCGGGTCAAGGCGTTGAACATGTTCCTCGCCGACCTCTATCACGAGCAGCGCATCATCAAGGCCGGGATTATTCCCGCCGAACAGGTGCTGGCCAACGAGCAGTATCAGTTGGCGATGCAAGGGCTGGATCTGCACCGCGATATCTATTCGCACATCTCCGGCGTCGATCTGGTGCGCGACGGCGACGGCACCTATTACGTGCTCGAAGACAACCTGCGCACACCGAGCGGCGTGAGCTATATGCTTGAAGACCGCAAGATGATGATGCGTCTGTTCCCGGAGTTGTTTTCCGCCCAGCGTATCGCGCCTATCGATCATTATCCGAACCTGCTGCTCGACACGCTGAAAAGCTCAAGCCCGATTGACGATCCGAGCGTGGTGGTACTGACGCCGGGACGCTTCAACAGTGCGTTCTTCGAGCACGCCTTTCTGGCTCGAGAAATGGGCGTCGAACTGGTGGAAGGTGCGGATCTGTTTGTGCGCGATGACAAGGTCTTCATGCGCACCACCGATGGCCCGAAAGCGGTGGACGTGATCTACCGCCGCCTCGACGACGCGTTCCTCGATCCGCTGGCGTTCAATCCGGATTCGATGCTTGGCGTACCGGGCCTGCTGTCGTCCTATCGCTCCGGCAATGTGGTGCTGGCCAACGCCATCGGCACGGGCGTGGCGGATGACAAATCGGTGTATCCGTTTGTCACCGACATGATCCGTTTCTACCTCGATGAAGAACCGATCCTGAAGAACGTACCGACCTGGCAGTGTCGCAATCCGTCTGAACTTTCCCATGTGCTGGCCAATCTTCCGGATCTGGTGGTCAAGGAAACCCAGGGTTCCGGTGGTTACGGGATGCTGGTGGGGCCTGCTGCGACAACCGCGGAAATCGATTCCTTCCGCGAGCGCATCAAGGCCAAGCCCCACGCGTACATCGCGCAACCGACGCTGTCGCTGTCGACCTGCCCGACCTTTGTCGAAAACGGCATTGCGCCGCGCCATATCGACTTGCGGCCATTTGTCTTGTCCGGTCGCGAAACCCGGGTTGTGCCCGGTGGTTTGACCCGTGTCGCCCTGCGCGAAGGCTCTCTGGTGGTGAATTCTTCCCAGGGTGGCGGAACCAAGGACACCTGGGTGGTCGAGGATTGAAGGAAGCTTGCCATGTTAAGTAGAACTGCCTCGGATCTGTATTGGATGTCGCGTTACCTGGAGCGGGCGGAAAACCTCGCGCGGATGCTCGACATCAGTTATTCGCTGTCGCTGATGCCGCAAGACGGTCGCGGTGACGGTTTGCACGAACTGGCCATGCCGCTGCTGATTACCGGCACCCTGGATGATTACCTCGAGCGTCACGGTGCTTTGCATGCCGAACGCCTGCTGCATTTCTTCGCCCTCGATGCCGCCAATCCGGCGAGCATCTATAGCTGCCTCGGCGCGGCGCGGGCCAGCGCGCACGCGGTGCGCGGGCGCATCACCGCAGACATGTGGGAAAACATCAACGCAACGTGGCTGGAAATTCGCGGGATCGCCGAACAGGGCCTGAGCCGCTATGGCATGAGCCGCTTCTGTGAATGGATCAAGGAGCGTTCGCACCTGTTTCGTGGCGCGTCCTACGGCACGATCATGCGTAACGATGCGTTTCGCTTTATTCGCCTGGGGACGTTCATCGAGCGCGCCGACAACACGTTGCGACTGCTCGACGCGCGTTACGAGATGGCTGGCGATCAGGCCGAAGCCGTCAGTGACGGGACGGCCCACGCGTATTACCAGTGGAGTGCGTTGCTGCGAGCGTTGTCGTCGTTCGAGGCCTATACCGAAATCTATCGCGATGCGCCCGGCGCCCGACATGTCGCCGAGCTGCTGTTGTTGCGCGCGGATGTACCACGATCCCTGCGTGCCTGCACCGAAGAAATCGACCAGATCCTTGCCCAGTTGCCAGGCGCCAACGGTCGTCCCGCGCAACGTCTGGCGGCCGAAATGGACGCACGTTTGCGCTACACCGGCATCAACGAAATTCTTGAGGAAGGCCTGCACGCCTGGCTGACCGAGTTCATCCCATTGGTGCGCCAGTTGGGCAACGCCATTCACAGTTCCTACCTGGAGGCTGCATGAGACTTTCCATTAGCCACGAGACCACCTATCACTACGAAGATCAGGTGCGGGCGAGCATCCAGTACTTGCGACTGACCCCCCACGACAGCGAGCGGCAGCATGTGCTGAGCTGGCAGCTCGACCTGCCGCGCCCGGTGCGCGCGCAACTCGATCCGTTCGGCAACATCCTGCACGTGCTAACCATGGACGAGCCGCACGAAGCGATCATCATCGGTGCTCGTGGTCAGGTCGACATCGACGAATTGCGTGAGGCCGAGCATGAAAGCCAGTCGGCGTTGCCGTTTCTGCGGTTCACCCGGTTGACCGAGGCGGATGAGGCGCTACGCGTGTTCGCGGCAAAATCCTGCAAGCAGCGTCGCGACCGCACCGCACTGATCGATTTGATGCACGGCCTGAATCAGCACATGACCTACACGCCGGGTTCCACCGAAGTCGACACCAGCGCTGCCGAGGCTTTCGCCGGGCGCTCGGGCGTTTGTCAGGATCACACCCACGCGTTTCTGGCCTGCGCGCGCAGCCTGGGGATTCCGTCGCGGTATGTGTCGGGGTATCTGTACAGCGAGGATTGCGAACACCTGGCCAGCCATGCCTGGGCGGAAGCGTGGCTGGATGACGCCTGGTACAGTTTTGACGTGACCAATGAACTGGCGCGGCCGGAGCGGCACCTGAAACTGGCGGTCGGTCTGGATTACCTCGATGCCTGCCCGGTGCGCGGCATGCGCCGGGGTGGTGGGTGTGAGCAGATGCATGCGAAGGTGTTTGTGTCGCCGATGCCGGTGCCGGTGATCTCTGTGCAGCAGCAATAAGATTCGAGATGCCGCAATCGCTGGCAAGCCAGCTCCCACAGGATATCCGCTGATTTGAAGTCGGCGCATACCCTGTGGGAGCTGGCTTGCCAGCGATGAGGCCAGTGATAACACCGAAGAACTCGAATGATCAGGGCTTAACCTTGCGCCCGGCCATGTGCTGCAAATACCCGATCAACATCTGCAAATCTCCATCCGGCAGCACATCCGCAGAAAAGCCCGGCATCTTCGCCTGCGGCCACTGGCGCAAACTCTGCGGATCACGAATGTAGCGCTTGAGGAAATCTGCACCGAAATACTCGGTCGGGTTATACGGAATATTCAGATCCGGCCCGAACTGCGCATCCCCTGCGCCGTTCAAGCGATGACACGCGAGGCAGTTTTTCTGAAACAGCGCAAAACCCTGAATGACCGGGTCATTGGCCTTTAACGCAGGATCTGGCCGGAGGGCAGGAAAACGCTCGGCCACCGGCGCCATGCGCTTGATGCTGGCGACTTGAAACGGCCATTGTTCCGGGCTGATATTCCCTGCTTGCGGATCGGTCCACACCAGATAAAACGGCCCGGCGCTGTGTTTGCCCTCTGACAACGGCGGCCAGGGTTTGGCCGGGTCCTCGATGGCCAGCCAGGCCCGCGCGCCTTTCTGATTGAGCAACGGCGCAGCGGCAAGCTCGGCGGCAAAGCCATCCAGTGCGACCGCTTGCAGATGATCCTCAGGTTTGATGCCGGTCAGCAACGCCGCGACGGGCAAGGCGCGATAGGTCATGTCCTTCTTGTAGGACACGTCGCTTTTTACCGTGAGCGTTTGTACCTGAGGATGCTTGAGCAGCTCCTCGGTCTTCCAGGTGCGGCTATTTGCGCCCAACTGCAGATCCAGTTGCGCGGCAGACAAGGGCATGCTCAGCAGCATGGCCCCAAACACAATGAGCGCTTTCAAATGATCGCCGTCCATGTCGTGGAAGTGCGCAAAGGTTGGCACAGCCACTCTGGCCCGGGTAGCGGGCCAGTCACATTTTTAGTGGCGAATTACAGCACCTGCCGCTTGAACTCAGCCGATGACCTTGGTCAGGTTCGGCAAAATCAACAACAGCGTCGTGGCGAAAAGAATGAGTCCTGCTTGACGAACTTTCGGTTGTTTGAACATGGCTTGACCGCCTTTATTGTTATTTCCTGATGCTTGCTTGCATATCCATGACGGCAAGCGCTGCACTTCCTGTTGAATGACGCCTGCCTCGGCAAAACCCGACGGCCATGACGTACATGTCTTACCTTAGGGCCCGCGTCACGCTTGGCTTAGATCCATTTCATATGTACTTGCTGCTGAGTGTGATTAAAAAGGCATGAGGCGTATTGCCAGCTTCTTTGCCGCCCGCTTGCTAGACAACTCGCCGACCTGAACCGGTTCACCCAATCGCCGATGACCGTCCGTCTGAGCGTGCGCGTCAATGTCATTGAGCGCTGTGGTCATTGAATCCGTGACCGTCGGGGACAACAGTGACAGTACGAAATTCACTCACCGCGCAGGTTCGAGGACGTCATGACCCAAGCTTTGATTTTCGACGCGTTACGCACGCCCCGTGGCAAAGGCAAGGCCGACGGCTCCTTGCACAGTGTCAAACCGGTAAATCTGGTGGCAGGTCTGTTGACCGCGCTGCAAGAGCGCACCTCACTGGATACCAGCCAGGTCGATGACGTTGTGCTCGGCTGCGTTACGCCGATTGGCGATCAAGGCTCGGACATCGCCAAAACCGCCGTGCAAGTGGCCGATTGGGACGTTAGCGTGGCAGGTGTGCAGATCAACCGGTTCTGCGCTTCAGGAATGGAAGCGGTCAACCTCGGTGCCATGAAGGTGCGCTCGGGTTTCGAAGACTTGGTGGTGGTCGGCGGCGTCGAGTCGATGTCGCGGGTGCCGATGGGCAGCGATGGCGGCGCCTGGGCGCTGGACCCCCAGACCAATCTGCACAGTCACTTCACGCCACAGGGTGTGGGGGCGGATTTGATCGCCACCCTGGAAGGCTTCAGCCGCCAGGACGTCGATGCCTACGCGCTGTACTCACAACAGAAAGCCGCGCGGGCGAGGGCCGATGGCTCGTTCAACAAATCGTTGGTGCCGGTGCAGGATCAAAACGGCATCATCTTGCTCGATCACGATGAGTTCATTCGCGCCGAATCGACGCTGGAAGGGCTGGGCAAGCTCAAGCCGAGTTTCGAAATGATCGGTCAAATGGGTTTCGACGCGACCGCGCTGCGTGTTTACAGCCATGTCGAGCGAATCAATCACGTGCACACACCGGGAAACAGTTCCGGAATCGTCGATGGCGCGGCGTTGATGCTGATCGGCTCCGAAGCCAAGGGGCGGGCGCTGGGCTTGCAGCCTCGGGCGCGCATTGTCGCCACGGCGGTCACCAGCACCGATCCGACCATCATGCTCACCGGCCCGGCGCCGGCCACTCGCAAAGCGCTGGCGAAGGCTGGCTTGCGTGTGGAAGACATCGACCTGTTCGAGGTCAACGAAGCGTTTGCCTCAGTAGTACTGAAATTCATCAAAGACATGGCGGTTGACCCGGACAAGGTCAACGTCAACGGCGGTTCCATCGCCATGGGCCACCCGCTGGGCGCCACCGGTTGCGCGATCCTCGGCACCTTGCTCGATGAACTTGAAGCCCGGCGTCTGCGCTACGGCCTGGCGACGCTGTGTGTCGGCGGCGGCATGGGCATTGCCACCATCATCGAACGTCTCTGAGTCCCGAATTCAAGGAACCCTGTTATGAGCGAAGCCATTCGTTACGAAAAAGGCCAGGACGCGATCGTCGTTTTGACCATCGACATGCCGGGCCAGAGCGCCAACACCATGAACGCGGTCTACCGTGAGGCCATGGCCGCCTGCGTCGCCCGACTTGTCGCGGAAAAAGACAGCATTGCCGGGGTCATCATCACGTCGGCGAAGAAAACTTTTTTTGCCGGCGGCGACCTCAATGAGTTGATCAAGGTTGGCAAGCCCGAAGCCAAAGCCTTTTATGACATGGTGCTGACCCTCAAAGGGCAACTGCGCACTCTGGAAACTTTAGGTAAACCGGTGGTCGCGGCCATCAACGGTGCGGCACTGGGCGGTGGTTGGGAAATCTGTCTTGCCTGTCATCACCGGATAGCGTTGGACGATGCGTCCGTGCAGCTCGGTCTGCCGGAAGTGACTCTCGGTTTGTTGCCGGGCGGCGGCGGGGTGGTGCGCATGGTGCGTATGCTTGGCATCGAGAAGGCGCTGCCTTATCTGCTCGAAGGCAAAAAGGTTCGTCCGCAACAGGCGTTACAGGCCGGTTTGATCGATGCGCTGGCGACGGATCGGGATGAACTGCTCGCCAAGGCTCGCGCGTGGATCGTTGCCAATCCGACGGCGGTGCAGCGTTGGGACGTGAAGGGGTATCAGATCCCGGGCGGTACGCCGTCGAATCCGAAAGTCGCACAGATGCTGGCGATAGCGCCGTCGATCCTGCGCACCAAAACCCAAGGCACGCTGCCGGCACCGGAGAAGATTCTGTGTGCGGCGGTGGAGGGCGCTCAGGTCGATTTCGACACCGCGCACCTGATTGAAACCCGCTACTTCACAGAGTTGACCACCGGCCAGATCTCCAAAAACCTGATCGGCACGTTCTGGTTTCAGCTCAACGAGATCAATGCTGGTGGCTCACGGCCGCAGGGCTTTGCGCCTTATAAAACGCAGAAAGTCGGCGTACTCGGCGCCGGCATGATGGGCGCGGGGATCGCTTTTGTCAGTGCCTCGGCCGGCATCGAAGTGGTGCTCAAGGACATCAACCTCGCTGCCGCCGAGAAGGGCAAGGCCCATTCGGCAGCGCTGCTCGACAAGAAAGTAGCCCGTGGGCAAATGACTGCTGAACAGCGCGAAGCGGTGTTGGTGCGAATTCATCCGACTGAAACCGATACCGATCTGGCCGGTTGCGATTTGATCATTGAAGCGGTGTTTGAGGATCGCGAACTGAAAGCCAAAGTCTCGGCGGCCGCGCAGGAAATTGTCGGCGCCGACACTGTAATTGCCTCCAACACCTCGACCTTGCCGATCAGCGGGCTGGCGACTGCCGTACCCGATCAGAGCAAATTCATCGGCCTTCATTTCTTCAGCCCGGTCGAGAAAATGCCGCTGGTGGAAATCATCAAAGGCGCTCAGACCAGCGAGGAAACCCTGGCGCGGGGTTTCGATTTCGTTCTGCAAATCAAGAAAACCCCGATTGTGGTCAACGACAGTCGCGGCTTTTTCACTTCGAGGGTATTCGGTACCTTCACCAATGAAGGCATCGCCATGCTCGGCGAGGGCGTGAGCGCACCGATGATCGAGACCGAAGCGCGCAAAGCCGGGATGCCGGTCGGGCCTCTGGCGATCTCTGACGAAGTTTCCCTCAGCCTGATGAGCCATATCCGCAAGCAAACGGCCAAAGACCTGCAAGCGGAAGAGAAACCGCTGATAGATCATCCGGCGTTCGCCGTGATTGACTTGTTGCTCAATGAATACAAGCGTCCCGGCAAGGCCGCTGGTGGCGGTTTCTATGAATACCCGGCTGGTAGCCAGAAGCATTTGTGGCCCGAGCTGAAGACTCGCTTCGAGAAGGCTGACGGGCAAATTTCGCCGAAGGATGTGCGCGATCGCCTGCTGTTCGTGCAAGCCATAGAAACCGTGCGCTGCGTGGAGGAGGGTGTCCTGACTTCGACGGCGGACGCCAACGTCGGATCGATCTTCGGCATCGGCTTCGCTGCTTGGACCGGCGGTGCCCTGCAGTTCATCAATCAATACGGGGTGAAGGATTTTGTCGCCCGTGCGCAGTATCTGGCCGAACAATATGGCGATCGGTTCGCGCCACCGGCCCTGTTACTGGAAAAAGCGGCGAAAGGGGAGCTGTTCTAAAGGGTGGGAAGCCAATCCGGGGCTTGCCTTGCCAGGGTGTTTCAAGGCAGGCTCTGGGGTGTTCATTATTCCCATCACGTGTCAGGTATTTTTTATGTCGCTACGCATCTGCATTCTGGAAACCGACATCCTGCGTCCGGAACTGGTCGATCAATATCAGGGTTACGGGCAGATGTTTCAGCGCCTGTTCTCGCAGCAGCCGATTGCCGCCGAGTTCACCGTCTACAACGTGATGCAGGGCGAATACCCGAGCGATGATCAGACTTTCGACGCGTACCTGGTCACCGGCAGCAAGGCCGATTCGTTTGGCACCGATCCGTGGATCCAGACCCTCAAGGACTATCTGTTGACTCGTTACGAGCGAGGCGACAAGTTGCTTGGCGTGTGTTTCGGTCATCAACTGCTGGCGCTGCTCCTCGGTGGCAAGAGCGAACGCGCCACGCAAGGTTGGGGCGTCGGCACTCACAACTACAAACTGGCGGCCAAGGCGCCGTGGATGAGCCCGGTGCGTGAAGAATTGACGTTGCTTATCAGCCACCAGGATCAGGTGACTGCGCTACCGGAAAACGCCACGGTGATTGCTTCCAGCGATTTCTGCCCGTTTGCGGCTTACCACATCAACGACCAGGTGCTGTGCTTCCAGGGGCATCCTGAGTTTATTCACGACTATTCCCGTGCGCTGCTGGATCTGCGTCAGGAAGCGTTGGGCACGCAGATCTATAGCAAAGGCTTGGCCAGCCTGGAGCAAGAGCATCATGGCGCTACGGTGGCGGAGTGGATGATGCGCTTTGTGGCGCACAAGCCTGAAGCTAAAGCTGTTTAAAGTCTGATGCGGAATTTGTGATGAGGGAGCAATCCCTCACCACAGAATTACAACCACCCTGACTTCTTGAAACTCGCCCACAAACTCACACACCCCACCGTAATAAACCCCAGCACGGCAAAATAGCCGTAGTGCCAGCTCAACTCCGGCATGTTCTGGAAGTTCATTCCGTAAATCCCCGCTACCGCGGTCGGAAACGCCAGAATCGCCGCCCATGCCGCAAACTTGCGCTGCACCACGCTCTGCCGTGACGCTTCCAGCAACACTCCGATCTCGATGGTCTGGCTGGCAATGTCGGCCAGTGTCGTCAGGTCTTCCATCTGCCGAGTGACGTGAATCTGCACATCGCGAAAGTACGGGCGCATGTTCTTGTCGATGAACGGGAAACTCAGCTTCTGCAGTTCCTCGCTGATTTCCACCATAGGGGCTGCGTAACGGCGCAGGCGCACCACATCACGGCGCAGGCCATGGAGTTTCTGTACGTCACGTTCATTCAACGCACTGCACAACACGTTGCGTTCCAGTTCATCGATCTCGGCATGGATCGCTTCGCCTACTGGCTGATAGTTCTCGATGACGAAATCGAGCAACGCATAGAGTACGAAATCTTCCCCATGCTCCAGCAACAGTGGACGTGCCTCACAACGTTGGCGGACATGGGCGTAGGACGCCGAGTGGCCGTTACGCGCCGTGATGATGTAACCCTTGCCGGCGAAGATGTGGGTCTCGATAAACTGCAGAACCCCGTGTTCGCGAATCGGCGAGTAGGTAACGATAAACAAAGCGTCGCCAAAGGTTTCCAGCTTCGGCCGGCTGTGTTTTTCCAGAGCATCTTCGATCGCCAGTTCATGCAGGTTGAACTGACGTTGCAGGTTGGCCAGTTCCTGAGCGTCTGGCTCTTCGAGACCGATCCACACAAAGTGCCCGGTTTTGGCGGCCCAGGCCGCGCCCTCATCGATGGCAATATTGGTGACTTTCTTACCCGCGCTGTACACCGCAGCGGCAACAACTCGACCCATGGTGGTGGTTCACTTCTTCTTGGCAGATGGCAGGGGATACAAGGCATCAGCTTAGCCGTGTCGCTGCTTCAGAGTCAGTGAAATCTGCACAGTTCACTCGGCAAAAGAAAACCCGCACAAGGCGGGTTTGCTTTTCAGGCAGCTTGCAGTTGCCGATCCATCGACTCGATGCACTCGCGCATCTGCTCGCGGCACTGGCTGATGAGCATCGGCATGTCATCCATGGTCAGTCCTACAGTAGGAATTGCCGGGAGTGAACGTATGAGAATTTTCCCGCTGCGCCAGCGGTTCAGGCGCATATGTTTGACGTAACTGCTGACACACACGGGAACGATCGGCACGCCAGCGGCAATTGCCATCTGGAATGCCCCTTTCTTGAACGGCAGCAGCTCTTCACCGAGATTGCGCGTACCTTCCGGGAATACCCAGATCGACGTATCTTCGTTTTGCAAGGTATTGGTCGTGGTGAGCATCGACTGACGCGCCTTTTGCGCATTCCCACGATCGATCAACACGTTGCCCGCCAGCCAGAACAGTTGCCCGAACAGCGGTACCCACTTCAGGCTTTTTTTGCCAATACAGACGGTGCGGCGCGGCACCACATTACCGAACACGAACAGATCATAGTTGGACTGATGGTTGGCGATGATCACGCAACTGTCGGGTTTGTTCATCAAACCGCTGACATCGGATTTCACCCGCAGACGCAAAATGCACATGGCCGGCAGCGCGTAGAGGCGGGCGCACAGACGACTGTTGTCCGGATTGAATGGACGGCACAACCCGAGAATCACCCCAAGCATGCCAGCCAGAATAAAGTGCAGGCCCATCAACAACATACGAAACACAAACAGCATTTTCAGGCCCCACCGGGACAAAAGGTGGCGCAGTGTACGGATGTGCACTGTTTTCGGCAATTGCTGCTATAGAGTCCGGAGATAGCCGATGTTTAAGCGCATGTTTCAAGCTTGGTTGTCAGACCCGTCCTAGAGCTGCAACGGTATTTTCAACCAGGTGCGTAAGAAAAAGCCCGACACGACGGTCGGGTTTTTCTTGATCGCTGGAACCGGGTGCTTACCCCAGATGTTCCTGATCCTGAATGATCGCGTTATCCAAGGTTTCCAGCAGCGCCTTGCGCACCTTCAATTTGGTGTTCTTGTGCGCCGTCATGTTGATCTTCTTCAACTGCCGTGCGGCGGCCAAGGCAGCACCTTGCAGCTCCTCGGCGGAAACCACCTTATCGAGGAAGCCAGCATCCACAGCGCTTTGCGGATCGAACATCTCGCCGTTGATCACTGAACGGTGGAAAGCCGAACGACGCAGACGATCACGGGCCAGCTCGATACCGGCGTGGTGCATGGTCATACCGATCTGCACTTCATTCAGACCAATGCTGAACGGGCCGTCGACGCCGATTCGGTAATCGGCGGACAGAAGAATGAATGCACCTTTGGCCACGGCATGGCCCGGGCACGCGACGATCACCGGGAACGGGTGAGAGAGTAGACGGCGAGCCAGCGTCGAACCGGCAGTCACCAGTGCCACCGCTTCTTTAGGGCCGGCAGTCATCACTTTCAGGTCATAGCCACCGGACAGAATCCCTGGCTGACCGGTAATGATCACGATGGCACGATCAGTCACCGCCTTATCCAGCGCCGCGTTGAACGCTGCAATCACGTCCGGGGAAATGGCATTGACCTTGCCATTGCTCAAGGTCAGGGTCGCGATACCGTCTTCGAGGTGGTAAGAAATCAACTCACTCATGACGCTATTCCTTTAAGAAAGATGGGCAGACGTTACCCACCACCGCAGGCCAGGTAAAGCACCGTGACTGACCCGTCGGTCACCCTTTATCGGCTCATGCCCCGCAGACTGCTATCTGTCTCCTATATAGAAGGGGGGGCGTGCCCACCGGAGATTGGCCGGTTTGCCATGGCCTGCTGGCGGGGAAAACAGTTTTTTCTCTTAAGCGTATGAAAATTCTGAAAAAAAGTTTGCCATCGGAAAAGCTTTCGACTACATTAGCGCGCCTCGACAGACAGAACATGTTTGAAGAGATACGGTGAAGTGTCCGAGTGGCTTAAGGAGCACGCCTGGAAAGTGTGTATACAGGAAACTGTATCGAGAGTTCGAATCTCTCCTTCACCGCCATATTCGATTACACAAAACCCCTGATTTCGAAAGAAGTCAGGGGTTTTGTGGTTTCTGGCGTCTGGATTATGTTGGGTGTCTGCTGAAATCGGCTTGATCCTCGATTGAATTACAATCGCGGTTTTTATCTGCCTGAAAAAGGACTGTTTCCATGATCATCTCCACCACTCAAGCCATCGAAGGCCGTCAGATCACCGCCTATCTGGACATTGTCAGTGCCGAATCGGTGCAGGGCGTCAATGTGATCCGCGACATGTTTGCCGGCATGCGTGATTTTTTTGGTGGGCGCTCTCAGACGCTGGAGCGGGCGCTGAAGGAGGCGCGTATCCAGGCGACTGAGGAGATCAAGGAGCGAGCGCGAGCCTTGCAGGCGGACGCTGTGGTTGGGGTGGATTTCGAGATCAGTATGCCGGCCGGCAAGGGCGGTATGGTTGTGGTGTTCGTGACAGGTACTGCGGTGAAGTTGCGCTGATTATTGGACGGAACGTTGGGATTTGTGGATCTCGACGTTTTGACTTGTTGCCATCCGGTCTTTTGTAGGCCATTCGTCGGGCGTCAGCGTTTCTGAATAACAAGTCCAGGAATGACCGGCTAGTCTCAAAAGTACTGAAGGTCGATATTTTTTCAGGCAAAGAGCTTTGCCGGTGTTGACCCGTTTCGAAGGGGAGAAGGTATGACTGATCCGTATATCGAAGACGATGGCGCTGAATTTTCCTTCAACAACTGCGTGCGATGTGGCCAGACCGAGTACCAGTCGGGCTTTGGTGAGGATCCGGTGCAGACCGGCAAGATCAAGTCCACGGTACCTAAAGGGCCGAAGGCGAAGTTTTTACCCAGGATCGCGACCCGCGCCCGCAAGTAAGTCTTGCAACCTACAACCCCGTCAATGAGCGGGGTTTTTTGTGCCTGGCGCAACCAATCGGAAAAAATTCCTACGCGCGTAGTTTGGATGTAAACGCTTTTCACAAACTTTTCACGTCTGCCAAAGTAGGGTGAAGCCATCCGTTAGAAAGCAAGTCTCCAGCCCGTCTCCCCAGCGGGCTTTTTTTTGCCTGTCATAAAACCTTTTCCAGAATCGCTGTCCAATCGGCGCCGAGTGCGCGCAGTTCACTCATGTTGTCTGGACTTTTGCGCTCCGGCGGCATTAAACCCCGGCCCTTTTTGTCATACCCATTTTTTGAGGTTTTTGTCATGCGTTTAACATTGCCTGCTCTGGTTCTGGGCCTTCTCGTTGCTCAAGGTGCGATGGCTGCCGGTGACGGCACCGCTGCGCTGGGCGGTGGTCTGGGTGGCGCGCTGGGTAACGTTGTCGGCCAGAAAATGGGCGGCAGCACCGGTGCTGCGATTGGTGCCGGCGTCGCCGGCGCCGCGGGCAGTGCAGTGGCGGCACGCAAAGGCAGCCGGACCAAAGCGGCCATCGGCGGTGGTGTCGGCGCTGTCGGCGGTTCGGTGATCGGCAACAGCCTCGGCGGCAAGAATGGCGCTACTATTGGCGCGGGCCTGGGCGGTGCAGCCGGCGGCGCGGTTGGCAGCAATCTGTCCAAAGGGCACAAGCGTCACTGAGATTGATTGCAGGTCAGAAAAGTCCGGCTCGATGTCGGGCTTTGCGTTGGTGAACGTTTTACCCGTAATCTTCTCCAATAACACATAAGCCCTGCATGGGCAGCCTGTCCCGGCTCGGGAACTGTGAGGTTCATATGCGTTTGTCATTATCTGCACTGTTTTTCGGATTGCTGGTGGCTCAAGGCGCAATGGCTGCCGGTGATGGTTCGGCCGCCGTTGGTGGTGGGCTGGGCGGTGTGCTGGGCAATGTGGTCGGCGGACAGCTCGGTGGCAGCACAGGTGCTGCTGTCGGTGCCGGTGTGGGTGGCGCGGCGGGCAGCGCCGTCGGTGCGAATAAAAACAATCGCACGGAAGCCGCCATTGGCGGTGGCCTTGGCGCTGCGGGCGGCTCAGTGATCGGTAACAGCCTGGGCGGTTCGACCGGTTCGGCTGTCGGTGCAGGATTGGGTGGTGCCGCGGGCGGTGCGCTCGGCAACAACCTGGGTGACGATGGCGGGAAGTCTCATTCCGGTGGTGGCCATAAGCATAAGAACAAGCATAAAAACAAACATCATTGATTGACGATTAAACAGAAACCCGGCCGTGTGCCGGGTTTTTCGTTTCTGCAGGTTCGACTCGGGAACGATTGGCAGCAGGGCCTTTCGAACGTCATACACTCCCCGACATCATGAGGTTTGCCATGACTCCCGAAACCGAAGGCAAGGAAGAAAAAGGCTCGAGTGGGCTGCCGTTTATCAATGATCCGGGGAATGAGGATCCGGGGTCGTTGATGGATGATGCGACGGTGCCGCTGATTGATTCGGATGATGAGTTTGATGAGGAGGAAGATGAGCAGTGAGGAAATTTCTGGTTTGGTCTTTGGTGTCGTTTGCGGTATGAAACCTCTATTTCTCAGGGGCCTGTCGGTGCAGGCCCTGTGAGTGTTAAGTCAAATTGTGTGGTCCTTACAAACTAAAAAGACTTTAACCATGAACGATAGAAGGCCTTTTGATCCTCTATGTTGTTTGTTAGATTTCTGTCCTCGTAATCGAAAATTCGGACAATATCTTCCTCTTCTGTGGGTCGTCCTTCACGGAGTTCGTACGCAACAAGTCCGCAGGACATTTGTGAGCTCATACCCGATGGATAAACGTTTATTTTAGAGCCCTTACATAAAAACGTAACTCCCGGAAATTCTGATCTCAGCGCACCGAAACAGCCAAACATGTCGTAAGACGTATAGATTTTTTTTAGGCCATCTTTTCTTGTAAAAGTTAGTGCCCTATTCCTTCTGTCACATTCAATAAGAGCTGCTTCCAGCCCCTGAGCTGTTTTAATCTGGATTTCTATCGGTTTCATTGTTTGCTCCTGTTTGGGTTGAGCACTGAATAACCTTTATAGCTGCCATCTTCGTAGACTGGCGTGGCTCCTACTATATCTTGACTTTTAATGCCCCCTGGAACTGCAATTTCTACTTCACGTCGATGGGGTGAAAGGGCACCAAGTTCTTTGTTTACGTCAATCCCTTTAACGTTCTTCAGGACATATATATAGCCGTCGGCAATGCCGTAGCCCGTTGCAAATTTTGTTGCCTGTTTTTCTGAAAAAGAAGTACTCACGTACCAGCTAGGAGGAATTTTATTATCCAAAGCATGCAGGAAAAGATCTTTACTATCGCCCCACGGTTCAAACCCAACATCGAAAATTTCCCATGGTTCTCGATCATCACCGCGGTACAAATAATGGTTTTCTTGTATTGGGGCTGGAGTTGCAGGTGCCCCTTCCTCTACACCAACGTTGCTAAAAGTGTCGACTTCACGTGAAGGTTTTCCGCAATTGTCCCCACCCGGACAATCACTTAGCCCCAACGGATCCACCCACCCCGTTGGATTCGGCACGTACTGGTACTGATTCAACCCACCCGCCAACTTGATCGGGTCCGGCGTCAGATACCGGCCCAGCCGTGGGTCGTAATACCGATGCCGGTTGTAATGCAGTCCACTCTCAGCGTCGAAATACTGCCCCTGAAACCGCAGCGGCTGGTCGAGGTATTCCTCGGCGGCGAGGGTCAGCGCGGCGACTTTGCCGTAGGCGTCGTATTGCGCCGACCAGACGATTTCGCCGCTGTAGTCGGTGAGTTCCTGTGGGGTGCCGAGGTGGTCGAGTTGGTAATAGAACGGGCAGGCGCGTTTCGGGCCTTTGCCGTCGAGCAGGGCCAGCGGGCGGAAGGTGCCGGGTTCGTAGACGTAGCTGCGGTGATGGGTTTGGCTGCTTTCGGCAACGAGGTGATCGCCTTGCCAGAAGAACTCGGTGGTGGCGCCGTCGACGGTTTTGCTGATGCGCCGGTTGAAGGCGTCGTAGCGGTAACTGGCGGTTTTGCCGTCGGGGCGGGTCAGGCCGATGAGGCGGTGTTGGCAGTCGTAGCGGTATTCGGTGACGAGTTTCTGCGCGGTGCCGCGGCGTTCGCGGATCAGGTTGCCGAAGGCGTCGTATTCGTAGTGGCGGTCGCCCTGCATCAGCAGGCGGTTGCCTTTGATCTGCGTCGGGCCGGGGCGATCCTGCATCAGCAGGTTGCCCGCCGGATCGTGGGCGAAGGATTCCGGCAGTTCGTCGCGCGAGTGGCGCACGCGAATCAAACGGTCGAGAGCGTCATAGCCGTAGGTGCGTTGGCCGTGGCGTGTGTCGGCGATGTGCTCGAGATTACCGTTGGCGCTGTAGGCATAGTCGCGGCGATACAGCGAATCGTGCTGATGGCCTACGGCGTGGGCGAGTAAACGGCCTTGATCGTCATAGGTATATTCGCTGAGCAGCAGGCCTTGCTGGCGTTGTTGCTCGCGTCCTGACTGATAGACGTGGCGGGTCAGTGACGCGCCGTTGAGGTCGATGGCTCTGAGCGCACCACCCTTGGCGTGGTGGTAATCGAGTTTGCTGTTGTCCGGCAGGCGCATGCGTTTGAGCTGGCCGCAGGCGTCGTAGGTGTAACGCAGGGTGCCCCAGCCCTGATGCTCGGTGATCAGGCGGTCTTGCAGGTCGTATTCGAAGGCCAGCGGATGTTTCTGGCCGTCGTCGACACCGACCAAACGACCGAGGCGGTCATAGCGGTATTCGACCTTGATCCCGTCGGGCAGGGTTTTGACCAGCAGGCGGCCGGCGACATCGCGCTCGTATCCGGTGACCAACGTCGAGCCGTCGTCGCCGAACTCGGTCTTTTCCAGCAGATGACCGTTGAGGTCATAGGCGTAAGCCGTGCGGCGGCCGTCGAAGCCGGTTTCCTGTCGGATCAGTCCGGTCGGCGTGTAGTCCAGTCGGTACTTTTCGCCGGATTCGTTTTCGATTTCCGTCAGCAGCAACTGCGCATGGTCGTAGCGGTATTGCACCCGCGTACCGTCGGGGTTGATCCGCCGGGAGACCAGATGCAGGTCGTCGTCATACTCGTAACGGGTGATGCGGCCGAGTTCGTCGCGTTCGGCGGTGACCTGGTGGTAAGCGCCGTAGCTGTAGGCGCGCGTCGCGCCTGTAGGAAACGTCGTCTGCACCAGACGGCCCACGGCGTCACAGTGCTGACGCGTGAGCGCACCGTGTTCGTCCTGAGTCGTGCTCCGTCGCCCCAGCGCATCGTAGGAAAAGCGCCGCACACCGCCATCGGGCAGGGTTTCTTCAACCAACTGGCCGAGAGCGTTCCAGACCAGCACATGCCGACTGGTGTCCGGATAGCGGATCGACAGCAACTGCCCACGCGCATCGTAGTGGTAATGCGTGACCTGCCCGTCGGGATCAACCGCTTCGGTAACATCACCCTGGGCATTGCGCCGGTACGTCCACACCGCCTCGCCGCGCGAACGGCTGTGCAGGAAACCGTTGCGGTATTCGTAGGACGTCGGCTCGTCGTCCGGTGGAAGCAGCGCAATCAGGCGTCCGACGTCGTCGTATCGGTATTCGGTGACGGCGCCGAGGGGATCCTGCTCGGCGATCAAACGCCCCGCGTCGTCGTAGGCCTTGAGGTGCTCGCCACCGTCGGCCTCGACCTTGCGCACCAGCCGCGCACGGTCGTCGTGCACGTAGGTTTCTTCAGTGCCATCGACGTAATGCACCGCCACGCTGCCGTTGTCATCCCAGACGTAACGCGTGTCCATCTGCGAGAACGACGCCCAGTGCCGCACGCAGCGCGCCGATTTTCCGGCCCGTTCCCACTCCCAGAAGAAACTCGCCCCACCGGTCAGCTGACGCTGGAGGATGACGTGCTGATCGTCGTAGTCGTAACGCTCGCTGTCGCCAACGGCGTTACACGCTTCGATCAGGTGTTGATAAGCGTCGTAGCGGTAACTGACGAGGGTTTGTTCGGCGTGCCAGTCACCATCACAAAACGTTTGGTAATCGACGGCCACCAAATGCTGGCGGTCGTAGCGCAGTAATAGCGATCGACCCGCCCCGTTATCCAGCCGCTCAATACGATCCTGACGATCCCGAGAGATGCGCAGACGGTTGCCATACCCATCACTGACCGCCGTCAGCCGCCCGGCCCGAAAGTGATAAAACCGCGCCGTGTCCCCCGCCAGCGCAAGAATCAGTTCCTCCGGCTCATCCCCGAGAAAAATCGCCGCCCGCGACAGACTGTTGTGAATCGCCGGCCGCTCGACACTCGGCAACGGAAACCGCGTGCGCCGGTTCTCATGGTCGACCCAAACAACAAAATCGCCGTCGAACTCCAGCCGATGCGCCAGCGAATGGCTCCAGCCAAACCCCAAGCCGACATCGATTTCGGCGGCACTGGTGCGATACAAGCGGGTGAACTCAAACGGCAGTAATCCATCGAGCGTGCCGTCAGTCAGGGTCAGCAGTTCCTCACCGGTAACCATCGACACCGGGCAGCCGTTGGTGCAGGTGCTCGGCACACAGTCGGCGCTGTCGCCGTTGGGGTTTTTCGCTTGATCGGAGGCGTCATCGCGTGGCTCATGGCGCTCCATCCGGCTCATGCCATGCGACTTGTCCCGTGCGAGAGGCGCCGGGTTCGGCACCGTCAACACCAAGGAATCCGCCTGACGAATGTTCAGCGGTATCGACGGCGTCGGTTTCAACTCAACGTCACGCACATTGAGCATCAGTGGTTTCAGTGCGCTTGCGTGCTTGCTCAGTTCGGGCGCAGAGCTCAGTTCCGCCAAGCGCAACGCCGAAGCCGCCAGCCATTCCCGTGCGCGTGGCGATTTGATCTTCGCCAGCACTTTGCTGCTCAACCGCAGTGGCACGCCGACGCCGCCCGATACCCGCATCAACAGAAAGCTGATCAACAGTTCGACACGAACCTCGGCTACCACCTCCGCGAGGTACTGCGGTGGCAGCATCTTCAACCAACTGGTGAAGGCCGCCAGATGAATAAACAGCAGCGGCTCGTCGCTGAGGATCAACAAACCGTTGGCAATGGCTTCGCTGGAGGCTTGCAGCAGAGCGTCCAGTTCGACCTCGGTCAGGTACTCCAGCAACTTTTCGCTGTTGACCTGCAAGTCGGCGAGCAGGGCGAACAGTTGCTTGATGTCATCCCAGACACCGTGCAGGGCCTTCTCGAATCCGCGCCAATCCGCCTGTTGCAATTGGCCGTAACGGTCGAGAAATCCGGCACTGGAGAACTCTGTCCACAGTGGCTGAAATCCGTCCCACTCCTGGCGCAACCAGACTTCCAGCCCGTCGAGCATGCCTTGATAAGAGGCATACAGCGCTTGCACATGCTGGCTGGAAACATCGGGAAAGAAGGTGATGCGATAACGCTGGCCCCGGTCGCAGTCGGTCACCTCCAGAATGCCGCTCGGTCCGATTTCATAGTGCTGCGGGGCGCCGAAGGTCAGAACGCCGCCGACATCGGACATCAACGGTTCTAGCGTCAGTGGGGTGTTGCCGATGGGGACGAAGCGCGCAGCCTCGAACATGTGCACCAGGGTCAACGGGCCGCTGGCGGGGCACATGAATACGGATGAACTGATGGGTTTACGGCTTTTGACCGGCGCACTGAGGTGAACGTCGTTGCCGACTCTGAACACCTGCTCGATGTCCAGCATCGACCCCGTCCAGAATTGTTCGGCCCAGGCGTCGTAGTTGTTCAGGCACAGGCGAAACTCCCGAATCAACGTTTCGAAGTCCGGGTGTTCTGGATTCAGGGCGGCAACCACCAGCAGGCCGATGCTGTTGTTCAAGGCCAGAAGCCGATCGGTTTGGAACATTCGCAGGCACTCGCGCACGTCAAAAGAGGTGCGCGGACTTTGCGGGGGATCAAAAAGTAAAGAAGTCGGGCAAGTAGGGGATGTATGTAGGATTTTTCGCTAAATACTCGGGAGTCGTTCAGCGCCCCAGCGGACATTGCCCGTTGCTCAATGCCCGTTGCGCTCGTTATGCTGCTGAACCCATTAATCAGGTCCAAGCAGCGGCGCTATTCGCCGCCCGGGATGTCTTTGATAACGGATCCGATGATGAATGCACCGCTGAAGGCGTTCGGCCCGATCAAGGCCGTGATTTTCGATATGGACGGTTTGCTGCTGGACACCGAGGGCATTTACACCGAGGTCACCTCGCTGATTGCCGGGCGTTACGGGCGGACTTTCGACTGGAGCATCAAGCAGAACATCATTGGCCGCGGTGCCAACGATCTGGCCAATTACGTGGTGCAGGCGCTTGATCTGCCGATCACCGCTGAAGAGTTTCTAGTAATCCGCGAGCCGCTGATGCGTGAGCGTTTCCCCTCGGCGCAAGCGATGCCAGGCGCGGAGGAACTGATTCGCCACCTCAAGGCGCACAACATTCCAATCGCTGTGGGCACCAGTTCGTCGCGTCAGTCGTTCGGTCAGAAAACCACGTTGCACCGCGACTGGTTCGCGTTGTTCGATTTCATCGTCACGGCGGACGATCCGGAAGTGGGTGCAGCCAAACCGGCGCCGGATATTTTCCTCACGGCGGCCCGGCGTCTGGGTGTCGCGCCCGAGGATTGTCTGGTGTTCGAAGATTCGCCGTTTGGCGTGACCGCGGCGAAAGCGGCGGGCATGACCGCCATCGCCATTCCGGATGCCGCCATGGCCGATGAAAAATACGCACACGCCGACGGGATTCTTCGCTCGTTGAAAGCGTTCACCCCGAGCGCTTGTGGTTTGCCGGCACTGGAATGGGCTTGATCGGGCCATAAAGCTATAAACAAAAACGCCGCCCCTCAGTTAAAGGAGGGGCGGCGTTTTTCGTACAGGTAACTCAGTCAAATCAGGCGCCGAAACCACCGTCGATCGTCAGGCTGGCACCGGTGATGTACCCGGCTTCCGGGCCTGCCAGATAAGCGACGAAACCGGCGATTTCTTCGGCTTTGCCGTAGCGACCCACGGCCATCAACGGAATCAGGCTTTCGGCGAAGTCACCGTGCGCCGGGTTCATGTCAGTGTCGACCGGGCCAGGCTGCACGTTGTTGATGGTGATGCCGCGTGGGCCGAGATCGCGGGCCAGGCCTTTGGTCAGGCCGACCAGCGCCGATTTGCTCATCGCATACACACCGCCACCGGCGAAGGGCATGCGGTCGGCGTTGGTGCTGCCGATGTTGATGATTCGCGCGCCTTCGCCCATGTGTTTGGCGGCTTCCTGGGAGGCGATGAATACGCTGCGAATGTTGATCGCTACGGTCTGGTCGAAATCTTCCAGTTTGAAGTCTTCCAGTGGGGCGACGGCCAGTACGCCGGCGTTGTTGACCAGAATGTCGAGGCGGCCAAAGGCTTCGACGGTGGCGCTGACCGCATGGCGGATGGCAGCGGCGTCGGCGCTGTCAGCCTTGATCGCCAGGGCTTTGCCGCCATTTGCGGTGATGCTGTTCTGCAACTCTTCAGCTTTTGCGGTGGAGCTGACGTAGGTGAAGGCAACTGCAGCGCCTTCAGCGGCCAGACGTTTGACAATCGCGGCGCCGATACCACGGGAACCGCCTTGAATCAGAGCGACTTTGCCGCTGAGGTGTTGAGTGGTCATGTTCGATCTCCAGAATATTCAAGGCGAGATACCTTGTTGTTGGAGCCGAGTATCGACCTCTGATCCACAACCCACTAGCCCATGATTGCTATAGTCTGTGTAAACCAAAAGTTTACAGTGGCGACCATGGAAAACTTTAACAGTATCGAATGCTTCGTGCGCAGCGCCGAAGTTGGCAGTTTTGCCGAAGCGGCGCGGCGTTTGAGCCTGACCCCGGCAGCGGTCGGCAAAAGCGTGGCGAAACTCGAAGCGAAGCTAGGCGTGCGGTTGTTTCAGCGCAGCACCCGCAGCCTGACGTTGACTGAGGCGGGGCAGCTGTTTTTGAGTCAGGTCAGTGCCAGTCTGACCACGATCCAGAACGCCGTGGCCAATCTGGCCAGTGTCGAAGGCCTGCCAGCGGGAACTTTGAAAGTCAGTATGGGCACGGTGTTCGGGCGCTTGTATGTCGTGCCGTTGCTGGAAGAGTTTTTACGTCGATTTCCGGCGATCAACCCTGATTGGCATTTTGATAACCGTCAGGTCGATTTGATCGGGCAGGGTTTCGATGCGGCGATTGGCGGGGGATTTGAATTGCCCCAAGGCGTCGTCGCACGCAAATTGGCACCCGCACATCGGGTGTTGGTGGCGTCTGCTGACTACCTGGAAACGCACGCAGCGATCATCGAGCCGGATGACCTGCAATATCACGATGGCATTCTGATTCGGTCGCCGCAAACCGGTCGAGTACGCTCTTGGCAATTGATCAGTAATGGCAGTCAGCTCTGTCGACCATTGACCCTCAAGACGCGAATGACCATGAGCGACTCCGAGGCCGCCTGCGCGACGGCGGCGCAAGGTTTGGGGATTGCACTGGTCAGCATGCCCTTTGCCGTGGGTTATCTCGAGGCGGGTACGTTACAGCGCGTGCTGCCGGAGTGGTACATCGATGACGGCAACATTTCGATCTACTACGCCGAACATAAATTGTTGCCGGGCAAGACTCGGGCGTTTGTCGATTTTGTGATTGAGCAGTTTGCGCAGCAGGGGTTGGCTCGGCGGTTCAGTGCTCTCTGAGTTTGGCTTTTAACCGAATTGCGGCCATCGCGAGCAGGCTCACTCCTACAGGATCGATGTTGCTTACAGATTTCAGGCACGACACTAACCCTGTAGGAGTGAGCCTGCTCGCGATAAACGATAACGCGGTCTATCGTGCAAACCGCTCCGGCCAGCCCACAATTTTCTTCGGCCGAGGCGTCGCATAAGTCCGCACCTTGGACGTCGACAACCCCAAACGCACCAACGCCTCAGCAATCGTCACCGCCGCCGTCACCCCGTCCACCACCGGCACCCCGGTGCGGCGACGAATCTGTTCATCAAGTCCGGCCATGCCGCCACAACCCAGGCAAATCACCTCGGCCTTGTCCTGCGTAACCGCCAATTCAGCCTGATGCACGATCGCCTCCAGTGCACGTTGCGGCTCATGTTCCAGTTCCAGCACGGCCAAACCACTGGCCCGCACCGACGCGCAACGATCCCACAGACCGGAGAGTTTCAGCCGATCCTCGATCAGCGGCACGGTGCGATCCAGCGTAGTGACGACTGAATACGCATGCCCGAGAAACATCGCCGTACTGGCCGCCGCGTCAGTGATGTCCACCACCGGTACATTGAGCAATTCCTGCAAGCCTTCGCGGCCATGTTCGCCATAGCCGGCCTGAATCACCGCATCGAACGGCTGGTCGTAGGACATCACGCGATCCATCACGGCGATGGCGGCCAGGTAGCTTTCAAAGTTGCCTTCAATCGAATCGGCGCCGAAATACGGCGTGAGTCCGACAATCTCTGTACCGGGTGACGCGACAGCCTGCGCCGAGCGGGCGATGGCCTGGGTGATGGATTCGGTGGTGTTGACGTTGACCACGAGAATACGCATGGGAAGTCCTTTTTGGCAGGGTAGTTCAGCGGCCAGAAAGGCGGGCCGCGAGGATTTAGTGACAGGCGTTATCGACCGCGAAGGATTCGCCGCTGACGTCGGCGTAGTGCGGTTCGCGTTTGGCGATGATCAGGTAGAGCATTCCGGCGATCCCGGCACCGATCAGCCAGGAGAACGGCGAAATACTGTGGAACCCCGGCACCAGCGCCAGGACGATGGCGATCAGTGCCGCCGGAATAAACGCCGCCACGGCGCGAAAATTGACGCCACGGCTGTAGTAATAAGTGCCGTTCGGGTCTTCGCTGTAGAGTTGCGGGACGTTGATCCGGCCTTTGCGGATCAACCAGTAGTCGACCATGATCACCCCGTACAACGGGCCGAGCAGGGCGCCGAGGCCGGACAGGAAGTACACGATGACCAACGGGCTGTTGTAGAGGTTCCACGGCAGGATCAGGACAGCGATGGTCGCGCTGATCAGCCCGGCCCGGCGGAAGGTCAGGTACTTGGGCGCCAGGTTGCTCAGCACGAACGCCGGGGCAACGAAGTTGGCCATGATGTTCACCGCCACGGTGACGATCAGGAACGCCAGGCAACCCAGCACCAGAAAGAAGGTGTTGGGAATCGAAGCGATGATCTCGGTCGGGCTTTCGATGATCCGGCCGTTGATTTGAAATTGCGCACCGCACAGCAGGACGGTGATCGCGGCGAACAGCAGAATGTTCACCGGCAAACCCCAGAAATTTCCGACTTTGATGGTTTTGCGGCAGGGCGAGGAGCGGGCGAAGTCGCAGAAGTTGAGGATCAGCGTGCCGTAGATCGCCAGCCACAGTGCGCCGCCGGCAAAGATGTTGCGCCACATCTCGCCACCGCTCAGCGGTTCGCGGATCGACCAGGCGATGGTCGCGTTGGCTTGTGTGTACATCCAGGCGGCGAGGGCGGCGACGGTCAGCAGAATCACCGGCCCGGCAAACCCTTCGTAACGGCGGACCATTTCCATGCCGTAGGCGAGGATCACCAGTTGCACGAACCAGATTGCCACGAAGCACACCCAGCCCAGCGTCGACAGGCCGAGGATCGAGTTGTGGTCGTATTCCGCGAAGCCGGGATGCACCGCCGTGAGTAAAACCCTGAAAACAACCGACGCCAGATACGTCTGAATCCCGAACCAGGCGATGGCGATAACTGCTCGGATCAGCGCAGGAATTTGCGCCCCGTGGATGCCAAAACTGATTCGGCTGATCACCGGAAATGGCACCCCGGTTTTCTGCCCCATGTAGCCGGACAGGTTCATGAAGAAATACACCAGCGCCGCGCCGATCCCCAGCGACAGAAAAATCTGCCAGCCCCCCAGGCCGAGGGCGTAGAGGCCGATGGCGAACGAGTAGTTGGCGATGTTGTGCACGTCGTTCGTCCACAGGGCGAAGATGCTGTATTTGCCCCAGCGTCGGCCTTCGGCCTTGGTCGGTGCCAGATCGCTGTTGTGCAGACGAGGGCTCAGATGCAGCGGCTCGACCAGTCCGTCATGTGGCAAAGGTTGATCGAGTGCAGAGGAGGGCAGATTCAGCGCGATATTGTTGGAGAGACTTGTACGCATTCCGGCAGGCTCCTGATGTTCAGGGCCGCGATGACTGTGCATGAGCCGCCAGGCTCGACATATCTTCGTCGCGGCAGTGAAAGCATCACTGGTTACGGGGCATCTGCAGCCTGTACGGGATAGGGCGCTTCAGGCTTGCGGATCGAAGGTGTGCATGTTTTGCAGTTTTGTATACAAAACATGTATGCACTAAAGCCAGATGTGTGCCAATTGCCGATCCATGAAGGCCATCGCTTATTTTTAAATGTTATTTCTGATTGCTAAGTGACTGAATCGACGCCGATATAAATTGGCCGATTGGTCAGGTATTTATTTTTTGCGCGGGATCGTGACGAGGGGCAGAAGGAAGTGAGATTCAGGCGGGATGTAACTTTTCAGGGCGCGAAAATAAAAAGTGCACACATAAATGGCACTGATGGTGACATTCGTGTGTACACATTTTTTGAGGTTTCACAAAGCACAAGGGGAAATCATCGGGGCAGAGGGTTACGCCTTGCTGATGATATTCCCCGCATGCAATCCGCATTCTTTCTGGGTCGCTTCTTCCCACCACCAGCGGCCTTCGCGCTCGTGCTGGTTCGGCAGAACCGGACGGGTGCACGGCTCGCAACCGATGCTGATGAAGCCGCGCTCGTGCAGGCTGTTGTATGGCAGTTCCAGCATGCGGATGTAGCCCCAGATCTCTTCGCTGGTCATCTGCGCCAGCGGGTTGAACTTGTACAGGGTGCGCTCCGGTGTGGAGAACGCGGTGTCGATTTCCATCACCGCCACGGCACTGCGAGTGCCCGGGCTCTGGTCGCGGCGTTGGCCGGTGGCCCAGGCTTTGACGCCGGACAGTTTGCGCCGCAGCGGTTCGATCTTGCGGATCCCGCAGCACTCGCCGTGGCCGTCCTTGTAGAAGCTGAACAAGCCTTTTTCCTTCACGAACGGTTCCAGTTTCGTGTAGTCCGGCGAGACCAGTTCGATGTCGATCTTGTAGTGCTCGCGCACCTGATCGATAAAGCGATAGGTCTCCGGATGCAGGCGGCCGGTGTCGAGACTGAACACCTTGACGTTCTTGTTCAGCTTCCAGGCCATGTCCACCAGCACCACATCCTCGGCGCCACTGAAAGATATCCACAGGTCATCGCCGAACTCGGCAAACGCGAGTTTCAGGATGTCGTGGGCGGATTTGTTGGCATAGGTCGTGGCGAGTTCCACGACATCGAACGTTGGGCTCATCAGGGCGGCTTCCTACAGGTCGGTGGCGCTGGGCGCTCTATATGGCGGCGATGGTAACAAAAAGCGGCGCCGGGCGGGACGTGCTGTGCGTTGCGCGGCTTTGGCGGAGCCGCTAGAGTTCGGGCTCGCTCGACTCAATAATCAATACAAACGGGAGTGTCTTGTGGAAATTGCTTGCCTGGATCTTGAAGGGGTACTGGTGCCGGAAATCTGGATCGCCTTCGCTGAAAAAACCGGAATCGAATCCCTCAAGGCCACCACCCGGGACATTCCCGATTACGACGTGCTGATGAAGCAGCGTCTGCGCATCCTTGATGAGCATGGCTTGAAGCTCTCGGACATTCAGGAAGTGATCGCCACACTGAAACCGCTGGACGGCGCGGTGGAGTTCGTCAACTGGCTGCGTGAGCGCTTTCAGGTGGTGATTCTGTCGGACACCTTCTATGAGTTTTCCCAGCCGCTGATGCGTCAACTGGGCTTCCCGACTTTGCTTTGCCATCGTCTGATTACTGATGAAACCGGGCGCGTGACCAGCTATCAGTTGCGACAGAAAGATCCCAAGCGGCAGTCGGTGCTGGCGTTCAAAAGCCTGTACTACCGGGTGATTGCGGCGGGTGATTCGTATAACGATACGACCATGCTGGGCGAGGCGGATGCGGGGATTCTGTTCCATGCGCCGGACAATGTGATCCGGGAGTTCCCGCAGTTTCCGGCGGTGCACACGTTTGAAGCGTTGAAGCGGGAGTTCATCAAAGCTTCGAACCGCGACCTCAGCCTGTAAACCCGACCCTGTAGGAGCT